>NZ_CAXSBH010000013.1:0-68549 GCF_964235535.1 uncultured Sphingomonas sp.
AGCGGCAGGAGGAGCTGGCGATGAACGGCTGGGCGATGGAGGCTCGGCTGTATGCGGAGGATCCGGCCAAAGGGTTCCTGCCGTCGATCGGCCGGCTGGACGCGTTCGACCTGGGGAAGGCGGTGCGGGTCGACACGGGTGTTGTTCAGGGCGCGGAGATCACGTCCTTCTACGATCCGATGATCGCCAAAGTAATCGCGCACGGTGAGACGCGAGAGAAAGCGCGCGATGCTTTGGTGGACGCGCTGGACGGCGCGGTGGTCTGGCCGCTGCACACCAACGCCGGCTTCCTGGTGAAAACGCTGGACCACCCTGTTTTCGTCGCCGCCAAACTCGACACTGGCCTGATCGCGCGCGAGGGCGACGTCCTCATGCCGCCCGCCCTGCCGCGCGACGAGACATTAGTCCAGGCGGCGGCCGCGCTCGCGCGGCCGGGACCCATCGCCGGCTTCCGTCTTAACGCCGCGCCCTGCCTAGCCAGCTGGTTATCCGTCGGCGGCGAGCGCGTCGCAGTGGATTTCGACGGCGCCGAGGCAGTCGGCACCGAGGCGTTAGACAGCCTGCTCATTATGGAGGGCGGGCAGACCTGGGAAGTGATGCCTTGGCGCGCGTCTGGCACGATAGCGGGCGGAGCCGCCGATGGCGCGATCCTGTCGCCCATGCCGGGCCGCGTCATCGCCGTGGACGTGGCCGCAGGCGACCGTGTGGCTTCCGGGCAAAAGCTCGTGACATTGGAGGCCATGAAGATGGAGCACAGCCTGCTCGCGCCTTTCAATGGCGTAGTGGCGGAGTTGTCGGCGCAAGCCGGCGGGCAGGTGGCCGAGGGCACCATGCTAATTAGGGTGGAGCGGGAAGAAGACGCATGAACGATGCGCTCACGGCAGCGCGCGCCGCGCCGACCAGGTCGGCGACGCCGCCGCACGACGCTGACCTCACGTTCGAGATATGGCGACACCCCGCGCCGACCCCGCCCGGCGAGCGCGCGCGACCCCTCTTGAGCCCGGGCTTCAGTCGCGTTTTCGTCGATCACATGGTCACGATTCGCTATGCCGCCGGCTGCGGGTGGCACGACGCCCAGATAGGGTCGTGTGAGCCGATCCCGCTCAATCCCATCATCGCGGTCCTACACTACACGCTTGGCACCCTCCAAGAAAGCGATGGGGCGGGTCTCGGCGGCCTGGCGGCGCTGAAGGCCCGCGGCGCACACGACGCCACCAACCAGTTCGCTGCCTGACGTGACCGAGGAGCACTTGGGCCGGCGACGCGCTCCTTCCTCTCTCGCCTGGGCGTCGCCGGCCCGCTACGCAGCCGGACGATGGCCGTGCTGGAGTTCCACAAAGACTGTCTGCGCTCGCTCGAGCGGTCGGGGCGTCTCCGCGTCCTGGCTGCCCGGCGGGGGTTGGACTTTTCGTCCAACGACTATCTCGGGCTGGCCGGGTCAGACCGGCTGCGCCGCGCCGTCGCCGATGCGCTCGAGCGGGGAGTGGCGATCGGCTCCGGCGGATCGCGGCTGCTGCGCGGCAACGCGGAGGAACACGAGCTGCTGGAGGAGGAGGCAGCGCGCTTTTTCGGCGCGGAAGCCGCTTTGTTCATGGGGACCGGCTACGCCGCCAACGCGCTGCTATTCGCAACGCTGCCCCAGCGCGGCGACCTCGTCATCCACGATGCCCTCATACACGCTAGCGCGCACGAGGGCATGAGGCTCAGCCGTGCCGAGCGCATCGGCTTCGCGCATAATGATGCAGACGCCGCCGCCGACGCGATCGCGTCGTGGCGTCGTCGCGGCGGTGCGGGGACGCCCTGGCTTGCGGTAGAGAGCCTCTACAGCATGGATGGCGACCGCGCGCCGCTGGAGTATCTCGTCGCCGTGGCGGAGCGCGAGGGCGCGATGCTGTTGATCGACGAGGCGCATGCAACAGGCGTGTTCGGGCCGGAGGGCAGGGGGCTGGCGGCCGGGCTGGAGGGGAGGCCGGACGTGCTGACGCTCCGCACCTGCGGCAAGGCGCTGGGCTGCGAGGGCGCGCTGATCCTGGGCTCGTCCATCGCGCGCGACTTCCTGATCAATCGCGGGCGGTCGTTCATCTTCTCCACTTCGCCCTCACCGCTGATCGCGGCGGCGGTGCGCGAGGCACTGCTCCTCCTGCGTGACGAGCCTGAGCGCCGCGAGCGGCTGAGCGCGTTGATCCAACACGCCGGGCGCGAGTTCGCCCGCCTCGGGCTACCCACCACAGCCTCGCCGATCCAGCCCCTTGTCCTAGGCGAGGACCGGCGCGCGATGGAGGCCGCAGCCGCGCTGCAGGCCCGCGGCTTCGACGTGCGCGGCGTCCGCCCGCCAACCGTGCCGCCGGGCACGGCGCGCCTGCGCCTTTCCATTACGCTGAACGTCGACGAGGCTGCGGTGACGGCGCTCGCCGGTGCGTTGAAGGAGCTGCCGTGACGGGGACGGTCGTGGTTACGGGAACTGATACCGGGGTCGGCAAGACCGTGTTCTCCGCCGCGCTCGCGGTCGCACTCGGCGCACGATACTGGAAACCGGTTCAATCGGGGCTGGAAGACGGCGGCGACGCGGCTGCTGTCGCCGCTCTGGGGGTGCCCGCCGACCGGGTTCTGCCGGAGGCGTATCGCCTGGCGACGCCCTGCTCGCCGCACCGCGCGGCCGAGCTGGACGGGGTGGAGATCGACGTCAAGCGCCTGACACCACCGGTCGCGCCGGGTCCGCTGGTCGTCGAGGGAGCGGGCGGGGCACTGGTCCCAGTCACGCGCCGAATCCTCTACGCCGACCTGTTCGAGCGCTGGGGGCACCCGGTCGTCATGGTGGCGCGCACTGAACTAGGCACGATCAACCACAGTCTGCTCACGCTGGAGGCGCTGCACGCCCGCAGGGTGCCAGTCCTGGGCGTGGCGTTCGTTGGCGATCCGAACGAGGACAGCGAGGCCACCATCGCCGCGCTCGGAGGCGCGAAGCGGCTCGGTCGCCTACCACGCCTCGGCCGCCTCGCGCCGAAGGTGCTCCACGCGGCGTTCGCCGATCATTTCCGCATCGGCGACTTTCGGTGAGCGCGTCTTCCATATGGCACCCGTTCACGCAGCACGGCCTGGGAGAGCCCATCCCGACCGTCGCGCGCGCGAAGGGGGCGATCCTGCACACTGCGGACGGACGGGAGATTGTCGACGCAATCTCGTCCTGGTGGGTGACGACGCACGGGCACGCAAACCCGCGCATTGCCGCCGCGATCGCCGAGCAGGCAAGCAGGCTCGACCAGATCATCTTCGCAGGCTGGACGCACAAACCTGCGGAGGAGCTGGCGGCGGGCCTGCGCGCGATCATGCCTGCCGAGCTGACGCGCGTCTTCTTCTCCGACTCGGGGTCGACCAGCGTCGAGGTCGCGCTGAAGATGGCGCTCGGCTTCTGGCTCAACCGGGGCGAGCCGCGCCACCGCATTTTGATGCTGGAGCACGGCTACCACGGCGACACGATCGGGGCGATGTCGGTGGGCGCGCGCGGCGTATTCAACCGCACCTACCAGCCGCTGCTGTTCGACGTGGGCACGATCCCCTTTCCCGCCGGCCGCGAGCAGGACACGCTGGACGCGCTGGAGCGGGCCTGCCGCGACGGCGCGGCCGCCTTTATTGTGGAGCCGCTGATCCTGGGCGCCGGCGGCATGCTGACCTACCCGCCCATGACCCTGGCCGAGATGCGCCGTATTTGCGCCGTGCACGGCGTGCTGTTTATCGCCGACGAGGTAATGACCGGCTGGGGCCGCACCGGCACGCTCCTTGCCTGCGAGCAGGCCGGCGTCGTTCCCGACATATTGTGCCTCTCCAAGGGGCTCACCGGCGGTGCCGTGCCGCTGGCGGTGACGATGGCGACCGAGCCGATCTACGAGGCGCACCTAAGCGACAATCGCGCGCACATGTTCTTCCATTCGTCCAGCTATACCGCCAATCCGATCGCCTGCGCGGCGGCCAACGCCAATTTGGCGATCTGGCGCGACGAGCCGGTGATGGAGCGCGTCGCCGACCTTTGCCGCCGTCAGGCGGACTACTTCACCGCGCTGACTGCGCATCCGGCGGTGACGGGCGCCCGCCGGCTGGGCACGATTGTCGCTTTGGAGCTTGGCGGCGGGCGGGGTTACCTGTCCGACTTGGCACCCAGGCTGCTCGCTTTCTTCGCAGCGCGGGACGTGCTGCTGCGGCCGCTGGGCGACACGGTCTACGTCATGCCGCCCTACTGCATCAGTGACGCGGAGCTGGGCCGCGTCTACCAGGCGATCGAGGATGCCTGTGCGCTGGTCTGAGCCGTTGCGACTCGTCAGCCGGTCCTGACCATTCCGGTAGTCGATAGCTCGGTGCGCGGCCCCCTTGTTGCCTATGCCGCTGAGCCTACAGGAGGAACACGGCTTAGAAACGTGCCGCGGACCGGCTTAGCGCTTACGCTCATCGGCGGGTTGGATCAGCGAAGGTGTGGTGCTTGCTCGAGTCAGGCGACGGGGAGGCGGACGGTGCCCAGTGTCTTGTCAACTTCCGGCACGAACCGGCTGATCTGGACGGCGAGGAGGTCGGGTGGCCCCGGCCGAGATCTGACGCTGGCTGATCGGCCACAAGCCGCGCCGGCCGCAATGAAGGTCGGGTCCGTTCCACCGATGTCCCAAGCCGCATCTTCCGATGCGCGGCGCTCAGCGCAAAGAGGCGAGAAGTCGCCTCGCTTGGTCGAGATGCGGCTTATCGACCATCCTGCCGTCCAGTTTCAACGCTCCGGCCCCGCCGCTCGCCTCGAACGCGTCGACGATTGCCTGGGCATGCGCGATCTCCGCAGCACCCGGGCTGAAACCCGAGTTGATGATCGGCACCTGAACCGGGTGGATGGCCATCATGCCCGAGTAGCCGTCCCGCCGCCCGCGCGCCGCATAGGCGGCGAGCCCTGCGATATCGGCGATGTCGGGAAAGACGGTCTCGATTGCGGGTACGCCCGCCGCGTGCGCGCCGAACAGCGTCAGCGCGCGTACCATCTCGTAGGGCGCGGTGTAGCTGCCGTCGGCGTTGCGCGACGCGCTGGCACCGATCGCGGCGGGCAGGTCCTCCGCGCCCCAGGTCAGCCCGGCCAGCGCGTTGGTCACCTGCTGGTAGCTGCCGAGCTCGAATACCGCGGACGGCGTCTCGCTCGCGATTGGCAGGATCGGCGGCCCGACCCCGCCCATCATGTCGACCAGCGCGTAGACCGAGGCGGCCCCTTCCGCCTTGGGCAGCATGATCCCGTCGGGCCTGGCGCCGAGCACCGCGTCCAGATCGGCCCGCGCTTCGCCGCCACTTAGCGGATTGATGCGCACGAGGCACGGGACCGTTCGTGCACCGGCAAGCCACCGCGCGATAGCGGCCCGCGCGGCGGGCTTCCTTTCGGGCGCGACCGAGTCCTCCAGGTCGAGGATCAGCGCATCGGCACCGCTTGCCTCCGCCTTGGGAAAGCGCTCGGGGCGATCCCCGGGGACGAACAATAGGGACCGGGTTCTCATGCCCGCGGTTCACTTACCGACGACTGGGTCCCTGACGACGTCGAGGCCGCTCGCGTCATGCGGCCGGTCGGGCGTTCTCCGTATATCACCACGCGACCTGTACCGATGCCCCGATGATGCGCGGCGGATTCGAATAATCGGCGAGGTAGGCGGCGTTCGCCGAGAGTGCTTGGCTGAAGACCGCCTCGTTCAGGAGGTTGTTGACGTACAGCCTCACCGAATAGCGAGTATCGGGCGATTGCCACCTGATCGATGCCCCAATGAAATGGTAGCTCCCCTGGCGCAGGATGTTGTCGACTTCGGCGAAGAAGCCGTCGTTATAGCTATCATTCACATTCAGGGAGAACTCGCCGATCGGACTGGGGATCGTGTAGTCGGCGCCCAACGTGTAGGTCAGCGAGGGTGAGTTCGGCAGGGTCCTACCCTCCGCGCTCCTGGTCGACAGCACCGCGCCTTGATTGCCCAGTCTCGGAACGGCGAACGGGGCGTTCGGGAAATCCCTGAAGCGGGAATGCAGGTAATTCGCGCTCGCATTGACGCGGAGCCGATCCGTCAGCCTTGCTTCCACGTCGACGTCGGCGCCGTAGATCCGGGCCTCGGCACCGTTCAGGATGAGCGTCTGCGTACCGGTATAGATGGGCACCTGGATGTTCTTGTAGTCGTAAAAGAACCCGCCGACATTCAGCCGTACCTTGCGCCCGAACAGCTCGCTCTTCACGCCCGCCTCGTAGGCATCGAGCTGTTCCGGGTTGAACGCCGGATTGGCCGCGGCGCGGACGCTGAAGCCGCCGCTCTTGACCCCTCGATTATACGACACGTAGCCCAGGATGTCCTCCACCAAATCCTGGTCCAGTGATAAACGCCATGCGGGTTTCGCGAAACTTATCTTCTGGTCGCCCGAGTTGAACAGCACCAATCTTGCCCCAGTCGCGCTCGATAGGCCGATCGACTGCGCCGCGAACTCGCGCTTCTCGTCAGTGTAGCGAAAACCGGCGGTCACCCGGGTGCTCTCGGCTAGGCGGTACGTCGCCTGCGCAAAACCCGCGATCGAACTCGTCTCCTGCCGCGCGGGAAACAGCAGCCGCGCGAACGGGACCGCAAAGCTCCCGAAATTGTCGATCGTGAAGTCGGATACGGCGGTGTTGTCGAAGTAATACGCTCCGATCGTCCAGGTGAAGCGCCCGGAAGAAGGCGAGACGAGCTGGATCTCCTGCGTGAACTGCTCCGATATGTCGTCCAGGCGCACGATGGCCGTCGGGGTCGCCGACGGGATGTTGGTGAACTCGGCAAGCGGCGTCGACCGCCGAAATGCCGAAATGGTCGTCAAGGTCGCGAAGCCGAATTCGTGCGCCGCCGTCAGGGAGGCGCCGCCTCCCTGATATTCGTTCACGGTGTCGTGGAATTTGTTGGTGTCCCACTTTCGCCTGGGCTGCGGCGAGGGAAAGACCGAGCTCCGTCCGGGAAAGGTCTGGAAATTCGGCGCCTGCGCGCCCGAATGTTCGGAATAGTCCCCCTGTAGCCGAATAGTGGTCCGGTCGCCGATCTCGAACCTGATCTTGCCACGTACGGAGAACGAGTCATCGATCTTGTAGGTGTCGTTGCCGGTGGCGACGTTCGTGCCATACCCTTCGCCTTGCCGGGTATAGGACGCTGACAGGCTGGCCGCCACGCCGGCCGCCAGCCTGCCGGAAATAAAGGCGTTCGACCGCCATGTCTCGTAATTGTCGATGGAGGTGAGCACGGTGGCGCGAAACTCGTCGGTGGTGTCCCGCGTCGTGATCTGCAGGACGCCGCCGGTCGCGTTCCTGCCGAACAGGGTCCCCTGGGGTCCCTTGAGCAGCGCGACCTGCGAAACGTCGGCGAAGTCCAGCACCAGGTCCGATCCGCTGGCGTAATATACCCCGTCGACATACGTCGCCACGGGGCTTTCCAGCCCCGGCGATGCGAAGCTGCTGCCGATGCCACGGATACGCGGCGACAATTGGTTGAGGACGTTGAGCAACTGGAGGCCCGGAAGCGCCGCGGCCAGGTTCTGCGTCGTCGTCACGCCGACGCTTTCCAGGCGGGCCGCAGGCAGGGCGGTTATCGCGATCGGCACTCTCTGCAGGTTCTCGTCGCGTTTCTGCGCGGTGACGACGATCTCCTCCAGCGTGTCCGACCTCTGAGCGGTGTCGGTTCCGACGGCTTGCCCCGCATCCGCTGACGGCCCAGTGCGGGCGGCGCGCTCCGACGCCGGATTATCGACCGCCTGCGCGCGGGCGTCGGTTGCGAACGGAAGCGATCCGCAGAACATGAGACCCGCGAGCAGGATACCTTTCCCCATCATCTCTCTCCCCGGCGTTGGAGGCCTACCCGCCCTTGATCGGGTGGTGCGGGCCAACTGCATCTTTGCCTTGGAACCGGCATAAATTAGCCGCACACAAGCAGCAAATTGCAATATGAGAAGGTTTGATAGATTTAGCGGATCAATCTTGGCAGCTCAATGAACGACGGCAACGGCGCCTTTCCCAAGTCGCGGCGCCGGTGATCGGCGGCTACATCACGACGGTGGCCGCCGAGCGCGGCTGCATCGCGCGTTCCGCGGCCGCCGCCACGGGCAGGTCCGGATCCCAGTCGCGCGCGACGATCCGGCGTCCGCTGGTCTCGGCGGACCCGTCGCTCGCCAGCCACAGCATGGGCGGGGCCATGATCTCGGGCGGCAACAGAAACCGGTTGACGTTGGTGCCCTCCAGCCCGGCCGATTGCTTGCCGGCGGCGAAGACGGGCGCGCGGACGCCCACATCGCCGCCGGGGATAAACGCCGTGTCGGTGGGGCCGCCAGGAAGCAGGACGTTGGCGGTGACGCCGCTGCCCGCGAGTTCCTGCGCCCACACCAGCGTCGACGCCTCGACCGCCGCCTTGACTGGGCCATACGGGCTAAATCCCGGCATCCGCATGACGGGTACCGAGGTCGAGATGTTGACGACCCTTCCGAAACCACGCTCGACCATTGCGCCCGCAGCCGCCTGCGACATTTGGTAGACGCCGCTCAGATTGGTCGCGATCAGCCGCGCGCAGGCGTCAGGATCGGTTTCCCAGAAGCGCAGCCGTTTCGCCGGGTCGGGATCCATGAACCGGTCGCTCGTGCCGGCGGCGTCGCGCGGCACCAAGCTGCCCGGGCCCACGCCCGCATTATTGACCAGCACCCCAACCGGTCCGAACAGGCGTTCGGCCGCCGCGACGGTCGCCTCGCAATCCCGCCGCTCCGAGACGTCGGCGACCATGCCCTTGCACGCGCCCGCCGCCAGGCTCCGGGCATCAGCGACGGTGCGGTCGATCTCGGCCGGCGAGCGCGCGGTGATCAGCACTTGCGCGCCCGCGCGCACCAGCGCGAGCGCCAGGATCCGGCCGATGCCCCGTGCGCCGCCGGTGACGATCGCCACGCGGCCGATCAGGGATGAGTCGCGCATCTATGCTCTCCTTGGCTATCGTGCGATTCCGGCCGCGTCGATGCGGCATGGCCGGGTTAGATGTGCAGGCCGCCACTCAAGAGCAGGTGCTGCCCGCTCACGAACGACGACAACGGCCCAGCGAGATATTCCGCCGCGTCGGCCACCGCATCGACCGTCGCGCCGTTCTTGATCGGGCGCATCTCCTCGATGAAGGCGAACCCTTCGGCATTGTCGCCCGCGGAAAATACGCCCGCATCTTGCGTCGCGGTCGGGATGATCGAATTGACGGTGACGCCACGGTGGCCGATCTCCTTGGCGAGCACCTCGACAATGTAGCGCGGCGCCATCTTACTGGACCCATACAGCCCCAGTCCCGGCAGCGCGAACGCCGTCGTGCTCGACCCGATGAAGATGATGCGGCCGCCATCGACGACATGGCGGGCCGCCGCCTGAAGCGTGAAAAACGCGCCCTTGGTGTTCAGGGCGAACAGGCGGTCGAATTGCTCCTCGGTGGCGTCCGCGATCGCCTGATCGATCACCTCGATCCCGGCGTTGGCGACCGCGATGTCGACCTTACCGAATTGCGCCACCGCCGTCGTGAATAGGCGTTCGATGTCGGACAACTGCGACATGTCGCCATGCACGGCGATGGCGGTTCCGCCCCCCGCCTCGATCGCGCGGACCGTGTCGTCCGCCGCTGTCTTCCCGGAAGCGTAGTTGACGACAACCTTGGCGCCCAGCGCGGCGTACCGAAGCGCGATGGCCCGTCCCAGGCCCCGGCTGGAGCCGGTCACGACGGCGACTTGCTCGCTGAGATCGGTCATTTTGGAATTCCTTGGTGTTTGGTGGGAACGTCGGGCGATGCCACCCGGGTCGGGGGACGGCGGTACGGACCGGGGATCCAGGACGACCCCCACGTCCATCGGGTGATCACAACCGTCACGCCTCCGCCATCCGCACGATCGGCTTTATTGCCGTGCCGTTGACGCTGTCTTCGGCGGCCTGGTTGATCTCCTCGAAATCGTAGTACCGGACCAGCCGGTGGAAGGGGAAACGCCCTTGCCTATAAAGCTCTACGAGTTGGGGGATGAAGATTCGGGCGACGCTGTCCCCTTCGACGATGCCCTTGATCGTGCGCCCACCCGAAAATAGCCGGGTGACGTCGAACTCCGCCTTCCTGCCGCCGATGCCCGCGACTAGGCCGATCGTTCCGCGCGGCGCCAGGCTCTCGATACCCATCGATATCACCTCGGACACGCCCGTCGTATCGAGGACGAAGTTCGCGCCGCCCCCGGTCAGCTCGAGGATCTTCGCGGGCGTATCCGGCTCTCGTCCATCGACGGCGTGGGTCGCGCCGAGCTCCATTGCCAAATCGAGGCGGGACGGGACGACGTCGACCACGATGGCCCGGCCCGCGCCGCAAATCCTTGACGCCAGCAACGCGCTCATGCCCACGGCACCCGCGCCGAGGCACAGGAAGCTGCTACCCGTCGTTACCCGCAGCGAGTTCATGACCGCGCCCGCGCCGGTCTGGATGCCGCATCCCAGCGGACCCAACAGCTCAAGCGGCGCGTCCTTCGGCACGCGGATCGCGCTGCGCTGATTAACCGTCGCGTAGGTCGCAAAGGACGATTGCCCGAAAAAGTGGTCGCCAAGCGGCTCGCCATGTGCGTCGTGCAGCGCCTTGTGCCCGCGCCGGTCGGTGGCGGACCAGTTCATCGCGAAAGCATGGTAGCAGTAGGCCTGCTCGCTGGACAGACAGCGGTCGCACGCTCCGCAAAAGGCGAAGCTGAGAACCACATGATCGCCGATCTCGACCCCGTCGACATCGACACCGCGCTCGACCACGATGCCCGCGCCTTCATGGCCTAGGACGATCGGCAGCGGTGGCCCGACCTCCTGGTCACGAACAAGTATGTCCGCATGACACATGCCCGTCGCGACGATACGGACGACCACCTCGTCCGGACGGGGCGAGGACATGCGCACGGGTTCAATACGGAACGGGCCTCCCGCCTGCCGGAGAACCGCCGCGCGAACTTCCCTCATGACCTCATCACCTTCCCCCATCGCTTCGGGCCGTCCGGCCTCGCCGATGCTTACCCACGTCGGCGGGTCCTAGAACCTGAAGCCGGCCGTCACTCCGTAGATCCGCGGGGGTGCCTCATAGGCGACAAGCGACGCGAAGCTGAGCGTCGCGCCTCCGGTGACGATCAGCTCGTTGGTCAGGTTCCTGCCCCAGGCGGTCAGGCTGTAACGCCCGTCGAGCGACGTCAGCCGGACCGACGCGTTCAGCATCACATAGTCGTCTTGACGAATGAAATTGTCCGGCTCGAAGAACAGCTTCCCGTTGTAATTCGCAGTAACGTTGAAGTTTAGCTTGCCGAACGAAGCGTCCGTTACGTAATCGGCAAGCAGGTTGGCGGTGTACTTCTGTGCGCCGGGAAGCCGGTTGCCTGATGCGTCGAACGCCGCCTGGGTCGTGCCGCCGGGCGGGAACGCATTGGGTGTGGCACCCAGGGCGTTGAGATATTCGACGAACTTGTTGTCGACGATTGACAGGCCGCCCGAAAGGGTCAGCTTGCTAGTTAGGCGCGCCAAGAGGTCGACATCCACACCGTAGAGCCGGGCTTTCGCGCCATTGCTAATCAGGTTTCCGCCGTCGATGAATTGCGTGACCTGAATATTGTTGTAGTCGTAATAGAATCCACCAATATTCAGGCGCAACCGGCGGTCGAACAGTTCCGACTTGATGCCCACCTCGTAAGCGTCGAGCTGTTCCGGTTCGTAGGCCGGTGCCGCGGGGCTCGCGATGTTGAACCCGCCGCTCTTGAAGCCTCTGTTATAGGACGCGTACACCATCACGTCGTCATCGAACTCGTGGTTCAACGCTACGCGCCATGTGGGCTTGTTCGCTGTGGTCGACTGCGCGACCTCCTCACCCGGGACCGTGACGCCGCCGAACAGCTGAAGGTTGGTCTGGCCGCGGACACGACGCTTCTCGTAGGTGAAACGCCCGCCGAGCGTCAGCGTCGTGCGCGGCGTCAGGTCGATGTCGGCCTGCGCGTAACCTGCCACCGATTCGGTTCGCTCCCTGCCGAACGTCTCGATCGTGAGCGATGGCACCGACGGATCGGTCGAACCCGGAATCAGGGACGGGAAGAAGATGAGGTTCTGCGGCCGGTTCGCGTCCCTAGCGCGGAAATAGAACGCCCCCGCCGACCACCGGAAGGCCGAACCCGGGCTCGAGTTCAACTGCAGTTCCTGCGAGAAGCTGTTCGCCGGTGAGCGCGGAAACTCCACATAGAACGCGGGGATGCCCTGTGGGAGCGCGTCGAAGATGTTCCTGGCGGTGCTTTGCCGATAGGCGCTGACCGACTTGACCGTGGCGAAGTCCAGTTCATGCTCAATCTTGAGGCTGCCGCCGCCCGACTCGAGCTTGAAGTTGGAATTCACGTTCGAATAGTAGTCGCGCCGGCTTCCCAGGGGCCCGAGCGGCAGGACGAAGCTTGTGCCCGGCGTCGGGTGCAGTGCGTGAAGGTTCGCGTCCCGATCCAGATAGTCGCCCGCGAGCGTGATGCTGGTCTGGTCGGTCGGTTCGAACAGCAGCTTGCCGCGTATGGCGAAGGAATGCAGCAGCTGCGATGCGCCGCCGCCGGTGATGAGGTTGCGGCCGTAACCCTTTCCCTGTTCTTCGTACTGTGCAGACAAGCTGGCCCTGATATTCTCGCTCAGGCCGCCGGAGACGAAGCCGTTGAAGCGGACTGTTTCGTAGTTGCCCACCGTCGCGTCGGCGGTGACAGTCAGATCCTTGGTCGGCTCGCGCGTCGTGATCTGGATAACGCCGGCCGTCGCGTTGCGGCCGAACAACGTTCCTTGCGGCCCCTTGAGGACCGCGATCTGTTCCACGTCGGGAAGCTCTCGCAGCCCGTCGCGCTGCAGCGGGAGGTAAACGTCGTCGATATAAATCGCGGCCGTGTTCTCGCCGCCGTTGATCGACGACCCGACCCCGCGGATGCTGGTCTGGACGGAACCGGCGGCTTGGCGCAGCGTCAGGCCGGGGACCAGCGTGCTGATCTGCGCCAGGTTGGATATCCCCGAGTCCTTGAGCCGGTCGCCCGAGACCGAACTGACGACGATGGGCACGTCCTGAAGGTTCTCCGACCGCCGCTGCGCCGTCACGACGATATCCTGCAGCGCCGAGTCGCCGGGCTGCTGCCCCGCGGTCGCGGCGGCGGCGGGCTCCTGGTCCGTGACGACTGCAGGCTGTTGCCGCTCGGCGGTCGCGGGAGGCTGCGCTTGCGCCGCGTCCGCCTGCTGCGCCCGACCCACGCCCTCGAGCACGAATGCCGACATCATCGTCGTGGCGTACAAAAACACTTTCATGACGTTCCTCTCCTGGGACCGGCGGTTTGTCCGCCTGGCCGACGACAAAGGCGCGGGATAAACCCGACCGTTTCCGCGTCGCGCCGACGATATGATGGAGTGAACATATACCGTCAAGATGGATCATACTTGTGCAAATGCGGAACTCAGCCGCATTGCTGATGGTCAGCCGACCGCCCTGTACCGATCGACCCTGGGCGGTAAGGCCAACATGCTCTGCAATTGAGGCGCAATCGCCCGTATGTGAGGGGTCGCGAGATGACCGGCCATGTCCTCCTCGGACCGCCATTCCTCCACGAACACGAACAAATACGGCCGGTCGACGCTTTGCTGCAGCTCGTAGCGGACGCAACCTTCCTCGGCCCTGGTCGCGTCGCGCACGCCGGCCATCAAGGATTTGAACTCATCCACCCGGTCCGGCACCACCTCGAAATGGGCCAGCACGCGCATCGTCCCGTCGGTCATCCCATTTTCTCGGTGGAGAGCGGTGCCCGGCGCTCCCCGTCGCCTGAGAACATCGGCGACACCGCGTTAGAAAAGGCTTGCTCTCCCAATATCAAAAACCCCTTGCCAGCATCACTTATATTGACGATTACTGTCCAGTCTGAAAAATGATGTCAACCGCGGGCGGCTCGCAAGCGTCGCCGGACGACACGGAAAAGACGAGAGGAGCAGGATATGTCCGTTGCGACCCAGGAGAGGATCGACACGAGATGGGTCGATCGGACGCCCGAGCTCGACGATTTGCAGACGGGGGCGATCCGGCGGATCGTTAACCTTTCGCGCCAATTGCCGGGCGACTGGTCGGGCATGATGGGCCGGGACATCGTGCTGAGCGAGGATTTCAGCGCGCTCAGGTTCCAGATCAGCTACATGTCCTACGCGCTGGCGCTCGCGCATGTCCACCGCCTGCCCGCCGCGCCGGGGGTGTTCAAGCAGCCATTCGACAGCCTGATCAAGCAGCTGCTGCATCCCGACGTCTGGTACTATTGGACGGACGCCAGCACCGGCATGGGTCCGGCCAACAAGGACCTTGGCCCGCTTCCCCGCCAATGGGATCCGGTGGCCAAGGACAACATTATGTACAGCGCCTACCTGCAATCGATGGCGCTGATGTACCACTACCTGTTCCGCGACGACAAATACGCACAGCCCAAGTCGCTTCGTCTCCGCCTTAAGACGCTGTACTGGCATGAGGGCGGTTACACTTTTGAGTATGACGAGAAGCAGCTCACCGACCTGATCTATTGGCAAATGGCCGAGCAGGGGTTCCTGGGCGTCGCGTGCGAGCCCGGTCTGATCTTCCAGATCTGCAACCAACCCAGCATTATCGGGTTCCGGATGCACGACCTGGTCTATGGAGGATCGCTGGCACGCGACGCGGAGAAGGGGTATGTCGCCGCCTGGAAAGAATTTGGGATGGTTGATGAGGTCGGTAACTTCAAGACGTTGGTGATGTCGAACTCCCGCCAGCCGGTGACGATCGACAACTCACAGATGAACTGCTGGCTGATGACGCTTCTCCATAGCTGGAACCCGGAGATCGTCGAGCGACAGTATCCGATCCTGATGAAACGTTTCCTGCTCGACGGACCGAATGGGACCAAATGGATCAGGCCGCATGACGTGCCCGCCGATCGAGGCGAGGAGGTGCTCCTGCCGATCATCGACATGGCGTGGGGCGCCTGCGCAGCGTCGGAGGTCGGCGACGCGGAAACGCTGGACGGCCTGCTCGGTTACGCGGACCTGATGCTGAATCCAGCCTGGCAGGACGGCGGCTTCTACTACAAGCGGCGCGACGCGAATTTTGATGAGAACGGGTATTTCATCGGCATGGACGCCGCCGCAGGCAACGCGCTGCTGCATTATGCGCGGCTCAACGTGAAGGACGGCCTCAACAAGCTGTATACCGAACCGCTCGGAGAGGACCATTTCACCCAGCCGGCGTTGATCGACCTGCCCGACGATCTGGACGTGCGGCGCGCGATTTTCGATCCGGACCGCAACGCACTCGCCCTTACCTTGGGGACCCTAGCCGCCGGACGGACGATCCGGCTTGGCATCCGCGCGCCGGACGGGGCCGACCTGCCGCAGGTCGTCGTGGACGGCGAGCTGATCGAGGGTGGCGTTGAGCGCACGGCGACCGGCCTGACGCTTTCGTTCCACCACCGTGACCGCGCCACGGTGGTGCTGCAATGGTGACGGCGGCTCCGGTCGCGAGCTTCAGCCTTGTCGACCATCACAGTCGGTCGGTCACGGAGGCTGACTTCGCCGGATCCTACCTTCTCGTCTATTTCGGCTTCACGAATTGCAAGGTCGTCTGCCCCCGCTCGCTGGGCAAGCTCTCGCGGGTCCTGGACGCGTTGGGGGAGAAGGCGGACCGGGTGACGGCTCTCTACGTGACCGTCGACCCCACGCGCGACACGCCGGCGGTCATGCGGGCGTATCTGGAGCGCGACCATCCGCGGTTTTTGGGACTGACGGGCGCGGAGGATCGGATTGCGGACGCGAAGAAGGCTTTCCGGGTCTTCGCCGAGTTCAAGGGCGATGACGAAGCGCCTGACGGCTATGTCGTGCCGCACAGCGCGATCGCCTATCTCATGAATCCGGACGGCGAGCATCTGGACCACTTCATTGATGCGCTGGACGATGAGGAGGTCGCCCGGCGCATGGCCGCCGCGATCCGATAGAGCATCTCCGCACGGCGGCGATCAACAGGTCGAGCCATCGAAAACGACAACATAAAAACGCGCGACTTTTCGATTCCGGTGAGTCGCGGTCAAGGGATGAGGACGGTTTCATGATCGACATTCAGGCCGCGGTCGTCCGCACCCAGGGCGGCGCGTTCGGGATCGAGGCCCTCTCGCTCGAGGAGCCCGGACCCGGCGAGGTGCTGGTCCGCATCGCTGGCGTCGGCGTGTGCCACACCGATCTCGTGGTCAGGGACCAGTATTTCCCGACCCCGCTGCCGGCCGTCTTGGGGCATGAGGGGTCGGGCGTGGTGGAGCGGGTCGGGCCGGGCGTGACAAAGGTCGCGCCCGGCGATCATGTGGTGCTCAGCTACGCCAGCTGCGGCCAGTGCGCAAACTGCCAGAAGGGCCTGAACGGCTACTGCCCCGACCTCTACGGTCGCAATTTCGCCGGCACCCGCCCCGACGGCAGCCACCCCTGCAAGGACGGCCACGGCCACGAGGTCAGCAGCTACTTCTTCGCGCAGAGTTCCTTCGCGGACCTAGCGCTGGCGACCGAACGGAACACCGTCAGGATACCCAAGGACGTTCCCGTCGAGCTAATGGGTCCGCTGGGTTGTGGCATCCAGACCGGCGCGGGTGCCGTCATCAACGCGCTCAAGCCCGGTGCGGGAAGCAGCATCGCCGTGTTCGGGGCGGGTTCGGTCGGTCTGGCGGCAGTCATGGCCGCGCGCGTCGCGGGCTGCGCGGTAATCGTGGTCGTCGACCTGAACGAGGACCGGCTAGCGCTGGCGCGCGAACTGGGCGCGACCCACACCGTGAACGCGGGCGCTGACGATCCGGTGGCGGCGATCCAGGCGCTGACGGGCGGCGAGGGCGTGCAATACTCGCTGGAGTGCACCGGCCTGCCCCAGGTCGTCCGCCAGGCGGTCGACAGCCTGCGCCTGACGGGCGTTTGCGGCGTGATCGGCGTTGCGCCGCTGGGAACGGAGATCGCCCTCGACATGAACGGCATCCTGTTCGGTAGAACCGTGCGTGGGATCATCGAGGGGGACAGCATCCCCGACATTTTCATTCCGCAGCTAATCGAACTTTGGCGGCAGGACCGTTTCCCGTTCGACAAGCTGGTTCGTTTCTACTCGCTCGACGAGATCGAGGACGCAGTCCATGCCTCTGAAAGCGGAGAAGTGCTCAAGGCGATCCTCCTTCCCGATCCCTCCATTCGCCCCGCATGACGATGAGCGGCGTGCTTTCTAATCTGTCGTTCAGGGCGGCCGCGCTCCGGGGCTCGGCGACGGCGCTGATCATCCCGGACGAGCGCTCGTTCACCTTCGCCGAGATCGACGCGCTGGCGGCACGGTTCGCGGGAGGGCTTGCGTCACAGGGCATCGAGCGGGGTGCTTCCGTCGTCCTGTATCTGCCTAATGGTTGGCGATGGGTCGTCGCTTATCATGCGATCGCCAGGATCGGAGCCGTGGTGATCCCGACCAATATCCTACTGACGCCGCAAGAGGTGCGGTACATGGCGCAGGATGCCGGCGCGCTCGCGCTGATCGTGCCGGACGAGGCGCAGGCGCTGTTTGACGCGCCGGTCGGTTTTGTGGTCACGCCGGGCGGCGCGCCGGGAACGGTTCCGTTTGACGATCTGACCCGAGCGGCGCCATTAGCGCCTGCGACGACGGCACCGGACGACCTGCTGGCGATCAGCTATACCTCTGGCACGACGGGCAAGCCCAAGGGCGTCATGCTGAGCCATGGTAACGTCATGGCCAGCGTCACTCACACCGCGACGATCCATGTGCGCCATGCGGACGACCGGGTCTATTCGGCGCTTCCTCTTCCGCACGTCTATGGCAACGTGGTGATGAACGCCTGTTTCCTGACCGGCGCCGGCCTGGTCTGCCCGCAGCGCTTCGATGCGGGCAGGGCGATTGCCGCGATCCCCCAACATCGCATCACGCTCTTCGAGGGCGTGCCGACTATGTACTACCAGATGCTCGCTCATCCTGCGATGGACCTGACCGACTTCTCGTCACTGACGCGGTGCACGGTTGGCGGCCAGACTATGCCGACGACCAAGCTCGACGCGGCGGCGGCGCGCCTGGGCTGCCCCGTGCTCGAGCTGTGGGGCATGACCGAAGTGGCCGGTCCCGCGACGTCGCACTCGCCCTACTGGCCCGCGCGTCACGGCTCGATCGGTCTTCCTTTCCCCGGTACGCAGGTGAGCCTGCGCGACCTGGAGCATCCTGGCCGCGAGGCCGCGCGGGGCGCGCCGGGCGAGCTCGCCGTACGCGGTCCGCTGGTGACGACCGGCTATTGGCGCTGTCCGGACGCCACGGCCGAGGCGCTTGACTCCGAAGGCTGGCTGCTCACGGGCGACATCGCGACCCGCGATGGGGATGGGTATCTCTTCATCGTAGACCGCAAGAAGGACATGATCCTGACCGCAGGCTACAACATTTACCCCGCCGAGCTCGAACAGGTTATCGCCATGCACGTCGATGTCGGGATGGTCGCGGTGGCGGGATTTCCCGACGAGGAGAAAGGCGAACTGGCCCACGCCTTCGTCGTACCGCGCGACGGTGCCACAGTGACTGTCGAGGCGCTGGTCGCGCACTGCCGATCGCACTTGGCGGCGTACAAGGTACCGCGCGCTGTCCACTTCGTCCAAGACCTGCCTCGTACCAGCTCGGGCAAGATCATGCGTCGTGCGCTCACCGCGCCGGACGCATCCGCTATTTCCGGCCAGGGAGCCCTGCCATGACCATCGACTTCTTTAGCAACTATACCATGACCATCGACGGCGAGGCCGCGACCTCTCAGGCGAGCTTCGAGGTGATCAACCCCGCCACCGAGGACGTGATCGCGACGGCGCCCGACGCGAGCAGGGAACAGCTCGACCGGGCGGTGAGCTCGGCCAAGGCGGCGTTCGTCGGCTGGAGCAGGCGGCCCTTGACCGAGCGGCAGGCGCTGGTGGCCGGGATCGGCGACGCGATCGAGCGCCATTCGGAAGATTTCATGCGCCTCCTGACTCTGGAACAGGGAAAGGCGCGCGCCGGGTCGGAATGGGAGATCGGCGGCTCGACTATCTGGTGCCGCGAGATCGCGACGCAGGAACTTGCCGTGCATATGGCCGAGGATAGCGGCACGCGCACCGTCGAGACGCGGCGCGTGCCGTTGGGGGTAGTCGGCGCGATCACGCCCTGGAATTTTCCGGTTCTTCTTGCGATCTGGAAGATCGCCCCCGCGCTGGTCGCGGGCAACACCATGGTTCTGAAGCCGTCGCCCTGGACGCCGCTATGCTCGCTCAAGCTCGGCGAGTTGTTGCGCGACATTCTACCGCCGGGCGTGCTCAATGTGGTCTCGGGCGGCAACGACTTGGGCGCGTGGCTGACCCGGCATTCCGACGTGAGCAAGATCAGCTTCACCGGATCAACCGCCACCGGTCGCAAGATCATGGAAAGCGCGTCGGGCAACCTGAAGCGGATCACGCTCGAGCTCGGCGGTAATGATCCAGCGATTGTCTTACCCGACGTCGATATCGAGAAGACCGCCAAGGAGCTGTTCTGGGCGGCGTTCCAGAACTCGTCTCAATTCTGCGTCGCGGCTAAACGATTGTATATCCACGAGGATATTTACGACGAGCTGTCGCGTGCGCTGGTCGCCTATGCGGGAACGGTCAAGGTCGGCGATGGGTCGCATCAGGGGACGGATCTGGGCCCGATTCAGAACAGGATGCAGTTCGACAAGCTGAAGGAGATGCTGGCGGACGCGAAACGCGATGGCTGCCAGTTCCTCACCGGTGGCGACATTCCGGACAGCAAGGGCTATTTCGTGCCGATCACCATTGTCGACAATCCACCCGAGGACAGTGCGGTGGTGGTCGAGGAGGCATTCGGACCGATCCTTCCGCTGCTGAAATTCAGCGACCTGGACGATGTGATCGCGCGCGCAAACGATACCGAATACGGGCTCGCCGCATCGGTCTGGGGCAAAGACATCGACGCGGCCCGGGCAGTCGCCGAGCGGATCGAGGCGGGAACGGTGTGGATCAACGAGGTCCACACCTTTTCCCCCCACGTCGCCTTTGGCGGTCACAAGCAGTCCGGCATCGGCATCGAGAACGCGCTAGAGGGCCTGGGCGAATATACCAATTCGCAGACGATCGTCACAAATCGGGCGGCCTGATCCGCCCCGGAACGACGGTCGTCACAGGTCTGTTTACATCATCCCCACTATCGCTTGAGCGGAATATGCCTTTGCCCGAAACCAACTCTATAGGATCGCATGATCACGGTCGCGGCAAATGTAGGCCGAGCGGTTGAGCGTCGCCGTGAAAAATCCGTCATGGCGCAGCAACGTCGCCGCGGAGCGCAAGTCCCGAACGCGCGAGAAGCTGCTCGCGGCGGCGGCACGGGTCGTGTCGGAGCTGGGCGAGACGCGCGCGCGGATCGACGATTTCATCGTCGCCGCGGGCATCTCGCGCGGGTCGTTCTACAACTACTACTCGACGCGCGAGGAATTACTCGACGATTTGTGGGCGCGCGTCGGGAGCGAGCCCTTCTACGACATACAGCAGGAGTCGCGGTCCGTATCAGATCCCGCCGAGCGTTTCGCGACCGAAGCCCGGCTGATCTTCCGGCGTGCCGCGCGCGATCCGATCTGGGGCTGGCTCGTCTACAGCCTGTCAGACATGGGCAAGGTGCCCCAGGATCTTCTGGGTTTTCCAAAACCCGATCTCATCATCGGACACCGGCAAGGCCGCTTCCGGTTTCTCGACCTCGACTGCGCCAACGATCTGGTCGTCAGCGCGCTTCGGCGTGCGCTGTTGGGCATATTGCGTCAGGAACGCGACGAGGATTACGGCATGGGCATCGTCGAGTTGCTGCTTCGCGCACTCGGTCTGGATCACGAGGAGGCCAAGGCGATCGCCATCGGCCTGCCGAACGACGGGTCGGACGTCCGCACGTCGCCTCCCGTCAGGAAGGCGGTTCAGCTTCAGCGATAGGGCGGCGTTCGGCCGCGCCTTCGACGCGCCCTGGGATGCTAGTCCGCGTCGGCGCGTCGGTTCATGGCATCCTTCTTGGGAGAAGCCCCGAACATTCGGGCATATTCACGGCTGAATTGCGACGCGCTCTCGTAACCGACGCCGTAGGCGACGTCGGCGACACTGGCCCCGTTCGTGATCAATAGCCCCCGGGCTTCCAGCAGCCTGAGCCTCTTGCGGTACTGGAGCGGCGTCATCGAGGTCAGCGTTTTGAAGTGCTGGTGAAAGCTGGAGGAGCTCATCCGCGCCGCCGAAGCGAGCTCGCCCATTCGGACCGGGGCGGACCCGCGATCGCGCAGGATCCGGATCGACTCGGCGATCCGCTGGGTCGGGCTGCCGTTGGAGACTACCTTGCATATCTCGCCGGCACTGCGTCCGGTCAGCATCAGGTAGCACAGCTCGCGCATCAGTCCCGGATGCAAGATCGCTATGGCGTCCGGAGTACCGACCAGCCGCATCAGCCGGACGACACAGTCCAGAACCGCCTCGTCAACGGTCTCGACGAAGGCGCCCAGACCGCTCCCGCCGCTCGCGCGCGGAGGGTGCGCCATCTCTTGCCTGACCTGCCGTATCGTCCCCACATCGAATTCGAGCGCGACCGCGAAGTATGGCTCCTCCGATGTCGCCTGCGTCACCCGACCGACGGCGGGAAGCTCGACGCTGACGACAAGCGCCTGGCCGACGCCGTAATGGACGATCTGGTCGTCGAAGGCGACGTACTTTGCTCCTTGGGCTACGATGCACAGCGATGGCCGGTAGATCGCATGCATGGGCATCTCGAGCCGGCTGGCCTTGAATAGATATAGGCCCGGCACGGGCGTGAGGTGCAGGCCGTCGCCAAATCCTTGATCGTCCAGATAGTCGGCGATGACCTTCTTCAATTTTGTGATCATGGCCCAGCCGGACGGAGTTTCACGCAGGAGCGTGGATCGGGTCTTCTGTCAGAGCTTGGGCGATCGCACGCCGACGGGCAAGTCGTTTTGGAAGATCAGGCAGAAAACCCGCGTGATCCGGCATTCACCCTCATTCTCCCGCCGAGTACGGTGATCCCTTCAGAGATCGACGGTCGTGCGTGGGCATTATGGCCGTCGACCACGCAACAGAAAGTATTCAATCGTGAACGTCTCGGGCAACACCATCCTCATCACAGGCGGCACCTCTGGCATCGGACTGGAGTTCGCTAAGAGCTTCCTCGGGCTGGGAAACACGGTAATCGTTACCGGCCGCGACAAGTCCAGGCTCGACGCGATCCTGGCGGCGCATCCAGGCCTACGCGGCATCGTCAGCGACGCCGCCGACCCGGCGGCAATTACCCGGCTGCACGAGCAGGTCGTTGGCGAGTTCCCAGCCATGAACGTCTTGGTGAACAATGCCGGCATTATGCGTATCGTCGGACTAGCCGATCCACGGTCGCTCGAGGACGTCACGCAGGAGATCGACATCGACCTCGCCGGTCCAATCCGGATGGTGCAGCAGTTCCTCCCTGATCTGCGGACCAAGCCGAATGCGACGATCGTGAACGTCTCGTCTGGGCTGGCGTTCGTGCCGATCCCGATCTCGCCGATCTACTCAGCCGCCAAGGCCGCGCTCCACGCCTATACCCGCTGCCTGCGCGATCAGCTCAAGAACAGCGGCGTGAGCGTCGTCGAGGTCGCCCCTCCGCTGACCGAGACCCCGCTTTTCTCCGACGAGTTCAAATCGATGATGAAAGGGGCCAAGGGCATGCCCGTCGATGTGCTCGTGAGAAAGGCGATAGCCGGGCTGAAGGCGGGGAAAACGGAGATACGGCCCGGCCAGAGCAACGCGCTCAAGATCTTCAGCCGGATCGCACCTGGGTTCATCTTCGCGCAAATGGGTAAGGTCGGCCCGCCGGCAACGGCCTGACCCGGCCGGGCACCACGCCCGCGCCAGCCCTGCGCCGTCCGGCGGGTCCGGTGTGTCTACCGCCGGCTCCGCCGGACGTGCAGCTTGACGTACTGGCGCAAATGATCAACTGGCTGCCCAATATGGACCAGTGGAGGTAGTGGTCAACGCGGTGCTCGAAGGCGACACGAATTCTGGCAACGCACCCGAACGCGGCTTTCCCGGTTTTCCGGCAGAGGGATCGCGACCAGGACGTCGGCCCGCCTCCGGGATACCAGAGCTACGGGACTTCGACCACCGCGTGGCGGTCGCCCGCGACCGTCGCTCGCGCATGCGAACACGCCTTCTGGACGCGACGTTGAACGTCTGGGCTGCGGAGGACGGGCGAACGAGGCAGCCGTGCTCAGGCATGTGATCGAAGCCGCGGGCGTGTCCCGCGCTACTTTCTACAAGCACTTCTCCTCGCTCGACGAAGCCGCAGCCGTCCTGGGCAGCCGCCTCTCCGACGAAATGGTGGAGGAGTTGGATCCGATATAGGGCAAGGTCGCCAATCCCTTGATGCGCGCGAGCATCGGCATCCAGTTCTTCCTGTGGCGAGGGTGTCACGACCGAACCTGGGGGCGGTTCGTGTCCCGAAGCCACCATGTCGTGACCGAGCGGTCGAGGTTCATCACTCATGTCGGCACTGACCTGCGCGACGGTCTGGAAGGTGGTGCCTTCGCCTTCGCGCGATCGGACGCGGCGCTGACGCTGAACAACGGCGCGCTCAAGGAGGGGATCGCGGCGCTGAGTCGGGGCGTGAGCGAGCCGGCGTCGTTCGTGAAAGCCCTGGCCGCCATGATCCTTCTGGGGTTCGGCGTCGACCGCGAAGCGGCCGCGGTGGCGGTGGGCGAGGGCGCGGATCTGTTGAGGCACGAGGCGCCGGGTCTGTACGCCTAGTGGCTCGCCGACGACCAAGGGGCGTAGTGATCCGGCGCGGCACGGGATGCAATCTGATGAGGTCGCGCGCGGGTCTTGCACCCGACCGACAGTCAAAGTAGACACTTTGTCATCCGTTCAACAGGGCAGAGGAGAGCGAAATGGCAACTGCGTTGGTCGCGCCGGAAGGCGACATCCTGGATCGTCGCAACACCGCCCAGACGTATGACGAGGCGGTCCTTTATGCGATGGATCTGGTTGAGCAGCACTTCCACGAGGAGAATCCCGATCAGATTGACGCCTGCATGCGGCTGTATGCGACCGACGCCGTCTGGGAGGCACCTGCCCGGGGCGTGATCTATCGCGGCCAGGACGACATTCGGAAGAACTACCTTGCCGTCTTCGAGGCGGCGGAGAACATCGCCTTCTTTGGGATCGAGCGGTTCGGCACTCCCGACCGCGTCGTCGACGACATGTGGGTGACGTTCCGCGTCCGCGGACCCGGATTCGAGAACTGCCCCTACCCGGTCGGCACCGACGTGAAGATGCGTCTGGTCCACATCTTCCATATCGAGGACGGCCTGATCAGCAAGGAGATCGGCTACGAGTGCTGGACCATCGATCCGCGTCCCGGCGTCAGCCCTCTCACCTATTGAGACGCGGGCGGGGCAGCCTACGCCCGTTGATCTTTCCGCGAGCCGACACCGCCGCGCTCGGCTCGCCGACTTGCGGTGTCGTCGTAGGCTATGCTGACCGAAAGTGATCGGCAGGTGATGCGCGAGACCGATGAAGGACAGAGGGAGTTCCCCTGCCGACGCGACCGCGACATAGTGGCAGGTTTCCGAGTCAGATGGTGAAGAGTGCGATTTTCATCCCCGATGCGGCACCGTGATCGGGCTCAAGTGATCGCGCGTCACTTCTGATCAATGCCACGTTCTCGCTCGACGTCGTGGACCACGCCCCATCCCGTGATGTCGCCTGGACAACATGTGTGAGCTTCCCGCGCGCACGCGGCTAAGCGCCATGGTGTGAAGGCGCGCCACGCCGCCACCGCTTGGGGCGGATATCGTCGCATGGTGGATGTCGAGGCCCCGCGACCACGACCTTGCCGCGACCGGGATGAACGGCTGCTAATGTCCATGGCCGCATCGGTAAGCGGGGAGGCGACCGTCGCCCCGACGGCTGTTTGTGTCGCCAAGCTTCGTTCCTCTCGCTTTCACTGGGCATCCGCGCCTCGGACAGACATCGGAGCTGCCCCGATCTTCGGCCGTTCGCGGACAGGTCTAAGCCGGCCTGCGCGGTGCCGACAGCTATCGGGAATGGCTCGATGATAACGGGGCGGCGTCCTCATGGCCGCTGATCGCCCTCCCGCCTTGCCGGGCTTGGGTCGCACCTGGGTCAAGCAAGGTTGGCCATTTCGGCAGGAGCGGAGCTGGGCTGCACTCCGACCCGTACCGCCGACGATGCGGTGCGGCGGTGGCACATCGACCGTTGGTGGAGTACTCGGACCCGAGCCGACCTGAAAAGCAGGCATCTTAGAAGCTATAGCTCAGGCCGGCGCCGTAGACGCGCGGATCGTTGACCGTGACGGATACGATCCCCCCAAACCTGAAGCCGTTCACCGGGTGACGTTCGTCCGTCAGGTTGCGGCCGAACGCGAAGACCTCCAATCCGTTCTCGAACCCAAGCGAAGCACGCGCGTCCAGTCTGTGCCAACCATTTGTGCTGAGACGTAGCTCGTTGACTGAGTTGAAGAAGCTCGTGGTCTCCCAGGAATAGTTCGAGCCGATTTTGACTGTCGCATCGTCCAGGACCTTGAACTCGTAGGTCGCCCCGACGCCGCCGGACCATCTGGGCGCCTCGTTCAGCCTGTTGCCGCGCCGATCCGCTCCCGCGACGCCCAGCACGGTGCAGGGCGGGTCACCGTTCTGCGGCGTGCCGGCCGTGATCGTCTCGCAGAAGCTGGTATACTCCGCATTGAGGTAGGTCGCTTGCGCATTCAGCGTTAGACCCCGGACCGGCCGGACGACCAGCTCGCCTTCGACGCCCCTGACCCGCGCCGTGCCGGCATTCTCGACCGTGGTGATGCCGAGCAGGATCGTCCTGCGCAGCTGGATGTCCCGATAGTCGTAATAGAAGCCGGCTAGGTTAAGAGTAACCGCCCGGTTCAGGAATTGTGACTTCACGCCGGCCTCGTACGCCCAAAGCGTTTCGGCCCCGAAGGTGTTGGCGCGGTTGCCCGCGCCCGGTAGCCAGGCGAAGCCGGGCGACTGGTATCCTTGGCTGGCCTTGGCATAGATCAGTACGTCGCCGGACGGTTCGTAGTTGATCCCGACCGCCGGCAGGACGGCCGTGTCCGACACCTCGCCGTTGATCGGCGCGAAGGCTCCGGCGGCCGAATAGTCGATCGAGAAGTCGCGCTTTTCGTGATTGATCCTGAGACCGCCCACGACGGTCACCGTGTCGGTCAGATCGTACTCGAGCTGACCGAAGGCGGCGACGGCGCTCAGGTCGCTTTTCGTCCGCGGGGTCGGCCGGGCGTCAAGGTTGGCCCGCGTATAGGTCGACGGAAGGATGATCAACTGCGCCTCGGCCTCCTCCGAGAAGTAGTTCGCGCCTACCGTAAAGCGCAATGCGTCGTGGTCGTAGACGCCGCGCACCTCCTGGTTGAAGGTCCGGTTGTCGTTGGAGAAGATCGGCTGGATGAGCCGCGCCGCCGAGCCGTCGATGTCGTAGACCGTCAGGAACTCGAACTCGCGGTAGCTGGTGACCGAGGTGACCGTGAACCGGGGGGAAAGCTCCAGATCCACCGTCAGCGCGACGCCGCCGGTCTGGAGGCGGGTGGTCAGGTCGTCCTCGATATTGGTCGTAAGGTTCCTGACCGCGTAGATTTGCCGGCCGTTCACAACCGTCGACGGCGTGAACAGGTCCTCCGACCATTTGCGGGTATAGTCGACCGACAGCAGCGCGTCGAACCCTTCGGATCCCAGATACCCGATCTTCCCGCGACCCGAGAACGAGCTGGCCCTGCCGATGTCGTTGCCCGTCAGACTATTGCGAAAATAGCCGTCACGCCGGTTGAAGCTGCCCGAAACGCTTCCCACGAAATCGCTGGCGATCGGGCCGCTGACAAAGCCGCCCACCGTCGCGCCGTCGTAGTTGCCGTAGCTCGCATCCAGCTTGCCCTCGACGGTCCTGCCGGGCGCGCGGGTGATGATGTTGATCGCGCCGGCGGTGGCATTGCGACCGTACAAGGTGCCCTGCGGGCCGCGAAGCACCTCCACCCGCTCGACATCCTGCAGCCCGAAGAACCCAGCGTCGGGTTTGGACAGGTATACGCCGTCCAGATAAATGGCCGTCGCCTGGTTGGCGCCGATAGGCACCCCCTGGCCAGCGATGCCGCGCATCGAGACTAGGTTGGTCGCGTTCAGGCCAGCGGACCCAGTGATCGTGAGCCCCGGCACGCTGCCCTGAAGATCGGCGATGCTGGCCGCGCCGCCGCGGGTCAGCGTGTCAGGGCCGATAGCGCTGATCGCGATGGGGACGTCCTGCAGCCGCTCGGCGCGGCGCTGTGCCGTGACGATGATGTCGCTAGCGTCCTGTTCGGCCCCTTCCGGCCCGACCGGATCGGCGCGGCGCGGGGCCTCCGCGCTGCCGGCGGATTGCGCGAGCGCGGTGGAGGGCGGGGATAGGAGGACGGCGGCACCAAGTAGGGCGGTCTTCATCGACCGCGTCTTGCCCGCCACGATGGCCTGGCGTGCGAACACCAACCTTCCCTCCCTGCTTCATTATTTTATGCCCCGAGTATTCTTCCGATCCGCTGTACGGTCAAATCGAAATAGTTCGGCAATTGATGCCGAGAAGTGATCAACCTCCTATCGTCGTCGTCACTGACGCCGGATCACGATCCGAGTGATCGTCCGCGCCGGATCATGAAGAGTGATGTCGCGGCGATGCGCGCGGCGCATCGCTTGTTCCGAACTGCCATCAGCCTCTCGGCCCCGCGCGGCGCTATCGAGGGCGGCCACAATGGAAGGTTCAGCCGGATGACAGCCCAAAGCAGCAGCCGGCCGCTGGTCGTGGTGGTCGGCTGTGGCCCGGCCGGGCTTGCCGCCGCCATCGAACTGGGCCGGCACGGCGTTCGCGTCCTGCTCGTCGAACGTAGTGCGCGCGCCGGTCACGCCCCGCGCGCCAAGACGACGCATACCCGCACGCGCGAACATCTGCGCCGATGGGGGATCGCCGACCGTCTCGCGGCGGCGTCGCCCTTTGGCGTCGACTTCCCGTCGCACATCACCTTCGTCACGCGCCTGGGCGGCCATCTCATCGCGCGGCTTGAGCATGGCCTCAATTGCGCGCCCGCCCGTGACGAACGCTATTCCGAGCACAGCCAGTGGATCCCGCAATATAAGCTGGAGGCGGTGTTGCTGGAGCACGCGCGGTCGCTCCCGACGGTCGAGATCGAGTTCGGCCGGGAACTGGTCGGCTTCGACCAAGATGACGACGCCGTCCGCCTGCTGATCCGCGACGTGGAATTGGGTACGACGCGCTCGGTCGTCGCGGACTATCTGATCGGTGCCGACGGCGCGCGGAGCACGGTCCGCGCTGGGGTAGGCGCCAGGATGGTCGGGACGTACGGCATATCGCGCAACTACAACACGATCTTCCGCGCGCCCGGCCTGATGGACGCGCATCCGAACGGGCCAGCCATCATGTACTGGCAGGTGAATGACGAGCTGCCCAGCCTGATCGGGCCGATGGACGAGGGCGACCTCTGGTATTTCATGCCGACCGGGCTGCCCGACGGCACGACCTACACCCCTGATGAAGCCGCCGACGCGATCCGCCGGTCGACCGGGATCGACCTTCCCTCTGAGATCCTAAGTTCCGATGAATGGGTAGCGAGCCGCCTCGTGGCGGACCGTTACAGCTGCGGACGCGCGTTCCTGGTAGGCGACGCGTGCCACCTGCATCCACCATATGGTGGGTACGGCATGAACATGGGCGTCGCCGACTCCGTCGATCTTGGCTGGAAGATGGCGGCCGTGCTGCAAGGGTGGGGCGGCTGCGCACTCCTCGACAGCTATGAGATCGAGCGGCGGCCCGTCCACGGGATCGTGATGGACGAGGCCGAGCTCAACCACGCGATCCCGCCCAACCAGCTCGTCCGGCCCGGCTTGGAGGACGATAACCCGGACGGCGACCGGGTCCGCCGCGAGATCGCCGAGCACGTGACGGCGACCAAGCGGAACGAATTTGAAGCCCTGGGCGTCGTACTCGGCCTGCGGTACGAGGGTTCTCCCGTCATCGTCGACGATGGGCGGGGAGCGGACCACCATTGGTCGCGCGACTATGTACCGTCCGCCTTGCCGGGCTGTCTCGCGCCGCATCGCTGGCTGGACGACGACACGTCGCTATACGACCTATTCGGGATGGGATTCACGCTGCTAGTCATGGACGGGGCGCGTTCCGACGACATGGCGCGCGCGTTATTCCAAGCGGAACGCACGGGCACGCCGCTCGAGATACTGCATGTCGACGATCCGGCGTTGCGGGGCCTGTACCAAGCGCCGCTCGCACTGATCCGTCCCGACCAGTACGTGGCTTGGCGCGGCGACCGCTGGCCGGACGACGGGCTCCTGGACATCGTCTCCGGTCGAGTGCCTGCACCCCCGATCAAGGACGCCGCTTGAGCTCGGACGAGCCCGGTCGGGCGGAACGCCGGGACGAGCAGGACGCGCTGCGGACGCGCCTCGATTCGCTACCCATGAGCCGCGCCCAGTCGATCGCTGTCGCCCTCACCTTCGCGCTGTCGGCGCTGGACGGGTACGATGTGCTGGCGATGACGTTCGCCGCGCCCGGCGTCACCCATGATTGGGGTGTTGGCAAAGGGGTCCTCGGCCTCGCATTATCGGCCGGCTTAGTGGGCATGGCGCTCGGATCGCTGGTTCTGGCGCCGCTCGCCGATGTGGTGGGATGCCGCAAGATGGTCGTCGCCAATCTGCTCATCATGACGGTTGGAATGGCGCTTTCCGCGCTGTCCAGCTCCATTGGCTCGCTGATCGCTTGGCGCATCGTGACCGGTATCGGCATCGGCGCCATGGTGCCGATTATCGCGCCGCTTTCGGCCGAATACGCGAACGAGCGCCGACGCCCGCTTGCCATCGCGATCATGTCGATCGGCTATCCGGTCGGCGCGACGGTCGGAGGTTTCATCGCGGCCGTGCTGCTGCGGTTTTACGACTGGCGCGCGGTGTTCCTGTTTGGCAGCGGCATGGCGCTGTTGCTGCTGCCCGCAGTACTTCGCTGGCTGCTGGAACCGCCCGAGTTCCTGATCGAGCGACCCGGCGAGCCAAGCCTGTTCCGGCTGAACGACTATCTATTCAGGTGCGGTGTCGACCCCGTCGACGCGTTGCCCGCTCCGACGCGACGATCTACCGAGACCGCCTATTCGGCCATCTTCGCGCGGGAGCAGCGCGGCACCACCTTGATGATTACGGCCGTCAACTTCCTCTACACCACCACCGTCTATTTTGTGCTGAGCTGGATGTCGCAAATCGTGGCAGACGCCGGCTTCTCGGCTTCGACGGCCACGGCGCTCGCGGCTCTCGCGGCGCTCGCGGGAGTCTTCGCGCAACTGTTCGTCGGCGTGGCCAGCGCGCGCGCTGGGCGGCGCATGCTGGTTCCGGCAGTCATGCTCGCGGCCGCAGGCACAACCGCGCTGTTCGGTTTCGTGCCGGCTTCGCTGGTGCCGCTGGCGTCGATGGCCGCCCTGCTGGGCGCCTTCATCTACGGCGGCATCGCGGGTCTGTACGCCGCCATCGTCACCAGCTTTCCCACGCGGATGCGCGCGACGGGCGTGGGCTTCGTCCTGGGGATCGGGCGGGGGGCCGGCGCGCTTGCCCCGGCCGTCGCGGGCGCGCTGTTTGCGGGCGGGTTCGCGCTCGGGGTCGTGTCGGGCGTGCTCGCGCTGGGCGCGTTGGCGGCCGGGCTGCTGCTGGCTGTGGCGCGGCGTCAGGCGGCGTGATCGGCGTCCGACATGCTTAGAGCCTGGGCGTGCTGCGTGGCCGTCCGCCGAACCTGATCGCACAAGTGTTCCGCCATCGGGGTCAGCGGCATGTCCGGACGCCGGACGAGGCACATCGGCGCGGCACCGACTGGCTCGATCTTCAACGGCGCAACCAGCGCGGCCGCGAGGGGAAAGTCGATCCATTGCTTGGGCAGGACCGTCAGCAGGTCGGAGTTCACCACGGTAAGCATGGTGATAAGCGCCGACCGCGCGTGAACCACGATCCGTGGCGGCGGTAGCCCCGCCATCACGAACATGCGGTCGAAGTCGCCTTCTGTGGTGCGGCCCGAAAGCGCCGGCCTGATCCAGTGCGCGTCGCCGACATCGGCCAGCGTTCGGGCGTCGGCCAGCCGATGGCCCCGGCGCGCGACCACCATGCGCCGGGTCTCGTAGAGCTTTTCGACGACAAAGCGGCGCGAATGGCCGCTCTCGAACGGGCCGACATAGAAATCGATATGCCCGCTCAGCAGCTCGCGCTCAATCGGCGCGAAGAAGCTTTCGTGGATCTTCAGCAACGCGTCGGGGTAGCGCTTGCGGAACTCGGTAACGGATTTCGGCATCAAAGTCATCGACGCCGCCGTCGACATCGCGACCGAGACCTCGCCCGTCGCGCGCCCCTTCAACTGCTCGATCTCCTCAACCGCGCGACGAAGCTCGGACTGCACGGATTCGGCGCGGCCCACGAACGCGCGTCCCATGTCGGTCAGCCGCACGCCCTTAGCATGACGCTCGAACAGCGCGACCCCGAGCTCGTGTTCCAGTTCGCGGATACTGCGCGAGATCGCCGGCTGTGCGACGCCCAGCTGCCGTCCGGCCGCGCGCAGGCTGCCCAGTTCCGCGACGGCCAAGGTGTCGCGCAGATGGGACAATTTCATGAACGGCTCTCCACGGCTTCGAGCGATGCCCCTCTGGCATCGCTAAGGAAGTTTACATCTCTCTTCAACGGTCGTCGCGAGACGTACCGTCGGTCCTAAGGGTCCGAAACAAGGACCCATCACTGGAGGGTGGACATGCATTCCGGGCGCGCGATGTATCTTTTGGCGGCGCTCGTCGCACCGATCCTGCTATGGACCGGGTCCGCTCCCGCCCAGCAGACGCCGCCCGATCCTCCCGTCGCGACCCGGACCAGGCAGGACGCGAGCGGGGACGCGGTCAGCGTGGACGGCGGCCTTGAGGATATCGTCGTCACCGCGCAAAGGCGCGCCCAGAATCTCCAGGACGTGCCGATCGCGGTCACCGCCGTATCCGGTGAGGCGCTGGTGGCATCGGGGGTGACCGACACGCAGCAATTGGTGGCGGTCGTGCCGGGGCTCTCGACGCGGAGCACCGCCGGATCCTTCCAGCCCTATATCCGGGGCATCGGGACATCGTCCAGCATCGTCGAGAACCCGGTCGCCCTCTATATTGACGGTGTCTACTATGCGCAGCAACGTGAGGGCCTGCGCGAACTGAACGATGTGGAGCAGATCGCGGTGCTCAAGGGGCCGCAAGGCACCCTGTTCGGCCGCAACGCCACCGGCGGCGTCATCCAGATCACTACCAAGGCACCCGAGCGGACGTTCCGGGGCGAGTTCGGTTCGTCCATCGACAATTATGCGCTGATCAGGAGCGATCTGTACGTCACCGGCGGCTTGACCGAGCATCTCGCGGCCAGCCTTTCGGCCCAGTTCTCGACCCAAGGCGACGGTTGGGGGAACAACCTGACCACCGGCAACGACACCTACCGGCTCCGCCATTCCGTCGGGGTCCGGGGAAAGCTCCTGTTCACGCCGACGGACCTGACCTCGCTGCTTCTGATCGGCGACTATGCGCAGCGTGACGCGTTGCAAAACAGCTATCAGAACTACCCGGGCACACGGTTGAGCTTCGTGGACCTGGTGCCGCTCGACAGCGTGTATGACAGCTACGCCGGGACCGACTCCTTCCAGAAGTTCAAGGGCGGCGGCGTGAGCCTGCAGATCGATCACGAGTTCGACTTCGCCAATCTTCTCACGATCAGCGCCTACCGCCGTGGCAAGGGCGACTACCTGTTCGACAACGCCGCCGATCCGGCCTCGTCGTTCGTGGTCCGGTCGCCCGATGCGCCGAACGAGAGTTTCTCCCAGGAGATACAGCTGACCTCGCCAACAGGTGGCCGCTTCAACTGGGTCCTAGGCGCGTTCTACTTCTCCAGTCTGAACGGTGTCGACCCGATCCGGCGCGACATCCGAGGCGCGCTCGCGCCAGCCCCGCTGTCGGTGACGGTAAATACCACGGTGGGCGAGGAGGAGACGGAGTCGGTGGCGCCGTTCGGCCAGATCGACTGGGAGTTTATAGACGATACGACGATTACCCTGGGCGCGCGGTGGACTTATGAGCGCCGCAAGGTCGACTCCACATCGACGTTGTTGCGGGTTAACGGCTCCACGGCTATCCAGACGAGGAACGAAAGCAGCACCATCCGCGAGCCGTCCTTCCGCGCGGCGTTGAGCCACGAATTCGACGACGACGTGCTTGGCTACCTGTCGTTCAACACCGGCATCAAGAGCGGTGGCTTCAATGTCCTCAACCCGGCCAACGCCGGCTATCTTCCCGAGAAGCTTGAAGCCTACGAGGTCGGCCTCAAGACTCAGCTGCTCGACCGTCGTCTAAGACTCAACCTCGCGGGGTTCTATTACGACTACGCCAATGTTCAGGTGATCCAGTTTGCCAACGGCTTCCAGTCAATCGTCAATGGCGCGCAGGCGCGGCTCTACGGCCTGGACGTTGATGTCGAGACCGAGTTGGCCCGGGGACTAAGGCTGTCCGGCGGGTTCGAGATCGCGCGCTCGAAGTTCGTCAATTATCTAAACGCCGTGTTCACGACCCCGCGCCCGACCGGGGGCGCCATCATCACCGCCGGCGACGCGACAGGCAATCGCCTGCCGCTCGCCCAGGAGTTCACGGGCACCCTTGCCCTAGACTACCGGCATGACCTCGATCGCGGTGCCCGCATCGACTGGAACGCGACCGCCAATTATAACGGCAATTACTTCTTCGAACCTGACAACTTCCTTAAGCAGGACGACTTTATCTATCTGAACGGGTCCATGATCTACACGCTGCCGGGCGGCAAGGCGAGCCTGATGGTGTTCGTGCGGAACCTCCTGGACGAGCGCGTCATTAGCCAGCCCACCGCCCAGAGCTTCGGCTATCCCGTGACATACGGCAGTCCGCCGCGTACGTTCGGGGTAGGTGCACGCGTCGACTTTTAGAAGACCGTCAAGGATCAGGATCGACTTGAACTGCCACAGCCTCGGATCCGGCCGCCTCGACGCGACTTTCGGCGGGATCGGGGACGACGCCGGCGCCGGATCGTGCCCGGTCCCGCCCTCGCCCGGTCGGGAACCGTCACGGTTCGGTGGGTAGGCTGCGTAGCGCTGTTCGACCCGACCACGGCGTGATCACCCGTGACCCCTCAAGGTCGGCGACAAGCCGACCTGACTCCGGCGCGCGCGCATCGGCACCGTCGCGAACCGATGGAGCGGACATTTCGAATGCGCTGACCGTCCTGCTCGCCGCGGCCGCCGGGCTGATGGCCGCGAACGTCTATTACGCCCAACCACTGGTGGGTCCGATTACCGCTTCGCTGGGCATGGCGCCCTGGGCGGCGGGCTTGATCGTGACCGCGACTCAACTCGGCTACGGGGCCGGGCTGCTCCTGCTGGTGCCCCTGAGCGACTTGGTGGAGAACCGCCGCCTGACCCTTACCTCGCTCGGGGTGCTAAGCCTCGCCTTGGTCGCGGCCGGCTCGTCGGCCCAACCCGCAACCTTTCTGGGCGCGGCCGCGATGGTCGGCGTAGGCTCGACGGGGGTGCAGATCCTCGTACTATACGCGGCGCATCTCAGTTCTGATGCGGAGCGCGGGCGATCGGTCGGTAACGTCATGAGCGGTCTCATGATTGGCGTCATGCTGGCCCGTCCCGCCGCCAGCCTAGTGGCCGAGGCGGGGTCGTGGCGCGCTGTATTCTATGGGTCGGCCGCGATCACCGCCGTTCTGGCCGTCGTGCTGCGGCTGCGCCTTCCGCCGCGCCGTCCCTTGCCGGGCGTGGGCTATCTCGACCTGCTCGCGTCGATGGGCCGCCTGTTCCGGGATACGCCCGTGCTGCGGCGGCGGGCCTTCTATCAGGCGTGCCTATTCTGCGCGGTCAGCCTGTTCTGGACCACCGTCCCGCTGCTCCTGGCCGATACCTTCCGCTTTTCACAGGCCGGCATCGCCTGCTTCGCCCTGGCGGGGGCAGCGGGCGCCGTCACCGCGCCGCTCGCCGGGCGGGTAGCGGACCGGGGTGGGAGCCGACCTGCCACCAGCCTTGCGATCGTCGCCGTGGGCGCGGCGCTGGTGCTTGCACAATTGGGGCTTTCGGGGCCGCGCCTCGGGCTAGCGGCCTTAGTGGCCGCCGCGATCCTGATCGACGTGGGGGCGACCGTCAGCGTGGTGCTGGGGCAGCGCGCGATCTTCTCGCTCGGTGCGGAGGTGCGAGGCCGGCTGAACGGCTTATACATCGCCATCTTCTTTGTCGGCGGAGCGGTTGGTTCGGCGCTCGGTAGCTGGGCCTATGCTGTCGGTGGCTGGTCATGGACGATAGGGGCCGGATCGGCGCTGCCGGCGTTGGCGCTGGCCTTCCACCTCGGCGAACCTCGCTCTTAGTGATACGATCTTCTGACCCGCCCGTTCCGGATCGACTGCTAATGAGGCGACCGATCAGGTGGTTGATGGTCCAATAAGACCCTGAATCTTGGGGTCGGCTGCCCGAAGATGGCCGGACTGCACCGCGCGTCCACTCCGGGCCGCGATGAGCTACATCGGTTCTTTTCACTTCCGGTCACATTTATTTTGCGCCTATGCGCGAGTGTTCGCACGCCCGCAACCGGCTAAACCGCTGAGCTCCAACCCAGTCGCACTTATTGCGCTACACTGACAGTTCTGAAGCTGGACTGGGCCAGGATTTACATAATCAGGATTATCGCTTCGACGGCATATAGTGGGCGGATTCTAATTCGAGGTGCGAATTCCGGGGTTTTATAGGGGTTTCACCCCTTTAACCCAGGAGTAAGCAACGATGGCGCGGTACCAGCATCTGACACTCGAAGAGCATCGAATGGTTTATCACATGGTTCAGGCGCGACGGCCGGTACAGCGGGCTGGCGGCGCGTCATGCTTCAACGATTTACCGCGAGCTCGACCGCAACGGGCATTATGATGAGCATCCGCCATTTCGCGAGCTACCTGCGACGTTGGCGGCCGGCAGGTTCACTGGTTTGCCATGAGACGAACTACCACTATGTCTGCAGCACCCATGGTCGTTGTCAGGATTTGCGGCGGCTGCTGCCCTGCGCCCGGCGCTCGCGTCGACCCCGCTACGGGCGCAAGCCGCGCGGCTTCAAGATACCGGTCGCGAACACCATTGCCGCCCGTCCACCCGAGGTTGCGGAGCGGCGCTCGTTCGATCACTGGAGGACGATCTGATCGCGTTCCGTCATGCTCACGGCAAGGCCAACCTCATCTCCCTGGTCGAACGCCGTAGCCGCTGCGCGGTGCTCCTGCGCAGCCCGAACCGACATAGTGCTGGCGTGATGACGGGCATCGATCGGCGCCTGCGCGCCCTGCCGGCCTCGCTCCGGCGCAGCCTCACTCTCGATCGCGGCATCGGGCTCGCCGGCTATGGACTGCTGCAGCAGCGGCTCGACGTGCTCTCTAGCTTCGCCAGCCGTCGTCGCCGTGGCAAAAAGGGCTCGGTCGAGAACGGCAACGGGCGCATTCGTCGCTTCCTGTTGCTTGACAAGGACCTGGCCCGCATACCGGACGAGGAACTGACGCTCGTCGCGAGTTGATGAGCATACTTGATGGGCTTGCGCGCTTGAGACTGCCCCTGAGATTCTGACTCGGAAACGGGCAACGTCATAAATCATTACGAGATTGACTGATCGTTCGACGCTTGTCTGGGGAGCTTCCGGGAGGGTCTTCTGAACGAGCATGAGCGACGATGTCCTGGCATCAGACTGAGCAATGGACAGGTCCCTTATGTAATTGGACCATCGTAAACCATTAAGAAAACATTTCGGGTCCTATTCTACGCCCCGGCTCAAATCGCTTGCGACTTACCAGGTCATAACAATGACCTGCATAACGGCCGCTACGACAGAACCGCTAGAGCCTGTCCAGTTCCAAGGAGGCTGGTTGACAGTTCATGGAGGTCGGAAACGTCGCGAGTCAGTTCATTATCGCGGTACGCACCGTTACATCCGGGCGGGACTTGACCTCGACCCTGGACGCCGTCACCCGGGAGCTCGGGTTCGACTACTTCGCCCTAATCCACCGCGCAGATCTGCGACTCCCATCTCCCGGTATTATCCACCTCGACACCTACCCGCCGGGCTGGGCCGAACGCTTCATCCGCGACGAGCTCTACATCGACGATCCCGTCCTACATGCGGCAGCCCGCACCGCACTCGGCTTTGCTTGGGCGGACGTTCCGCAGATGATCAAGCTATCGTCCGCCGCCAAGCACCGCCTCGCCGAGGCCGGGCACGCTGGTTTGGGCGCGGGCTTCACCGTCCCGTCCAACATCCCGGGCGAGCGCCGCGGCTCCTGCTCCTTTGCGGTTCGCCCTGGGCTGGAGTTGCCAAAACAGACGCTATTGGCGGCGCAGCTTGTCGGTCTCTTCGCCTTTGAAGCCGCCCGGCGTGCGATCGGTGCCGGCGGTCCTGCCCGATGGCTACCGCGCCTCAGCCCGCGGCAGCGCGAATGCATCATCCTTGCCGGACAAGGCAAGGCAGATAACGTGATCGCGCAACTGCTGGGCTTGAGCGAGAACACCGTCACCAACTACCTTGCCGCCGCCCGTGAGCGTTATGGCGTGGCGTCGAGGGTTCAGCTCGTCATATGTGCGCTATACGACGGCGAAATCGGCTTTACCGAGTTGATCGCTCGCTGAGCAGGTCTTCCGGCACTCGCTCGGGCGGGTAGTCGTCCGGGCTGTCGCCGGTCGGCCCCAGACCGATGGCCGCCAGCGCCGAGCCCTTTGCCACCAGCCAGCATGCGCGGGCATAGTGCGCCTCCCAGCAACGACGGGCACCTTCTTCGTTGCGATCGACGTCGCGGAGCAGGATCGTCCGCGTCGCCTCACGCCAATCCAACCCCGTTTCCGCTGCCGTGAGCAGCCGCGCGAACAAGAGCCCGTGGATTAGGTCGTAGTGCGTCAGCGTATCGTCCGGATTGGGCGGCTCGGGCAGGATGCGCGGGCAAGTCGGATAAGGCGCAAGCGTCATTGAGGTCCCCCGATCGGTATGACGGACGCGCACGCTTACAGGCTCTCATCCCGTGCGGGGCCGGTAATCCTGAAATGGGATAATCCCGTTTTCGGATCAGAGGAAGCGCCGTCTTCAACAGCGCGCGTCCATGCCGAAAAGCCTACGCACACCCGAGCAGCGGCTGCTGCAACGCCTGCTGATCGAGTTGCGGACCTCGGCTCACCTCACCCAGGCGCAGCTCGCCGCCAAGCTCGAGCGGCCCCAGTCCTTCGTCGCCAAGTACGAGATCGGCGAACGCGGGATCGATGTTATCGAGTTCTGCGCGATCACGCGAGCGCTCGAACAGGAGCCCACCGCAGTGCTGGCGCGGCTGGTCGAGACCGCGAACCTCTGAACGAATAAGTCGCTCGATGCCAACGAGTACCGAGCACTCTCCAGCATTCCGTCAATAGGCAGACCTCCACATATCGCCCAGTCGACGGGCTTTTGCTTCCTTGGCTCTCGTCATCACGAGGGAGCAGACGATGATTTCGATAGTGAACGGCACCGGTTACGGGGCGCACCGACGATTGCTTGACGGCATGTTCGCCGACCGCAAGCGCCTCTTCGTCGACCTGCTTGGCTGGAATGTGCCGGTCGTCGCCGGCCGGTTTGAGGTCGATCGGTTCGACGACGATCACGCCACCTACATCATAGCTGGCGATCGGCGGACCGAGCATGATGGCTCGCTCCGGCTGCTGCCGACCGAACGGCCGCACATCCTGGACACACTTTTTGCCAAGCTCTGTCCTAAAGGCGTCCCGAGCGGACCGGACACCTACGAGATCACCCGCCTGTGCCTGCCGACCCGGCACACCGCGCCCGATCGCCTGCGCATCCGCAACCGGCTAATATCGGCGATGGTCGACCATGCATTGGCGGTCGGCATCACGACTCTGACCGGCGTCGTCGCAGAGCCGTTCCGCCGCCAGGTGCTCGCGATGGGCTGGCGCGCCGACGCGCTCGGCCCGGATCAGGTCATCGACACCGCGCATCTCGGCGCGTTCCGCATCCACATCGACCGCGACACACCCGACCGGTTGGCCGCGACCGGCATCTACACGCCCGGCCTCCTGGCATTCGAACAAGAAGGGGCGGTCGCGTGAGCGGCGCGGGCAAGGCCGCCGAGCGTGCCGACCGGCTGGACGCCACGCTCAATCGGGACGGCTACTGCATCGTCCGGCGCGGGGTCGCGCCCGACCTCGTATGCCGGCTCCACGCCGACCTCGACCGGCGCTTCGCCGAGACGCCGTATTGCGAAGGCGGCTTCTACGGCGCGCATACCAAGCGGTTCGGGAGCTTGCTCAAGCGATCAGACGAGGCAAAGCATCTCGTCCGTCATCCGCTCGTGCTCGATCTCGTCGAGCGCCAGCTTGGCCCTTGGTGCGACCGCTTCAACCTCAACCTGACGCAGGCGATCGAGATCCATCCGGGCGCGCTCCCGCAGCTCCCGCATCGTGATCAGGATATGTGGGCAGGCCCGAAAGGAGAGCTCGAGTACCTCGTCAACGTCATGTGGCCGCTGACCGAGTTCACGGCCGAGAACGGCGCGACCGTGCTCTGGCCGGGAAGCCACCATCGGCAGGGCATGCCGATGCTGCCCGACGAGGAAGCGGTGATCGCCGCGATGGAGCCGGGCGACGCGCTGCTATTCCTTGGCTCGACGCTCCACGGCGGCGGGAGCAACCGCGCGAGGTTACCGCGGCGCGGCGTCATCGTCAGCTATTGCCTGGGGTGGCTCAAGCCGTTCGAGAACCAGTGGCTTGTCTACCCGCCCGATGTCGCGCGCCGGTTCGATCCCGAACTCGCCGCGTTGGTAGGCTACAGCCAGCACCGCCCCAACCTCGGTAACTACGAGGGCCGGTGCCCGTCGGTCCTGCTGTCCGATGCGGTGCCCGACCACCTCGCGGCCACCGACGCGCTACGACCCGATCAGGCCGCGCAGCTCGCCGACTATGTCGACGGGCAGCGCCGGGCGGAGTGAGCCGGCATGGTCGCGGCCACCTCGGAGGAGGACGAGAACGCCCGCGCCGCGCGGGCCGCGAAGGGATCGCCCTTCCTCAGTCCCGAACAGGCCGTGTTCTATCTCGGCCTGTCGGTACGGACGCTCCAGGATTACCGGTCGGCGGGCAAGGGGCCCCGGTTCCGGCGTCACTCGCGGCACATCCGCTACCACATCGACGACCTCGACGCCTGGTCCAAGGGCGTGAGCGACGGGGAGGGCGAGCATGCTTAGCCGCATGATCGCTGGCGTCGCGGCGACGCTTGCGGTGCCGCCGACTCCGCGGCTGGTCTGGAACGCCAGCGCCAGCGCCCCGACCGGGCTGTATGTTGTCACGCCGGGCCCGGCCGTCGCGCCCGGCGACATGGTGATCGCGCGCATGCCTTTGCCGGTGCGCCGGTTCGCCGCCGTGCGCCACTACCTGCCCGAGAACGTGCCGCTCGTGAAACGCGTCGCTGCGGTCTCCGGGCAGAAGGTCTGCGCGTTCGGCGCGTTCGTGTACGTCGACGGACACCCCGTCGCGATCCGGCGACCCGCGGACGGGCATGGTCGTCCGATGCCCTAGTGGCGCGGCTGCATCCGGTTGGCCGAGGGTGCGGTGCTTCTCCTCATGGAGCGCTCGGACTCGTTCGACGGCCGTTACTTCGGGCCGACGTCCTCCGCTGATGTGGCGGGACGTGCTCGGCTGGTCTGGGCGGCGCGGGCCGGTGTGTGAACGCGCGAGTGCAGGTCGCCGAGCAATGCGGGCGGTCGCCCTGGCTGCCGCGCTTCTCGCGGCTTCCCCTGTCCATGGCGCAGGCGTCGCCGACTGGCGGCCGTACATCGCCGAGGCGTCCAGGCGCTTCGGTGTGCCGGTCGCCTGGATCGAGCGGGTCATGCAGGCCGAGAGTGGCGGACGCACCCTGTTGGGCGGGCGCCCGATCACCAGCCGAGCGGGCGCGATGGGGCTCATGCAGCTCATGCCGGGCACCTGGGCCGAGATGCGCCGCGCGCACGGGCTGGGACCGGACCCGCACGATCCGCGCGACAACATCCTGGCCGGAACAGCGTATTTGCGGCTGATGCACGACAGGTGCGGCTACCCCGGCCTGTTCGCCGCCTACAACGCAGGCCCGGCCCGCTACGCGGTCCACCTGTCGTCCGGACGTCGGCTGCCCGGCGAGACGCGCGCCTATCTCGAGAGCGTCGCCGGAGCCGCGTCGATGGCGGTTGATGCTCCGAGGCCGGCCAGGTCTATCTTCTTCGTCCTTGGCGAGCGTGACGGCAAGCCTGCGCCCTCAAAGCACGCCAGCCCCGGAACAGGCCTGTTCGCTCTGATGGTTACTCCCTTCCCCGGGCGTGAACACTAAGCCGCTCGGCGGCTCCAATCGAATTAGGGCTGCTGTTTGTACCGGTCGGTGGTGGAGGCGGGAGCGCCGCCGACCTTCGAACCGCTGGGTTTGGCGGTCGAGGCCGCCGCATCTCGACACAAGCGGAGGCTGTCCTGCTTCGCATTCGCCGGGCGTCGCCGAAGGTGGCACGATGCTTCGCTACGCCAAACCGCAAGCTTCAGCTTTCGCGCCAGGCTACCAAGGCCCTTGAGTTCGTCCAGGCGCCGAAAGGCGGCGCCCCGTTCGCATCCGTTCGGCTCATACACCCAAACCGGGCGCGCTTCGACCGCGAGATTGCAGATCTCGCCAACGACGTGGTCCTGCGCGACGCGCGCCGGACGCCCGCCACCAAGATTGGCGGTGTACAACGCGCTCGCGATCAGCCTGCCGCCGTCCGGCGACGCCTGTGCGAAGAGCCAGATGACCGTAATCGCCAGTCCAACGAGGAGGCCTGCCACCGGCTTCATAATGCTACATGCGATTAGGAAGGCGAGTGCTGCGAGCAGGCCGAAACTGACGGCAAGGGACGACTTAGCGGTAGAAGACGCGACGGTCGGAGCCAGTAAGGCGAAGAGCACGCTGAGCCAGACTATGAGTGCAAGTGAGGATGCGGCGAAACCCAGGAAAGCTTTTCCGAACAGGCGATGCGAAGGCTCGCGGCAGGCCATCACCAGTCCTCCTGCCAGTCCTCCGACAATCATCGTCGCGATCACCCAGAGAAGGATCCGGGTCTCGTAGAGAAAAAAGGCGAGCGCCGTCATGAAGAACGTCGCCGTCGCGCACGCGCCGCAAGCGCGGATGATGGTTGCCGCCTCCATGGTCTGGGGCGCGATCGAGCGGACGGTCGACGTCCACGCAGCCGGAACGATGATGATCGCCGCGAACACCACTGATATTATGAACCCGAAGAGCAGGAGGAAAAGCCAGTCGCCGGCCTGGGTGACGGGAAGCGGCGCTTGCCCGAGTTGACCGAAATAGCCGCTGAAAATTGTCCACAACCATATGCCCATGGCCGCGGCGACGCCGACCAGTATGGGACTGAGCTTGAGACCGGTGTCGAGGAGTGGCGCGTAGCGCCTGTTCTGCTTGAGAACCCAAGCGAGCTTACGATCGGCGGGTAGGGGCATATCTTTCTTCCATGTCCTTCGAGTTGGGGTGCACGGTCGCGCGGCAGGTCTCGACCTTTCGGGTCAGCGGATTTGCTTTCCCTCCCTCAGGCCGACACACTGCCGCGATGCGGTCCTACGCCCTCCTCGCGGCTTGGTCGTTCCTGGCGGGGGTGGGCATCCCTCTCATCGGCGTGCTGAACAGCGGCATGGCCCGCGCCCTTGGCAACCCTTTCGCCGCGACCGCCGCGCTGTTCCTGACCGCCCTCCTGGCCGCTTCGGCGCTGACGTTGGCGATCCACGGTGCGCCGGCTGTAGGCTCGATCGCGACGGCACCCGCGCGAAGCTACCTCGCCGGCCTGTTGATCGGCTTCTACGCGCTGTCCGCGACCGTCATCATCCCCCGGTTCGGGGCCGGCAACTTCATCGCCTTCATCCTGTTCGCCCAGCTCGTCACGTCCGCGCTCCTCGATCATTTCGGCCTGCTCGGCCTGCCTAAGCGTCCCATCGATGCATATCGATTGGTGGGCATGGTGCTTCTGATCGTCGGCTTGATTATCACGCAGTGGAGTGCATTACGAAATGACATGGGCTCAGGCTGATCCAGACTCTACACTGATCTACTAACTTCTCCTCGCGCGAGGCTCGCTTCCGTCGCGTAACCTCTTACGAAACTCGTTCACTTTGTGTTCTCATCGGGTGTGAATCAGCTCAATCCCACGATAGTGTCGGCCGCGATCATGTTAGTGCCCGCTTTCGCCCGCTTAGGCTTGTGCATGCACGACGTGCGTATGCGCAACCGGGCCGCTGATGCGCTCGCCAGCGGCCCGGCCGAGCGGCTGGAGCGGCAGCCAGCGACGCTCGACAATGATCATTAGGCGCTTCCATTTTAGGCGGTTCGGGATTGGGAAATCATGCGACGATCAGTTCGACGAGGAGGGTCTATGGCCGGTTCGCCGCCGCATCCGCGCCCGTGGTGGCGCAAGCTGCTTGACTGACCGGGGCAGGACGCCTCGTGCGCGAAAGCGCACGACCGCGCTCTATGGCTGCGCCACCGAGGCCGCGAGGGCGGTCTCGGCCCTTCGGGTAACGATCGCTGGCGCGGGGTGCCCGCGCGATCGCGCCTGCTTATCGACGCGAGGCCTGGGTCGGGCGTGAGGAAACGCGATGATGAATCGCGCTAGTCGCGCGATGGCGGATCGTGGGCCTCGTCGTCATCGCCCCCTTCGCCGCCTCCCAGGGTCCCGGCGTGCCACGCGGGTTTCGGCCGGCAAGGAGTTGCGTCGGGCAAGCTCCGCTAGGAGAAACGGGCGCGGCGGCGTTTATCTGCTCTTCGAGCAGCGCCGCGCCCGTTTCGCCAAGCTGCGCTAGCCCTCCCGTGCCTCCTGCCGGCCGAGAGCCCCACGCGGCGCTTGGGACCCTGCGAGGACGGCTCCGGGTGCGATGACGACGAGGCCGGGCTGTGCCCTCGGGTCCGCGTGCGAAGGGAACCGGCCGCTGCGCGGCCGGTGCGTTTTCGATGTTTGCTGGGCCGCTGGTCGCGGCCCTTTTCAGTTGCTCGGACTCACCAGGTACGATGGAATTCTGTCAAGAAAACAACGAGCTTAGGGCTATTCCTGACATGATGTATAGATGTTCTTGCCGGTGAGATAGTTCACCAGCAGATGTCGAGAGGAGCAGTTGAGATGAACATCGGATACTTCAAGAAGAACGCGCAAGGGCTTTACTTCGGGCACATCGCCGCCGCCAAGTTCGAGCTTCCCCAGCTCGCGCTACGGCCGTGCGAGTCGACCAAGGAGCGCGCGCCGACGTTCGAGGTCATGACGCGGACGCCGGGCAACCGGTTGATCCAGGTCGGCGCGTTGTGGGAGGCGCGGGCGAATGGAACGGGCGAGGTGTTCCTGCAGGGGTCGGTCGACGATCCGAGCTTGCCCGACCGCGTGTCGATCGCGTTGTTTCACGACGGCGCGGATGGAATGAACGTCGCTTGGCGGCGCGCGCGGGTCCGTCGCGACCCGTTCCGCCAGCCGGTCGACGCCCGCGAGCCGGTCGGCGGCGGGGACGACGCGCACGAGGACATGCCCTTCTAACCGCTTGGCGGGAGGGTCGCACGGCCTTCCCGCCACCCTTCGACATCGCCCGTCACATGCGGGCGGGGCGGCGAGAACCGCCCTTCAACGGACCGAAAGGACCGAACGATGACGGCCGCCCGCAACGCTTCCGCACCCCGCGCCTCGTTCTATGACGAGGTCACCAACCGCATCATCGCCGAGCTTGATGCCGGGCGCTTCCCATGGGTGCAGCCCTGGGGCACCGTCGGCGCAGGCCCCGGCCTACCCCGCAACGCCGGGTCCAACCGGCCTTATTCCGGCGTCAACATCCTTGTCCTGTGGGGCGCGGTGATCGAGCATGGCTATGCCGGTCAGGGATGGTTGACGTTCCGGCAGGCGCTTGGCGTAGGCGGGTGCGTCCGCAAGGGCGAGCGTGGCACGACCGTGTTCTACGCCGACCGCTTCACCCCCGAACAGGAGAAGCAACGCGTCGCGCGCGAGGGTGGCGAACCCGGACAGGTTCCGTTCCTGAAACGCTTCACCGTGTTCAACGTGGCGCAATGCGACGGCTTGCCCGAGCGGTTGACCGACATCGCGCCGCCCATGCCCGAATGCGAGGCCGTGCCGGCCGCCGAGGCGTTGATCGCGGCCACGGGCGCGGACTTCCGCATCGGCGGCAACCGGGCGTTCTACGCGCCCGCCGAGGACTTCGTGCGGGTGCCCCCGCAACCCGCGTTCCGCGACCAGATCAACTATTACCGCACCGCGCTTCACGAGCTTGGCCACTGGACCGGCCACCGTTCGCGGCTCGCTCGCGACCTGTCGGGCGCGTTCGGGACGGCCGGGTATGCGCGCGAGGAGCTTACCGCCGAACTCGCGTCAGCCTTTCTATGCGCCAGTCTCGGCATCGTGCCGACCGTGCGCCACGCCGACTATCTCGCTGGATGGTTGACCGTGCTGCGCAACGACAACCGCGCCATCTTCCGCGCGGCGAGCCAGGCCAGCAAGGCCGCCGAGTACCTACTCGCCTTTCGCGACAACCCCAATCCCGAGCTTCCTAGCCCCGCCAACGACGACGGGGAGGGATGACGCGCGGCGCGTATCGCCGCTTAGCAAACCGGCCCCGCCTACCCACAAAGATCGACGGGGCCGGTGCTCACAAGGAGCCAGACGATGAAACTCGCTCACATCCAACTTTGCAAGCTGTCCGTCAGCCGGGCCAACATGCGCTACGCTAAGCGCGCGCCCGACGTGTCCGACATTCTTCCCTCGATCCGCAAGCGCGGGGTGATCGTTCCCGTGATCGTGCGCCCGAACCGCTGTCCCGAGCATGTCGAGGGAGGGTCGGAGGACACGTTCGAGATCGTCGCGGGCGCGCGGCGCTTCCACGCCGCGCAGATCGTCCGCGACGAGACCGATATCGTCGATCCCATGCCATGCGCGATCATGGAGGCGGGCGACGATGCGGCCGCGCTGGAGGCGTCGTTGATCGAGAACACCCAGCGGCTCGATGCCGACGAGGTGACGCAATGGGCCACCTTCACCCGGCTTGTCGTGAAGGAGGGGCGCACGATCGAGGACATATCGGCGACCTTCGGCTTACCGCCCCTGGCCGTCCGGCGCATCCTCGCGCTCGGCAACCTGCTACCCCGCATCCGCGCGCTCTACGGGGCGGGGAAGATCGACGCCGCCACCATCCGGCCGCTCACCCTCGCCACGCGCGAGAAGCAGAAGGAATGGCTTGTCCTCCACGACGATGCCGACGTCTATGCCCCGAGCGGCACGCAAGTAAAGGCATGGCTGTTCGGCGGTGCGTCGATCCCGACCCAGGCTGCGTTGTTCGACATCGCATCCTATGAGGGCGCGATCGTGACCGACTTGTTCGGCGAGGGCGGTTACTTCGCCGACCCGGCCGCATTCTGGACGGCGCAGGAAGCAGCGATCGAAGCGCGCCGGGCCGCGTATCTGGACGCGGGCTGGCGCGAGGTAATCGTGCTCCCGCAGGGCCAGCACTTCGACCGCTACGATCACGAGCAGGTCGGACGGACGGACGGCGGGCGCGTCTATGCGACCGTCAACCAGCGCGGCGAGGTGGCGTTCCACGAGGGCTATGTGACCCGGCGCGAGGCGAAGAAGATGGCGGCCGGCGGCACGATCAAGGCGGCGAAGCCGACCCGGCCCGAAGTGACCGGACCGATGCAGACCTACCTGGACCTGCATCGCCACGCCGCCACCCGCGCGGCGTTGCTCGGCCATCCGGGCGTCGCGATGCGCTTGATGGTCGCCCATGCGGTCATCGGTTCCTCGCTATGGACGGTCAGGGTCGAGCGGCAATATGCGCGCGACCCGGAGACGGCGGAGAGCGTCGAAACGTGCGCGGGCGAAGGCGCGTTCGACCAACGTCGCCGCGCGGTGCTGGCGATGCTCGGCTTCGACCCCGAGCGGCCGACGGTCGCGGGCGGGAACGGCAGCGACTACGACCTGACCGCCGTGTTCGTCCGCTTGTTGGCGCTTCCCGATACCGCCGTTTCAGAGGTGATCGGGATCGTGATCGGCGAGACGTTGGCGGCGGGAAGCGCGGTCGTCGAGGCGGTCGGGCTGGAGATCGACGTGAAGATGGACGCGGCATGGCAAGCCGACGCGGCCTTTTTCGAGCTGATCCGCGACCGTGACGTGCTGTCCCGGATCGTCGGCGAGGTAGCGGGCGACATCATCGCGCGCGCCAATGCGGGCGAGAAGTCCAAGGTGCTGAAAGGCATCGTCCGCGATCACCTCGCAGGGGCAAACGGACGGACCAAGGTCGAGGGGTGGGTGCCACGCTGGATGGCGTTCCCGCCCAGCGCCTACACCGAGCGGGGCGGCGTCGGGACCGTCACTCGCCACGCCCGCATCGCCGATTTGATCGTGCCCGAGCCCGAGCCGGAGCCACCGGTTGCGGGTGGAGCGGTCGAGATCGAGGCCGTGCCGGTCGTCGAGCCGGAGCGTTTGGCGGCGTAGATCGAGGCGGGCGGCGGAGCGATCCGCCGTCCGTTCTCGCGCGCTGGACTAAGGAAAATCGCGTGCTGGATCGTCCTGGCGGGCGATGAAGCACGGAGAAAATCGCGCCCGCACGGCTATGCCGTGCGGGCGTTTCGTTGTCATTCTTCAGCGCAATTTGGTCCCGGATTTGGTCGCCGAGACCTTTGTTTTGGACGGGCTTTGTTGTGCTGACGAAATACCAGAATGCGTCAGCGATCGTCGGATCGCATGCGGTAACCTGTCGCCTCGTGGTTGGGAGAGCGAGGCAGGGACTGCGCGGGGGAGGTCATCGGGGGCGGTTGATGGGTAAGGTGACGGGAGAAGGGGGTAGGCAGCGTAAGGCAAGATAGAAAGCTACGGCACCGTCGGTCCCGTAAGCCATTGTCTGCACATCATTCTCTGGGTGCCGGGACGGCACTGGTGCGGGCGCGACAGTGCCGTTCGCGCCAAGAACGGCGGATTTCCGCCACTTTCACCGGCACCGGTTTTCTTGGGTCTGCGGACGACCCATGCTCAGCGCCATTTCTACCGGAAAGGCGAGATCATGGCCGGTGACGACGGCCTGGAACCTCATCTCGGGAAGATGCGCGCGAAGGGCAAGGCCGGGCGCCCGTTCCTCAGCCGCGTGCTCGCCGCCTCCAACCTCGCGCGCGGCGGTGCGACGGGCGCGGGAAGCCGCCGCGCGTTCACGGGCAGCCGGGTCGGCCGCGGAGCAGGCGTTGGGCGCGTGCTGGGCAGCCGGGACCGTTATGGCGCACAGCGGCGACGGCGCGTCATGGTCAAGGCGCGGATCGTTAGGCTGGCGGGCAAGGGCATGAGCGCCGCCCGCGCGCATCAGCGGTACGTGCAGCGCGACGGCGTGACGCGCGACGGCGAGCCCGGCCGGCTCTACGGCGCGGACGCCGACCAAGTCGACGGCAAGGCTTTCCTCGAACGCCAGGGCGGCGACCGCCACCAGTTCCGCTTCATCATGTCGCCGGAGGATGGGGCCGGGTATGAAGACCTGAAGCCGCTCACCCGGCGGCTGATGGCGCGGATGGAGGAGGATCTCGGGACCAAGCTCGACTGGGTCGCGGTCGACCACTACAACACCGGCCACCCGCACACCCACGTGATCGTCCGCGGCAAGGACGACCGCGGCCGCGATCTTGTCATCGCGCGCGATTACATGAGCCACGGCATGCGCGAGCGCGCGGCCGAGCTCGTCGACCTTGACCTTGGCCCCCGCAGCACGCGCGCGATCGAGGACCGGTTGCGCGCCGAGGTCGAGCAGGAACGCTTGACGAGCATCGACCGGTTGCTGCTGCGCGCCGCCGATACGGATAGGGTGGTGCGGCCGGTCGGGTACGACGCGTTCGAGCAGACGGTTCAGATCGGGCGCTGCAAGAAGCTGGAGCGGCTCGGACTCGCCGAGCCGGACGGGCCGGGCCGGTGGCGGCTCGCCCCCGAGCTGGCCGACACGCTCCGGCGCATGGGCGAGCGCGGCGACATCGTGCGCACCATGCAGCGCGCGATCACCGCCAGCGGACGCACGACCGCGATCGCCGACCAGATCGTGTACGAGCCGACCGCGCCCGACGTCCGGCCCCTCATCGGCCGCGTGCTCGAACGGGGGCTGTCGGACGAGCTGAACGACCGGCACTATCTGCTGGTCGAGGCGACCGACGGTCGCACCCACTATGTCGAGCTCGGCCTGGGCGAGCATGTCGGCGCGATCGGGACCGGTGCGGTGGTGCGCGTCGATCCCGTCGAGATCGGTGCGCGCGAGGTCGATCGGACCGTGGCTGCGGTGGCGGCGGCGAACGGCGGGCGGTACAGTGTCGACACGCACCTCCAGCACGACCCGAGCGCGACCGAGGCGTTCGCCGAAGCGCATGTACGCCGCCTGGAGGCGATGCGGCGGCTGACCGGCGGGGCGGAGCGCGAGGCAGACGGGACCTGGATCATCGCGCCCGACCATCTCGACCGCGCCGCCGTCTACGAGGGGGCTCGCGCGAAGGACCGGCCGGTGACGGTGACGACGCTCTCGCCGCAGCCGATCGAGAGGCTGATCGGTGCCGACGCCGCCACCTGGCTTGATCGCGAGCTGGTTGCGGCCAAGCCCGAGCCGTTGCGCGACGCCGGCTTCGGCGCCGAGGTCGGGGAGGCGCAGGCGCGCCGGCAGCAGTGGCTGATCGCGCAGGGGTTCGCCGAGGAGGTGGCGGGCGGGACGACCTACCGGGTCGGCATGGTGGACGAGCTCCGCCGCCGCGAGGTAGTTCGCGTCGGCGCGCAGCTGTCGCGCGAGCTTGGCGTGCCGTTCGTCGAGAGCGGGGCCGGTGAGAGGATCGCCGGGAATTATCGCCGCCCTGTCGATCTGGTGAGCGGGCGGTTCGCGATTATTGAACGCGCACGCGACTTCACGCTGGTACCCTGGCGGCCCGCCCTCGAGCAGCAGATCGGCAAAGCTGTGTCGGGCGTCGTCCGCAGCGATGGCGTGAGCTGGACGATCAGACGTGGGCGAGCTGGACCGAGCATCTTTTAGGTGAAATAGCTGGTGGAAAACGGAATGGCAGCTTTAGAGCTTCGAGTTGTCGATGCCGGCTATTCGTTCAGCTGAGTCTCCTCGAATTTCCGATCTTCAGCTGGAAGAGAATGGAATAAAACAGGGATTCAGCCTACCTAGCTCACTGCTTCCGGCCGTTACCGCTGCCTCGTTTAGGAAGCTTCGCGAGCTCGGCTGGGGTGACCTGAATTCCTGCCAGCATTTCCGAAAGGGACATCTCAAGCCCAGCTGCAACCCGTGCTAATGTCGTAAGCGCGACGTTCTGTGTGCCGCGCTCAACGCGCCCGTAGAACGATCGGTCAAGTCCGGCGAGCTCGGCCATCTGTTCCTGGCTGTAACCGCGGTCGCCGCGCAGCGAGCGCAGGCGCGCGCCGAATCTCTCGTTTAGGGGATTGACCATCCAAGGCTAAAATTACCTCACTCGCGGCTTGAAAGGCCACGGCCTTGAAGTCCCGAAAGTCCATCGGCATAATAGCTGTACTCCGGCGGAGGTAGCCTGCGATGTATCGTCTCCTGCGTTATTCCCAAACGGCTGCCCGAGCCAATGGAACGATGCGCCGAATGCGGCCGACGTCCGCTCCTGGGTCGTTCCCGCCGCGAAGCTGCGTATTGATCGGTCAGCGTTTGGTATCGCCGTTGAACTCCGGCGCGGCATACGCGATGCGTCCGCCAACGATCGTCAGTAGGCTCTTAGTCGCGGGCAGGGCGGCTGCAGGCACCCTTATTACGTCCTGTGAGAGCACTGCTATGTCGGCGAGCATGCCAGGCACGAGCATCCCTTTTTCGACCTCGGCGGACTCGGCGTACGCCGGCCAGCGGGTCAGCACGGCAAGCCCCTCCTCGCGCGTGAGCGCGCCGGGGTTGGCGTCAGCGGTAATCGCAGCAAGCATCGCGAATGGCGGAAATCCCATGTCCGAGCCGTATGCAACCGGCACGCCAGCCCGCAGCCACTGCCCGATGGGCGCCGTGGGCCGCGGCTGCGCCAGCACGATCCCAAGCCGCTTGGCGCGTTCGAGCTGAGGTCCAACTATGCCATTGGCGTGCTCGAGCCGAACACGCGCGCGTCGCCAGCGCTCGGGCGGTGCCATTCTCTCCATCTCGTCAAGCACGAGGCCTGCCATTGCATCTCCCACCGCGTGAAGGTGGAGCGGCTCGCCGCCAGCAAGCGCGCGAGCGAGCTGTGCATGAAGGTGCTCGGTCGTGAAGTTCGGTCGTCCGCGCCAGCCTGGGCGATCACGATACGGTTTCGACTGGAAAGCCAGTCCCTCGATAGGCGTGCCGTCGAGTACCCACTTCACGCCCGAAACGCGCGTGAGTGGCGGCAAGCGAGACTGCAACTTGGCCCAGGGATCGGCACTTTCTGCTTCTGCTACGCTCATTGGAAAACGGATAAGACGCAGTCTGATCGGCAGCTGAGCGCGGCCCAGTGCACGCGCCAGCGCTGCCGGCGTCTGGTCGCCTGACATGACCTGCACAGAAGTGACGCCCTCACGAAGGCGACGATCTGTATAGCCGCGCCAGTGCGCCAGCTGGGCCTCATCGCTTGCCGCCGATTGCAGCTGCCGGAGCACCCGCCAGCCGGCATATTCGTCGAGCTTGCCTGTGATCCGGCCGCTGGCGTCGCGCTCGAGTTGTCCACCCAGCGGATCAGGCGTTCGGTCGTCGAGGTTCATCAGCTCGAGACCGCGTGCGTTGAGGACCACCCCGTGCCCCCACCAAGCCGACAGCACGACAGGGCGGCCTCTGGCAGCTGCGTCCACTGCGGCCCGCGCCGCTGCGACGTCTCTCAACGCCGTGGCGCCCACCACCGCGTGCACCCACGCACCGGGAGGCGCCCCCTGTGCTGCCTTCCCAATGGCAGTGGCAACGGCTTCCAGGGGGGGATCCGACTGGGGCGATGCGCCGGTATCGGCCGAAGCGCCAAACGGGACGTTGCCCGGATGGTCGTGGGCATCGTTGATGCCCGGTATCGCCATACGGCCGGCAAGATCGAAAATACGTGTACTTGGTTTCGCAGACTTCAGGATCGTGCTGCTGTCGCCGACCGCCGACACTCTGGCGCCGCGGATTGCGATTGCCTCCACATATGGCTGCTCGGCATTGCCCGTGTATATGCGCCCGCCGTGCAATATCATGTCGGGGCCTGAAGAATGGGCAGCTGGCGCGGCGGCGGTCAGGAGAAGAGGGACAGCAAGCGTTCGCAGCGCGGCACGGATCAATCGAACTCGCATCGGCGTCCTCCTACTCGCCAGGCTCGCACGAACTACGGGCGCCGTCCATCTCGTAGGCTACGGCCGCCGGCTCACACGACCCTTCATTATCCCGCCGACCAAGGCCACAAGGCAAGTGCTGAACGAGCGTCCGAAGCCGGGCGGGTAGAAAAGCGCCTGAGTGTCTGCTCCTGGGTCTTTTCCGAATTGGACGTGGTTCGTCGGTCAGGATCAGATCTCGGTGCGCTCCGCCAGTTCAAGGGCGTCTTCGACGTCAACCCCGAGGTAGCGGACCGTGCTCTCGATCTTGGCGTGGCCGAGCAGGATTTGAACGGCGCGCAAGTTGCCCGTCGCCTTGTAGATGATCGAAGCCTTGGTTCGCCGGAGTGAATGCGTACCGTACTCCTGAGGCTGAAGACCGATACCCGCCACCCATTCATGAACGAGACGGGCATACTGTCGCGTGCTCATATGAGCCATGTAGTCGTTCCGGCTGGGGAAGACGTAGTCGTTGAGCGTTCCGCCTCGGCGTTCCAGCCAGGCCCGCATCGTCTTCCGTGCCGCCTCCATAAGCTCGAACTGGACCGGCCGCTTGGTCTTTTGCTGCACCACGATGGCGCGGTCGCGAACGCGCCCGCCCAACACGACGTCGCCAATCCGGACTTTGACCACGTCGCAGCCGCGCAGCTTGCTGTCGATCGCGAAGTCGAAAAGTGCCCGGTCGCGCAGCCGACGATGCTGGTCGAGCCAGAACCGGATCGCCCAGACCTGCTGCTGTTTCAGCGCGCGCTTTGCGCCCAGGAGCCGCCCCTCGTTCCAAGGGCGGCGTTCTTGAAAGGCAGGATCAATGGAAGAGTGACCCAACGCTCATCTCCGTGGAGCTGGCTTCCCCGCATACAGCATCGATCCTAATTGTCGGTTACCGGCGCATCCCCTCGGGCACGGCTGCGTCGAACCAGTCGGGGCAGCTACTATCGATAAACTTCGTGATGCCATTCTCGACGTGCAGGAGAAGGCGGCGCTCAAGGCCGCTGTTATCGAATACGAGGGTGCTATCTGCCAACTCCATTGCGGCGGCCAATCTGCGGAGCGAGTCGGGGTGCCGACGCACGACAGCGTTTTGCGGAACGTCATGACCGCCCTCGGCAACGCGCTCATCGATCCGTGCGCGGGAAAGTTCGGGCGTGTCGATCCCGACATAGGCAAGGCTAACGCGAAAGCCGGCACCCTTCGCCCTTCGCATGAAGGCCAGAGCGCTGCTACCGGCGAGGGTGGTCTCAATGCTAAGGCTGTCCCCATGAGTGATCATCGCGTTGCGCCGCTCAATTGCTAGCCGCCCTGCGCGGATCACGTCGACGCTGCCGCTTGCCGGATCAAGTTCCGTGGCGATTTCGTCGGCGCTGATGTAGGGAACGTCGCCCCTAAGCATGTCGTTGAAGAGGGTCGTCTTGCCGGCACCGTTGGGTCCGGCGAAGACCCATAGGATCGGCGCGATCAAGCCGATTGCCGCGCCGACGTTGCTGAGCCAAGATCAATTTTGACCGTTTCTATGCGTCCATCGGGATGCCTGCGGACCACGTGCCCGGCGGGAGTGTCCTGTTCACGGTAGCTGACCGTGCGACCGCGAGCCAGCAGACTATCGGCGGCGTCGCGGCTGGTCAGCCTCGCACGGCGTTTAAAGTTTTCGTCGAGCGCTTGAGGCGTCAGCCTGTCGATGGCATCGTCTGAATTCATCATTCCGATCTATCGTGTCCGCGCCGTAGTGGGAACCCGGCTAATATGGGGATGAACGAGCGTCTGCTGTCGGGAAGCGTTGAGGTTAGGCTGGACGTCCGACTCTGAGTCGAGGCTTATAAGTCAGATCGCCGTCGACCAATCTCGATTTCCGTCCTCGCGACGCGCGTCGTGGGATTGTTCAGCGAGAGGTAAACAATGCTTTGGGCACGACCACGTGCACACCCTTGTTGCGATCGACCAGTTCGGTGATCTCGACGTCTCCGGCGACGCTGACGAGCATGTAGGCGTCGTCCCGCGTCATGCCCTTCTCCGCTACCAGGAAGTCGATCATGTTGCGTAGCGCCTTGCGCGTGGCGTTGCTCAGGTCATCGTCGAAGCCCATTGCTATGTAGGCCTTCGGCGTGTCGGCGCGCGGATAGGTCTGCCCGGTCCTTTTGTGCAGGACGAACTCCAACGTGCCGGTGAGCGAGGTCTCCAGCGCGGTAACGTCGACCTCCCCGTTGCCCTGCGCGGCGTGGCCGTCACCGGCCTGAAAGAGCGCGCCGGGCGCATGGACGGGCAGGAACAGCGTCGTGCCCGCGACTAGCGCCTTGTCGTCCATGTTGCCGCCGTTGACCGTCGGCGGCGCGGAGTCGTAGCGACCGAACGAGGGTGGCGGGGCTACGCCCATGCTGCCGAAGAAGGGAGCGAGCGGGACTTCGATGCCGGGTCCGAACCGGCCGATCATCCGCTTTCGATCAAGCGGCACGATCTTCATGCGGGCGTAGGGAAAGTCGTCGGTGAGGAACCCCGCGCCATATCGAAAGGCGTTGTAGGCGTAGGGGATCGCAAGTTCGACCCTCCGGATGCGGACTTCCAGCGTGTCGCCCGGCACCGCGCCCTCGATCGCGATCGGGCCGGTCAGGATGTGTCCGCCGGGTCCGCGCGCGCTCGCCGGCACGCCGTCGTAGACCGCGCGCAAAGCGGGCTCGATCTGCGCAGGGTCGACGCCAGCCTTTTCGAGCCCTGCGGGGCTGTTGGTCAGAAGCGTGTGGATCACCACAGTGTCGCCGGACCGGATTGTCAGCACCGGCTTGTCTGCGGCGTCGTAGTGACCCCAGGCGACCGTCTGCGGCGTCGCCTTAAGCTCGTAGGTTGCCGTGTGGGCGACGCTCGGGAGGGCGATGGCCGCCAACGTGGCGAAGATCAGGTTGCGCATGGTCGTTACCTCGCGTGCATCTTGCCAATCTGCGCCGTCCGCGTGGCGATTGAAAGCCTGCAGTTGCAGGTGCCACCTCCTACAGCTGTTCGCAACGGCCTCATCAGCAACCGCCGGAAGCTGTGGGTAGCAGCCTTGATTGCGCACGGCGGATAAGTCCCACGCTTCGCCGTGTTACATGGCGTCCCGCCGCTGTTAGGTTCACATGAACGAGCGGCCGGAGGTGGGAACGGCCAGGAAACCGTTGAATGGCGGGTTATGAGTTTGCCGGAACATCGGCCGGCTGGCCGAAGGAGGCTTGACGCGGTTTGAGCCTAGCTCGGACGAGCGGGCATTCAGGTCAAGGGTAGCAGTCGAATCGAAGCAGCTTCGCGCCGGCTCGGCCCACCTCGTCTCCCCCGGTCGCGCTATGCCGCTACCGGCAACGGCTTGTCCGGCAGCAACCGTTCGAATACCGCGACCAGCGCCGCGCGCGTATAAGGCTTTCTGAGCACCGGGCGGTCCCCGAGATCGAGACGATCGCCGTGGTCGTTGTACCCCGTCGAGAAAGCGAACGGGATGTCGAGCCGTGCCAGCGCATCGGCGACCGGATAGCTTTTCTCCCCGCCCAGATTGACGTCGATGATCGCCGCGTCAAAGCCGTGCCTTGCCAGTAGCGCCAGCGCCTCGGCGACGCTGGCGGCGGCGTGGATCGCGGAGCAGCCGAGATCCTGGAACGCCATCTCGATGTTCATCAGGACGAGCATCTCATCCTCAACGACGAGCACCCGGCGGCCGGCGAGCAGGCCTGTCATTTCTCCACCGAGCCGGGAGCGGGGATGTCGATCGTGCAGGCCACCCCGTAGCTCGGATAGTCGAGCGTAACCCTGCCGCCCAGCTCGTGCGCCAGACCGCGCTCGATGACCCATGACCCGAAGCCCTTGCGCGACGGCGGCGTCACCATCGGGCCGTCCCGCTCCCGCCACTGCAGCACCAGGCGATCGCCCGCTGCCTCAGGGACCACCGTCCAGTCGATCGCGACCGTTCCCGCCTCGTTCGAGAAGGCCCCGTACTTGACCGCGTTGGTCGCGAGCTCGTGGATCGCGATCGCCAGCGAGAGCGTGGTCTTGGGCGACAATCGGACGTTGTCGCCCGTCACCGTGAACCGCTCGGGGCGGCCGGCGATCACCTCGAACGGATGCAGGGCAATGTCGACGAGATCATGCAGGCCCGCTCCGTCCCAGTTGCTGCTCGTGAGCAGATCATGCGACCGCGATAGGGCGAGGATGCGCGACTCGATCGCCTCGCGGATCGCGGCGAGCTCGGCTGGCCCGCGCAGCGCTTGGGTGACGATCGACTGCACGGTCGACAGCGTGTTCTTCACTCGGTGGTTGAGCTCGTCGATCAGCATCTTGCACCGGGCGTTGTCCTGCCGATGGTTGGTGAGGTCGACTAGCGATACGAACTGCTGCACGACCGTCCCGCTCTCGTCGCAGACCGGGCTGACGAACATCGACGCCCAGAACTCGCTGCCGTCCTTGCGCTTGTAATGGATCTCCGGCTCGTGCTCGCACTCTCCGCGAAACGCCGCTTCGACGATCGACATCGTGTCGGCCGCGACCCCGACCGCCAGGAGCGACTGGAAGCTCTTGGCAAGCACCTCCTCGCGCGCGTAGCCCGTCAGCGCCAAAAAAGCGTCGTTTGCGAAGATCACGGGGTGGCCGGGCTCCTCGTCGGTGAAAACCATCGGCATGCGGGTCTTCTGCGCGGCCACTACGAACGGGCCGAGATCGCGGCGGAACGCGTCGACCGACGCTTCGCCCTCTTTCTGAACGTCTGACTTCGCCGCTACGTCCGCCATCCGATTATCCTCGGTCGGCCTTGGCTTACTCCTGAAAGCTCGGGGTACCTAAATTTATTTTGGGTCCACGAGAGCCGGCCGCGGTGCGGCTGCCCATTGGCGCACCGGCCGCGGTGCGGCTGCCCATTGGCGCAATCGCTCGCGGACCTGAACGAGCGTCCGTTCCCAACGTCCGCCGAGGGTGCCGTGGGTAGCGGCATGTGGGTCGAGGTAGCCGACATCGATATTCGGCTGAGGGGATTGGTTGGTAGCGTGCTCGAACTTGATCCCTCGCTGTAATCTGCAATGCGCCCAACCGCAGATAACCCGCCGGCACTGAATCGCGAGCCTTTCCGACTGCCTTCCCGCAAGCGTATACCTTGCGCCACTGCTGCGGCGCCGACGCTGTGGTGCGACGAACTGCTCGGGAGAGATGCCGCATGCTGATCCTGCAACGCCGTCTTGGTCCTGCGCTTCGGCGCTGGCGTGCGCTGAACCGGGTTAAGCAGAGCCACGCGGCTGAGCGCCTCGGCGTCGCACAATCCACGATCTCGCGCTGGGAGAACGGGACACAGGAGATGGAGCCGGAACAGCGGGCACGGACGGAAGCCCTGGTGAGCGCTCGGCTGACGAGCGCTGGGGACGCCGCGCTCGCCCGGCTCGTTCATGGTCAGAGCCGCGGCGCCCACCTCATCTGCGATCAGAGCCACCGGTTGCTGGCATTATCGACCGTACGCCGCCGCGAGTTCGGCTGCGACGCCGACGACCTGATCGGGGAGTCGCTCTGGCGCTTCATCACCGAAGACCTGGCGAAGGTTGAGGATGGCTTGAATGGCTTGGGTTGGTTCGATCTCGCGTCCCCGCCGGAGGTGGTGGCTGAGACGGGAGCGAACGGCTCGGACGTGGTGCCGATCCGCCCCGGACGATGCCGGCTGACACGCATGCTACTGTCAGACGGCACCGCCGCGAGGCTGGTGGAGACGCTGAGCTGAGCTGAGCTGACGCATAACTTATGCGTTGTTCCCGATTGTGATCGTCCTAATCGCTGCGGCCGTTCTGATGGCGGGAGCGGAATGTGGTACGGCCGTGGGTGACCCTTAGCTTGGTGGTGGCGAGCACGGTCGTGGGCCTGATGGGCACCGACTTGGTGCTGCCGGCCGTACCGCAGCTGCCCGAGGCGCTGGGCACGACGGCGTCATCCGCGCAGCTGGTGCTCGCCGCTTATGTAGGAGGCACCTGCGTGGGCCTACTCGTCTACGGGGCGCTTAGCGAGCGGGTCTACACGGGACGGCTCTTCACGGGCTCACTGATTGCCACCGCTACCGTGTCACTGGCATGCGGCATGGCGCGCTCGACGGAGGAGCTGATCGCGCTGCGCGCGATCCAAGGCGCGGCGGCCGCGGCGCCGGCGGTGTTCGCGCCGGCAATCGTCAAAGCGCTATTCGACGAGACGCGGGCAATTCGGGCCATGGGGTTGCTCGGCAGCATTGAGTCGCTCGCGCCCGCAATCGCGCCGATCGTGGGAGCGGGCCTGCTGCTCGTGGGCGACTGGCGTCTGTCTTTCTTCGTCCTCGCCGCAAGTGCTGGTGCCCTGGCGGTCCTGCTCGGAGTGAGCGGACGACTGCCTCAGGTCGGCCGTCGTACCCGGGGCGGCTACGCGGTGTTGATCCGCGACGCCGTGTTCATGCGCTACGCGCTCAGCCAAGCGTTCATACTAGGCGGCCTGCTCACTTTCGTGTTCGGGTTGCCGGCGGTCCTGGTTCGGGTGTTCGGCGGAACGCTCACCGACTTCATCACGATCCAGGTTCTCGCAATCCTGACATTCGTCGTGGCGGCCAATCTCGCCGGCCGCGCTGTCGCCAGGTTTGGGGCGGAGCGGATCATCGTGGTCGGAACGGCGCTGTGCGTCGTCGGGGCTGCGGGGCAGTTCTGGTATGCCCTATGTGGTGGAGCAGAGCCTTTCGTGATCCTGGCGCTGTTCGCGCCGGTGAACATCGGCTTGGGGTTGCGCGGGCCGCCCGGCTTCTATCGCGCCATAATGGCCTCACGCGGCGACGACGCCCGCGGCAGCGCGCTCGTTATACTCGGGATCCTGGGCACCACGGCTCTCGGCACCCTGACCGCTTCGCCGTTCATTGAGCTTGGGACGGTGCCCTTGTCCGGGATCACGCTTGCGCTTCAGACCGCGGCGTTGCTGTGCCTCGTTGCGCTTCCTGCCTTGCCAACCAGTGATCTTGCCCAGCCAAGTTCCTGAGACTGCCCCAGTGAGTACTTCCCTGTTGCCCGGGCCGCTCCCCCGTATGGCCGGGCGACGTTCGGGCCTAAGCCGAAGCCCGGCTGAAGGCCGTTGCTCAGCAGCTACGTGCCCACGAGGCTATTCGGCCTTCTCTCGCGATGTTGCATATCAGACGCCGACAGCGTCCGTCCTCCTCGACTTCACTCCGGTTGATCAAATGGTTGAGCGTTCGGATCCTCAGTGGCGGGTCGCCAGCGCTGCGAGACTTCGAGTGAGATCGTCCCGGCGGAAGGGCTTGGTCAGCCGTGGCAGGTCCGGCGCGATGCCTTCCACCTCGGCATAGCCGGAGACGACTAGCACTGGCATATCGGGGAGCCGGGCGCGCACCTCGCGCGCAAGCTCGGTGCCGGTCATGCCGGCCATAAGATGATCGGTTATCAGCAGATCGAATTGAAGGCCGCTCTCGATGAGCCGCAATGCCTCATCGGCCGAGCCGGCCTCGACAACAGCAAAGCCAAGGTCGGCGAGCATGTCCGCGGTGCTCATCCGAACGAGCTCCTCGTCATCGACAAGCAACGCCGTTCCGGCGACGGTTGGTGAACCTACGACCGCCGCTACGACCATGGCGCTAACAGCCTCGCGGCTCACAGGGAGCAACAGCTCAACACGGGTCCCGAGCCCCGGCGTACTTTGGATGTCGAGCGCGCCACCGAGTTGGGCCGCAAGACCGTGCACCATCGACAGACCAAGGCCTGTGCCTTTCCCGACGCCCTTGGTGCTGTAGAAGGGTTCCACCGCTCGCTTGCATGTCGCCTCGTCCATGCCGACGCCGGTGTCGATCACCGATAAGCGTACGTACTGGCCCGGCTGCAGGGCCGCCGTCTCGGTGCCCTCGAAGAAGACCGCCGCCGCTGCGATCGTTAGCGTACCGCCATTCTCCATCGCGTCCCTCGCGTTCACGGCGAGATTGAGGAGCGCCATCTCAAGCTGGTTGGGGTCAGCCAGCGCGGGCGGCAGGTCGCTTGCGATATCGAGCTCGACGACGACGCGCGGACCTGACGTGTTGTCGATCAGGTCCGCTATGCCGGAGACCAGAGCACCGACGTTCACTGGGATGGGCTGCAGCGGCTGTCGCCGCGCGAACGCCAGGAGCCGCTGGACGAGCACGCTGGCGCGCTCGGCGGACTGGAGCGCGCCGTCGATCATCCGCTGCTCGCGCTCGCTGCCGATGCCCCGGCGGCGCAGCAGGTCAAGGCTCCCCATGATCGGCGTGAGCAGGTTGTTGATGTCGTGTGCGACGCCGCCGGTCAGCTGGCCCATGCTTTCGAGCTTCTGGCTTTGGCGAAGCGCCTCTTGCGCCATCTCAAGGTCCGCCTGCCGCTCCTTATCGGCGGTGACGTCTCGGCCGATGCAGTAGATCAGCTCGCCTTCGGGTTCGATCACCCACGATATCCAGTGCCAGCTCCCATCCTTGTGGCGGTAGCGGTCCTCGAAGTTGACCGTGCGGAGCCCTGTCGCAAGTCTGCCGAGTTCCGCGGCGGTACGCTCGGCGTCCTCAGGGTGCTTGATCTCGGACGCGTTCCGACCGGTGAGCCAGTCAGCCGACCACCCGAGCATACATTCCCAAGCAGGATTGACCGACACCAAACTTCCATCGGTCCGCGCCACGCACATCAGGTCGGGGGAGAGCTGCCAGATGCGGTCCCGCTCGGCGGTACGCTCGGCGACCTGATGTTCGAGCGTCTCGTTCAGATCGCGCAATCGCGCTTCGCTCTCGCGCAGCGCCACCTCTGCTGCTTTGCGATTGGTCTGGTCGAGGTAAACGGCGGTTACAGAGATTGCCCGGCCCTGCTCGTCCCGGTTGACGCTACCACGGCCGTACACCCAGCAGATCTGCCCGCTGGGCCTCACGATCCGCTTCTCGACCTCGTAGAAGTCTTGACTGCCCTCCAATATCGCGGCGCGCTCGGCAACCACGCGGTCGTGGTCGTCGGGATGGTACTGCGCGCGGAACTCGGCAAGCGTCAGCCGCTTGTCCGAGGGGTGTCCCAACAGCTCGGCAAATCCGGAGGAGTGGATGACACCGTCGGGAAGGTGAAAGGTGACCTCTGCCAGCCGTCCGCCTTCGATCGCCACCTTGAGCCGCGCCTCGCTCGCGCGCAGTTCTGCGAATGCCCCGACGCGTTCGACATGCGCCCAGGAGCGCCCAGTGACCTCAAGGAGCAGACCCAGTTCCGCTTCCGTCCAGACCCGGGGTACGGCATCATGGATGGCCATCAGTGCCGTCAATCGATCTGCCTTCACGAGCGGCATGCAGATGGTCGCCGCGATGCCGATATTCTGGAAGGTCGCCGCCTCCTCGGGCGCGAGCTCGCGCCCATTGTCATTCACGACGAGGGGCAGGCCGGTGCTCAGGTTCTTGACCGCCAGCTTGCCAAATTCGGCGAGGCTGTAGTGGCCGACGATGCTTTTTGCCCCCGGCGCAGCCCAGTCGCCGCGAATGGTGAAGCTGTCCTCGTCCTCGTCCATGTCGGCATAGGCGCAAACCGATAGGTTGAGGTGCTCGCCGAGCATACGCGTGGTGGTCGCAAGTACCGCGTCGGCGTCAGCGAGTGGGGCCGTTTCCACCCCGAGCCTGTCGAGGAAACCGAGGCGCGCCTCGCTCTCACGCAGCATTTCCCTGGCGCGATGCTCCTGCCGGAACGCTGCTCGCGAGCGACCGACGAGAAGGGCTATGGCGGTCGCGGTCGCGAAGTAGGCGAGGAGGGTGATCGCCTCCGCAGGCCGCTCTAAACGGAATGAGTAAACGGGTGGCACGAGCAGGTACCAGCCCGCGAAGCCGCAGACGAACGCTGTGAGGAGCCCGGATCGCTGGCCGCAGGTGTAGGCGGCGAATACGACGGCGGGGAAGAAGGTGATGAACTGGACGCCCGTGAGTTGCGGGTCGATGGCCAGGCGCAGCAGCACCGCTGCGGCCGCAACTGCGATTGCAGCGGCGTACGCTGGCGCGGAGTCTTCACGCAGCCGCCACGGCACGTTTGCCACGCTCTTCCTCATGTGATCCCTGATCAGCTTGCTACCCACGAGATGCTCTACGGCAAGGATCCGAAGCTGGGAACCATGATCCGGTGGCGAGCCCTAGTGACCGGATGACAGCGCCACTCCGGCTTGGATCGGGCGTCCGCTAGCGCCACATTGGTTCAGCCGCGTCGCTCAGATATCGAACTCGAACCATCGTGGCACCGGCGAGTTCAGTTCGCTTGATACCTAGCGAGCCCTGGAAGTGGACAGTCCGTCTTTTCACTAAGAGCGAAAATTGAAGCTGAACGAACGGCCGGAGTTGGGAAGCGTCATATGGCTTCTGAGGGTCTGATTTTGGGTCGGCTCGTCCGACATTTTGGCGGCCGACCTCCGGCCGACATAGCGGGCGAGGCAAGCCCGGAACCAGCTAGGTTGCAGCGCGAACGCGCCAGACCAGGCTCCCGTTGCCACGAGTGCCGCGCTACACGGCTTGCCGAGCTGAACGCCGAACGCCGCAACGCCAAAATTTGGCGGCCCTCATTCACATTAGGTCGGGGCCGAAAGCAACTTCGTGCAGTGCACAATAGTTGGGCGGACATGAAGGATCAGATTAACAACGCATCACGCGCGGATGGCTCGGCATCGGCGAAACCAGCATTTTCTTGGAGGCGCGTCGCTGCTCGGAACCGCAGTCGGATAGCGGCGGGCGCTGTATCGGCCTTGGTAGTCGGTGCCGCGGTGTTCAATCGCGCGAACGCCCGCCGCGCCGAAGCGAAGACGCCGCCCGTCGGATCGTTCGTCGAGGTCGATGGCGTTCGCTTACACTATGTGGACCAAGGTGACGGCCCTGCGGTCGTTTTGCTCCACGGCAACGGCGTCCTGCTTCAGGACTACGAGGTCAGCGACGTCCTCGGGCTCGCGGCCCAAAGCCACCGAGTCTTAGCGTTCGATCGACCGGGCTTTGGCTACAGCGAGCGTCCGCGCTCCGCCGTCTGGACCCCAAGCGCGCAAGCGGACCTGATCGCGCGCGTGCTGAAGCAGATCGGTGTGAAGCGGGCGGTCGTCGTCGGGCACAGCTGGGGCACAATGGTGGCGCTCGCGATGGCGTTGGACCACCCCGAGGCAGTCTCCGGGCTAGTACTGCTATCGGGCTACTACTACGGAACGGCTCGGCCGGACGTGGTGCCCGCCTCCATGCCAGCCATTCCGCTCGTCGGTGACTTGATGGCGCACACCGTGTCACCCCTGTCCGGGCTTCTAGTTGGTCCGCTGGCGGTAGAGGCGAGCTTCGCTCCCGCGCCGGTCTCCGATAAGTTCGCCGCGTTCCCGATCGCGATGACGCTGCGCCCGTCGCAGATCCGGGCGACCGCGGCGGATACCGCGATGATGGTGCCCGGTGCGTTCGCACTGAGTCGTCGCTATGGCGAGCTTACGCTCCCGATCATCGTTATGGCGGGTGAAGGCGACCTGATCGCACATGTCGACAAGCATGCGAAGCGGCTCGTTGAGGAAGTCGACGGCTCCGAGTTACGCATTATTCCTGGGCAAGGTCACCTGTTCCACTACGCGGTGCCGGACAAGGTAGTTGCCGCGATCAGTGACGTAGGGCGCTCAGCCGGGAAGTGACGCTGATATACCTGCCGCAGCGCCCATCGGTTTGATCCGGCCAACGTCCAAACCCCAGCCGCACCCCGGCCTTCACCGCCGCGAGTTTGTGGGGTTCGTGGCCGCAATTATGGCAGTGAACGCGCTCGGCACCGACCTGATGCTGCTGGCGCTCTCTACTATAGGCCAGGAGCTTGGAGCAGACGGCGGAACACGCGCAGAGACGGTCAGGTCGTTGCCGACCGGGCGAACCGACAATTCTGCAAGCGCAACCTCAACTCTCGCCAGTGCAAATGACCTGACTCCCGGCTCTCGCCCAGCCGCAGTCAGAACCCGCAATCCACTTTGATGCTAAGCGCCGGTCCCAGCCAGCTCAGGCCGTTGCTTCCTTACCTGCGGAGTTGGGGGTCACCCGGGCAGCGTAGGGAAGATGAACGCGCGGCTGGTTCCGGGGAGCGCCGCGAATGTCCTGAATGTCTGGTCGCGGGTCCGAGCAGCCGTACTGCTACTCCGGGTCATGCGCGCACTCGACTAAGCACGAGCGCCATGAAGACACGGAAATCGCGCGCCGTGATCACTGCGGGCAGAGCCTCGCGAAGAGGTGGTAGCGGAGAGGATTGGTTATCTGCCGTGGCGCTCAGCGGGCCGTCGCTCCCCCGGCAGGTCACGACATCAATATGCGTCCGCCTTTGGTTCACCCGCCACTGGATGGGCTCCTACAATGCGTTCGGTCCGCGAGTTGCCGACGAAGACGGGCGGCACGTGGGTGTTGTTTGACTCTCAAGATCAAGCCTTTGGCATCTAAGCAGGGCAGTCAGCGATCCGATAAATCGGTAGTCCGAGGTCGGCGAGGGCACTATGCGCCATGTTCGAAGGGCATTGGTGATCCTAGAGACATGCACGATCTAAACGAGCGCGAGAGCCAGCGGCTCGCCGCATTGTGGCGCTATGAGGTGCTGGACACCCCTCGAGAACAATCATTTGACGAGCTTGCCGAGCTGACCGCCCAGCTATGCGAAGCGCCGATCGCCGTCGTGAACCTGATCGGCGACGGGCGTCAATTTTTCAAAGCGGAAGTGGGTCTTGGCGTCCGTGAAACGCCACTGGAATCCTCGTTCTGCGTCAAGGCGCTGCTGGAGGACGATCTCCTCCTCGTGCCCGATGCAGCCCAAGACCCCCGCTTCGCGTGCAATCCGCTGGTGACGGGCGAGCCGCACATCCGCTTCTACGCCGGTGCGCTGCTAAAGACGCAAGAAGGGCTGCCAATTGGAACGCTGTGCGTGCTGGACTATCGTCCGCGCGAACTAACAGATCTCCAGCAGGAGGCGCTCCGCGTGCTAGCGCGGCAGGTCATGGCGCAACTCGACCTCCGCCTCGCCGTGCGGGAGCGTGATAGCCGGTACGAAACTGCCCGGGCGAGCGAGGAGCAGCTTCGCCTGATCCTCGACAGCGCGCGCGATTATGCCATCATCACGACGGATCTCGACCGCCAGATCACGAGCTGGTCGGCGGGAGCGGAAGCAACGTTCGGGTGGATGGATCACGACGCGATCGGTCGTCCCATCGACGACATCTTCACCCCCGAGGACCGCGAGGCGGGTGTGCTCGAGCAGGAGATCGCGACCGCCCTCGTCGAGGGCTGCGCGCCCGACATTCGGTGGCATCTGCGCGCCGATGGCTCGCGCGTGTTCATGAACGGCTCGACCCATCTGATCCTTAACGCGGATGGCGACCAAGCCGGCTTTCTCAAGATCGCTCGGAATGAAACGAGCGAGCGGGAGCATGCCGACGAGCTGGCTCGAACGCGTACCGAGCTCGTCGACAGCGAGGCCCGGTTCCGTAACATGGCCGACCACGCGCCGCTGATGATGTGGGTGACCGAGCCGGACGGCTATTGCACGTATCTGAGTCGCCGCTGGTACGAGTTTACAGGTCAGACCGAGGAGGAAGCACTCGGTCTCGGCTGGACCAAGGCGACGCACCCGGACGACCAGAAGACGGCTAGGGAGGCGTTCCTTGCCGCGGCGGCCGCACAAGCCCCCTTCCGCGTCGAGTATCGGCTTCGCCGCGCCGATGGCACTTATCGTTGGGCGATGGACGCTGCGGCTCCGCGATTTGCAGAGGATGGAAGTTTTCTCGGCCACGTCGGCTCGGTCATCGACATCGACGACCGGCGCGAAGCCGAGGACGCGCTGCGCCAAGCGAATGCGCTACTCGCCGCAGTCATGGAGGCCGTACCGGGCGTGGTGTATGCCAAGGATCGCGATGGTCGCATGCTGGCCGCCAACCGCGGAACGGCCGAACTGGTCGGCAAGCCAATCGATGCCTTGCTCGGTCGAACCGATCGTGAGTTCCTCGACGATCCGACCCAGGCCGAGGCGGTCATGAAGAATGATCGACGGATCATGATCGAGAACCGGACGGAGGTGCTGGAGGAGCAGATCAGCCTGCCCGATGGCGGGCTCGCGACCTGGCTTTCCACGAAGTCGCCGTTCCGCGACGCGAGTGGCGCGATCGTCGGGCTTGTAGGATCATCGATCGACATCAGCGAACGCAAGCGCGCGGAGCAGGAGCTTCAGCGTTTGAACGAGACCCTGGGGGAGCAGGTGATCGAGCGGACGGCGGATCGCGATCGCATGTGGCGGCTTTCGACCGACGTGATGCTGGTGGCCGATTTTACGGCAACGGTACAGGCGGTGAACCCGGCTTGGACAACGCTGTTCCAGTGGACTGAGGAGGAGCTGGTCGGCCGCAACTTCCTCGAGTTGGTCCATCCTGACGACCTCGCGGCGACACTGGCCGAAGTCGATAAGCTCGCACGCGGGGTCACCACGCTCCGTTTCGAAAATCGCTATCCGGCAAAGGATGGAAGCTACCGCTGGTTGTCCTGGACTGCCGTTCCGGACGAGCAGCATATCCACGCAGTGGGCCGTGACGTGCAGGCCGATAAGGAAGCTGCCGAAGCCCTGCACGCAACCGAGGAGGCGCTTCGCCAGGCGCAGAAGATGGAAGCAGTGGGCCAGCTCACCGGTGGGCTCGCGCACGACTTCAACAACCTGCTCACTGGTATCATGGGCAATCTCGAGTTGCTCCAGCATCGGATCGCGCGGGGACGACTGGACGATGTCGATCGGCTGGTGAACGCCGCTCAGGGCGCGGGCCGCCGCGCGGCGTCGCTGACGCAGCGCTTGCTCGCTTTCTCCCGACGGCAGACGCTTGATCCCAAGCCGACAGACGTGAACCGGCTGATCGCCGGAATGGCGGACCTTCTCCGGCGCACGGTTGGACCGACCACCGACATCGAGATCGTCGGCGCGGTTGGCTTGTGGACGGCCATGATCGACGCGGGCCAGCTTGAAAACGCACTGCTGAACCTGTGCATCAATGCACGGGATGCGATGCCCGACGGGGGGCAGATCACCGTTGAAACGGCGAACAAGTGGCTCGATGACCGCGCCGGGCGTGAGCGCGACCTGCAGCCGGGCCAGTATTTGTCGATCTGCGTCACGGACACCGGCACCGGCATGACACCGGAGACAATCCGGCGGGCGTTCGAGCCATTCTTTACGACAAAGCCGATCGGTCAAGGCACAGGTCTCGGCCTCTCGATGATCTATGGGTTCGCTCGTCAGTCCGGAGGGCACGTCCGCATCTATTCGGAGCTCGGGCAGGGCACGACGCTGTGCATCTACCTGCCGCGGCATCTCGGAGACGCGGACGAAGAGGTCGAGGGTGGGGCCGAGGTGTCACCCAGCGAAGGACGAGGCGAGACGATCCTGGTCGTCGACGACGAGGCAACGATCCGGCATCTGATCGACGAGGTGCTCGACGAGATCGGCTACACGGTGATAGGCGCTGCCGATGGGGCGGCCGGGCTGAAGGTGCTGCAGTCAGGCGCGCCGATCGAGTTGCTCATCACCGACGTTGGCCTGCCGAACGGCATGAACGGGCGACAAGTCGCCGACGCGGCCCGCACGTTGAGACCGGATCTGAAGGTGCTGTTCATAACCGGCTATGCGGAGAACGCGGCAGTCGGCAACGGGCATCTCGAGCCTGGCATGGAACTGCTGACCAAGCCGTTCTCGCTTGATGATCTCACTCGCAAGGTGAGAGATATTCTGGGCAGCTCGGGACGACGGTAAGCGGCCGAACGAGCATCGTGACTACGTGACCGAACGCGACAGTCGAAGGCCCACTGCTCGCCTCGGTGCGACACTCTTCGGCCGCTCAGCCTGCGCATCGCATTGGCCGAAACCGACCGTAGATCGACATTAACGAGTGTTCGCTGTCAACCGGCGCGGGATCTTGACCCCGGATCGGCGTCCAACATTGACCCCGCTATGGTGAGTGTTTGGTAAGCGTCTGGTCTTACCCGCCTTGCGGGTGATGTGATCGGCAAGCCACAGGTG
>NZ_CAXSBH010000014.1:0-59583 GCF_964235535.1 uncultured Sphingomonas sp.
CGCGCCGCCGGGACCGGCCGGGCCCATATTCTGCTGCATCTGGCGCAGCACGGTCTCGGGAATGAAATCGAGCATCTCGACATCGAAGGTCAGCGTCGAGCCGGGCGGGATCGCGCCGTCGCCTGCGCCCTTCTCGCCGTACGCGAGCTGGGGCGGCAGCCAGATGCGGTATTTCGAACCCTTGGACATCAGCTGCAACGCTTCGGAGAAGCCCGGCACCACGCCCGTGACCGGCATGGGGGTCGGCTGCTGCGACTTGTCGAACGTCTTGCCGTTCAGGAACTTGCCCTCGTAATTGACGAGAGCCACGTCCGTCGTGGTCGGCCGTGGAGCGCCCGCTGCGCCGGCCTGAAGCACGCGGTATTGCAGCCCAGACGCGGTGGTGACGACACCGGAGGCGCGTGCGTTGCGGGCGAGGAAATCATCCCCCTGCCGCGCCAGCGCGTAGGCGGAGACGAGCGCAAGCGCCAGACCGAGCCACAACCAGATGAGATAGCCGCGCTTGACGGGGCGTAGCGGTACGGCGGTTATGGACATGATCGCGGCTCCTGGTCGGCGGGATCACACCGGCGGCGCGGTCCGCCGGGGCGACGAACGGACGGCCCGGCGCGCGGAGCCGCAGGTAGACTTACCGGGCGCCGTCGCGCTCGGCGCGCTTACGCTCCAGCTTACGGGCGCGGCGCACGGCGGCCGCGCGCTCGCGGGCGCGCTTCTCCGACGGCTTCTCATAGTGACGGCGCAGCTTCATCTCGCGGTACACGCCCTCGCGCTGCAGCTTCTTCTTGAGCGCGCGCAGGGCCTGATCGACGTTGTTGTCGCGAACCATGATCTGCATAAACGAGTTAGCTCCGAGCGTAATGACGAACGCGGCTGCGGACACATGCCCGCGCCGTTGATTTGCCCGCCTAACAGCGCCTCGCGCCGGAGGCAAGCCATGCTCACCGCAACGGCTGGTCGCGTTGCGCGAGTACGGGCGGCGTGTATGGCGTGCCTCCGTCGCGCGGGATGCGCGCGATCTCCAATTCAAGCGCTTGCGCGCGGGCCGAGGAGGCGGGGTGCGTGCGGCTTCGAAAGATTCCGTGATCGATGTCGCCGCCGTGTTCGCGCCAGAAACGCGGCGCGGCGGCGGGATCGTAGCCGCCGTTGCGCAGCAGGTGCACGCTGAGAAGATCCGCCTCCTCCTCCGTCCGTCTGAACAGGCGCCCGTTGCGTCCAAGTTCCGCCAGCATGCCCCAGCGAGCCCCCGCCGCCTCCAGGCGCGAACGGTGCAGGAGCACCAGATGCGCCAGTTCATGCGCCACGATGACCGCGACCTCCTCGTCGCCATATCGCTCCAGGAAGCGCACCCCGATCTGGACGATGCGCCCATCCGCGCGCGCCGTCATCTTGGGCCCGAGCAGCAGCTCGAACGCGGCCCTGCATCCCGGGCTCGCCGGCACCGTCACCGTCCGGGCAACACCGTTCCGGATCAGGCCCAGTCGGAGCGGCTGGTCCGCCGGGCGGGCGGCGAGGACGGCGACCGCCGCGTCGCGCGTGGCGCTGGTCTGCGCTCCGCCCGCAACCTGCAGCGGCGTCGCGTGGTTGCCGACCGCCGCGACCGCATCGTCGGCCCGCACGCCCGCTACGTCGGCGGCGCTCCCCGGCACGACCAGCTCGACCGCTACCGGTCGCTCAAAGCCGAAGGCGGTGCGCGCCGCGGTGCGGTCGGCGGGGGCGTATTGGTCGAGCGCGTGGAGTACCAGTCCGGTCGCGGGCTGCCGCTCCGCGCATAGCGAGACGTTGCGCGTGACCAGCCGGTGCGCGATCGCCGCCAGCCGTCCGTCGGCTTGCCTCAGCCGCGAGAACCACGCCGCGTCGGGCGGCCCGTCGGCGGCGCGGCCGACATCCGAAAACGCCGCCGCGCAAATCGACAGGGCGGCGAGAATCGGCAGGTAGCGCATTGGGCGAGCCCGTATAGCCGGTCACCGCACCACGCTAGCCCGCGCGACCGGCGGTGACTAAGGCCTCGTCCATGACCCGCCCCGTTCTCCGCTTTTACAACAGCCTGTCCCGCGCGGTGGAACCGTTCCGCCCGATCGACCCTGCGAATGTGCGCGTCTATTCCTGCGGACCGACCGTTTACGATTATGCGCATCTCGGCAATTTGCGTGCGTACGTCTTCACCGACACGCTGGCGCGCACGCTGCGCTGGAGGGATCATCCCGTCACCCATGTGATGAACATCACCGATGTCGGCCACCTGCAATCCGACGCCGACGAGGGCGAGGACAAGATGGAAGCGCGCGCGCGGGAGGCCGGCGGGGATATCTGGACGATCGCGCGGACCTACACCGCCGCCTTCCAGCGCGATCTGGCCGACCTCCGCATCGTCCAGCCCACCCGCATGCCGCTCGCGACCGATCACATTGCGGAGATGATCGCCTTTGCCGAGACGATCGCCGACCGGCACTGCTACTTACTCGATACGGGCCTGTATTTCGATACGTCTACGGTGCCCGATTACGGCCGCCTGGCGCGCGCGCGGGACGACGAGGGCGAGCACCGGATCGACCCGGTCGCGGGCAAACGGCATCCGCAGGATTTCGCGATTTGGCGCCGGTCCGCCGCGCATGAGAACCGACAGATGGAGTGGGACTCGCCCTGGGGTCGCGGGGCACCCGGCTGGCATCTGGAATGCTCGGTGATGAGCAGGCTGTATCTGGGCGAGCGGTTCGACATCCATACCGGCGGCGTCGACCACCGCGAGATCCACCATCCCAACGAGATCGCGCAGAACCAGGCCTATTGCGGCTGCGCGGACACGGGCGCGACGGTCTGGATGCACAACAACTTCCTAGTCGAACGATCGGGCAAGATGTCCAAATCGTCCGGCGAGTTCCTGACGCTTGGCGCGCTGGTCCGCCGCGGGTTCCACCCCCTCGCCTTCCGTCTGATGTGCCTCCAGGCGCATTACCGGTCGGAGATGGAGTTCGGCTGGGACGGCCTGGTCGCCGCGACCGTCCGGCTGAAGCGGTTGGTCCAGGCGACCGCGGCGTCGCGCGCACGCGCGGGTGAGGCGGTCGACGATACGCCCGCGCCGCCGGCGGTCGAGGCGCTGCTCGCCCGGTTCGATGAGGCTGTGTGCGACGATCTAGCCACCCCGCGCGCGCTGGTGGCGCTCGACGAGTTGCTCGCGCTCCGGAAGCTGCCGCCCGCCGCCGTCCTGGTGGGCGTGGGCCGAATGGATAAGGTGCTCGGGCTCGACCTCCTCGCGCTCGACCGCGCCGCGCTGAGGACCCGCCCCGCCGATGCGATTCTCGACGAGGCCGCTGTGGAGGCCAAGCTGGCCGAGCGCCGCGAGGCGCGCGCCGCGCGCGACTTCGCGCGGTCCGACGCGATCCGCGACGAGCTCGCCGCGGCCGAAATCGAGGTCATGGACGGCGACGAGCTCGGCTGGGATTGGAGGCCGCGCGCGTGACGGACATCCCGGCGCTCTATCAAAGGCTGATCCTGTGGGTCGGCGACGGCACCGGCTTGCCCGATGCGATCCTCCACATCCATGCCGGGCTCGCCGTGCTGATGATCGCGCGCGTCGTCACCGGCCGCTCGCTCGCCACCCTAGTGCCCTTCGCGTTCGTCGCGCTGGCCGAGTTCGGCAACGAGCTGCTCGACTTCCTCGCATATGGCATGCGTTGGGGCGACACGCTGAGCGACATCGGCAATACGCTGTTCTGGCCGCTGGTCATCAGCCTGGGCGTGCGCTGGCGGCCCATGACCCGACGCGATCGCCGCGACCTCGAATCCAAGGCGATAGATGCATGAAGGCCGTCCTCCCCGCGCTCGCCCGTCCGCTCCTCGAGGCCCGGCTTCCGGACGATCTGAAGGTCGCCTGGTTCGCATCGCCGCGTGAGGCCGCCGCCGGCATCGCCGACGCCGAGATTGCCTGGGTGGACATGCAGCCGACAAGCCTCGTTGCCGATGCGGTCCGCGCGGGCGGGCCGGGCCTGAGATGGGTATCGACCATCTATGCCGGGCTCGACGCGTTCCCGCTCGACTGGCTACGCGAGCGAGGCGTGATCCTGACCAACGGCGTCGGGATAAACGCGATCGCGGTGGCCGAGTATGCGGTCATGGGCGTCCTCGCCGCCGCCAAGCGGTTCGACGAGGTCGTCCGCGCGCAACGCCGCGGCGACTGGCTGGCCGACGCGCCGGGCAAGATCGAGCTTTTCGGGACACGCGCGATCATCATCGGCTACGGCGCGATCGGCCGACTGATCAGCGAGCGGCTCGCAGCGTTCGGCGTCGCAGTGACCGGCGTCACCCGCTCGGGCGCGTCCGGCACGCTTACCCCCGACGCATGGCGCGAGCGCCTGCCCGAATTCGATTGGGTGATCCTCGCCGCCCCGTCCACGCCCGACACCAAGGCGATGATCGGCACGGCCGAACTCGCGCGGTTCAAGCCCGGCGCTTGGCTCGTCAACATCGCGCGCGGCGACATGGTGGACGAGGAGCCGCTGCTGGCCGCGCTCCGCTCCGGCGCGATCGGCGGCGCGTTCCTCGACCCGACCAACCCCGAGCCATTGCCGCCCGGGCACCCGCTCTGGACCGCACCCAACTGCATGCTGACCATGCATCTGTCGGGCCGCAGCCAGACCAAGATGTTCCAGCGCGCGGGCGAGTTGTTCCTCGCCAACCTCGACGCCTATCGCGCCGGTGGACGCATGAAGAACGTGGCGGATCTGGAAGCGGGGTATTAGGAGAGGCCGCGAAACGGAGAACCGCCATGCCCGCCACCTGGGCTCCCGACAGCTGGATGCGGGCCGAAGCCCGCCAGCTTCCGACCTACCCCGACCCGACCGCGCTCCACGCCGCGACCGAGACGCTGCGCACCTACCCCCCGCTCGTCTTCGCGGGCGAGGCGCGCAACCTCACGGCCGATCTCGCCCGCGTCCAGCGCGGCGAGGCGTTCCTGCTCCAGGGCGGCGACTGCGCGGAAAGTTTCGCCGAGTTCCACCCCGACAACATCCGTGACACCTTCCGCGTCATCCTTCAGATGGCGGTCGTGCTCACCTTCGCGTCCAAGCTGCCGGTCGTGAAGCTCGGCCGGATGGCGGGCCAGTTCGCCAAGCCCCGCTCAGCCCCGACCGAGACCGTGGGCGGCGTCGAGATGCCGTCCTACCGCGGCGACAACGTCAACGACATCGCCCCCACGCTCGCGGCCCGCACGCCCGATCCGGAGCGGATGATCCGCGCCTATTCGCAGTCCGCTGCCACGCTCAACCTGCTACGCGCCTTTGCGCAAGGAGGGTATGCGAACCTCCACCAGGTCCATCGCTGGACGCATGATTTCCTGGGCGCGAGCCTTTGGGGGCGCAAATACCGCGAGACCGCCGACCGTATCGGCGAGGCGCTGGATTTCATGCGCGCTTGCGGCATCGACCCGGAAACCGTGCCGCAACTGGCGCAGACGCAGTTCTACACCAGCCACGAGGCGCTGCTGCTCCCTTACGAGCAGGCGATGACCAGGCGGGACTCGCTCACGAACGACTGGTACGACACGTCGGCGCATTTCCTGTGGATCGGCGACCGCACCCGCTTCGAGGGATCGGCGCATGTCGAGTTCCTGCGGGGGGTCGGCAATCCGGTGGGCGTGAAATGCGGGCCGTCGCTCGATCCCGATATCCTTCTTCGGCTGCTCGACACGCTCAACCCTACCCGCGCGTCCGGCCGCGTCACCCTCATCACCCGCTACGGCCATGACAAGGTGGAGGCCCACCTCCCCCGCCTGATCCGCGCCGTCACGCGCGAGGGCCACCCGGTCGTCTGGTCCTGCGACCCGATGCACGGCAACACGGTGCAGTCCGCCAGCGGCTACAAGACCCGCCCATTCGACCGTATCCTAGCCGAGGTCCGCGCGTTCTTCGCCGTCCACCGCTCGGAGGGCACGCATGCGGGCGGCATCCATGCGGAGATGACCGGCAGCAACGTGACCGAATGCACCGGCGGCGCGGTCGACGTCACCGACCAGTCGCTCGCCGATCGCTATCATACCCACTGCGACCCGAGGTTGAATGCGGGGCAGTCTCTGGAGCTGGCGTTCTCGCTGGCGGAGATGCTGAACGCCGAGATGAGCGAACGCCGGAGCGCCGCGGCCTAACGACCCGCCCTTGACGAATCTCGGCCCGCCCCGTATCCGCATACCTCCGCTCATGGCCCCTTCGTCTAGCGGTTAGGACGTCGCCCTCTCACGGCGAAAGCACGAGTTCGATTCTCGTAGGGGTCACCAAGCCGCCCGTTATTGCCGGAAAGCTGCGAATTAGCGCGCAGAGCCACGACATATCAGCCGCTAAGTGTGTCGTCCGCGGTTCGGGCCTTGCGCGTGCGTGGAGATGTCGCCGGAGCCGTTACCCGACGGGCTCCATATCGGAAACCAAGCGGGGCGTGTTTCCGGGTTGGAAACATCACGGAGGCGCTTGCGCTTGTTCGCCGCAGCGCACAAACTCCCCGCGACAACGCGAGGGCCGAGCTTGGACGTCAACGCATTCAATGAGATGACCGGGCACTCGGGGGAGCTTGAGGGACCCCGCGACTGCTACGCCGCCGTTGCGCTCTGGCTTAGAGAGTCGCCCGACGAATTCCTCCAGACCCGCCGCGCCCAGGCCGAGCTGTTCTTCCGCCGGATCGGCATCACCTTCGCCGTCTATGGCGACGCCGACGCCGGCGAACGCCTGATCCCCTTCGATATCGTGCCCCGCGTGCTGTCGCGCAAGGAATGGACCCGACTGGAAGCGGGGCTGGTCCAGCGCGTGACCGCGCTGAACGCGTTCCTGGGGGATATGTACGGCACGCGCGACATCATCCGCGCCGGCGTCCTTCCGGAGGACCTGATCCTTCGAAATCCGCAGTTCCTGCTTCCCGCGATCGGTCTGAAACCCGCCCACGGCATCTACGTCCACATCGCCGGCATCGATCTGGTCCGCACCGGTGCCGACGAGTTCCACGTGCTCGAGGACAATGTGCGCACCCCGTCGGGCGTCTCATATATGCTCGAGAACCGCGAGGTGATGCACCGCCTCCTGCCCGAGCTCGTCGAGCGCCACCGCGTGGCGCCGATCGAGGAGTATCCGGAGGCCCTGCTTCAAACCCTCCGTTCGGTCGCGCCGCCGCGCTGCACCGGCGATCCGACGGTGGCCGTGCTCACTCCGGGCTTCCACAACTCGGCTTATTACGAACACGGCTTCCTGGCCGACAAGCTTGGCGTCGAACTTGTCGAGGGCAACGACCTGTTCGTGTCCGACGACATCCTGTTCATGCGCACCACGGAAGGGCCCAAGCGCGTCGACGTCCTTTATCGCCGGGTCGACGACGCCTATCTCGACCCGCTCGTCTTCCGCCCCGACTCGATGCTCGGCGTTCCCGGCCTGATGGCGGCGCACGCGGCCGGCAATTTGAGCGTCGCCAACGCGGTCGGTGCCGGCATCGCCGACGACAAGGCGATCTATAGCTACATGCCCGAGATCGTCCGCTTCTACACCGGCCGCGACGCCATCCTGCCCAACGTTCCCACCTGGCGGTGCCGCGAACCCGACGCGCTCGCCCATGTCCTCGACCGGCTGCCCGAGCTCGTCGTCAAGGAGGTGGACGGGTCGGGCGGCTACGGCATGCTCGTCGGCCCCCACGCCACGTCGGAGGAGATCGCCGAGTTCCGCGCCAAGCTCGCCGCCACGCCCGACAAGTTCATCGCCCAGCCCACGCTGGCGCTGTCCACCTGCCCCACGCTCGCCGATGAGGGACTGGCGCCGCGGCATGTCGACCTGCGCCCATTCGTCCTTACCGGCGCGACGGGCACCAAGATCGTTCCGGGCGGCCTGACCCGCGTCGCGCTCCGCCCCGGTTCGCTGGTGGTCAATTCCAGCCAGGGCGGCGGCACCAAGGACACTTGGGTGCTAGATGACTGAGGAACGCGCCTGATGCTGTCCCGCACCGCCGGCGCGCTGTTCTGGACGGGTCGCTATGTCGAGCGCGCCGACTTCGTGTCGCGCCTGGTCGAGGCGACCTTGCGCCTCGCCGCCATGCCGTCCGGTTACGGCGGCGACGTCGCCGCGTGGCGTGGGGCACTGGCGGCGGCCGGGGTGGACGCGCCGTATGCGGTCGCGCATCCCGAGCTCGCGGAGGTGACGGCCCTGCAATATCTGTCGCTCGATCCGCTCAACCCGTCCTCCATGCGCTCATGCATCGAACAAGCGCGCACCAACGCCCGCGCCGTCCGCACCGCGCTGACCGCCGAGGTATGGGAGGCGATCAACACCGCCTGGCTCGAGGTCGAACGTTTCGGCCCCGCGCTCGACGGGCTTGTCACGCTGAACCGCCTGCTCGACTGGGTAAAGGCCGCCGTCCTCTCCTTCGACGGTGCCAACCACCGGACCATGCTACGCGACGACGCCTATTGGTTTATCAGGCTGGGCGCCGCGATCGAGCGCGCCGACAACACCGCGCGGCTGCTCGACGTCAAATATCACCTGCTGCTCCCCCGGACCGAGCCGGTCGGCGGCAGCCTCGATTATTTCCAGTGGACCACCATCCTGCGCACCGTGTCCGCGCTGACCGCCTATCGCCACGTCTACCGGGACGGCGTAAAACCCTGGCTGGTCGCCGACCTGTTGATCCTGAACCGCACCATGCCGCGTTCGCTCAGCACCTGTGCGCACGACTCGGTGCGCTACCTGGACCAGCTCGCCCATGTCCGCGGTCGCCGCGGCCCCGCGCACCGCCAAGCCGTCGCGATCGCATCCCGCCTCTCGAGCGCCAACATCGAGGGCATCTTCGCCGCCGGGCTGCATGAACGCATCCAGGACTTCCTCGACGACAACAATCGCTTGGGCGAGCTCGTCGCCGAACAGTATCTGTTCTGATGCGCATCAGGGTCGATCACCGCACCACCTACCGCTACGACGCTCCCGCATCCGGGCTGGTCCAGCTGCTGCGGCTGCGCCCTTGCGACCATGATGGTCAGCATGTGGGCGACTGGCGGATCGACATCGACGTCGACGGGACCCTGCGCGAAAGCCGCGACGCGTTCGGCAACCGCGTCGCCGCCTTTTACGCCGATGGGCCGCTCTCCACGCTGACGATCGGCGTCGCCGGCGAGGCGGAGATCCAGGACACCGCCGGCCTGATCCGCGCGCCCGAGCCGCTTCCCGCGCCCGTCTACCTTCGTGCGACGACGCTCACGGCCGCCACGCCCGAGCTCGTAGCCTGGGCGCGGCGTTTCGCCGCCGAACCTCCGCTCGCCGCGCTTCACGCCTTGAACGCCGCCATCCACGACGAACTCCGCTTCGAGGTCGGCGCGACCGACAGCGCCACCACCGCCGCGGCCGCGCTCGTCGCCGGCCACGGCGTTTGCCAGGATTTCGCGCACATCTTCGTCACCGCCGCGCGTGCGATGGGGCACCCCGCGCGCTACGTCTCCGGCCATCTCGCCAGGGACGACACGCAGGATGCCGCCCATGCCTGGGCCGAGGCGCTGGTGCCGGACCTGGGCTGGGTCGCGTTCGATCCCGCCAACGGCATCTCCGCGACCGATCGCCACCTGCGCATCGCGGTCGGCCTCGACTATCTGGACGCGGCCCCTATCCGCGGCGCGCGGCGCGGGGGCGGAACCGAACACATGCACGTGACCGTCAACGCCGGCCCCTCGCCACGCCAGTGGCAAGGACAGGACGCCGGCACCTTCCAATCCCAAAGCCAAGGGTGAGACGCCCATGACCTACTGCCTCGGAATGCTCGTGGAAGACGGCCTGGTGATGCTGGCCGACACCCGTACCAATGCGGGCGTCGACAACATCTCCACCTATCGCAAGCTGCGCATCGTCGCGAACCCGCCGGACCGCTTGGTCGCGATCGCGTCGGCGGGCAGCCTGTCGACCACTCAGGCCGCGATGCAGCGGCTGGAGGGCGGTGTCCTAAATCCGGAGACGGGCGAGCTCGACACCTTCCTGACCGTCCCCTCCATCTTCGCCGCGGCCCTGGCGGCCGGCCGTGCGATCCGCATGTCGCGCGACGCCCTGTCGGGGCTGCAGCAGGAGAACGTCAATTTCGATGCGACGTTGCTGATCGGCGGCGCGGTCGGCGACGAGCCGCCGCGGCTGTTCCTCGTCTACGCCGCGGGCAACGTCATCGAGTGCGGACCCGATACGCCCTACCTACAGATCGGCGAGACGAAATACGGCAAACCCATCCTCGACCGGGCCCTTCGTCATTCCTGCCCGATACCCGAGGCGATCAAGATCGCGCTCATTTCCTTCGACTCGACCATGCGCTCGAACCTGGCGGTCGGCCCGCCGCTCGATCTGCTCGTGATCCGAAACGGACAGCGTGGCGGTGAAAGCGTCCGACGCATTACGGACGACGACGAGTATTTCCGGGACTTGGCCCGGCGGTGGTCCGAAGCGCTGGCGCACGCGCGGGCGGAGATACCCGATCCGACCTATTAAGGTCGCGCGGTGGAGCTCGATCGTCGCTTAAGCGATCCGATCCCCGGATCGCCCGTCCATACGTCAGGCCAGACTTTCGACAGCCGCCGTCACCCGCCCGCCCTCCACGGTGATGTGCGGCGCTCGATCGAGGGTGAGCCCGGGCCTGCCCACGCACGTGCCCGTCACGATGTCGAACAGGTAGCCGTGCCAGGGACAGCGGACCGCTCCCGCGACGACGGGCGCGTTGCCCAGCGGTCCCAGCCAATGCGGGAAGACGGTCGCATGCGCCACCAGCCTGCCTTCCAGCGCGACCAACCGAAACGATCGAGCACCCCATTCGAAGAATACCGGTAGCCGCGCCCGCGACTCCACCTCGCGGCCAAGGTCGAGCCGGGCCGGCATATCGGACGCGGCCGTCGACGCGGACAGCATCCGCTCGCGCTCGCGCATCATCGCCTCGTCTTCGTCCCACAACCGCGCATAGATAGCGGCATAGGCCCGGCCGATCTCGTCGAGGCGGTCGGGCCGGGTCTCCGGCACATGGAATTCCACGGACATGTCCGTGACGTGCGGCGCGACGGGCGCCAACTTCACCCTGATCTGCGTACCCGCGCCCTTGCCTTCGAGCGTGGTCGAGACATAGCTGCCGTCGTCGCGGTCCGCTCGCAGCTCGGTCAACTGCTCGTCACGGTTCGCCAGCACGAGCCGCGCGCGCCAGCCCCAGGCACCGCGATCCAGGAGATCGCACGCGATGAAGCTGCCGTCATGCAGATGCGCCAGGTGCTCCCAGTCGTAAACGTTCTCCCACACGCGCCGGAGCGACGCGCCCACGCGCCGACCGTACGTGCCCGCCAGATGTAGTTTGGGTTGAGGAGCGAGGACCATGCGCTAAGGCTAGGGGCGGGTTGGACGGATGGAAAGGCGGCGCGCGTGGGCGGATGGACGATCGGCGTGATCGGTGGGTCGGGACTCTACGCGATCGACGCATTGGAGGAGCCCGAGCGCCGAACGATCGACGGTCCCTTTGGCGAGCCGTCGGACACGTTGCTGTGCGGGCGGATCGGTGCCGTCCGTTTCGTGTTCCTCCCCCGCCACGGCCCCGGCCACCGCCTGCCGCCCGGCGCGGTCAACGCGCGCGCCAATATCGACGCGTTGAAGCGCGCGGGCTGCACCGACGTGCTGGCGATCTCGTCGGTGGGCTCGTTGCGCGAGGAGCTTGAGCCCGGACGTTTCGTCGTCGTCGACCAGTTCGTCGACCATACGGTCGCTCGGCCGTCGAGCTTTTTCGGCCCCGGCCTCGTCGCGCATGTGTCGATGGCGGAGCCCGTCTGCCCGCGCCTGTCCGCCTTCGCGGCCGATGCCACGGCGGCCGCGGGTGCGCCGACGGCGAAGGGCGGCACGTATCTCGCGATGGAGGGACCGCAATTCTCGTCGAGGGCGGAGTCGGCGCTGTACCGACAATGGGGCTGCGACGTGATCGGCATGACCGCGATGCCGGAAGCCAAGCTCGCGCGCGAGGCCGAGCTGCCGTACGCGCTGGTCGGCATGGTTACCGATTACGATTGCTGGCGCTCGGACGTAGCGCCCGTCGAGGTGGCGGACGTGATCGCGCGATTGGGCGCGAACGCGTCGGTCGCGCGGCGGCTGGTCGAGGAGCTGGCACGGCTGCTGCCGCCCGAGCGCACCGCGTCGCCGCTCGACACGGTGCTCGACTTCGCGCTGATCACCGACCCCGCCCACCGCGACCCGGCGCTGGTCGCGACGTTGGACGCCGTGGCCGGGCGCGTGCTCCGCTAGCCGCTGCAACTCGCCCCGCCCAGAACGCAGAAGCGCGCGCAATGCGGGTGATTGAGCGCCACCGGCCGCATCGCCCCCGCCAGCGTCGACCCCATATCGAAACCGGGATCGTAGGGCAGCAACGTGCAGGCGGCGACGCTGAGCCGCGTCTCGCCCCGGCGTTTCACGACCATGCGGCTCGAGGCGCACATAACGGATGCGGGCGACAGGTTCAGGATGGACCAGCAGCCGTCGCTGATCTCCGGAACGTCGGTCGCCACGTCCATCTCCGGAAACAGGACGAGACGCGACGGGTCGGCGCCGTCGATCGGCAGTCCAAGCCCGGCGAACAGCCGAGCATAGGCGATCCGCGCGTCGACCTCCGCCTCGCCCGGCAGCGCGCGGCCGGCGACCGCGAGGCGGAACCCTTCCGACGCCAGCCAGCGGAGACCGTCAACCGCCTTGTCCCACGTATCGGCGCCGCGCTCCGCCTCGTGCACGGCCCGCGAATGATGGTCGAGGCTGACGCGCATCGTCAGCCGGTCGCCATGACGGGCGCGCAATGTCGCGAGCTCTCGCTCGAAACGGCGCATCGGCCGCATCGCGTTGGTGAGCACCAATGCGTCGAAGCCTCGCTCCAGCACCTCGTCCAGCATCGCGACGATGTCGCGGTTCATGAACGGCTCGCCGCCAGTGAAGCCGATCTCGCATACGGGCAAGCGCTCGGCCGCGACCTCGTCGAGATAGGCGGTAACCTCGGCGGCCGTGAGGTAGACCAGCGCGTCGTTCCGTGGCGAGCTCTCGATATAGCAGGTGGCGCAGGCGAGATTGCACAGCGTGCCGGTGTTGAACCAGAGGGTGGTCAGCCCCGTCATCGGCGCGACCGCGCGGCGCTCGCCCTTGGCGGTGACGAGGGGGTCGCGGAACTTGGCCGGGTCGATCGGGCTCCGGTCCGCGCGGCGGAACGGGCTGGCGGCTGCGGCGGGATGATCGACCATGATCCGCATATGGAGTCACGGTCGCCGACCCGCCACTCGCAGGCCTGTTCGCCGCTTCGCTTCCGGCCTAAGCGCGTGCGATGGCCGCGCCTCTTACCGCCAGCCGCATCCTGTTGACGGGCGCCTCCGGACTGCTCGGCGGCGAGTTGGCGGGAAGACTCCTCGACTGCGGGCACCACGTCACCGCGCTCGTCAATCGCAACCGCCAGGTGCGGCGGAACGACGGCCGGCTGCTGCCCGAAGGCAGGATCGCGTTGCTGTCCGGCGACATTACCTGCGCCGACTTCGGGCTGGACGAGGTCGCGGCGGAGGAGGTGGCGTGTGGGCACGACCTGCTGGTCCACTGCGCTGCGGCGACCGGGTTCGACCTCGCCCCCGCCATCCATCGGGCGGTCAATGTGGACGGGACGCGGCACGCGGTCGAATTGGCGCGCCGCGCCCGCCTGCCGTTGCTGCAGGTGAGCACCGCTTACGCCTGGGGCAAGCGCGACGGACCGGTCCCGGAGACGCCGCTCGGCGGCCGGCTCGACCACGCCAACGGTTATGAGGCGAGCAAGGCGGCGGCCGAGGAGATCGTCCGCGCCTCCGGCCTGCCTTGTGCGATCGCGCGCCCCGGCATCGTGGTCGGCGATTGGACGACGGGCGCGATCCGCAGTTTCGACACTTTCTATGCCATATTCCGCCTGCTCGCGACCGGCCGGGTCGGGACGATCCCCGCGACCCCGAATGCGACGCTCGATCTGGTGCCCATCGACCATGTCGCGGCCGGGCTGGTCGACTTGGCCGAGCAGATCCATGAGGCGGACGGCGGCGTGTTTCACCTCGTCTCGGGCGCGCCCGTCTCCGTCGGCCGCTTCCGCGATGCGATTTCCGCCTGGCCGCAGTTCGCAAAGGCCGAGTTGATCGAACCGGCCGCGTTCGATCCGGCCCTGTTGCCGCCGCGCGAGCGCAGGCTCCACGAACGCGTGCTCGGACTCTATGCCAGCTACTTTCGGCACGATCCCCACTTCGCCGACGAACGCGCCCGGGCGTTCACCGGACGGAGCTGCCCGCCGACCGACGACGCATTCCTCCAACGGCTCGCGGCCTACGCGATCGGGGCGGGTTATGTCCCGGCCGAGTGAACCGCGCGTCGCCGTCTTTGCCCGCTATCCGACGCCGGGCCGGGCCAAGACGCGTCTGATCCCGGCTTTGGGCGCGGCGGGCTCGGCGGCGCTTCATCGCCAGCTGGTCGAACGAACGCTTCGTGCGGTGAAGGCTTCCGGGCTGCCGTTCGAACTCCGCACGACGGGTGCGGACGCGGTGGCGTTCCAAGACTGGCTCGGGACCCTGTCGGTAGTCGATCAGGGTGACGGCGACCTCGGCGAACGACTGGCGCGCGCGGGGCCGCCTTATCCCACGCTGTTCATCGGCTCGGACGCGCCCGATCTGTCGCCGGGGCATCTCAGCGCCGCCGCCGCCGAGCTGGATCGCGCTCCCGCCGTGATCGGGCGTGCGGAGGATGGGGGCTATTGGCTGCTCGGCCTCGCGCGCGCGGTGCCCGGCGTGTTCGACGGCGTCGATTGGGGCACGGACGCGGTGTTCGCGCAGACGCTGGCCCGCCTTCGGACGGCCGGGATCGAACCCGTGCTGCTTTCCGAGCTCGCCGACCTGGATCGGCCGCAGGATCTGGCGCGCTGGCCGGACCTCGCCCGATGATCACGGAGGCCGTGGCCGTGGCGATCGTCATCCCCACGCTCGACGAGGCGACGACGCTTCCACGGCTGGCTCGCCTCCTGGCCGCGCTCGATCCGCGGCCGGCCGAGCTGATCCTTGTCGATGGCGGGAGCACCGACGGCACCGCCGATTTCGCCCGGATGTTAGGCTTCGTCGTCGTTGAGCATGCGCCGGGCCGTGCGACACAGGTCAATCGCGGTGTCGCCGAGGCCAATAGCCCGTTCGTCTGCGTGCTCCACGCCGACACGCTACCACCCGACGACTTGGTCGCGGTCGTGCGCCGCACGCTTTCCGACCCGCGGGTGGCGCTCGCGGGCTTCACGCCGCTCCTGAGCGGGCCGGAAAAGGTGCGCTGGGCGACCTCGTTCCATAACTGGATCAAGACCTGGTACGCGCCGCTGCTGTTCCGCCCGCACCTGTTCGTACGCGGCGTGCGCCTGTTGTTCGGCGATCACGCTATGTTTTTCCGGCGCGACCAGTTTCTTGCCGTCGGCGGCTGCGACGAGGGCATAGCCGTAATGGAGGAGGCGGACCTGTGCATCAAGCTCGCCCGATTCGGTCGCGTGCGCCTCGTCAACCGGGTGATCATCACCTCCGATCGGCGCGTCGCCGCGTGGGGCGAGTGGCGGGCGAACTGGCTGTATCTCCGGGTCGGCGTCAATTGGGCGCTGGGCATCAGGAAGCGGCTGGGCGACCATTATCCGCATGTTCGATGACCGTTGGAAGGCTTCCGGGGATACGCTGTCCGGGTCCGGCGGCATGGAACCGCCGGGCTGGACGCCGCCGGATCGATCCTTGCGGAATGTGGACTTAGCTCATTGGTCAAGGGCGGCGTCCGGCGACGCTTTCGTGACGGGCGTGCCTCGACCGACAGCCGGCCGCATGGCGAGGATGCGTCCGCCTGATCGGTCGATCCCGTAGAGAGTGCCGGGATCGGCCTCGTCCCAATCGATCGCCTGGCCCGCTGCCTCGATTGGGTAGGTACCTGCATGGTCGAGCACCGCCCCGCCCTTGGGCAGCGTCACCGCATACAGCTCGGGCCGGTCGTGCCCGGTGAGGTAGAGCCGCCCGTCGGGACCCCAGCCGCCGCCCGACACGCTCATCGGAGCGATGCGGGCGAGCACCGTCACTGGCAAGGCCCAACTCTCGGTCCGTCGCCACTGGTCGTCGAAGCGGACCAGCAGCGTATGGCGATGGTCGCGTCCGGGCTCGCCGCCCTTGCCGTCGTAATTGGCGAACATGGCCCACCACGCGCCCCCGCGCCGGTCGACCCAGGTCAGGGAGCCTATGCCCTGCCCGAGCGATATGGTGCGGCGATGCGCGAGCGTTACGGGATCGAAGAATTCGACCGCGCTCCAGTGCGGCACCGCCGGAAAGTTCGACGCCGCGCAGACCAGGTCGCGCGCGATCACCGCGCAGGAGTTGATATGCGGAAAGCGGGCCTTGTTGCCCTCCCATGCAGCGCGGCGCTCGCCCGTGCGCTTGTCGTACCGCGCGATGCGGAAGTTCGCGACCGCGTAGAGATCGCGCGGGCCAACCGCGACGCCTTGGCGCGCTTCGGGCGCGGGCAGGCGACGTACGGTCTCCGCGGTCGCGCCGCCTGCGAGTGCGGCGGCGAGCAGCACGGCGCGCATCAGAAGTTCGCGGTCACGCCGGCGAAGAACGTCCGGCCGTACTCCGCCGACTCCTGGAGGAACGTCTGCCCAGGCCCGGTCAGCTCGCGGCGGCCGGCGTCGGACAGGTTCTGCCCCTCGGCATAGATCGTCAGCCGCGGCGTGATCCGGTAGCTGATGTTGGCGTCGAAGGTCGATCGCTCCTTCCAATATTGATCGGCATTGGGGATCGTATCGTTGATCGTCTCCAGGAACCCGCCGATATAGTTCCAGGACACGCGGCCCTCGAACCGCCCGCGCTGGTAATAGACCGTCGCGTTGGCGGTGGCGTCGGGTTGCAGGAACAGCCCGGTCACGCGCGGGCCGACCGCGGTGCGGAAGGTGAAGCGCGTGTCGAGGAAGGTAGCGTTGGCGAAGACTCCGAGCCCGTCGAACGGCTGGGGCAGGAAGGTCAGCGCCTGCTGCAGGTTCAGCTCCACCCCGCGGATCGTCGCGGTCTCGGCGTTGCGAGGCGTGGTGACGATTACCGCTTCCGCGCCGCGCCCGACATCGAGCGTCTCGGTCCCGGTCAGCGTGAAGATCTCGTCCTCGATATCCTTCGAGAACAACGCGATCGAGACCACGCCGCCGCGCGGGTAATATTCGAGCGACGCGTCGAACCCCTCGCTTTGGCGCGGCCGCAACCCCGGATTGCCACGCGACAAGGTCGGCTGGCTGCCGTCGAAGCTCAGATTTTCGCTCGCCACCAATGAGGCGTAATCGGGCCGACCGATCGTGTTGGTGTAGGCGGCGCGGACGACGACGTCCTCCATCGCGTTCCAGCGCAGATGCGCGCCGGGCAGCCAATTGTCGTAACCGCCATCGTTCCCGACCTGGCTCAGCACGCCGCGCAGCGCGCGAAACGCCTGGCTCGACACATCGGTCCGCTCGTAACGCAGCCCCGCGAGCAAGGTCAGCGTGTCGATCGTGTAGCTGCCCTGAAGGTAGCCCGCATACACATCCTCCTGGAGCGTGTAGTTGCCCGTCCCCGGCGTCCGACTCGTCGTGAAGCGCGCCCGATTGGCGTCGAAGAAGTCGATCGCTTGACCCACGTCGATCCGCGGCGTCAGCCGGTAGCGGCCCTGGATCAGCTTCTCGGGGCCCTCGCCGTCGACCTGATCGAGCGTGTAAGTGAAGCCGGTGCCCGCGGTGAAGTTGGTCTGGCTGTTGCTAAACCGCCGCCGCGTCGTTCGCGCCACGCCGCCCGCCTTGGCCCGGAGCCCCGCGCCGTCATCGAAGGCGGCGTTCAGGCGGAGCTGCCCGCTCTTCTCGAACGTGCGGAGCGCCTGGTCGCGCTGTTGCTGAAGAAGGAAGTTCGCCGGGTTGCGATTCGCGGCCTCGTTTACGGGCGTGAAGATCGGATAGAAGTCGCTCGTATCGTAGGTGAAGCCGTAATTCGCGCCCTGGGCGTCGCGCGTACGGAACTCGATGGAGGTGTTGGGGACATATAGCCGCCCTTGCGAATAGATCGCGTCGCCGTCGATCCGGGTTCGGTCGCTCGCGTTCCAGTCGAACGCGGTGCGGCCGACGACGATCTCGCGGTTGGTGATCGGCTGATTGAGCTGGATGATGTTGCGGCCGCGCGCGAAGCTACCACCGGTCGGGGTCTGGTTTGCGACGTTGCCGAGCGGTTCTGTGCGGAATTCGATCCGCTCCTCGTCGTCCTGCGTCCGCGCGTAGATGCCGCTCAGCTCCCAACGGAACTCGTCGCCGTTCCGGTATTCGAGCTTGGCGTTGGCCCCCGCGCGCTCCTTGGTGTTGTTGTACCAGAACAGCCGCAACTGGACGGGCACCTGGATGCCGTTGCCGCTCGCCGCGCCCGAGTTCACCGGTACGCCCGCCGCCGTGTACTCACGGACCGACGGGGTCGCGACCTCGACCTGCGGTATGTCGTAATCGAGCTGTTCGTAGCTCGCGCCCAGCACGATGCCCCAACGATCGTCGGGGCCGAACGTCCGCCCGGTAGCAAAGGCGAGGCGGAGCGAGGGCTTGTCGTTCCTGACATCGCCATTCTGCTCGTAGACGCCGTAGGACGCGATGCCGTTGAAGAACGGGCGCTTGGCATCGAAGGCGCTGCGCGTGGCGATGTTGATGATGCCGCCGATCGCGTTCGCATCGTTCTCGGGCTGGACGGTCTTGATGACCTCGATCCGGCCCGCCATCACCGATGGGATGATGTCCAGCGGCACGGTGCGCCCGCCCTCGTCGACCGCCGACACGATCGCGCCGTCGACGGTGGTGCGATTGTAGGTCGACGACAGCCCACGGATCACGGGAAAGCGCGGTTCGCCCTGGTCCTCCTGCACCGATACGCCGGGAATGCGGCGCAGCGCGGCGGCCGTGTTGTGGTCGGGCAGCTTGCCGATGTCGTCGGACGACACCGCGTCGACGATGGCGAACGACTCGCGCTTGGTCGCGATCGACTCCTGCTGCGCACGGCGCTGGCCGGTGACGACGATGTCCGCCGCGCCGGTTCCCTGGTCGGGGCCCGCCGGCTCCTCGGCCGTCCCCTCGACCGGCGGCGCGGGCGTGCCGACCGTCTGCGCGGACGCCGGACAGAGCGGCGCGACCCCGGCGAGCAGCATGGCGAGTGCACGACGCGCATGACGGCAAGGCATCGATCGTTCCCCCGAGACTGACCGAAGAGCTAGGAGTGAGGCGTGACGGGTCGGCGTCGCCGGCCTTGCAGTTTTGTGACCTGCGAGAAGAGGCATCTTCGGGCGCACCATCGCCACTCCAGGGTGCGATCCGACCGCCACCGCTCGGACGACCTCGGACGAGGGATCGAGGTAGCGGAAGGGACCGGTAGGCTTGCATGAGCGTGGTGCTCCGATGCCGCCTTACGACGAATCCATCCGCGGCCGCCGGGCCGTCGGCCCGTTCGCCGAAACCACTTCCCCTACCCCGGAAATTACCCGTTCATCCCCCCGCAGTGTGCGCTAAGGCAGGCGACGGCGCAGTCGAAAACAGGGTCGGTGAAATGAAGTTGATCAAAGGCCATCTCGCCGGGACGCTCGCGACCCTACTGATCGCTACGCCTGCCGCCGGGCAGGACATTCCGGTCCCCACCTCGCCGTCGATTTCGGCCGCGCCTGCCGTTCCTGCCCCACTCCCCACCCTCACCGGTGCCCAAGTCGCCCAGCTCGCCGACCTCCTCGCCAAGGACGCCGTCGCCCAGGGCCTGCGTCAGGTCGCCGCTCCCATCGACGCCGATCCCGACGCCCTGGTCCGCGCCGCACTGGACCATGCCCGCGCCGTTCACGCCGGACGCCTCGACGCGGGCGACTTCCAGCGCAGTTGGGGCATCAAGCCGCAGGGCTACGACCCGTTGCCCGCCTTTGCCGACGCGGTGGCGCGTGATCGACTGGCGGCCTGGTTCGCGTCGTTGCCGCCGCCCTATGCCGGGTACGACGCGCTCGCCGCGGGTCTCGCCCGCTACCGCGCGATCGCCGCGGCAGGCGGTTGGCCGACGCTGACGTCGGCCCCCGCCTATGGCGCGAGCGGCCCCGCGGTCGCGCTGCTCCGCCGCCGCCTTGCCGCCGAGGACCCGCAAGTTTCAGCCACGGGCGATAATTTCGATGCGCCGCTCCTCGACGCGGTTCGCCGCGCGCAGCGGCGCTACGGCCTGAACCCGGCGGGCCAGCTCGGTGCGCAGACGCTCGCCGCGCTGAATGTGCCCGCCCCGGCGCGCGTCCGCCAGATCGCCGCCAATATGGAGCGTTGGCGCTGGCTGCCCGCCCGGCTTGAGCGCAACCGCGTCCAGGTCAACATCGCCGCCGCCGTGCTGACGGTGTTCGACGGCGACGCGCCCGTTATGTCGATGAAGGCGGTGACGGGCCGTCCCGCCAACGAGACGCCGATGCTGGTGTCGACCATCCACTCGGTCGTACTCAACCCGCCCTGGAACGTCCCCACCTCGATCGCCCAGGGCGAGTTGCTGCCCAAGGAGCGCGCCAGCCCCGGCTACCTCAAGCGCAATGGCTTCCGGGTGATGGAGGGCGGGCGGCTCCAGCAATCGTCGGAGAAGAGCGCGCTCGGCCGTTACAAGTTCGATTTCGCGAACGACTTCGCGGTGTATCTCCACGACACCCCCGCCCAGGCGACGTTCTCGCGCTTCGACCGGCTGGCGAGCCACGGCTGCGTCCGCCTGGAAAAGCCCGCCGAGCTCGCCAAGCTGCTCATGAAAACCACGCCCGAATGGCAGCCCGACGCGATCGACGCCACCGTCGCGGCGGGCAAGACGGTGCGCGCCAAGTTGGCGGACCCGGTCGCGGTATACCTGCTTTACTGGACCGCGTTCGCGGGCGCGAACGGCCAGGTCGGCTTCCGCGCCGACCCCTATGGCTGGGACGAGACGCTGGCGAGTAAGGTCGAGGCTCGGTCCGCGCGCCGTGTGCTCGCGGCCAAATGAGGAGAGCTAAAGTGAACCGTCGCATCCCAATCTGGCTTCTGTTCGCCGCCACGAGCCTGTCGCTGACGGCCTGTGCGCGCTCCGAACCCGAAGCCGCCACCGAGAACCTTGCGATCGAGTCATCGGCCGTGTCCGAGGCCGAACCCGCACCCGCCTATCCGGAGCCGTCCGCGCCGCCGGAGCGCGCCGCCGAGGCGAATGCATCGGTTGAACTCCCGCCCGAGGCCGCAGCCGCGCCCGACGAGCAGATGCTTGACGATGCGTCGGCGACCGGCATGACCGCCCGGGCGTCGCGCGGTGAGGAGGAGACGCCGGGCACGGCCGCGACCGGCAACGTCGAGGAGTAGGCTTCCCATGGCCAAGCGCTGGTGGGAGGCCGGGGTGGTCTACCAAGTCTATCCGCGCTCGTTCCAGGACAGCGACGGCGACGGGGTCGGCGACCTACGCGGCGTGATCCGGCGGCTGGGTCATATCGCGGACCTCGGCGTCGATGCGATCTGGCTGTCGCCGATCTTCCCATCGCCGATGGCCGATTTCGGGTATGACGTGGCCGACTATCGGGGCGTCGATTCGTTGTTCGGATCGCTCGCAGACCTCGACGATCTGATCGCGGCGGCGCACGATCGCGGACTCAAGCTGTTGCTCGACTTCGTCCCGAACCACAGCTCGGACCGGCACCCCTGGTTCGTCGACAGCCGCTCCTCGCGCGCCAGCCCGAAACGCGGTTGGTACATCTGGCGCGACCCCGCTCCGGACGGCGGCCCGCCTAATAACTGGACGAGCGACTTCGGCGGCTCGGCGTGGGAGTACGACCCGGCGAGCGGCCAATATTATTACCACGCGTTCCTGAAGGAACAGCCCGACCTCAACTGGCGCAACCCCGACCTCCGCCGCGCGATGATCGACGTCATGCGGTACTGGCTCGACCGCGGCGTGGACGGGTTCCGGATCGACGTGCTCTGGCACATATTGAAAGCGGCGGATTTCCCCGACAATCCGCCCAATCCCGACTACCACCCCGACATGGGCGAGAAGTTCGCGGTGCTCCAACACCACTCGACCGACCAGCCGGGCACCCACGAGATCATCGCCGAAATGCGCGCGCTGGCCGACGGGTACGACTGCGGGGACGAGCGCGTGCTGATCGGCGAGATCTGCCTGCCACTTTCCCGCATGGTCGCCTATTACGGTAGCAACGACGACGGCGTGCACCTGCCCTTCAACTTCGAGCTGATCGAGTCCGTTTGGGACGCACGCAAGCTCGCCCACTTCATCGACGCATACGAAGCCGCGCTGCCGCCGGGCGCTTGGCCCAACTGGGTGCTGGGCAGCCACGACGCCCCCCGCGTCGCGGGCAGGCTGGGCGAGGCTCAAGCGCGCGTCGCGGCGATGCTGCTGCTTACCCTCAGAGGAACGCCGACGCTGTATCAGGGCGACGAGATCGGCATCGGCCGTGTCGATATCGCACCCGAACGGCTCCGTGACCCTCGCGAGCTGCGCGAGCCCGGACTGGGTCTCGGACGCGACCCCGCGCGCACGCCGATGGCCTGGGATGACACGGCGAACGGCGGCTTCACCGACGGCGAGCCCTGGCTGCCGCTCCACGCCGACCAGGCGACGCGCAACGTCGCGGCGCAAGCGGTCGACCCGGCATCGATGCTGGCCCTGCACCGCCGCCTGCTCGCGCTGCGGCGCGCGCATCCCGCGCTCGCGACGGGCGACTATACGGCCGTCGAGGCGGAGGGCGACGTCTTGGCCTATCGCCGGCTCGGCGGCGGCGAGGAATGGCTCGTGCTCCTCAATCTAGGCGATCGCCCGCAGGACTTGCCGGTCGCCGTCACCGAATATGCGACCGTCCTTTCAACCCTACCCGGCGATCCGCCGCTCATCCCTACGCTCTTGCGACCCGACGAGGGGTTTCTACTAATCCGCCGTCAAGGGGACTGACCGTTGCGCGTCGCGATGCTGAGCTCGATATCCTGGCGGACGCCACCCAGGGGCTACGGCCCGTGGGAACTGGTAACGAGCTTGCTGACCGAGGCGTTGGTCGCTCGCGGCGTGGACGTCACACTATTTGCGACCGCCGATTCGGAGACCGCAGGCACGCTCGCCGCGGTCGTCCCGCGCGGCTATTCGGAGGACCCCACCCTCGACGCAAAGGTGTGGGAGATCCAGCACGTCGCCAACGCATTCGAGCGCGCGGGTGAGTTCGACATCATTCACAATCAGGCCGATTTCGTCCCGCTGGCCTTCTCACGGTTGATCGACACCCCGGTCGTGACCACGATCCACGGCTTTTCGTCCGACCGCATCCTGTCCGTCTATCGTCGCTACGACGACCGGGTCGCTTACGTATCGATCAGCGATGCGGACCGATGTCCGGACCTGACCTACGCCGCGACGATCCATCACGGTATCGCCGTTCCCGACTTCCCGTTCGATCCCGTCGGCGGCCCCGACCTGCTTTTCTTCGGCCGCCTTCACCCCGACAAGGGTGCGGGCGAGGCGATACGCGCCGCACGAGCGACCGACCACGACCTGCGGATCGCCGGCCTGATCCAAGACCAGGGCTATTTCGACCGGGAGGTTGCGCCCTATCTGGACGACCAGACCCACTATCTAGGCGTTATCGCCGCGGCCGATCGCGCGCGGACGCTCGGGTCGGCCAAGGCGCTCCTTCACCTGATCGGGTTCGACGAGCCGTTCGGCCTGTCGGTGGTCGAGGCGCTCGCCTGCGGGACACCCGTCATCGCCTACGACCGCGGATCGATGCCCGAGCTGATCGAAGACGGCGTAACCGGCTTCCTGGTCGACGACTTGCCCGGCGCGATCGCAGCGATCGGCCGCATCGACGAGATCGACCGCGCCGCCTGCCGCCGCGCCGCCGAGCGCCGCTTCTCCGTTGACCGGATGGCGGACGAATATCTGTCCCTTTACCGACGGTTGCTGACATTCGGACCGAACGCTGCGGCACGGAACCACCCCTGATCCGAGCTGTTGTTCGAGGGAGCGCCCATTCCGAAAAGGCCGATCCCATGACCGACACCGACACCAGCCGTCGTTCCTTCGTCGCGGGTGCCGCGCTTGCGGGCGCCGCCGTCGCCGCACCGGCGATCGCGCAAGAGCCCAATGCGCCCGGCGCGCCGACCACGCCGCGCGCCGCCGCCTATCCCAAGCCGCCCTTTCCCAACCAGCGCCAGCCGTGGCCCGGACTTGCCTCCAAGATGTCGCCGCGTCCCGACCACGGCGAGACCAGCTACCGCGGCTCCGGTCGCCTCGCGGGCAAGCGCGCGCTGATCACCGGCGGCGACTCGGGTATCGGCCGCGCCGCCGCGATCGCCTATGCGCGCGAGGGCGCGGACGTCGCGATCAATTACCTTCCCGCCGAGGAACCCGACGCGCGCGAGGTTATCGCGCTGATCCGGGCGGATGGCCGCAAGGCGGTCGCGATCCCCGGCGACCTGCGCGAGGAGGCCTTCTGCCGCCGCCTGGTGGCTCAGGCAGCGCGCGAGCTCGGCGGGCTCGACATCCTCGTCAACAACGCCGCGCGCCAGCAGACCAAGCCGACGATCGACGCGATCTCGTCGGCCGACTTCGACGCGACGATCAAGACCAACGTCTATGCCCCGTTCTGGCTGACCAAAGCGGCGGTCGCGCTGATGGGCCCGGGCGCGGTGATCGTGAACACCTCGTCCGAACAGGCGAGCGACCCTTCGGAGGATCTGGTCGACTATGCCCTCACCCGCGCGTCGATCCTGAACTTCACCAAATCAATGGCCAAGCAACTCGCCTCGCGCGGCATCCGTGTGAACGCCGTTGCTCCCGGCCCGTTCTGGACGCCGCTCCAGGTGTCGGGCGGCGCGTCGCCGGAGAAGCTCGTCAAGTTCGGCAGCCAAGCCCCGCTCGGCCGTCCCGGCCAGCCCGCCGAGATCGCCGGACTTTATGTCGCCGCGGCCGACCCGTCGCTCAGCTTCTCCACCGGCCAGGTTTTCGGCGCAACCGGCGGCGGCGGTCAGCCCGCCTGACGAAGAACCGTTCTAGGTCACCGGGCGCTATCCATGTTAGGATCATCTCGGAAGGATCTTCGAAACATGGGCGGCGATCATGATTTTTCGCGTCGGGGTGTCATCGGCGCGGGCGTGGCCGGCATGGCAGTGAGCGGTATAGGCCTTTCCGACGACGGCGAGGCGCAGGCTTCGCTTCCCGCCACGACGGCCACGATGTCCGTATCGCTGACCGTCAACGGCCGGCCCCGCACGCTCGACATCGACCCGCGTACTTCGCTGCTCGACGCGCTCCGCGAGCATCTGAAGCTTACGGGCTCCAAGAAGGGCTGCGACCATGGCCAATGTGGTGCCTGCACCGTGCTGGTCGAGGGTCGCCGAATCAACAGCTGCCTGTCGCTCGCCGTAATGCATGACGGCGAAGCGGTGACGACGATCGAGGGGCTGGGCCGCCCCGGCACGCTCCATCCGATGCAGGCCGCCTTCGTGAAGCATGACGCGTTTCAGTGCGGATACTGCACTCCTGGCCAAATCTGCTCGGCGGTAGGGATGCTCGGCGAGATCGAAGCGGGCGTGCCGAGCCATGTCGCGGCCGACCTGTCGGCCAAGCCCGGCGTGACCGTGGATGAACTGCGCGAGCGGATGAGCGGCAATCTATGCCGCTGCGGTGCCTATTCCAACATTGTCGAGGCGATGGCTGAAATAGCGGGATCGCGCGCATGAGGTCCTTTACCTACGAACGCGCCGCCACTCCCGCCGCGGCGGCCGCGGCGGCCGCGCGGACGCCCGGCGCGCGCTTCATCGCGGGCGGGACCAATCTGCTCGACCTGATGAAGCTCCAGATCGAGACGCCCGCCCACCTGGTCGACGTCAACCGCGTCGGCCTCGACAAGATCGAACCGACGAAGGAGGGCGGCCTCCGCATCGGCGCGCTGGTCCGCAACACCGATCTCGCCAGCGACCCGCGCGTCCGCCGCGACTATGGCGTGCTCTCCCGCGCGCTGCTGTCGGGGGCAAGTGGCCAACTCCGCAACAAGGCGACGACCGCGGGCAACCTGCTCCAGCGCACCCGCTGCCCTTATTTCTACGATACCACCAAGCCGTGCAACAAGCGCCGCCCCGGCACCGGCTGCGCCGCGATCGGCGGCTTCAATCGCAATCTGGCGGTGATGGGCGTGAGCGAGAAGTGCATCGCCACCCACCCCAGCGACATGGCCGTCGCGATGCGCGTGCTCGACGCGACCGTCGAGACGGTCCGCCCCGACGGACAGACGCGCGCGATCGCGATCGCCGACTTCCACCGCCTGCCCGGCGACACGCCGCACATCGACACCAACCTGGGCGCGGGCGAGCTGATCACCGCCGTCATTCTGCCCAAGCCGATCGGCGGCACGCATGTTTATCAAAAGGTCCGCGACCGCGCCTCCTACGCCTTCGCGCTCATCTCCGTCGCTGCCATCATCGAGCGCGGCGGGCGCGGACGGCTCGCATTCGGCGGGCTTTCGCACAAACCCTGGCGCGTCGAAGCGGCCGAGACACGCATCGCCGCCGGCCCGAAGGCGACCGCCGATGTCGTCCTCGCCGGCGCGCAGACCACGTCCCAGAACGCGTTCAAGCTGCCGCTGGTCGAGCGCACGCTCGCCGCCGTCTTCGCGCAAACGAAAGCCTGATCCGCATGCGCTTCGACACCCCCGCCGAAACCAACCCCATCGACCGCATGACGGTGGTCGGCAAGCCGATCGACCGGGTGGACGGCCCGCTCAAGGTCTGCGGCCTCGCGCCCTACGCCTACGAACGCCACGACGTGGTCGCGAACCAGGCTTACGGTTACATCCTCGGCTCCGCGATCGCCACCGGCCGTATCCGCTCGATGGACCTGACCGAGGCCAAGCGCGCGCCCGGCGTGGTCGCGGTCGTCACCCACGCCAACGCGGGCAAGCTCGGCAAGCCCAAGGCGATCACCGCCACGCTGCTTGGCGGGCCCGAGATCGAGCATTTCGATCAGGCCATCGCCATCGTCGTCGCTGAGACCTTCGAACAGGCGCGCGCCGCCGCCCAGCTGATCCGCGTCGACTATGCCCGCGTCGACGGTGCCTACGACCTGCGCGCCGCGATGCCGACCGCCAAGCCCGTCGGCGAGTCCAGCGGCGAGGGCAGCGCGTCGCCCGGCCGCATGGAGGTCGGCGACTTCGACGGCGCGTTCGCGCGTGCACCGGTCACCGTCGAGTCCGAATACTCCACACCCGACGAGAGCCATGCGATGATGGAGCCGCAGGCCACCATCGCCGCGTGGGACGGCGACGAGCTGACGGTGTGGGCGTCCAACCAGATGATCAATTGGGCGGTACGCGACATTGCCCAAGCCCTGCTGATCCCCCGCGACAAGGTGCGCGTCGTTTCTCCCTATGTCGGCGGCGGTTTCGGATCGAAGCTGTGGATCCGGTCGGACACGGTGATGGCGGCGGTCGCGGCGCGGGTGGCTAAACGCCCGGTCAAGGTCGCGCTCACCCGCCGGCAGACCTTCAACAACACGACCCACCGCCCCGCCACCGTCCAGCGCCTGCGCCTGGGCGCGGAACGCGACGGCCGGATCACCGCGGTCGCGCATGAGAGCTGGTCGGGAGATTTGCCGGGCGGCGGCCCCGAGACCGCGCCCTCGCAGACACGGATGCTCTATGCGGGCGCGAACCGCCTGGTCGGCATGAACCTCGCGGTCCTGAACCTTCCCGAGGGCAACGCCATGCGCGCGCCCGGCGAGGCACCCGGCATGATGGCGCTCGAGGTCGCGATGGACGAGCTCGCCGAGAAGCTCGGCATGGACCCCGTTCAGCTCCGCATCGTCAACGACACGCAGGTCGACCCGGAAAAGCCGACCCGCCGCTTTTCCGAGCGCAACCTGATCGGTTGTCTCCGGACCGGGGCCGACCGTTTCGGCTGGGCCAAGCGCAACGCCAAGCCGGGCCAGGTCCGTGACAGCCGTTGGCTCGTTGGCATGGGCGTCGCCTCCGCCTTTCGCAACAACCTGACCATGAAGTCCGCCGCCCGCGTCGCGATCGACCGCGCGGGTGTCGTCACCGTGTCGACCGACATGACCGACATCGGCACCGGTAGCTACACGGTGATCGCGCAGACCGCCGCCGAGATGATGGGCGTACCCATCGACAAGGTGATCGTGCGTCTCGGCGACTCCAGCTTCCCCGTTTCGTCGGGATCGGGCGGACAGTGGGGCGGCAACAGCGCCACCGCGGGCGTGTACGCGGCCTGCGCCAAGCTGCGCGAGGCGGTCGCGGCCAAGCTCGGCTTCAACTCGGCCGATGTCGAGTTCGCCGGCGGCCAGGTCCGATCGGGCAATCGCAGCGTACCGCTGGCCGAGGCGGCGGGCGACGCTGGGCTGACCGCGGAGGATTTCCTCGACTACGGCGACCTGTCCAAGACCTACCAGCAATCGACCTTCGGCGCGCATTTTGTCGAGGCGGGCGTCGATGCGCTGACCGGAGAGGTCCGCATCCGCCGCATGCTCGCGGTCTGCGCGGCCGGCCGCATCCTCAACCCCAAGACCGCGCGCAGCCAGGTGATCGGCGCGATGACGATGGGCGTCGGCGCGGCGTTGATGGAGGAGGCGGTGGTCGACACGCGCTTCGGCTGCTTCATCAACCACGACCTCGCCGAGTATCACGTGCCCGTCCACGCCGACATCCCGCACCAGGAGGTCATCTTCCTCGACGAAGCGGACGACAAATCCTCGCCCATGAAGGCCAAGGGCGTGGGCGAGCTCGGCCTGTGCGGCGTCGGCGGCGCGATCGCCAACGCCGTCTATAACGCCTGCGGCGTCCGCGTTCGCGACTATCCGATCACGCTCGACAAGATCATCGCGGGGATGGCGCCGCTGCCATCGCGAGTGGCGTGACCGGCTGACGCATGACGCTCCAGCCCTCCGGCAGGTACTCGGTCGACATATAATAGTAGAAGTTGCACCCGCCCGCCGCGTCGTAACTCGCGCCCTTCAGCAGCCCGACCGCGACCGTGCCGATGAACACCGGCCCGCCGCTGTCCCCGCTGCGGCACACCGGCCCGCCCACGGTCACCCAGGTCGGCGTGCAGGCCCCGCCGCACAGATCGCCCGACGGCGCGAAGTCCGTCAGCTCGACCTCCGCGCAGCTATAGCCGCTCCGCTCGCCCCGGTGGCACGTGAAGTCGCCTGCGCGCGTGCTTCCCAACTGACGCGTGCCCGTCACCGGCCGCACCTGCGCCCTGGCGGTGTCGGCATGGAAGAACGGCCTGAGCGGTTCGCTCGCCAGATGGAGTTGCACGTCCTGATAGCCCCAACCCCACTGACCTACGAACGTCAGCGGCGCCTCGCGACGGTCCGCCGCGATATGGGCGAGCGCGTCCGGGCAATGCGCGGCCGTGACCACCCCGGCCTGCACGCCGTTCGTGACGACGAACCCGGTCGTGCAGGCATACCGCCGCCCGTCGACCGGGCTGACGCCCACCACGCGCGCACCGCCGTCGACCGCGCTGTCCGCATCGGGCAGATCGACCGCTTGCAGCCGGACGGGCACCCCCGTCATCAGCGTCAGAGCCGTGACCAACGCATCGTGGCCGTACCCGCCGATGTCCGCGCGATTGAGCGTGACCACCATCTCCCCCGTCCGCTGATCGACGCCCAGCCCGGGTGGATGCGGCAGCGCGGCGCGAATCGCCGCCTGATGCCGCTCAATCGCCGCGACCACCTGACCCCGCGTCGCGACCGCGCCCGTGCGGTAGACGACCGGCACGACGATGCCGGCGGCGTAGAGCCGTTCCTCCGCAACGGGCATGGTCCCGGTCAGCAACACGACGACTCGAAAGGTCGGAGAGTGCTCGACCGCGATCCCCGCCAGTCGGCCCGCAAAGCGAACGGCGATCGTGTCAGTCGCGGCGACCGTCTCCTCCAGCGCGCGGAGTCGATATCGCGCCTGATCCGACAACACGCCGTAGCGAGCAGCGTACTCGCCCGCGTCCTGCGCGAGCGCGTCGATCGGCGTTTGAAACGTCTGGGCCGCTACCGGCGCGCTCGCTAGCATTGCAAGCGCCAGCGCGCTTCGAACTCTCCACCCCAGCATGCCGGTCCTGTTCCCCACCACGTATCGGTAGCGGAACCGAGCGCAACGGGCGATGAACGCGACCGGCTTGGTGGACGTCAGTTCGCCGCCCGCTCCCACCAATAGGCGGGCCGCTTCGCCGTTCCCGTCGCGACCTCGTTCATCGTCGTCGCGTCGTACAGCCGCCCGCCGAGCATCACCCGGCTCACCTTGTCGCTGTTGCGGATGTCCGCCGTCGGATCGGCATCGAGCACGACGAGGTCGGCGAGTTTGCCTACCTCCAACGACCCGATATCACGCGCCATGCCCAGCGACCGCGCGGGCACGATCGTTCCCGCCTGGAGCGCCTGCACGGGCGTCATTCCGCCTCGCACGAAGCTGCCGAGCTCCCAATGCGCGCCGATCCCTGCTTGTTGCCCATGCGCGCCGATCGACACCAGTACGCCGCGATCCGCCATCCGCTTGGCCTCGCGCGCGTTGTCGTCGTCGACGAAGTTCGATGCGGGCGCGGTGGTCCGCCGCGCCATGGCGGCGTTGAGTTGGGCGGGCGGCGTATGCGCGCGGAGCAGCGGGTGCCCCGTCCAGTCGACCGCCTGCCGCCAGTAAGGATCGCCCGCCAGCCCGCCGTACGACACGACCAGAGTCGGCGTGTAGTTGACGTTGGTTTGGCTCCAAAACTGGATCACGTCGTCGTAGAACCGCTCGAGCGGGACATTGTGCTCCAGCGTCGAGTTGCCGTCGGCGATCAGGTTCATGTCCATGCCGTAGAGCGAGCCGCCCTCCGCCACGACCTGCATCCCCTCGCGCCGGGCCGCCTCGACCACCTGCTGGCGCTGCTCGCGGCGCGGCTGGTTGTAGTTCTTGACCGAGTTCGCCCCTTGCGCCTTCAACCGCCGCACATGCGCCAGCGCGTCGTCGAGGCTGTTGATCTCGGCATAGACGTTCGCCGCCTTCGCCCCGTAGACGATCTCGCCCGTCGAAAAGATGCGGGGCGCCAGGATCAGGCCCGCGCGCTGCATCTCCTTGGCCGCGAATACCTCGCTCGACCGGTTGGACGGGTCGTGCAGCGTGGTGGTGCCGAGCGCCAGGTTCTGGATCATCGACCAGTTCGCCTGCGGCACGATCTCGTCCTCGCCAGCCGGGCCGTGCGCGTGCGCGTCGATCAGCCCGGGAATGATCGTCTTGCCCGCGACATCGACCACGGTCGCTCCGGCCGGAACCGGCGTCGAGGCGCGCGGGCCTACAGCGATGATGCGGTCGTCGCGGACGATCACCACGCCATCGGCGACGATCCCGCCATCGTCGGCCGACATCGTCACCAGCTTGGCCCCGACCAGCGCGACCGTGCCTCGCGGGCGGGCGGCAGCCATATCCATCGACAGCGACACGCCCGATCGCGGCGGCACGAAGGCGGGCGCGTTCTTGGCGCGCGGCGCGTCGGCGAACAACGCCGCGCGGTCGACGGTGTAGACCGTCGGCCCCAGGCTCCAATGCAGCCGCGCGCCCTGGTTCGACCAATGGATGTAATCCGCCCCGCCCGCGCTGACCTTGGTCACGGGCAGCGACTTGGCCTTGGGCTCCAGCTCGACCGCTTGGCCGCCGGGCATCAGCGGCACGACGAACGCCTCGTAATTCTGCCGGAAAGCGACGAACTGGCCGTCGGGCGAGACCTCGTAATCGTTGGTCAGCTCGCCCGTCGCGTGGACGCGCTTGGCCTCGCCGGACAGATCGGTGCTGACCAGCTGGCGCGTCGACTTCCCGTCCTTGCGCTCGTCGGCGATCATGAAAAGCCGTTCGCCGCCCGCCCCGAACTGCGGCGAGGCCATCTCGCGCGCCACCCGGACGGGCGCGCCGCCCGCCGCCGCCACACGGTACACGCCCGGGTCCTCCGACCAGCGCGGCGAGGTCAGCCCCTCGCTTCCGCGCCGCTCGAACACGATCGTCCGACCGTCCGGCGAGAAGCGCGGCCGAGCATAGTGCCCCGGCGTGGTCGTCACGTCGCGCGCGGTCCCGCCCCCGCTGCCCACGCTGCGGATGCGACCGAGCCCGGTGTCGGTCCAGGCAACGAACGCGATCGTCTTCCCGTCGCGTGACCAGGCCGGGAACAGCTCCATGCCGTCGCCGTCACCCGTCCGCGTCAACCGCCGCGGCGTCCCGCCCGCCATCGGCTTGGTCCACAGCTTGCCCAGCGACTCGAACACGACCTGCCGCCCGTCGGGCGACACCGACGCGAAGCGCGGCATGGCGGTGGCGAAGCGATCGGGCGACACCTGGATCTGCGGATGCGGCGCGGCAATCACGCCCCGGCTGTCGTCAACTCGAAACGGAATTTCCCGACCGTTCGTCCCGTCGGCGTCGACCCGCCTGATCTTGCCGCCCGCCCAGAACAGCACCGACCGGTTGTCGGGCGTCCACGCCATGTTCGGGTAGACACCGGTAACCGCCCAGGTCTCCTGCACGTCCTGATCCAGCGCGTCGTAGATCTTGCGCTCCTCCCCGGAGGCCAGGTCCTTGACGTACAGCTTCGACCGCGTCGCCTCGCGCCGGACGAATGCGATGCGCTTGCCGTCCGGCGACGGCGTCGGGCGGACCGAGCCGCCCTCGCCCGACACCGCGGTCGTCGTCTCGCCCGTGTCGAGGTCGTATCGCTCGATATGAAACAGGTCGGTGTTCGAATCTTGCGCGTATTCGAAGATCGGGCCGGGCGTGACGTTCTTGGTGTAGAAGACCGACTTGCCATCGGCGGCGTAGACGGGCTCGCCCAATTCCTTCTGGTGCGTCTCGCTCGGCCGTTTGACGAGCATGACGCCCGATCCGCCCGAGACGTGGTACATCCACACCTCGCCCGTGCCGAGCGAGCGGCCGGTGGTGAAGTGCTTCTTGGCGACGAGGAAGCGGCCGTCCGGGCTCCAGCTCGGCTGGTTCAGGAGGCGGAACTCCTCGGTTGTGACCTGCCGCTTGTCCGAGCCATCACGGTTCATGATCCAGATATTGTCCCCGCCGCCCCGGTCGGAGGTGAAGGCGATCCGCCTGCCGTCGGGCGAGAAGCGCGGCTGCACCTCCCACGCCAACCCGTCGGCGATCCGCGTCGGCGTGCCCCCCGCGATCGGCGTCGTGTACAGGTCGCCGAGCATCGAGAACGCGATCGTTCGCCCGTCGCGGCTGACGTCGAGGTCCATCCAACTGCCCTCGGCGGTGCGGATCGGCACCTGCCGCACCGTCGCGCCTGGGGGCGCGTTGACGTTCCAGGCAGCGGGCGTGGGCAATGGCGCGGGCACCGGGGTCGTCGCGGCAGCCGGGGTCGGCGAGGCCGCCGGAGGCGCCTGCCCGTCGGGACGGACGACCTGATCCTCGGGCGCCTGCGTTTCCTCGACGGGCCGGGGCAGTTGCTGCTGCGGCGCGACCTGCGCTCCTACCTGATGCGCGGCGAGCGCGATTAGCGAAACGAGCGCGACGGTGCGGTGCTTCATGGATGTCCTTTTATGTTTCGCCGTCCGCTATCGCCGGGCCGACCCGCTTTCGCAACGGGTGACGGAGCGCCGCCCTTCCCTCGCCCCCGCCCGCGCCGCTATGGCCAACGTGATGACGGAAGCCCGCCCCCGCCTCGCGCATCATCTAACCGAGGGTGTCGGGCCGACGATCCTCTTCCTTCCCGGCTACGCATCGGACATGGCCGGCTCGAAGGCGCTCGCGCTCGAAGGGTGGGCGCGCGCGAACGGCCGCGGCTTCCTCCGCTTCGATTACAGCGGCTGCGGCCGGAGCGAGGGCCCGTTCGACGACCGGACCCTGGCCGACTGGCGCGACGACGCGTTGTCGATGATCGACTCGGTCGCGACCGGGCCGGTGGTGCTGGTCGGGTCGTCGATGGGCGGGTGGCTGATGCTGCTCGCCGCGATTGCCAGGCCTGACCGGGTGGTGGGGCTCGTCGGCGTCGCCCCCGCCCCCGACTTTACCGACTGGGGGTTTTCGACCGACGAGAAGATGCGCCTGCTCCAGCACGGGCAAATCGAACGCCCCAACCCTTACGGCCCGGAGCCGACCGTCTACACCCGCGCCTTCTGGCAATCCGGCGAGGCGAACCGCGTCATGTTCGGCGAGATCGCGATCGACGTGCCCGTCCGCCTACTCCAGGGCCAGCGCGATCCCGACGTGCCGTGGGTCCGCACCGCCCAGCTCGCGACGATGCTGAAGTCGAACGACGTGCGTTGCGTGCTGGTCAAGGACGGCGACCACCGCCTGTCGCGCGACGCCGATATCGCGCTCCTGATCGACGCGACCCAGGACGTGATCCGAACCACCGAGGGAGCAACCCGATGATCTACCTCCACACCATGATCCGCGTCAGCGACCCCGACGCGACGATCCGCTTCTTCGAGCTGCTGGGACTGAAGGAGGTCCGGCGCATGGAGAATGAGCAGGGCCGCTTCACCCTCATCTTCCTCGCCACGCCCGAGGACATGAACGCCCCCGGCGAGCGCGCCCGCGCCGAGGTCGAGCTGACCCATAACTGGGACGCTGAGGAGTATGCGGGCGGTCGCAATTTCGGTCATCTCGCCTACCGTGTCGAGAACATCTACGAGACCTGCCGGCGGCTGATGGACGGTGGCGTGACGATCAATCGCCCGCCGCGCGACGGTCACATGGCGTTCGTGAAAACGCCCGACGGCATCTCGGTCGAGCTGCTCCAGCAGGGCCGGCTCGAGCCCGCCGAGCCCTGGGCGTCGATGCCCAATACGGGCAGCTGGTGATGGCGGGGCTGGAGGTCGTCCGCATCCCCGTGCTGAGCGACAACTATGCCTGGCTGGTCCATGATCCCGCATCCGGCGAGACGCTGGCGATCGATCCGGGCGAGGCCGCGCCGATGCTCGACGCCGCTGCGGCGCGGGGCTGGCGTATCGGGCAGGTGTGGGTCACCCATTGGCATCCCGATCATGTCGCGGGCATCCCGGACATCAAGGCCGGGGGCGCGGTCGTGACCGGTCCGGCGGCGGAGGCGGCGCGCATCCCGACGCTCGACCGGACGGTCGGGGAGGCCGACGTGGTCACGCTGGGCGAGCACCGGGCCACGGTGATCGAGACGCCAGGCCATACGCTCGGTCATGTCGTTTTCCACTTCGCCGAGGCCGGGTTGCTGTTCAGCGGCGACACGTTGTTCGCCATGGGATGCGGGCGGCTGTTCGAGGGGACGCCCGAACAGATGTTCGGCAGCATGCGCCGATTGGCCGAACTGCCGGGGGAGACGGCCGTGTATTGCGGGCATGAATATACCCAGTCGAACGGCCGCTACGCGCTCACGGTCGAGCCGGAGAACGCCGAACTGGTCGCCCGCATGGCGCAGGTCGACGCACTCCGCGCCGGGGGCGAGCCGACGGTGCCGACCACGATCGCGCTGGAGCTCGCGACCAACCCGTTCATGCGTGCGCCGTCGGCGGCGGCGCTGGGCGAGCGGCGGGCGGAGAAGGACCGTTTTCGCAGCTAGGCGCGTTATAGGTTGATGCGCATCCTCCCGGTCCTCCTCCTGCCGCTCGCCGCCTGTTCCACTACCCCGCAGGAGGCCGAGCAGGCGGCGGCGGCCGAGCTCCGGACGCAAGAGGCGCTCGCCGTCGAGCTTGCCGGGCTGGTGCCGGGCGAGCCGACCGCCTGCCTTCCCGAACCTGCCCGCGTGCAGGTGTCGAGCAAGGGCTACGGCTCGACGCTCGTGTACCGCGTTTCCAACTCGGTCAAATACCGCAATGACATGAACGGCAGCTGCCCCGGCGCGGGCCGGGACGACATCCTGGTCACGCGGACGACGCAGTCGCGGTCGTGCCGGGGCGACATCGTCCAGACGATCGACCGGGGCTCGCGCTTCCCGACGGGCGCCTGCTCGTTCGGCGACTTCATCCCCTACCGCCGCCCCGCCCGTTAGAGCACGAACCGGCTGAGGTCGGTATTGCGGGCGATGCTCGCGAGCTGCCCCTCGACATAGGCCGTGTCGATCACGAGCGATTGGCCGTTGCGGTTCTCCGCGTCGAAGCTGACCTCCTCCAGCAGCTTCTCCATCACCGTCTGCAGCCGCCGCGCGCCGATATTCTCGATCTGGCCGTTCACCTCGGCGGCGATGCGCGCGACCGCGCGAATGCCGTCCTCGGTGAAGTCGATCGTCACGCCCTCCGTCGCGATCAGCGCCTTATACTGAACGAGCAGCGACGCCTTGGTGTCGGACAGGATCGCGACGAAATCCTCCTCGGTCAGCCCTTTCAGCTCGACGCGGATCGGCAGGCGGCCCTGGAGCTCGGGGAGAAGGTCGCTCGGCTTGGCGACGTGGAACGCTCCCGACGCGATGAACAGGATATGGTCCGTCTTCATCGGGCCGTATTTGGTCGCGACGGTCGTCCCCTCGATCAACGGCAGCAGGTCGCGCTGGACGCCCTCGCGGCTGACGGAACCGCCGCCGCGCTGTTCGGACATGGCGATCTTGTCGATCTCGTCGAGGAACACGATCCCGTTCGCTTCCGCGTCAGCGAGCGCCAGACGGCTGACCTCGTCCTGATCCAGACGCTTGTCGCCTTCCTCGTCGACCAGCTTGTCCCAGGCCGCGCGTACCGTCAGCTTGCGGCGCTTGAGCTGGTTGCCCCCGAACGCCTTGCCCATTATCTCGCCGAGATTGATCATCCCCATCTGCTGACCGCCGGGCAGCTCGAAGGGCATTTGCGGGGTCTGCTCCAGCTCGATCTCGATCTCGGTCGCATCCAGATGGCCGTCGCGGAAGCGTTGCTCGAACGCGGCGCGCGTCGCCTCGCTGGCGCCCTTGCCGGTCAGCGCGTCGAGGAGACGCGTCAGCGCGGACGCCTCCGCCTTGTCCTTGACGGCAGCGCGGCGGCGCTCCTTCTCCAGCCGGATCGCCTCCTCGACCAGGTCGCGGGCGATCTGCTCGACGTCGCGGCCGACATAGCCGACCTCGGTGAACTTGGTCGCCTCGACCTTCACGAACGGCGCGTCGGCAAGCTTGGCGAGGCGGCGGCTGATCTCGGTCTTGCCGCAGCCGGTAGGTCCGATCATCAGGATGTTCTTGGGCGTGACCTCGTCGCGCAACTCGCCGGTGAGCTGCTGCCGTCGCCAACGATTGCGCAGCGCGACGGCGACCGCGCGCTTGGCGTCTCCTTGCCCGATGATGTGCGCGTCGAGCGCGGCGACGATCGCCTTGGGGGTGAGCTGGTCGTTCATTCTTCTTCCTAAAACCCTCTCCCGCTTTCGCGGGAGAGGGACAGGCGCGAAGCGCCAGGGTGAGGGCCGGACCAGCGTGAGCAAGGAAGAAGGTCCCTCACCCGACCTCGCTGCGCTCGGCCACCCTCTCCCGCGAAGGCGGGAGAGGGGTAGGTCAGGCGGCGTCCAGCGCCTCCACGGTGAGGCGGTCGTTGGTGTAGACGCAGACCTCGGCGGCTATGCCCATCGCCTTGCGCGCGATCGTCTCGGCGTCGGACTCGTACGCATCGATGGCGCGGGCGGCGGCGAGCGCGAAATTGCCGCCCGACCCGATCGCCGCGATCCCGCCCTCGGGCTCCAGCACATCGCCGTTGCCCGTCAGGATCAGCGTCACCTCGCGGTCGGCGACGATCATCATCGCCTCCAAATTGCGGAGATACTTGTCGGTCCGCCAATCCTTGGCGAGCTCGACCGCGGCGCGCATCAGCTTGCCCTGATGGCGCTCTAGCTTGGCCTCAAGCCGTTCGAACAGCGTGAACGCATCGGCGGTCGCGCCCGCGAAGCCGCCGATCACCTTGGCGTTTTCGCCCAGTGTGCGGACCTTGCGCGCGTTGGGCTTCATGATCGTCTGGCCGGCCGAGACCTGGCCGTCGCCGGCGATGACCACCCGGCCGCCCTTGCGGACCGAGCAGATGGTGGTGCCGTGCCAGACAGGCGCGGCGGTGTGATCGGAACTCATGAGCCGCGATGTAGGATGCGCCCGGGGCGGCGCAACGGCGTCACCGGCTATGCTCGCGCAGGTAGGCGGCGCTATCGGCGAGCGTCGGGACGCGGCCGCGCAACGGCCGTGCGAGGCTGATGACCAGGTCGGCATGGCCCCGGCCGGGATAGAGCTTGAGCGTCGGCGACGCGCCCGCCGCAAGGAGCCGGGCGGCCAACGCCTCGCTTTGGCGCGGGCGGACGGTGGTGTCGGTCGTACCGTGGGCGAGCCAGAGCGGCGGCGCGTCGGCCCGTGCATAGGTGATCGGTTGCGTCTCGGCCGGGCGCGACCACGCGCCGAACGCCGCGCGGCTGCGCGCGTCGTCGAGGGGCAGGAAGTCGTATGGTCCGGCTAAAAGCGCGCCCGCTCGGATGAAGCCGGGTTCCACGCCGACGCCGCGCAGCCAGCGCGGATCGAGCGCGAGCAGCGCGGCGATGTGCGCGCCCGCCGAATGGCCCGCGACCGTGACGCGCGCGGGGTCGCCGCCATAGCGGGCGATATTGTCCCGCACCCAGCGCAGCGACGCCGCGCCGTCCTCGACGAAAATGGGAAACCGCACCTTGGGGACGAGCCGGTAGTCGGGCACGACCGCGACGAAGCCCTCGCCCGCATAGGCGCGGCCCGCGAAGGCGTACCCCCCACGCGAGCCCGCCGACCATGCGCCGCCATAGAAGAACACCACCACGGGGCGCTTGGCATCGCCCGACCCGCGCGGCGCATAGACGTCGAGGCGTTGGCGGGGATCGTCGCCATACGGCACCGCCGACGCGACCCGTACGGGGCCACCAAGAGGCCGGACCGCGCCGTCCAGGTTGCTGAGCGCGGCGGGGCCGCAACCGGCGAGCGTCGCCAACAGCCCGGCCAGGAGGGCACGGCGGTTCATGCGGGTCTTCAACGCTCCAATCCCTTCGCCTTACCCCAGCTCCGCGCGAGCGTGTAGCCGAGATAACCGGTGCCGAAGAGCGCGTAGAGCGGTTCGGGGATAGCGCCAAGGTAAGCCGCGGTGGCGCGCGCGACCGCCTCGGCCGCGGACGGGCTGACCGCCGCCAGCAGGCCGACGGGAATGGCCCAGAGCAGCAACGCATACATGACGTAGAGGAAGCCCGGCCGCGCGCGGCAGGTCCAGGGATCGGCGGTGAATGTGGGAGCATGCTCTCCGGTAAGATGTTGGTTTTCCAATGAACGATCCTCAACAAGTTGACACTGGTTGACGCGTGCACGCGTGTTCAACTTAGCGATGTCGAACAGCGCCGCCGTCCCCTTCGACTATCCGAGCCGGTTCGCGAGCCAGCCATACAGGAAGGCTTCGTTCGCCGGGCGTCGCTCGGCGAGCGTCAGGTAGCGTTCGCCCTGGAGCGCCTCGACCGCCTTCAACAGCACCTGCTCGCCGCCCCGCCCGCGACGGAGCGCGAAGGCGTCGAGCGCGGCGAGCGTGGTCGGGCCGACCTGCCCGTCGACGCGAAGATCGGGAAAGTCGCTGGCACCCCGGTTGAGCGCGTTGAGCGCGCGCTGGAGGAACGCGGTGGCGGTCGCGGGTCCCATGTTGGCGGCGGTATCGAACAGCTCGGCCGCGACCAGCGGCGCGCGCGCGGCGACGCGGTCGTAAGCAGGGCGGAACCAGTAGAGGCGGCGGTAGATGTCGGCGGCGGTGTCGCGCGGAAGCGCGCGCATCGGGCCAGAATAGCCCTCGGCGCGGGCGACCGCCTCGGTGACGCCCCAACAGGTCGCGCCGCCCCGGTCGGCGGGGTGGTGGACATAGCCGCCCTCGCGGTCGATGAGGTCGTCGATCAGGTCGTTCAGGTTCATGGTCGTGCTCCGGTTCGGTGAGAACGGAGGGTGAACATGAGTCGGAGGTTGTAGGACAGGGCAAAATGCAAGATCGCAAGCGAGCTTGCGATCTCCCGAGCATTTTGCCCGGCCGGCGTCGTGCCAACGACGTCCGACGGCGCGGCTTCGCCGCGACGGGGCTTGTCGAACGGGACGCCCGACAGTCCCATATCCCCCTCCCCGGCGAAGGCCGGGGTCCAGCCGGTGTACGCTCGCGGACGTCGAGAGGCTGGGCCCCGGCCTTCGCCGGGGAAGCGGCCGGGATGGGCGGCTCGGTTGGAGAGAGTTGGCGGCCTTGGGCAGGCATGGGCAAAGCCCATGCCGTCGGTCGCGGCTTCAGCCGCGCCGGCCGGTCGAGCGCAAGATGGCGAAGCCATCTTGCTGGCTCGACTTGGTCGGGGCGACAGGATTCGAACCTGCGACCCCCACACCCCCAGTGTGATGCGCTACCAGGCTGCGCTACGCCCCGACCGAACCCGGGCGGATACGCGCGCGTCGGCGGTCATGCAAGAGTGGAGGCGATTGTCGTCGCCCCAAAGCCGTCACTCCGGACTTGGTCCGAGGTCCATCGCCCACGCATTCCCTCAGCTTGCCGGGATGCGCGCACCGATGGATGCCGGAACAAGTCCGGCATGACGAGGGACGGAGTGACCCTATCCCCCGATCAACGTGCGCCAGTGCTCGGCTTGCCAGCCCTCGACGCGGACGTCCTGGACGCCGTGCGCCTGGAGCGCGCGGCCGAAGGCCTTTTGATGCGGCAGCTCGCCGTGCGCCGCGATCGCCTCGGGGCTCGCCCAGCTTTCGCAGATGCGGACCAGGTCCGGATCGCTCACGTCGAAGGCGAAGGAGTAGAACTCGCATCCCTCCTCCGCGTTACAGTCCGCCATGTGCTTGGCGAGCAGCGAGCGGGCCTTTTCACCCTCGCCCGCGCCCAGCTTAATATGTCCGGTCACCAAGATCATCGCCGTCCTCCCCGTTATTCCCGCGCCGTTGCGCGCGCGCCGTGCCGGTGATAGCGGGCAGCGCTTAATCGGGCGATGTTTTTCCCCCGGCCCTTTCACCGGACGAGTCATGTTCATCACACCCGCTTACGCCCAGATCGCCGGTGCGGCCGACCCGGGCGGCCTCGGTTCGATCCTCGGCCTGATGCCGCTCATCCTCGTCTTCATCGTGTTCTATTTCCTGATGATCCGGCCGCAGCAGAAGCGCGTGAAGGCGCTCCAGACCGCCGTCGCCGCCGTGAAAAAGGGCGATCAGGTCGTGACCGCCGGCGGGATCGTCGGGCGCGTGACGCGCGTCGAGGACGCGCATGTCGAGGTGGAGATCGCGCCGAACACGCGCGTGCGCGTCGTCAAGGCGACCTTGACCGACATAGTGGGGCCGAACGCGAAGCCGGCGAACGATTGATGCTCGACTTCACCCGCTGGAAGGCCCTGCTGACAGGCGGGGTGCTGGCGCTGTTGTGCCTGCTCGCGGTGCCGAGCTTCGTGCCCGAGCGCTATCTGGGCAGCTGGGCCGAGCGACTGCCGCGGATCAATCTGGGGCTCGATCTGGCGGGCGGCAGCTACCTGCTGCTCGAAGCCGATACGCGAGACCTGGCGAACACGCGGCTGGAGGCGTTGCGCGATCAGGTCCAGACGGAGATGCGCCGCCAGCGCCCACGCATCGACGTGGGCGACATCTCGACGCGCGGCGGGGCGATCTCGTTCATGCTGCGCGATCCGACCCAGGTCGACGCGGCGCGCGAGCGGCTGCTGGGGATCACCGGCTCCGGCGCGGGGATGACGGGACAGCGCGAATACGACATCTCGGTCGTCGACCAGAGCCGCTTCGTGATCCGGCCGACCAGCGCGGGGCTGGCGCAGGCGGTCGATCAGGCGATGGGCGACGCGACCGACGTGGTGCGGCGGCGCATCGACGAACTCGGCACGCGCGAACCGACGATCGTGCGCCAGGGCGCCAGCCGCATCGTCGTGCAGGTGCCCGGCCTCCAGGATCCGCAGGCGCTCAAGGATCTGCTCGGCCGGACCGCGCGGCTGGAATTCAAGCTGGTTGACGAGACCGCGAACCCTGCCGAACTGGCGCAGGGCCGCGCGCCGGTGGGAAGCCAGGTGCTGGCCTATCCCGGCAATCCGATTGGGGCGCCGGTCATCGCGGTCAAGCGGTCGACGATCCTGACCGGCGACCGGCTCATCGACGCGCGCCAGGGATTCGATCCGCGCGACAATTCGCCCGACGTTTCGATCTCGTTCGACAACGAGGGCGGCCGCCGCTTCGCGCGCGTGACGCAGGCGAACGTGGGCAAGCCGTTCGCGATCATCGTCGACAACCAGGTGATCTCCGCGCCCAACATCAACGAGCCGATCCTGGGCGGCAACGCGTCGATCTCCGGCTCCTTCACCGTCGAGAGCGCGAACCAGCTCGCCATCGCGCTGCGGTCGGGCAAGCTGCCCGTCGCCTTGAAGGTGGTCGAGGAGCGGACGGTCGGCCCCGATCTGGGGCAGGATTCGATCAACAAGGGCGCGATCGCGGGATTGATCGCGACCGCGCTGGTGATCGGGTACATGCTGCTCACCTATGGGCGCTTCGGCGTGTACGCGACGGCGGCGCTCGTCCTGAACATCCTGATGATCCTGGGCGCGATGGCGTTGTTCAACGCCACCCTGACGCTGCCGGGGATTGCCGGGTTCGTGCTGACGATCGGCGCGGCGGTGGACGCCAACGTCCTGATCAACGAGCGCATCCGCGAGGAGCAGCGGCGCGGGCGGTCGATCATCCAGTCGGTCGAGCTCGGCTACAGGGAGGCGAGCCGCGCGATCTTCGACGCCAACGTGACCAACGTGATCGCGGCCGTCATCATGTTCTTCTTCGGATCCGGGCCGATCCGCGGGTTCGCCGTGGTGCTGACGATCGGTATCGTGACGTCGGTCTTCTCCGCCGTTACCGTCACCCGGCTGATGGTGGCCGGTTGGCTGAAGACGCGCCCGCGCGAACTGGTGATCTGAGGTATCCGATGCGTCCCCTGAAACTGATCCCCGACGACACCAACATCGACTTCCTGCGCTGGCGGATGCTGGCGATGGGCGTGTCGGTCCTGCTCATCATCGCGTCGATCGCCTTGGTAGCCACGCGCGGGCTGAACCTGGGCGTCGATTTCGTGGGCGGCCAAGTGGTCCGCGTGACGCTGCCCGGGCCGGTGCCGGTGGAGCAGGTGCGCACGCGGGTGGACGCGCTGGGCCTAGGCGACGCGGCGGTGCAGCAGTTCGGGTCGCCGCGCGACGTGTCGATCCGGCTGCCGCTGCCCGCGACCGGCGGCGAGGAGGCGGCCAACGCCGCCGCCGACCGGGTACGCGCGGCGCTGACGCGCGCGTTCCCCGGCGCGAAGATCGCATCGGTCGACACGGTGTCGGGCAAGGTATCGGGCGAGCTGTTCTCGAAGGGCGCCTGGGCGCTCGCGCTCGCGATGCTCGGCGTCTCGCTTTATATATGGCTCCGGTTCGAATGGCAGTTCGGCGTGGGCGCGCTGTTCTCGCTGTTCCACGACGTGGCGCTGACGCTGGGCTTCTTCTCGCTCACCTGGCTCGAGTTCGACCTCAACATCGTCGCCGCGATCCTGACCATCATCGGCTATTCGCTGAACGACACGATCGTCGTCTACGACCGGGTGCGCGAGAACCTGCGTAAATACCGCCGGATGGAGATCATCCCGCTCCTGAATTTAGCGACCAACGAAACGCTGTCGCGCACCATCGTCACGTCCTTGTCGCTGATCATGGCGCTGACGGCTTTGGTCGTGTTGGGGCCGGCGGTGATCTTCGGCTTTTCGCTCGCCATGCTGCTCGGCATCGTCATCGGCACCTATTCGTCGATCTACATCGCCAACCCGATCCTGATCTGGACGGGGGTAACCGGCGCGACCTTCGTGGCGGACAAGGCCGCGACGGGTCTCGCCGCAGGGGCGGAGCGCGTCGGGCCGCGTCCGAAAGCCTGATGCACGTAGAGCGGAACGCCGCCTCTCCCGGGCCGATCGTGGCCGGTTTCGGCCCGCGCGGCTTTCGGGTGGGCGAGGAGCATCACCGCGCGCTGCTGCTGACCGTGGCGCAGGTGGTCGCCTGGACGCCCCCGCCCCTCGCCGAGCTGCGCGCCGACGCGCTGGCGATGTTGGTCGAGAGCGGGCCGGAGTTCATCCTGCTCGGCACCGGCGCGTCGCTGGAGCGACCCGCGCCCGCGCTCACGCGCGAACTGGAGGCGGCTGGGATCGGTTTGGAGGCGATGGACAGCCGCGCCGCCGCGCGCGCCTGGGGCGTGCTGCGCGGCGAGGGTCGGCGGATCGCGGCGGCGCTTTACCCTCTCGACTGAACGAGCTCGGCGAGGTGCGCGCGTAAGCTCAGCGCGTTCGCCTCCCAGGTGAAGCGCGCGGCATGGGCCCGAACCGCGTCGGGCACGGGCGGGTCGGCGAGCAGATCGGCAATCGCGCCCGCGAATGCGGCGGGATCGCGCGCGGCGATGCGACCCGCGTCGGGCGCGGTCACCACCTCGCGCGCGCCGCCCGCTCCCGTGATCACGATCGGCACGCCGCAGGCCAGCGCCTCGACCCAGGCGTTGGCTAGCCCTTCGGAGGCGGATGCGAGCGCCATGACGTCGGCGGCGGCGAGCAGGTCGGGGAGGTCGTCGTGCGGGACCGAGCCGAGCAGCCGAACCCGGTCGCTAACCCCGAGCCGGCGGATCAGCGCCTCCAGCCGGGATTGCTCGGGGCCCTCCCCCGCAATTCGGAGCGAGACGCCGGGCGACGCCGCCACCGCTTGGATGACGAGATCGTGCCCCTTGCGCGGGATCAGCGCCCCTGTCGCGACGACCAGCGGCCCGTTGACGCCGAGCGCGGCCTTGGCGGCGGCGCGGTCGACTGGGACGAAGCGGTCCTGGTCGACCCCGGTATAGTGGACGCGGATGCGTGTCGCCGGCATCCCCAGCGCGACCATGTCGTCCCGCATCGCCGCGGACACCGCGAGCAGCCCATCCGCCCCGCGTCCGGCGGTCAGCACTTGAGCGGCAGTCTCTGGGCTCCGCCCCCAATGATGGATATCCGCGCCGCGGGCTTTGATCGACACCGGCACCCCATATCGCCGCCCGAGCGCCACCGCCGCCACCCCGTCGGGAAAGAAGAAGGATGCGTCGATCACGTCGAACGCCCCCCGCAACGGGTCGAGCACGGGCGTTACCGCGCGGACGAGCGCGCGAGCATGGAACCGCCCGCCGGTGAGCGGCAGCGCGAGAAAGCGCGGTCGATGCACATCGAGCCCTCGCCAATTTTCGCGCCCGGGCAAGCCCACGAGCGGGGCCTGGCGAAAACGCGCGATCGGCCCGGGCGCGAGACCGACCGGCGCGACCACCGTCACTTCCGTATCGGGCAACCGCGCGAGCCCGCGCACCTGCCGCTCGACGAACACGCCGAAGTTGGGTCGGCTCCGGTCAGGGAACAACGTGGAGAGGGTGAGGACACGGAGCATCGTATTGCGCCCAGTCGGTCATGTCGCTGGCACAGGCCGGTGCTCGATCATCGCCGACACGATCTCGGCCATGCCGGCCAGCTGACGTAAGACCCCGGCGGAAGCCGTCCGGGGCTTGACGTCGATCAGGCATAACGCGCCGATGCGGGTTCCGTCACTCGCAATTACGGGGTGGCCGACATAGCTTCGGATCTGCGGAGCTCCCGTGACGAGCGGATTGGCCGCAAACCGGCTGTCTTCCGCAGCGTTGGCGACCACGAACGTCCCACCCTGACTGATGGTGTAGTTGCAGAACGCCTGCTCTCTGGGAGTGCTTTCCACCTCGATCCCCTCGCCCGACTTTATCCATTGCGTGTCCTTGTCGATGAAGGTCAACAAACAGACGGGAAAAGCGGTGGATGCGGCGAGGTGCTTGGTCACCAGATCGAACTGCCGTTCGCGTTCGGCGTTGTCGAGTTGCGTGCGCCCCAGAATGTCGAGCCGGTGCTCCTCGTCCAGCGGCACGGGATAGCCGAAATGGACAAGCGCGGTTTCGACGGAGATCGGCACCGCCTTTTCAGGCTTGGGATTACTCCCCATCGCGGCGATCTGACGTTTACGGGCCAGCTGGAACGCGTCGTAAGCCGAAGCGACCTTATTGAAGAACGACTCCGGGTCTTCCGCAAGTTCGCGCTTGCTCAGGCATGCGGACGCACCGAATTTCTGCAGCTTCGTAGTCAGAAGGATGTTTTTAGCCGTTTGATCCGATACCGTGATCGCGCACGTGCTGGACGGCTGACCGATCAACTCCAGCAGCCCTATCCCGTCGATATAGGGCATGCATAGATCGATGGTCGCGATGTCCGGCCTTAGTAGCGTGATCATCTCGGCGCCGGAGCGGGCGTCGCCGGCGACGCCGACGACGTTGAAGCCGGGTCGATCGCTGAAAGCGTTCTCTAAAACGGCCTGCATCGTTCGTGAATCGTCAACGATCACGACCCGCTTTTTAGTCTGCGGCACTACGTCCATCATCAACCCTAGCACTCAACAAATTCGCGTCGACGGGCAGATAGTTGGGCCGGCGAGCGCGACGATATCGAAGTACGAAAATCATATTGATCAATAATGAAGGCTCCAGCAGCGCGGAACCTATTCCCCTGCCGAGGTCATGAATCCCGTCATGGTGACGGATTGGTCGAGAGTGATGACTCGACGTTCGCTTAGGGTCGACAGGGACATCGTCGAAAACGGCCGTCCCCTACGGCAGCACGACGTCGCGGACCGCCGATCAGCGTTCGAAGACGGATTTCGGCCCTTCGACCAGCACGGTGCGGCCGTCCTCCGCCGGGGCGGGCGTGGCGATCGGGCGCTAAGGCTCACGGTGCGCGACCGCGACGCCGTCTTCCAGATACAGCTCGCGGTCGCTGCCCTACACATACAGGCAGAAGCTGGATGCCGAAACCCGCTTGATCGCAACCGATGCTCCAGATCGAGAATAGTTCATTGGACGCTGCGGATCACAGTGAGACGGACAGTTGCAGTTGCATTTACGACGCGGTACGCGGCTGCTGTTATAGTGTTCAAGTTGCGACGAAGGGTGGACGTGTAGTGTCGGCAGGGGGCTCGCTATAATGAATAAATATAAGATTATTATGGATCGACAAGCGTGGACAGCAAGTCTGAGACGGAGTCCTTACGTTAATGGGATCCTAACTGCATTATTATTAATGATGTTTGGATTATGGAACGGAGGAGAAATACTATATCCTGACACTATCGAGTATCTAAAACGTCCGGCCAACCTATTCGCCAAAACAATGCCAGCGATCTTTGATAATGACTTCAGTCGTGACTTCGATCCCACAATCGGAAAGTATGCGACTGAAATACCTAGCGAGCCGGTAAAGGATCAAGTACATCGCCCTGAACGAATTTTAGCGGGGCGGTCGCCCTACTGGGGAACATACGCTTACCTGGTATACAGTATGAGCGGCTTCTTTGGAATAATGGCTGCAAGCGCATTGATGCTTGGTATATCGATTTCCTTCGCTTGGTCTCGTGGATTCGGGCTAAATTTCGGAGTGGCATATTATACGCTCGCCATTATTCTCTCGACGTGCACGTCAGCCGGCGTCTTCGTCGCTTTTATAACGCCAGATATCCTCGCCCCCATAATGATCCTTTCATTCGGCCTGCTTCTTTCATGTTGGAGAAAGCTGACTTTATTGGATCGGATAATCTTTTGCGGGATGGCCAGCTTGGCGACCGTAAGCCATGATAGTCACCTCGCGGTCGCCATGGTCATCATCGCCTTGTACGTCGCAGCACACGTTTTCGCGCGCAAGCGCGTCGGGGACCTTCGCCTGACGACAAGCGCTCTGCCGCCCGTGATTGGGATCTCGGCCGCGATGCTGTTATCTCATGTGGCCATCGTACAGACGGGTCGACCGCTGGCCCGCTTTCCGTTCATCATGGCGCACCTGTCCGACCTACCTGCCGGAAACGCCTTCCTTGCGGAGGCATGCCCGGACGCCGATTACGAGATTTGTAATCACCTGCCGCAGCTCAGCCGAGGAACGTGGATCGAATTTCTCTTTGCTCCTCGATCCGAAGGTGGTGTCTTCATGGCGTCATCGGAACCCGTGCGGGATTTGATCGTGAAGGAGCAGGGACGAGTGCTTCTGGATGCGCTGCAAGCTCGGCCGCTCGAAATCGGCGGTGGACTGGTGCAGGATGCTGTACGCCAGTTCTTCGTGTTCGACTTATCCGAGTTGACGCCCTCCGATCGAATGGTCGACATTCAAGGATCGTTTCGAGACGACATCATCGATCATTTCCGTCGGACACGCATCGTACAGCACCCTGACTGGTTTCGTACTTACGACAGAATACAATCGGTGGTGGCATTTGGTGCAATCGGTCTCTTTACAATTATTGTTTGGAAGTACCGTCGGCAACTTGTCGAACGTGATCGAGCTTTAGGCGAGTTTATTTTAATAATCGTGGTCGGAGTGAGCGCGAACGCTGTCATCTGCGGGTTAGCCACTCCTTCCCTCGGCCGCTTCCAGGCTAGAGTGGTGTTCTTGCTCGTGTTTGTTGCTTTTGGATTATTCATAAAAACAAGAGATCGTGCCTGGAGAACGTTGTCATAGTTATTAGAGTGGATTCGTGCCCTCTGTATTAAGGAGGATCCACATAGCCACAATTCTCGATCCGGACTCCATGTCGGATCGAGACGACCGTTGTCGGCGTGATCCCGGTGAACTTTCGCGTTATGCCGGGAACCGCTGCCCCTTCTCGTCATGCCGCTCACCGGTTCACGCAACTCATCGAACCCGGCTCGTCCCCGGATAGGCGAACAGCAGGTCGGCCCCCTTCCCCGCCGTCACCCGCTCCGCTCCGGTCACCGTCACGCACTCGCCCTCGTGGAAGGGCACGCCCGCGACCTCGCCCGCGCCCTTGACGGGCACCAGCCAGCCGGTCGTGCCTTCCGGCAGAGCCACCTCGCGGCCCGCCGACCAGCGTTCGAGGACGAATTTCGGTCCCTCGACCAGCACGGTGCGGCCGTCCTCCGCCGGGGCGGGCGCGGCGATCGGGCGGTACGGCTCGCGCTTGGCGACCGCGACGCCGTCGTCCCGATGCAGCTCGCGGTCGCTGCCATAGTCATACAGCCGGTAAGTGGTCTCGGAGTTCTGCTGGATCTCGATCACCGTCAGCCCGCCGCCGATCGCGTGGATCGTGCCGGACGCGCAGTAATAGAAGTCGCCCGCCTCGACCGGCTGCCAGTGGAGCAGCTCCTCGATCGATCCGTCCCGCGCCGCCGTCCGCAGCTCGTCCTCGCTGACTTCCCGCTTGGTGCCGAGCGCGATCACCGCGCCGGGTTCGGCGGTCAGCACCGTCCAGCATTCGTCCTTGCCGCGCGGCAGGCCGCGAGCGTGCGCCTGCTCGTCGTCGGGATGGACCTGGACCGATAGCTTCTCGCCCGTGAACAGGTACTTGATCAGCAGGTCGGGGGTCGTGTCGCCTGGCTGCTGAAACCATACCTCGCCCACCGGCTCCGCCCCCGCGGCGGGATCGGGAAAGCCGGGGAACAGCTGGTGGCGACCCCAGGGCTTGTCGACGCGGTGGGTCTGGAGCTTGACGGCGGGCATGGGCGAAACTCCGATCGGTGAGCCCCGTCTTCTACATCGCCCGGTCGCGCAGGGCTAGAACGGGTACGCGCCGTCGGCTAGAGGCTGACCGTATGCGTATCACCCAGTCCAAACTTGTCCTGCTCGCCCTGTCGGCGGCCGCCGCCCTGCCCGTCGCCGGTTGCGCCGGCACCCGCGCCAAGGGCGATACGCCCTATATCGCGCGCGATGTCGGCACGCTCTATTCCGCCGCACGGGGGCGGCTCGACCGCAAGCAGTATAAGGACGCGGCGGTGCTGTTCGACGAGGTCGAGCGCCAGCATCCCTATTCGGTCTGGGCCAGGCGGGCGCAGCTCATGAGCGCGTTCTCCTATTACCTCAACACCGACTATACCGAGTCGATCCAGTCGGCGCAGCGCTTCCTGTCGGTCCATCCCGGCAACCGCGACGCGCCCTACGCCTACTACCTGATCGCGCTGTGCTATTACGAGCAGATCAGCGACGTGACACGCGACCAGAAGATCACGCGCCAGGCGCTCGACGCGCTGGGCGAGTTGTCGCGCCGCTACCCGAACACGCGCTATGCGTCCGACGCGCGGCTGAAGGTCGATCTCGTCAACGACCATCTCGCGGGCAAGGAGATGGAGGTCGGGCGCTTCTACCAGACGCGTCGCCAGTGGCTCGCCTCGACGCTCCGCTTCCGCAAGGTGATCGACGATTATCAGCAGACGACGCACACGCCCGAGGCGCTGATGCGGCTGACCGAGGCGTATCTGGCGCTCGGCGTCCGCGCGGAGGCGCAAAAGTCGGCGGCCGTGCTCGGGCGCAACTATCCGGGTACCGACTGGTATCAGCGCGCCTACAAGCTGGTCGGCGACAACCCGGCCGTGGCGATCGCGCCGGTCGCGCCGGGCATGCAGGTCATCGCGCCGGGCGCGCCCGCGACGCAGGGCAACAGCGCGCCGACGGGCGAGGCGAGCGGCGGCGCTCCGGCGGCGGCCGGTCCGACGCGGCCCGGAACGGTAGGCCCGAGCGGCGGGTCGACCACGACCACACCGGGCGGCGTGACGCCGGGAAGCTGATCCTTCTAACCCTCTCCCGCCTTTGCGGGAGAGGGACAGGCGCGTGAGCGCCAGGGTGAGGGGCGGACCTCTCCAGGAAGTGCCCTCACCCGACCTCGCTACGCTCGGCCACCAGTGTCGGGTAGACAGCGCCCCGCGCTGTTTAGGTCATGCCGGGGGCATGACCGACCCGACACTCCCGCGAAAGCGGGAGAGGGAAAGGAGGTGGTGGGACAAAAGGGGATCACTTCCGCCGCCCAAGCGTCTACACGGGCGTAGATGCTGACCGGGATCTCCATTCGCGACGTGGTGCTGATCGAGGCGCTGGACCTAGAGTTCGGCAACGGCCTCGACGTGCTGACGGGCGAGACGGGCGCGGGCAAGTCGATCCTGCTCGACGCGCTGGGGCTGGCGCTGGGTGCACGCGGCGATAGCGGGCTGGTCCGGCACGGCGCGCCGCAGGCGGTGGTGACCGCGACCTTCGACCCGCCCACGCCGGCGCTCACGGCGATGCTCGACGAGAACGGCGTGGAGGTCGAGCCGGGCGAGCCGTTGCTGATCCGGCGCGTGGTCAAGGCGGACGGCGGCAGCCGCGGCTTCGTCAACAACCAGCCCGCCTCGGCCGGGCTGCTGCGCGACCTCGCGCCGCTGCTCGTCGAGATCCACGGGCAGCATGACGATCGCGGACTGCTCAACCCGCGCGGGCACCGCTCGCTCCTCGACCTGTTCGGACGCGTGGAAATCGCGGAGACGGCGCGCGCGTGGGAACGGGTGCGCGCGGGCGAGGCGGCGCTGGCGGCGGCGCGCGCGGAAATCGACACGGCCGCGCGCGACCGCGAATGGCTGGAACACGCGGTCGGCGAGTTGGCGACGCTCCGACCCGAGCCGGGCGAGGAGGAAGCGCTGGCCGACAAGCGCCGCGGCATGCAGCGCGCCGAAAAGATCGCGGCCGAGCTGTCGACGATCGAGGAATGCCTGGAAGGGTCGACGGGCGGGCTCTCCTGCCTGCGCCAGGCGGCGCGGGTGCTGGAGCGGGTCGCGGAGGATCACGAGGCTCTCGGCGAGGCGCTGGCGGCGGTCGATCGCGCGGTGATCGAGGCGGCGGTGGCGGAGGAGCGCTTGCGTGAGGCGCGCGTCGCGTTGGCCTACGACCCGCGCGAGCTGGAGGCGGACGAGGCGCGGCTGTTCGAGCTTCGCGCGATGGCGCGCAAGCACCGGGTGCAGCCCGACGAGCTTGCCGCGCTGCACGAGCGGCTGAGCGGACAGCTGGATCGATTGGAGCAGGGCGAACAGGGCATCGGCGCGCTGGAGGTGGTCCTCGCGACCGCCCGAGCGGACTACGACAAGGCGGCGGACGCGCTCACCAAGCGGCGGACCGCGGCGGCCAAGGCTCTCGACAAGGCGGTGGCGGGCGAGCTTGCGCCATTGAAGCTGGACGCCGCGCGGTTCCGGACGGCGGTGGCCGCGACCCCGCCCGACGGATGGAGCGCGGCGGGCAAGGATCGGATCGAGTTCGAGATTGCGACCAACCCCGGCGCGCCGTTCGGGGCACTGACCAAGATCGCGTCGGGAGGTGAGCTGTCGCGCTTTATCCTGGCGCTGAAGGTCGCGCTGGCGGAGAAGGGCGGCGCGGCCACCATGATCTTCGACGAGATCGACCGGGGCGTCGGCGGCGCGGTGGCGTCGGCGATCGGCGAGCGGCTCGCGCGGCTGGCGGAGACCACACAGCTGCTGGTGGTGACGCACAGCCCCCAGGTCGCGGCGCGAGGGGCGCGGCATTTCCTGATCGCCAAATCGAGCCAGGGCACCGTGACGCGCACCGGCGTCCGCGCGCTGGCCGAGGCCGAACGCCGCGAGGAGATCGCGCGCATGCTGTCGGGCGCGACCGTCACCGACGAGGCTCGCGCGCAGGCCGGACGCTTGCTGGAGACGGCGTGATCTGTCACCCGGCGGGCGGGATCGGGGGATACGGATGTGACGGATATCGGGGCGCGGGCAGGCGGCCGCGTCGTCACGCTCGACGTGGTCCGGGGCGTGGCGGTAATGGGCATCCTGCTGGCCAACTTGCCGGGGTTCGCGCTGCCCGCAGCCGCCTATACGTCGCCGCTGCCCTGGGGCGGGATCGATCTCGGCGACCGGATCGCCTGGGCGCTGACCTACGTTCTTGTCGAGGGCAAGATGCGCGGGCTGTTCTCGTTCCTGTTCGGCGCGTCGGTCCTGCTGGTGATCGAGCGCGCGCGGGCGGCCGGCGACGACGAGGCGGGGGTGCATTTCGCGCGCATGACGTGGCTGTTCCTGTTCGGGATCGCGCATCTATACCTGGTCTGGTCGGGCGACATCCTGCATCATTACGCAGCAATCGGCGCGATCGCGTTCCTGTTCCGAAACCTGTCCGTCCGTGCCCTCGTAATCGCGGGGCTGTGCCTAGTGAGCGTTCAGGTGCTGCTGTTCGTGGGCATTACGGTCACGGCCTTCCTCCTCCCGGGAGGCGGGGCGACCGAGATGTTCGGGACGGGCGACCGCGGCGCAATGTCAGCGGAGATACGCGCCTTTCGCGGCGGATGGCTCGACAACGTCGCGCATAACATCGCAAATGACGCGTTCACGCCGATCGGACTGTTCCTGGTCGGCGGCTTCGAAACGCTCGGCTATATGTTGTGGGGCATGGCAGGTCTCCGATCGGGGATGCTGACGGGTGCCTGGCCCCGCGCGCGATACCTACGGTGGGTGCGATGGACGCTGCCGATCGGCTGGGCCGCGTATGCCTCATTGGCCTGGCTGGTGATCGCTCGCGGGTTCGACGGGCGTTATATCGCGGTCGCCTCGTTCGGCGCGTCGACCCCGCTCCGGCCCGTCCTGATCACCGGCTATGCGTGCGTGATCGTTCTGGCGGTCCGCCCTGGCGGATGGCTGACCGAGCGGGTCGCGGCGGTCGGTCGGGCGGCGTTCACCAACTATCTGGGCACGAGCGTACTGATGACCTTCGTCTTCCACGGCTGGGGACTGGGACAGTTCGGGCGGGTCGGGCGCGCGGAGATGTATTGGCTCGCGCCGCTCGCTTGGGCGCTGATGCTCCTATGGTCCAAGCCGTGGCTGGACCGATATCGGTACGGCCCGCTCGAATGGCTGTGGCGCAGCCTTGCGCGGCTGGAATGGCAGCCGCTACAGCGTCAGCGCTGACCGAAGGTCGTCGGCGTCCGGCGGCCGAACCCGCCCGTTGCCGGCCGGCGCTCGGCGAGCGGGTTGGCCTCGCGGTCGAGCAAGGTCAGCGTCTGTTCGAATAGCGAACGCAGCGTAACGACGTGCTGCAGCGCATCGTCGGGGGTGTCGCGCGTTTCCACGCAGTCGCGCGCGATCGTCTCGATCGCCTCGGCGAGCGCGGCGAGCGGTTCCGCGCCGAACTGGCGCGCTTCCCCCTTCAGGGTGTGCGCCGGGATAACCATCGCCGCAGCCGACTGCGCGCGCATCGCCGCCTCGATCGCAGCGACCGACTTGACGCCGTCCTCGCGGAAATAGCCCAGGATGCGGACGAACCCGGCACCGAGTTCCGACCTGGCCTTCGCATAGACCGTCCAGTCGACCAGCGTGCTTCCCTCGAACGACACCAGCATCTCCTGTCCGCCGGCTTCGGATAGCGCGGCGGTCCCTGTCCCGGGCCTACGCCGATGAGGTAAACAGAATGTTGCCGCCGTGCGGTTTTGCGACAGCGCGAACGCGCCGAAATCGCGGGCCGTTCAGTTGCGATCCTGATCGAACGGATTCTTGGGCGCGCGCATCGTAAGGCGCAGCGGCACGCCGTCGAAGTCGAGATCGCGGCGCATCGAGTTCAGCAGGTAGCGCTCGTAGCTGGCGGGCAGCTGGTCGACGCGCGTGCCGAAGATCACGAACGAGGGCGGGCGCGTCTTGACCTGGGTGACGTAGCGCAGCTTGACGCGCTTGCCGCCGGGCGCGGGCGGTGGGTTGGCATCGATCGCGCGCTCGAACCAGCGGTTGAGCTCGCCCGTGCCGACGCGCTTGGACCAGGCGGCGCGCGCCTGGAACGCCGCGCCGATCAGCTGGTCGATACCCTTGCCGGTCGCGCCCGATACGGTGACGACCGTCACACCCTTGACCTGGCTCAGCCCGTCCTCGAGCGCCTTCTTCACGCCGTTGAACAGCGACGACGCGTTCTCGGCCACGTCCCATTTATTGAGCGCGATGATGAGCGCGCGGCCTTCCTCCAGAACGCGGTCGGCGATGCGCAAGTCCTGCGCCTCCAGTCCCAGCGTCGCGTCGAGTAGCAGCACGACCACTTCGGCGAAGTCGACCGCGCGGAGCGCGTCGGCGACCGACAGCTTCTCAAGTTTGTCCTGGACCTTGGCGCGCTTGCGCATGCCCGCCGTGTCGATCAGGCGGACGGGACGGGCGACGCCCTCGCGGTCGCGCCATTCCCAATCGACCGCGATCGAGTCGCGCGTGATCCCCGCTTCCGGCCCGGTGATCAGTCGGTCCTGGCCGAGCATCCGGTTGATCAATGTCGACTTGCCCGCGTTCGGCCGCCCGACGATCGCGAGCTTCAGGATCGCGTCCGGATGTTCATCGTCGCTCTCGGGTTCGACCTCCACCTCTTCGGGGATGTGGGGGAGGATGCCCTCGAACAGCTCCACCATGCCCTCGCCGTGTTCGGCGGACAGCTCGACCGGATCGCCGAAGCCGAGCGACAGCGACTCCAGGATGCCCTGCTCGCCCGCCTTTCCCTCCGCCTTGTTGGCGACGAGGATCACGGGCGTGTCGGACGCGCGCAGCCAACGAGCGATCTCCTCGTCGAGCGGGACAAGGCCTACCCGAGCGTCGATCATGAACAAGGCGGCGTCCGCCTGACCCACCGCCGCCTCCGTCTGCTGGCGCATGCGTCCCGGCAGCGTGTCGGGATCCTCATCCTCATAGCCGGCGGTGTCGATCACGCGGAAATCGAGCCCGACCAGATGCGCGTCACCCTCACGCCGGTCGCGCGTGACGCCCGGCCGATCGTCGACAAGCGCAAGCTTTTTGCCGACGAGGCGGTTGAACAATGTGGATTTGCCGACGTTCGGGCGGCCGACGATGGCGATGACGGGGAGACGGAACATGGCGCGCGCTTACGCTACGCGCGGCGTGGCGTCACCCTTGGAGCCCTCTCCCGCCTACATACCCTCTCCCGCGTAGGGCTACGCCCGCCTTCGGCTCCGCGGGAGAGGGAAAGACGCGCAAAGCGCGGCGAGGGTGAGGGGCGAACCTTCCCGGGAGAGGTCCGGCCCTCACCCTGGCGCTACGCGCCTGTCCCTCTCCCGCGGAGCCGAAGGCGGGCGTAGCCCTACGCGGGAGAGGGTTTGAATCACCGGTACGCCGCGATCCGGCCTTTCTGATCGAGCGTGTAGAGCGTGCTGTTCGCGACCACGGCCGGCAGGCCGAACGGATCGCCGGCCTCGACCGTCGCGGCGACGACGCCGTCGGTCGCATTGGCGTAGGCGATCTCCCCGCGCGAGTTGGTGACGATCAGCCGTCCGCCCGCGAGCACCGGGCCGAACCAGGTAATTGCGCCGGACCGCTTCTTCTCATTCCTGTAGCGCATCAACTGGGTGATCCAGCGCGCCTTGCCCGTCGCTCGGGAGATGCACAGCAGGCGCGCGTCGTCTGTGATCACGAACAGCCACTCGCCCGCGATCGCCGGCGTGGAGATGCCCGATAGGTTCTGCTCCCACACGCGCTGGCCGGTGGTCAGGTCGAGCGCGACCATGCGCCCCCCCTCGCCCACCGCATAGACGCGGTCGTTGTCGATGATCGGCGAGGCATCGATGTCCGCTAGACTCGACACCGACGTCGAGATCGAGGTGCGCGACAAGGCGTCTTGCCACAGCACGCGGCCGTTCTCGTAACGGTAGGCGTTGAGCTCGCCGCTGGAGAAGCCCGCGACGATCGTGCCGCGCGCCGAGGCGGGCGCGGCGACGCCGAACACGCCCTGGCTCTCCAGGGTGCCCGACTGCGCCCAGCGCACCTTGCCGTCGGCCTGGCCGAGCGCGAACAGCTGATTGTCCTGCGTCAGCACATACACCGTCTCGTTGGCGACAGTGGGGCTGCCGCGGAGCGGCCCGCCGGGCTTGGCGCGCCAGCCGACCGTGCCGTCGGCGGCGGCGAGCGACACGACGTCGCCGACGCCGTTGGTCGCGAACACGCGGCCCGCGTCATAGGATACGCCGCCGCCGAAGCGCGCGGGGCGGTTCTCGTCGCCTTCCGCGATCTGACGAGTCCACAATTTCGCGCCCGTATCGGCGGCAAAGGCGTGGACGGTGGCGGTCACGTCGATGACGAACAGCTTGTTCTCGGCGATCACCGGCGGCGAGGCGAGGCGCTGACGGTTGGAGCCGCCGTCGATCTGCGCGGTCCAGACGCGCGTCGGGGACGCCCCGAGCGCGGGGTGCGGAACCGATTTCTCCGCGTTGCCGCCGGGCTGCGTCCAGCTGTCGTTGGGCGTCGGCGCGGGCAGCGCGACGGGGACGGCGGAGATCTCGGCATCGGCCTCGATCGCATTTTCCGACACCAGGATGGGGATACGCTCGCCGACGGTCGGGGTGCGCTTCTGCCCGCCCTTGAAGATGCCGCAGGCACTGAGCGACATCAGGGCGGCGAGCGCCACACCGGTCCGGAACTTATTCATCGAGCGTCTTGGTCCTCAGTCTGCGTCACGGCGTCAACCCCGAGTAGCCCGGCCATCTGAACGGCGCGTTGACGGATGGTCGCGGGCACCGTCTCGTTACGCGCCACCTGTCCGAACATGCGGCCGGCCAGGTCGCGGCGGCCGGTGCGCAGATACGCCGCCGCCACCAGCTCGCCCGCGCTGCCGAAATAGGCGTTGCCCGGCACGGCAAGCGGGCGGAGCCGGTCGATCACCACCTGCGGGGCGAGCGTGTCGTATTCCGCCGTAGTCTGGCGAACAAGCGCTAGGTCGCGGAACGCCGGCGCGATATCGTCGTCGCGGGCGATCTGGCCCAGCTTGGCCGCCGCGCCCCTGAAATCATTGCCCTGCAGCAGCATGTCGGCCTGCGTGAACAGCGCCAGCGCGCGGTGGCCGTCGCTGGACGACTTGGCGAGCGCGTCGAGCGGCGGAGCGGCGTCGGCCGTGCGTCCGGCGGCGAGCGCGTCATACGCGGTCTGGAGCTGCTCGCCCTCGCGGCCGGCGGCGTTCTCCTGGTAGTTGCGCCAGAACAAATAGCCCGCGAACAGGGCTAGCGCGACCAGTAGGCCAACCACGATCCACCGGCCGTAACGCGTCCAGATGCTCGTCATCCGGTCGCGGCGAAGCTCGTCGTCGACCTCGCGCAGGAACTCCTGATTGGTGGCGGGGGGTATGGCCAAGCGTCGCTCCGGGCGCGTGATTGCGGGTGAATGGACGCCCTAGCCGGACCTGCGTCGAAACGAAAGCATCAGGGCTTGGGTGCGTAGACCTGCTCCGCGCCGGGAAAGGCGCGCGACCTGACGTCGTTGGCGTACGCCTCCACCGCCGTCGAGATCCGGTCCGCCATGTCGCCGTAACGCTTCACGAAGCGCGGCGTGCGCTCGAACAGTCCGAGCATGTCCTCGGTCACGAGTACTTGGCCGTCGCATGTCGCCGATGCGCCGATGCCGATCGTCGGGACGTCGATCGTCCGGGTTATCTCGGATGCGATCGTCTCGACCACGCCCTCGACGACGATGCTGAAGGCTCCCGCACCCGACACCGCGCGCGCATCGTCGATGATGCGCGACGCCTCCTCCTGGGTACGCCCGCGCGCGCCGTAGCCGCCGAGCATATTCACCGCCTGGGGGGTCAAGCCGACATGGCCCATCACGGGTATGCCGCGTTCCGACAGGAAGCGGACCTGGGGCGCCATCGCCTCGCCGCCCTCCATCTTCACCCCCGCCGCGCCAGTCTCCTTCAGGATCCGCGACGCGCTGGCGAAGGCCTGTTCGGGCGACGCCTCGTAGCTGCCGAACGGCATGTCGACGATCACCACGGCGTGGTGGCTGCCCCGGACCACGGCGGCTCCGTGCGCGGCCATCATCTCCAGCGTCACCGGCACCGTCGAGGGCAGGCCATATACGACTTGGCCCAGGCTGTCCCCGACCAGCAGCAGATCGCAATGCGGATCGAGCAGCTGCGCGGTCCGGACCGTGTAGGCGGTAAGCATCACGAGCGGCGTCTGCCCCTTCGCCCGTCGGATCGCGGGAATCGTCAGCCGCTTTATCGGGGCGGAGACGGGGGTGGCGCGGCTGGTCACGCTGTCGACGGTGAAGGTGGTGGACATCGGACCTTCCTACGACGGTCGCCGCGACGCGCAAAGGTTTCGCCCCCGTTTCGCGCCAGGGGCGTTATGATCGGCTAATGGCCGACCCGCATCCCTTCCACGCGCTCCACACGCACCGCATGGCGCGCGTCGCCGCCGCGACGCCGATCGGGACGGTGGGCGACGCGGCCGCCAACGCCGACGCGGCGATCGCTTTGGCGCGCGAGGCGGACGCGCGCGGGGTCGACCTGGTCGTCTTCCCCGAGCTCAATCTCTCGAGTTACGCGATCGACGACATGCACCTGCAATCGGCGCAGCAGGATGCGAGCCTCGCCGCGTTGGAGCGGGTAATCGTGGCGAGCGCGGATTTATCTCCCGCGCTGTTGCTGGGCGTGGCGCTGCCCCGAAACGGTCGGCTGTACAACTGCGCCGCCGTCGTCGCCCGCGGCCGCGTGCTGGGCGTGGTGCCCAAGACCTACCTGCCCAATTACCGCGAATATTACGAGAAGCGGTATTTCGCGTCCGGGGCCGGCATCACCGGCCTGACGATCCACATCGCCGGACAAGAGGTTCCGTTCGGGACCGACCTGATCTTCGCCGCCGCCGACCTGCCCGGCTTCGTCATCCATGCCGAGATATGCGAGGATTATTGGTCGCCGCTCCCGCCCTCGACGATGGGCGCGCTCGCGGGCGCGACCGTCTGCTGCAACCTGTCGGCGTCCAACATCGTCATCGGCAAGGCGCGCGAGCGGGCGCTGCT
>NZ_CAXSBH010000015.1:0-56768 GCF_964235535.1 uncultured Sphingomonas sp.
CAGCCTTCACCAGCCACTTGGCAAGCGTCCCCTCCTCCATCGTCGGCGACAAGGCAGGCATCTTGATCTCGGTCGGCATGGACGGAACCTCGGGGGGAAGGGGCGCGCTCCAAGAAGCCCAGCGTCCCGCGCGCGTCAAGGGCGCGCCCTTGCGCGTCCCGCCGCGCCGCGCCACGCTCGCGCTGAACGACGAGGGCCGGCGCATGCGGATTTATCTGGTGGTGGTGGACGAGACGCCCGAATCGGGCATCGCGCTGCGTTTCGCGGCGAGGCGCGCGGTGAAGACGGGCGGCGGCGTCGAGATCCTGTCCGTCATCCCGCCGCAGGAATTCATTGCGTTCGGCGGCGTCCAGGCGACCATCGAGGAGGAGGCGCGCCTGCATGCCGAGGGGCTGGTCGCGCAGGCAGCGGGCGCGATCATCGAGGAGTCGGGCCTGCGTCCATCCATCACCGTGCGCGAGGGGGAGGGCGCGCGCATCATCCGCGATCTGATCGCCGCCAACCCGGACATCGCCGCGCTGGTGCTGGGCGCCGCCGCGACCGGCTCGCCCGGGGCGCTGGTCGCGCATTTCGCGGGCACCGACGCGGGCGCGCTCGCGGTGCCGGTGATGATCATCCCCGGCTCGCTCACGCCCGAGGCGATCGACCGGCTGAGCTGACCTTCTACTTCCCGCAGGCGACGATCGCCGCGATCACCGCGATCGTTTCCTGCGGGTCGCGCACGCGGACCGTGTCCAGGCCGAGCATCTTGGCCGGGTAGTCGTTGCCGCCCGGGAAGATCGCGTCGCCGATGAACATCATGGCGTCCAGCGGCACGCCGCTCGCGTCGCGGAGCTTCTTGAGGCCGTACGCCTTGTCCACGCCCTCGCGCGTGATATCGATCGAGGTCGCGCCGCCCATGTTGATCGACAGGCCGGGGAGGCGCTTCGCCAAGTCGGCCTGGATGACCTTGCGCTTGGCGAAGTCGGGGTCCCAATGCTCCTTCTCCTCCAGCGGCGCCTGCTGGCCGAGCGCGGAGAAGGTGACCTGGCTGCCCCGGTCCTCCACCTGCTCACCCCAAGTTCGCTCGGGCTTGAAGCCCGTCGCGGCGAGCGAGGCGGCGAACGCTTCGACGATCTTGCGCCGCTCCTCGTCGGAGAACAGCTCGGCGAAGACCGGAGCCCAATCGTCCTTGTAGGTGTAGAGCTTGGTGCCCGTGGTCGGCATCAGCCACAGCTTCGTCCGGTCGACGCGGTCGGGTAACCTGGAGGCGACCTGCTTCTGGAACTGCGGCCAGTCGCCGCCCGAGATCACCGCGACGTGCGCCACGCCCAGCAGGTCGGCCAGCGCCTCGCCCATGTCGTCCTGAAGCGGCTGTTTGGAGAGGGCGAGCGTTCCGTCGAGGTCGAAGGCGACAAGCTGCTTCACGGCGGGGATCTCCGGGTTGGGTCGCCCGCCCCTAACCGCTTGCCCCGCGCCGGTGAAGGGGCGCGATCGGGGCTTGAGCGGGCGCGCGAACCGGGCCACCCTGCAACCTATGTCCATCCTGATCCTCGCCGCCGCGGCAGCCGCCCAGCCCTCCCCCGCCCGCCTGCGCGCCGATGTGGAGGCGATGGTCGGCTTTGGCACCCGCCACACGCTGTCGACCACCACCGACCCGCGGCGTGGAATCGGGGCGGCGCGGAATTGGGCGCAGAGCCGTTTCGAGGCGATCTCGCGCGAATGCGGCGGGTGCGTGACCGTCGAGCGGATCTCGCGCACCTTCACCGGCCCGCGCGCGCCCAGCGGCGTGGTCGTGGAGAACGTGCTGGGTGTCCAACGCGGACGCGACCCGAACCGCTACGTCATCATCGGCGCGCATATCGACAGCCGCGTGACCGGCGAGATGGATTCCACCTCCGACGCGCCGGGCGCGAACGACAACGCCTCGGGCGTAGCGTTGGTACTCGAGGCGGCGCGCGCGTTGTCCAAGCGGCAATTCGACGCGACGATCGTGTATGCGGTCTTTTCGGGCGAGGAGCAGGGGCTGTGGGGCGGCACGCTGCTCGCCGAGACGGCGCGGGCGCGCGGCTGGCGCGTGTCGGCGATGCTCAACAACGATATTGTCGGCAACTCGGTCGGCCAGGGCGGCGTCCGCGAGGCCGGGCGTGTGCGCGTCTTCTCCGAGGGGATCCGCGCTTCGGAGGAGCTGACCGACCAGATCCGCAGGCGCGCCGACGGCGGCGAGGACGACGGCCCCAGCCGCGCGCTCGCCAAGCTGATCGACGGCGAGGCTACAGGCTTGCGCGGCGGACTCGATGTGTTCGTCGACCGCCGTCCCGACCGCTTCGGGCGCGGGGGCGACCATGAGCCGTTCCTGCGGCTGGGCTATCCCGCCGTACGCTTCACCGTCGCCAACGAGAATTGGGACCGGCAGCACCAGGACCTGCGCACCGTGGGCGGCGTCGAGTATGGCGACACGGTTGCGGGCATGGATTTCGCTTATCTGGCCAAAGTGACGGCGATCAACATCGCCGCCGCGTCGCGCCTGGCGTCCGCGCCCGCGGCGCCGGACGGTGCGTCGATGTCGGGCGCGATCAGCCGCGACACGACGGTGAAGTGGAACCCGGTCCCGAACGCTGCGCGCTACCGCGTTCGCTGGCGCCGCACCGACCGGATGGAATGGACCGACATGCGCGAGATGACGGGCGCGACCACGGCAGTGCTGACCCAGGTGCCCGTCGACGATCACCTGGTCGGCGTGTCGTCGGTCGCCGCGGACGGCACCGAGAGCCTGGTCAGCTTCGCGGGCCGCGAGGCTCCACCCCCGCCGCGTCGCTGACGCTCAGCGCCGCCGCAGCTTCGACCTGTATGGGCGAGCGGCCGATCGCGAGTAGGTGACGGTTTCGTCCACATAGTCGGTGGTGGTAGTCGTGGTCGTCACCGACGGTTGCGTCCGGACGGTGATCGTGGTCACGCCCGGGCCGGTATTGACCAGATGGCTTCCGCCCGACGGAACCGTGACGGTGTAGTCGGACGAGCGTTCATAGCCGTCGTCGTACCGTTCGTTCGAATCGTCATCGTAGCGACCGCGCCGCCCGTAATCGTCCGAGGCGTAGCCGTCGGACCGGTAAGCCGGCCCCTCATCCATCCGGTCGCCCGCATAGGCCCGCCCGCTATCGAACCGGTCCCAATCTACCCCGAAGCGGGTGTCGAATACCGTGCCGCGCGCGTCGAGAAGCACGGCGTCATCATAGTAACGAACCCAGCGATACCCGACCGGCGGCTCATCGAGCCCGTAATCGCGCCAATCCGCAACCTGAAAGCGCGCCGCGTTCCAGTAGGTCGGCACCGCGAGCCCGCGCACCGGCTGGCGGTAGGCGGCGTACCCGCCCGGTGCGCTGGCCGCAGCCCACCAGCGCCCATCGACCTTGCGGCCCCAACGCGAATAGCCGTCCACGGGCGGCGCGACATGCATTGGCGGGGCGGCGCTCGTACCCGGCGCGGGATAGCGCGCGCCCGGCCCCGACTGCGCAGCGACCTCACCCGACAGCCCGACGAGCCCCAACCCGGCGATCAACAGACCTCGCATCGCTCCATCTCCCGCTCGTCCCGTACGGATCGTGATCCGCGCGACAGCTGATGCGGATATCACGTCGCCCGTCCTCCCCGAAACCGGCGCGCCGGTCCCGAAATGGATCAGAACAGCCGATCGGCGAGCAGCGCCGCCAACGCCTCGCACCCGCGCGCATCCTCCATGTCGAAGCGGCCCGGCGACGGACTGTCGAGATCGAGCACCCCGAACAGCAAGCCGCCGCGCTCGATCGGCACGACCAGTTCCGACCGGCTCGCCGCGTCGCAGGCGATATGACCTGGAAAGGCGTGGACGTCGACCACCAGCTGCGTCTGGCGCGTCGCGGCCGTGGTGCCGCACACGCCCTTGCCGACCGGGATGCGGATGCACGCGGCCTTGCCCTGGAACGGCCCGAGCACGAGTTCGCCGTCCAGCAGCCGGTAAAAGCCCGCCCAGTTCAAGTCGGACAGATACTCCCACAACAACGCGGCGGCGTTGGCCATGTTGGCGACCGCGTCGGGCTCGCCAGCGGTAAGCGCGTCGAGCGCGCTCAGCAGCTCGCGATAGAGTTCGGGCTTGGCCCCGGCGGCAATAGCGAATTGGTGCATCTTCTCACTCTCCCGCTTGTGGGAGAGGGCCGGGGAGAGGGGCTGTACAGAGTACCGCCCTCTTCTCGGCCCCTCTCCCCGACCCTCTCCCCGCAAGCGGGGATAGGGAGACTAGTCCACATCCACCCGCCCCCTACCGGCCTTTACCGCGCCGCGTCCCTTCTTCGTGTCCACCCGCCGCGCCTTCGCCGCGCGGCTCGGCTTGGTCTTTACCCGCCGCGCTTCGCGCTCCTCAGCCCCCGCCAGCAACCCCGCCAGCCGCGCCCGTGCGTCCGCCCGGTTCGCCTCCTGCGTGCGGTAGCGCCTGGCCGTGAGCACAAGCACCCCCGCCGCCGTCAGCCGCGATCCCGCCGCCAGCTTCAACCGGCGGTACGTCTCGGGATGCAGCCCCAGCCGGAACACGTCCACCCGCAGCTGGCACGCGGTCGCGACCTTGTTGACGTTCTGTCCACCCGGCCCGGTCGCCGCGAGGAAGCGCTCCTCCAGCGCGTCCTCGGGCACGTCAACCATCGCCGAAGCCGGCGGCGGCGAACCGTTCGGGCGTCGGCGCGGTCGCCTCGATCGGCAACTTGTCGCCCCGGTCGAGCCGTATCCACGCCGCATGCAGCAGCATTCCGCCGGGCTCGCCGTTACCGTACACCGGATCACCCACGACCGCCGCGCCCAGCCCGGTCGCGGCGTGGACGCGGATCTGGTGCGTGCGACCCGTCTCCGGCCGGAACTCGACGAGCGATCGGCCGCCGCGCGCCTCGATCAGCCGCCAAGGCGTCCTGGACGCCTTCCCGTTCGGGTCGCCGATCATCCGCCATCCCGTCTCGGCGGTGGAGACCTTGAGCAGCGGAAGGTCGATCACGCCCGCGTCGCCGTCGGGCACGCCGTCCAGCACCGCGAGATAGCGTTTCTCCACCGCGCCGGCTTCCCATAACCGCTGGAACCGCGCATGCGCCTTGGGATTGCGCGACAGGAGCAGGCATCCGCTCGTATCGCGGTCGAGGCGATGGACGGGCAGCGGCCAGCGCTTGAACCCGAAAGTGAGGCTGTCGAGATGGTTTTCGAGCGACAACGACCCGTCGCGGGGCGGATCGACCGGCAGCCCGGCGGGCTTGTCGATCACCAGGGCCTCGCCGTCGAGGAACAGGACGCGGTCGCCGTGCATCGGCGACGCCATGGCATCGCCGGGGTACTCGGCGCAACCGCGCTGGTGCTGGCGTCCCCTGCCGCCGCGCAGTTGTGCGACGGCGAAAGCGGACAGCGGTCCGCCGACGGGCGGGTGCTCGGCCACCTGCCCTACGGCCAGGTTCCCGACACCGAGCTCGTCGACGCGCCTCCGGGCTTCGCGCTGAACCGCTGCCGCATCCGCGCCGACATGTACGCCGATCTCCAGCGCCTGCTGACCGCAGCCGCGGGCGACTCCCGGGCGGCGGGGGCCTTGCGCGGCCTGTCGTGTCATCGCACGCTCGTCCGCCAGGGATCGGTCTTCTGCCGCGAGCGGCCCGACGGCGACCCCGCCGATCGCGCCATCTCGGTCGCGCCGCCGGGCCATAGCGAGCACACCACCGGCTATGCGATCGATTTCGCGGTTCGCCCGTCGCTCGGCTGTCCCGATGCGGAAGCGTGCATGTCCACGCTACCGGCCGCGCGCTGGTTGCGCGAAAACGCTGTACTCTACGGCTTCGAGCAGAGCTTCGCCGCGGGCAACCGGCAGGGCGTCAAATGGGAGCCGTGGCATTGGCGCTGGGTCGGCGTGAGCCGCCACGCCCCCGGCGCGGCGCGCGCCCGCGCCACCTTCGCGCGCGCGCGGGCGGAGTTCCCGGCGAACCCCGGCCTGGTCGATCCGCCGCGCGTGGTGCGGACGATCGCGGAACCACCGCCTGCGCGGCCGCCGGTGGAAGGCAAGCGCAAGAAGCGTCGCCGCTAGTCCTCCCCCGAAAGGGGAGGGGGACCGTTCGCGTTCTTCACGCGAATAGTGGAGGGGTAGCTCTCGACGAGGCCAGGCCTAGCCTTGTCGAGAGCTACCCCTCCGTCACGCTTTCGACGCGCCACCTCCCCTTCTAAGGGAGGATGAACTCAGGCGAACAGCTTGGCCGCGACCTCGGCGATCCTGCGTCCCTGGTACCGTGCTCCGTCGAGTTCGCTCGCGCTGGGCTGACGATCGCCCTTGCTGTCGGAGATCGTCGTCGCGCCGTACGGCGAGCCGCCCTTGACCTCCTCGACGCCGAGCTGACCCTGGAAGCCGTAATCGAGCCCGACGATCGTCATCCCCATGTGCATCAGGTTGGTGATGATGGAGAATAAGGTCGTCTCCTGCCCGCCATGCTGACTCGCGGTCGAAGTGAACGCGCCGCCGACCTTGCCGTTGAGCGCGCCCGTCGCCCACAATCCGCCCGTGGTGTCCCAGAAGGTCGCCATCTGGCTGGTCATCCGGCCGTATCGAGTGGGCGTGCCGACGATGATCGCGTCATATGTCCGGAGCGCGTCGGCGCTCTCGATCACCGGATGCGAGGTGTCCGTCTTGAAGTGTGCCTGCGCGACCACCTCGGGCGGAGCGGTCTCGGCCACGCGGCGGATGTCCACCTCCGCTCCTGCTCCGCGCGCGCCCTCGGCGACCGCGTCGGCCATCCGCTCGATATGGCCGTAAGACGAGTAGTAGAGCACCAGAACCTTGGTCATCGTCATTCTCCTTTGAAGCCGTTCATTCCGAATCGACGAGGACGATCTCGGCATCGGCCAGCGCCTCGATCGTCACGGTGCGCGCGCCCGTCAGCGCCACGCCGTCGCGCGCCTCGACGGGTTCGCCGTCGATCGACAAGCGGCCGGTCGCCGGGACGAGATAGACGTGCCGCCCTGCGCCGATCGTATGCTCGACGCGTTCGCCCGCCTTGATCGTCGCGCCCATGACCCGCGCGTCCGCTCGGATCCGCAGCGCCTCGCCGTCCTCCGGAAAGCCGCTCGCCAGCACCGCGAACCGGCCGGAGCGGTCGCCCTTGGGAAAAGGCCTCGCCCCCCAGCTGGGCTCGCCGCCACGCTGGCGCGGCTCGATCCAGATCTGGAAGATGGTCGTGGCCTCGTCTTCCAGATTATACTCGGCATGGCGGACGCCCGACCCGGCGCTCATCACCTGGACGTCGCCCGCTTGCGTGCGGCCTTCGTTGCCGAGCGAGTCCTTGTGCGAGATCGCGCCCGAGCGGACATAGGTGATGATCTCCATGTCGCGGTGCGGGTGCGGCGGGAAGCCGGATTTGGCGGCGATCACGTCGTCGTTCCACACCCGGATCGCGCCCCAGCCCATGCGGGCGGGATCGTGATAGCCTGCGAACGAGAAATGATGGCGGGCGTCGAGCCAGCCGTGATCGGCATGACCCAGACTGGCGAAGGGGCGGCGGTCGATGATGGTCGTGGTGTCGAGCATGGGAGCACCCTCCTGTTGGTCGGACCCTAGATAGGCCGTCCGCCGTCTCCGTGAATGGAAACGCTGGAAACGAATGGTTGCCGGGTTTAGCCTGCCGCGCTCGCATATGAACAAGCTCCCCGATCTCGAAGCCTGGGCGATCTTCGCCGCCGTCGCCGAGCAGCGCTCCTTCAGCGGCGGGGCCGCCGCGCTCGGCCTGTCGAAGGCGACCGTGTCCAAGGCGATCGCGCGGCTGGAGGCGCGGCTCGGCCAGTCGCTCTTCCACCGCACCTCGCGCCGCCTGTCGCTGACGGAGGCGGCGGGTCCGCTCGCCGAGCGCGCACGCGCGATGGTCGCCGAGGCGGAGGCCGCCGAAGAGGCAGCGCGCGACGGCGCGACCTCCCCCGCCGGGCGCATCCGCGTAGCCGCGCCCATGGGCTTCGGCGTCGCCTCGGTCGCGCCCGTGCTAGCGGGGTTCCTGGACGCGCACCCAATGGTCGAGATCGACCTGCACCTGTCCGACGCGCGGACCGACATCGTAGCGGGCGGGTTCGACCTGGCGCTTCGGATCGGCGAGCCGCCCGACAGTTCGCTTCGCGTCCGGCGGTTGTGCGCGGTCGACTTCCACATCGTCGCCTCGCCGCTGTACCTGACGCGCCATGGCCGCCCGGCCCACGCCGCCGAGCTCGCCCGGCACCGCCTGCTCGCCTACAGCAACATCCCCGGCCCGTGGCGGATGCGCGGGTCGGGCGGCGAGGAGGTCGTCGTACCGCCCGTCGGCCCGCTGCTCGCCAACAGCGGCGACGCGCTCCTGCCCGCGCTGATGGCGGGACTTGGGATCGCGCAACTGCCGAGCTTCATCGTCGGCCCGCACCTCGCCTCGGGCGTGCTGGAGGCGATCTTGCCCGATTGGACGCCGCCTCCCACCGCGCTTCACCTCCTCACCCCGCCCGGCACGCTGCGCCCGGCGCGGGTCGAGGCGTTGATCGCCTGGCTGGCCAAGCATCTGCGGGATTCGGGAGCGCCGTTTTCTTAACGTTTGTTTCCGCTTGCTAACTGCGAATTAACCTTTCGCCTTCAGATGTCGTGTGGTTAATTGATCCGGAGGCCGGGGTGGACACGGGCCGTTACGGGGGGAAATGATCGATGCGCGTACTGTTGATCGAAGACGAGCCGACGACCGCCAAGGCCATCGAGCTCATGCTGACGACCGAAGGCTTCAACATCTACACCACCGACCTGGGCGAGGAGGGGTTGGATCTGGGCAAGCTGTATGATTACGACATCATCCTGCTCGACCTGAACCTGCCCGACATGCACGGTTACGACGTCCTGAAGAAGCTGCGCGTCGCCAAGGTGTCGACCCCGGTGCTGATCCTGTCGGGGGTCAACGAGATGGACTCGAAGGTCCGCTCGTTCGGCTTCGGCGCGGACGATTACGTGACCAAGCCATTCCACCGCGAGGAGCTCGTCGCGCGCATTCACGCGGTCGTGCGCCGCTCCAAGGGTCATTCACAGTCGGTGATCCGCACGGGCAAGCTGGCGGTTAACCTCGACGCCAAGACGGTCGAGGTCGACGGCAGCCGCGTCCACCTGACCGGCAAGGAATATGCGATGCTGGAGCTGCTCTCGCTCCGCAAGGGCACGACCTTGACCAAGGAGATGTTCCTTAATCACCTGTATGGCGGGATGGACGAGCCCGAGCTCAAGATCATCGACGTGTTCATCTGCAAGCTCCGCAAGAAGCTGTCGCTGGCCTGCGAAGGCGAGAACTACATCGAAACGGTGTGGGGCCGCGGCTACGTCCTGCGCGAGCCCGATGAGATGGTCGCCGCGCAGGTCGCCTGACCACCCTGTCCTTCGCGGAACAGGCCGCGACGTCTTGGGGCGTCGCGGCTTGTTCCATTTCGGTGGAACAGGAGAGGTCCCGCTTCGTTCCACGTGGGTTCCCTTATCGAAGGACCCATCCGATGAAGCATTTCCTTCTCGCCGCGACGGCGTTCGCCCTCGCCGCTCCCGTGATCGCCCAGACCAACTATCAGGGCATGAACCATTCGATGCCGGCCGGCGGAGCGATGTCCGCGGCCGACGTCGGCGTCGCGCCGCTGACCGGCACCACGCCCACCGATTACGTCAAACTGGCCGCCGACAGCGATATGTACGAGATGCAGTCGAGCCGTCTCGCGCTATCCAAGTCGCAGCGCGACGACGTGAAGGGGTACGCCCGCGAGATGATCGCCGATCACACCACCACGTCCAAGGCGCTGATGGCGGCGCTCAAGAACGGCGACCGCACGATCGCCAAGCCGTCCACCCGCCTGTCGGCGCAGAACGCCGCCAAGGTCGCGCTCCTGAACCGCGCACCCAAGGCGAGCTTCGACCAGCTCTATCTGCAGCAGCAGCTCGAATCGCACCAGACCGCCTGGGCGCTGCATAAGGGCTTCGCCACCGACGGCGCGGACGCCTCGCTCCGTCAGGTCGCCGCGACCGCAGTGCCGATCGTCGAGCGCCATGTGATGCACGCCAAGCAGATGGCCCCGGCATCGATGTCGCCCGCCATGTAACCGACGGGGGCGGGGGCTTCGACCTCCGCCCGTCTTACCTGCGCTCGAACATTCTCTCGCCGCCAACCCAGGTCTCCTCGACTTTCGTCGCGCGCAGCTCGGTCGGCGCGGCGAGCGTGGGATCGCGGTCGACGATGATGAAGTCCGCGCGCTGCCCCGGGGCCAGCCGTCCGAATCGATCCTCCGCGAAACCCGCATAGGCGCCGTCGCTCGTGAACGCCTTCCACGCCTGTTCGCGCGTCACGCGCTCCTGCGGCTGCCATCCGCCGAAGGGCTGCCCCTCCGCATCGGCGCGCGTGAATGCCGCCGCCCAGCCCGCGAACGGATCGGGCCGCTCGACCGGATAATCCGACCCGAAGGCCAGCCGCCCGCCACGCGCCAATACCGAGGCCCACGCATACGCGCCGGCCAGCCGCGCGGGTCCCAGCCGCGCCTCGGCCATCGTCCGGTCGCTCGTCTGGTGGACGGGCTGCATCGACGCGATCACGCCGTTCTTGCCGAAGCGCGCGAGATCGACCGGATCGACCACCTGCGCATGCTCGATCCGCCAGCGTCGGTCGCCCTTGTAGGTCAGCGCCAGCTCGTCGATCGCGTCCAGCACCTGCGCGTTCGCCCGGTCGCCGATCGCGTGCACCGCGACCTGGTACCCGTCCATCGAGGCCCGGCTCATCAGGTTGCGGATCACATCGTCCGACTGGAAGCCCAGCCCCCGCTCGCGCGGCGCGTCGGCGTACGGTGCCTTGAGCCACGCCCCGCGCGACCCGAGCGCTCCGTCGCCATACAGCTTGACCCCAACCAGCTTCAGCCTGTCGCCGTAAAGCCACGGCGTCGGCCCCGTGCCGCCGATCCTGACCGTCTCCTCGACCCCGCCGCCATAGCTCATGATGCGGACGCGCAAATTGCCCAGGTCGCCCATTCGGCGGTAGGTCTGCCACTCGTCCAGTGTGGTGCCCATGTCGGCGGTCGCGGTGATCCCGCTCGCAAGCAGCAGCGTCTGCGCCTTGATGAAGGCGGCGTCGCGGTCCTTGGCCGACGGCTGCGGCACCGCCTTGGCCACGAGCGCCTCGGCCGCGTCGACAAAGATGCCCGACGGTTGCCCGCCCGCCATCTCGATCCGCCCGCCCGCCGGCGACACGCTGCGTGCGGTCACCCCGGCCGCGCGCATAGCGGCGCTATTGCCCCAGCTCGCATGCCCGTCGGCGCGCGACAGCCACACCGGCCGGTCGCCGACGACCGCGTCGAGCTCGGCCGCGGTCGGGAAGCGGCCCAGCCCCCATCGCTCCTGATTCCAGCCTCCGCCCACGATCCATTTCCGCTCCGGGTTGGCCTTGGCGTAGGCCGCGACCGCCGCCTGCGCCTCGGCCAACGAACGCGTGCCCGACAGGTCCAGCTCCAGCGCGCGAAAGCCCAGCCCCATGAAGTGCCCGTGCGCGTCGACGAAGCCGGGCAGCAGCACGCGCCCCTTCATGTCGACCCGCCAATCGAGCTTGTCGGGCAACTTGTCGCGCGTCTTGAGCAGCTTGGCGACCCGCCCGTCGCGCGTGACCTGCAGCGCCGTAAACCGCTCCACGCGCCCATCCTTGTCGAGCGTCACGCCCGTCGCGTTATACACCAGACCGTCCGCCAGCACCGGCGCCGGCAGGATCGCAGTCGCCGCCAGCAGGATACGCACACTCACCATTCTCACTTACGCAATCTCCGCACCAACGCGCTCGTATCCTGCCGACCACCGCCCATCGCCTGCACCTCGGCATAGAACTGGTCCACCAGCGCCGCCACGGGCAGCGCCGCCCCGTTCACCCGCGCCTCGTCGATCGCGAGCCCCAGGTCCTTGCGCATCCAGTCGACCGCGAAGCCGAAATCGAACCGATCGTCGGCCATGGAGCTCCAGCGGTTCACCATCTGCCAGCTCTGCGCCGCGCCGCCCGACACAGCCGCGAATACCGCGTCGAGATCGAGACCGGCACTTTGCGCGAATCGCAGCGCCTCCGACAGCCCGCCGAGCACGCCCGCGATCGCGATCTGGTTGACCATCTTGGTCTGCTGCCCCGCCCCCGACGCGCCGACATGCACGACGCGAGCGGCATAGACCTGGAGGAGCGGCTCGGCCGCCGCGAACGCCTGTGGAGACCCACCGCACATCACCGACAGCTTGCCCGCCTCCGCCCCCGCTTGCCCGCCCGACACCGGCGCATCGAGCACCAGCAGCCCGCGCGTGTCACCCTCCTCAGTCAGCCGCCGCGCGATCGCCGCCGACACGGTGGTGTGATCGACGAACAGCGCACCCGCCCGCATCGCCGCGAACGCGCCGTCCGTCCCCAGCGTCACCGCCGCGAGGTCGTCGTCGTTGCCGACGCAGGTCAGCACGACATCCGCGCCGTCCGCCGCCGCCGCGGGCGTTGCCGCCACGCAACCGCCATGCTCGGCCACCCACGCCTCGGCCTTGGCGGTCGTGCGGTTGTACACCGTCACCTCATGCCCCGCCGCGGCGAGATGCCCCGCCATGGGCGCACCCATCACGCCCGTCCCGATCCACCCGATCTTCATGGACCGAGGCATAGGGGCGGTTCCCCGCCCGCGCCAGATGGTCTAGCCCGTCCTCTTCCGTTCGGGCTGAGCTTGTCGAAGTCTTGTTCTTTTTCCGATCGGGATCACGAAGAACGACCCTTCGACAAGCTCGGGGCGAACGGAAGAACAAGCATGGCCACCCAGCGCGTCCAATCGGCAACAGAGCTTCCCGTCACCCTCGCCGACGTGCAGGCCGCGCACGCCCGCGTACGCGACCATATCGTCCGTACCCCCACCTTCGTCAGCCGCACCCTGTCCGAGCTGACCGGCGCGTCCGTCTACCTGAAATTCGAGAACCTGCAGTTCACCGCCGCCTACAAGGAACGCGGCGCGCTCAACACGCTGCTCCAGCTCTCGCCGCAAGCGCGCACCACCGGCGTGATCGCCGCCTCGGCGGGCAACCATGCGCAAGGGCTTGCCTATCACGCGAACCGCCTCGGGATCCCCGCCACGATCGTCATGCCGCGCACCACGCCGATCATGAAGGTCATGCAGACCGAGGGCCACCGCGCCACCGTCGTGATCGAGGGCGAGACCTACGACGCCGCCTACGCCCACGCCCGCCTGCTGGAGGCGGAGCGCGGCTTGACCTTCGTCCATGCCTTCGACGATCCGCGCGTCATCGCCGGGCAAGGCACCGTCGCGATCGAGATGCTGGAGGACGTCCCCGCGATCGACATGCTGGTCACCCCGATCGGCGGCGGCGGGCTCATCTCGGGCATGGGCGTGGTCGCCCGTGCGGCCAGCCTGGACCGGGGCGGCCGCGCGATCGAGGTCGTGGGCGTCGAGGCCGAACTGTTCCCGTCCATGTACAACCGTATCAACGGCACCGACCACCCCTGCGCCGGCGATACGCTGGCCGAGGGCATCGCGGTCAAGGAGCCCGGCGGCATCACCTCCGCGATGGTAGCCGAGCTCGTCGACGACATCCTCCTCGTCTCCGAGCGCAGCCTGGAAGAGGCGGTCAGCTTGCTGCTCCAGATCGAGAAGACCGTGGTCGAGGGCGCGGGCGCGGCCGGGCTCGCGGCGCTGCTGCAGCATCCGGAGCGCTTCCGCGGCCGGACCGTCGGCGTCGTGCTGTGCGGTGGCAACATCGACACGCGCCTGCTCGCCAACGTGCTGCTGCGCGATCTCGCCCGCTCAGGCCGCCTCGCGCGCCTGCGCATCCGCTTGCAGGACCAGCCCGGCGCGCTGTTCAACGTGGCGCGCATCTTCGACCAGGAACGCGTCAACATCATCGAGGTCTATCACCAGCGCGTCTTCACCACGCTCCCCGCCAAGGGCCTCGTGACCGAGATCGAGTGCGAGACCCGCGACCGCGCACATCTCGACCGTTTGTTCGCCGCGCTTCGCGGGGGCGGCTATGAGGTCGCGCCGGTCGAACTCGCCTGACTCTCTTGGCTGGGCGGCGAGGTATTAACCCTCATTCTTGGTGAAGCGCCTTTCATCCATGGCCAGACGCGGCCATAGGTCGACGCGGCTCCCCGGATCGCCGGGAGCGGCAGAAAGGTCCAGCAGGCGGTGACAGCGCCCTTCCGTTTCCCGCGCTTCTTCGTCACCAGCCCGTCGCCGTGCCCCTATCTTCCGGGGCGGCAGGAGCGGAAGGTGTTCACCGAACTCACCGGCCCGCACGCCGGCGAGCTGAACGACGCGCTCGGCCGCATCGGTTTCCGCCGGTCGCAAGGCGTCGCTTACCGTCCGTCCTGCGCGGGCTGCTCGGCCTGCGTGTCGGTACGGGTGGTCACGCCCGAGTTCCGCCCCAACGCCACCCAGCGCAAGCTCATACGCCGCCACGACGACCTTCAGGTCTCCGCCTGCCGCGCCTGGGCCACCGACGAGCAATATCGGCTGCTCCGCCGCTACCTCGCCACCCGTCACCCGAGCGGCGGGATGGCGGGCATGGACGAGGAGGATTACGCCGACATGGTCGAGCATTCCCCCGTCAACTCGCTCATCATCGAATATCGCGAGCCGTCCGCACACGGCCGTGGCCGCCTGGTCGCCGCATGCCTGACCGACCGCCAGGCGGACGGGCTGTCGATGATCTACAGCTTCTTCGCCGCCGACGAGGACGGGCGTCCGGGCCTGGGCAACTTCGTCATCATGGACCACATCCTGCGCGCCCGCGAAGCGAACCTGCCGTACGTGTATCTCGGCTATTGGGTGAAGGGCTCACCCCGCATGGCATACAAGACCCGCTATCGGCCGATCGAGGTCCTCGGCCCCGCCGGCTGGCGGCGCATGGACGACGACCCCGCGCCCGTCCTCCCGCCCCGTGGGCGCGTGACCTGAACCCTCTCCCGCTTTCGCGGGAGAGGGAAAGACGTGGCGTAGCCGCGGCGAGGGTGAGGGGCGGACCTTTCCGGGAGAGGTCCGCCCCTCACCCTGGCGCTCACGCGCCTGTCCCTCTCCCGCAAAAGCGGGAGAGGGTAGAAAGTCACCCCGCATACTTTACGCTGCACCCGTATGGCCGCGTCTCGGGCACCGATACCGGCCTGCCCGCCTTCAGCTCGCCCAGCGCCGCCAGCACGTGGTTGCGCGCGCCCGCGATATCCGACCGGTCCGCCGTCGGCTTGTCGTCGATCCCGCCCTGGTAGCGCATCACGCCGCGTCCATCGATGACATACAGATGCGGGGTCGTCTTGGCGGCGTACCCGCGCCCGACGCGCCCCTCCGGATCGAGCAGGTACGCGGTCGGCCGCGCCTTGGCTTTCGCCACGAACGCCCGCGCCTCAGGACCCGTCATGTGCCCCTGCTTACCTGGCGCACCCGAGTTGACGGTCAGCCACACCGCCCCGCCCGCCGCGGCCGTTCCTTGCGTCCGCTGCATGTTGCCGCTGTCGTAATGCTTTTGGACATACGGGCAGCCGGGGTTGTTCCACTCCAGCACGACCGTCCGCCCGCGATAGTCGGACAACGACACCGTCTTGCCCGCCATATCGGTCAGCCGGAAATTGCCCGCCGCCTGCCCGGTCGTCTGTTGGGCGGTGACCGGGACCGCCAGAACCGTCGCGGCAAGGGCTGTCCACAAAACGCGCATCACACTTCTTCTCCTCTCAGCCCCGCCGCTCGCCGGCCAGGGCAGTCAACATCGACGGCGTCAGCACCTGCGGCAGCACCCGGGCGTTCGCCTCGCCCGGTGCATACCACAGATATAGCGGCACGCCCGCCCGGTTGTGGCGCTCGATGAAGCGGCCGAGCTCGGCGTCGCCGTCGGTCCAGTCGCCCTTGAGCACGGCGACCTTGCCGCCCGCGAAGCCGTCGCGGACCACCGCCCGGTCGATCGCGCCCGCTTCGTTCACCTTGCAGGTCAGGCACCAGTCGGCGGTGAAATACGCGAAGACCGGCCGACCCTCGCTCCTGAGCGACGCGAGCCGCGCTTCGGTGAACGTCTCGTCCCCGCCTTGCGCGACCTCGGCCGAAGCCTTGGTGCGCGGCACCAGCGTCGCCGCGCCGACCGTAAGCGCCAACGCCGCGAGCAGCGCCACACCCACGCCGCGCCCGGCACATTGCCGCCGCCCCGCAACCCAAAGCGCGAAACCGACGAGGAGCGCAGCGAGCAGGCCCAGCGTCATGGCGTCGACCCCCGCCTGCCGCCCCAGCACCCAGGCGAGCGCGAGCGCGGTGAGCCACATCGGCACGGCGAGCACGCGCCGGAACCGCTCCATCCACGCGCCGGGCTTGGGCAACCGCCGCCGCAGCGCGGGCACGAAGCCGATGAGCAGGAACGGCAGCGCCAGCCCCAGCCCCAGCCCGCCGAAGATGGCGAGCGCTGCGTACCAGGGCAGCACCAACGCAGCGCCGAGCGCCGCGCCCATGAATGGACCGGTGCACGGGGTCGCCACTATCGCCGCAAGCGCCCCCGTGGCGAAGGCGCCGCCAGGCCCGCCCTTCGTCGCGACGCTGACCGACGGCACCTCCCACAATCCCGACAGGTTGAGCGCGATCGCGACCGTCAGCGCCAGCAGCACGACGATCACCCGAGGATCCTGCAGCTGGAACGCCCAGCCGACCATCAACCCGCCCGCCCGCAGCAGCAGGATCGCCGCGCCAAGTCCTAGACACACCAGCACGACCCCCGCCGTATAGGACAGCGCCTCGCGCCGCGCCGCGCCCGCATCCGCGCCCGACCTGGCGAGGCTCAGCGCCTTCAGGCTCAGGATCGGGAACACGCACGGCATGACGTTGAGCAGCAGCCCGCCCAGCACCGCCCCGCCGAACGCCAGCAGCGCCACCAACCAGTCCGCGTCCGCTGCGCCGCCCGCCCCGACCGCGACTACTCCCGGGCGCGCGGTCAGCGCGAATCCTTGCCCCTCGCCCGTCGCGAGCACGCCCCGCAGCACCGATGGCGCGGTCCCAACCGGTGCGGCCGCCGTCTCGATCAGCACGGCGTCGCCCGACCGCGTCACCGACTGCCCGGCGGCGTAATCGATCGCGCCGCCCTCGATCGGGTAGAAATACGCATCCTTGAGTGGCGCGCCCGCCGGGAACGGCACCGCCATCCGGAACCGCTTGTCCGCGACCGCGAACGTCGCCTCACTCCCCAGCGGCTTGGGCAGCGCGCGCCGCCATCCGTCGAACCGCACGCGCGTCGCCGGATCGATCGCGCCGTCGCCGACCACCAATTCGGTCGCAAGCTCACGCGACTCGGGCACGCAGATCTCGACGGTGCAGACGAGGTAGTCTGCCTTAACCCGAAGCGGCAGCCGCGTCCCCGCCGCCAGCCCGGCCGGGACCGCCAGCTCGACGAATTGGACCCAGGGCCGCTCATAGACATAGTTCATCAACCCGGACACGATCAGCCGGCTCGGCACCGGATACTGGAGCGGCCCGGCCGTCACCCCCGCCGGCAACGTCCAGGCGAGCGTCGTCTCCACCCCCGCATCGCCGCCGTTCTTCCAGTAGCCGTGCCACCCCGCTTCGGGCGTTGAAACGAACGCGAGCGTCACTCGCCCACCCGCCGCCGGACGCGGCGTTTCGGCGACCAGCTCCATCCTGACATGCTTCGCATCCGGCAGCTGCGCCGACGCCGGGCCGATCCAGGCGAGCAGCGTCATCGCCATGCAAACAAGCGCGCGGATCATTGCCCAATTCCCATCCCCCGCACATAGCGCGTCGCACCCCGGACCCCAAGGATGCCCATGAAAGCGTTCCTAGCCGCCCTCCTAGCCACCGGAGCCGCGCCCACTCCCCCTTCCGTTCGCCCTGAGCTTGTCGAAGGGTCGTTCTCCTCTGCTCGGACCATCGAAGACGGACAAAGCTTCGACAGGCTCAGCTCGAACGGCGGTGTGCAGGTACCCGCTATCCGCCCCGCCTTCTCGAACGGGCGGGTAGAGACCTCCGGCCTCCGCGCCGCCCCCAAGCTCATCGTCGCGATCTCGGTCGACCAGCTTTCCGCCGACCTGTTCGCGCAGTACCGCCAGCACTTTACCGGCGGCTTCGCTCGGCTGCTGCGCGGCGCGGTGTTCCCGTCGGCTTATCAGGGGCACGCGGCGTCGGAGACCTGTCCGGGCCATTCCACGATCCTGACCGGCTATCACCCCGCCAAGACCGGCATCGTCGCCAACAATTGGGTCGACCAGAACGCCCCGCGCGCCGACAAGCTCGTCTATTGCGCCGAGGACGAGCGCGCGCCCGGGTCCGACCACACGAAGTACACCGCCTCCGACATCCACCTGAAAGTACCGACGCTGGGCGAGCGCCTGAAGGCCGTTACCCCCGCCACCCGCGTCGTCTCGGTCGCGGGCAAGGACCGCGCCGCCATCATGATGGGCGGACACAAGGTCGACGAGCTCTGGTGGTGGGATGGCAAGACCTACAGCTCCTACGCCGGCCGCCCCGTCCCACCCGTCGTCCAGCGCACCCGCGACGCCGTCGCCGCGCTGATCGCCCGCCCGCAGGAGGCGCTGCCGCTCCCCAGCTTTTGCGCCCCCGTAGACCGCGCCACCCGCATCGGCGAACAGATGCTTGGGCGAGGTCGGTTCGAGCGCGCGGCAGGAGATGCGCGCGCGTTCCGCGCCTCCCCCGCCGCTGACGCGGCCGTGCTGTCGCTCGCCGCCGGGCTGGTCCAGGACATGAAGCTCGGCCGCGGGCCCGCCACCGACGTGATCGCGATCGGCGCGTCCGCGACCGACTATGTCGGCCACAGTTTCGGTTCGGGCGGCGCGGAAATGTGCGTGCAGCTGGCCGAACTCGACGCCGCGCTCGGCGGCTTCCTCGACGTGCTCGACCAGACCGGGGTCGACTATCAAGTCATGCTCACCGCCGACCACGGCGCGCACGACGCGACCGAGCGCCAGCGCAAACGCGCCATGCCGATGGAGGCGCGCGTCGAACCCGCACTCGCGCTGAAAGCGATGGACGCCGCGATCACCGCCGAACTCAAGCTCTCCGGCCCCGTCCTCCTCGCCGCGGAGGGCGACGTGTATATCGATCGCAAGCTGCTCCCCGCCACCCGCGCCCGCATCCTCGCCATCGCCAAACGACGCTACCTCGCGCAGGCCCAAGTCGCCGCCGCCTACACCGCCGCCGAGATCGCCGCGACGCCGATCCCGACCACTCCACCCGAAACCTGGACGCTGCTGGAGCGCGCGCGCTCCAGTTACGACCCGGCGCGCTCGGGCGACCTGCTTGTCCTCCTCAAGCCCCGCGTCACCGCCATCGAGAAGCCCGGCCCCGGTTACGTCGAGACGCACGGCAGCCCCTGGGACTATGATCGCCGCGTGCCACTCATCTTCTGGCGCAAGGGCCAGCCCGGCTTCGAACAGCCGCTCTCGGTCGAGACGACCGACATCCTCCCCACCCTGGCGGCTCCCCTCGGACTAGCCGTCCCGGGCGTGGACGGCCGCTGCCTCGATCTCGACCCTGGTGAGGAAGACACTTGCCGCTGACACCTACCGCGCCTCGTACGCCTTGATACCCGTCCCCAACCTATTCGCCCCGATCATCACCCGCTCCCCGCTCCAGTTCGCCACGAACGCGGGCGACCGAGTCTCCCCCGGCGCAAGCCGCGCGTCGTTGCCTTCGACCCGCAACCCCGCCGACGGGTACCTGCGCTGCTCCGCCGCCACCGCGATCAGCGCCGACCAGTTCTCCTTGCCCCGTCCCTGGACGAAGGTATTGCGCGCGATCAACCCCGACGCACCTTCGGGCAAGTCGATCATGTAGTTGGTCTTTGCTCCTCGCACGTCGTCGAAGCTGTTGTCGGTAATCGACACGTTCAGCGCGCGGAGTTTGACATAGTGCCCGCCCCGCCCCCGCTCGAAGCGGGAGTTGGTGACGGACACGGTGCCCTCCGTCCCGAGGTAGATCGAATGCGCGCAGTCGGGCGTCTCGTCGCACTGACCCAGCCCCGCGAAGGTCGATCGGTCGATCGAGATCCGCCGAGAGTTCTGAGGGTTGCCGAGGATGCCTTCCTGGCTGTCGAGGAACATCGAGTTGGTCACCGTGAGATCGCCGATCTCGATGCGGATGCCCGCCCCGTTGCCGTCGGGCACGCGGATGCCTCGGAACACTAGCCCGTCCACGACCGATCCACTGCCGCGCAGCACCAGCACCGCCTTGCCCTCGCATGCCGTCCCGTTGAAGATCGCCGTTCCCGGTCGTTCGGCGCGAAAGGTGATCCGCCCCGCCTGCTGGATGCCGCAATCCCGGTGGACGCCTGGCGCGATGGTGATGGTGGCGTCGCGCCCGCGCATGGACATCAGCGCATCGTCGAGCTTGCCGAAGTGCTCGCCCGTCTCCGCCACGGTATATGGCCCCGCAGTCTGCGCGGCGGCGGGCGCGGCCAAGGTGATCAGGAGAGCAAGGGTCAGGCGCATGAGGGAGTTCCTTCCACCACGAAGCCTGTCCGCCACCGCTCCTCGACGCCATCCGTGAAAATGGTGAACGCCGCGCTTGGAGCGCCCGACAGGTTGCGCCCGCCCCGAACCGTCCCGTTACGGCGCAATTCAATCCAGGTTGGGCCGAAGCCACCGCTCCGCCTGCTCGACCGGCACGCCGCGCCGGACCGCATACTCCTCCACCTGATCGTGCCCGATCCGCGCCACTCCGAAATACTCCGCCTGTGCATGCCCCAGATAGAAGCCCGATACCGCCGCGGTCGGCAGCATCGCGAAACTGTCTGTCAGCTTCAACCCGACCGCCTCTTCCGCCCCCAACAGATCGAATAGCTGGCGCTTGAGTGAGTGTTCCGGGCACGCCGGATAACCCGGCGCGGGCCGGATACCTCGATACTTCTCACGGATTAGCGCCTCGTTGGTCAGTTGCTCGTCGGGCGCATAGCCCCACAGATCGGTCCGCACGTGCCGGTGCAGCGCCTCCGCAAACGCCTCCGCCAATCGATCGGCCAGCGCCTTCAGCAGGATATCGTTATAATCGTCGTGCCCCGCCTTGTAGGCCGCGATATGGCTGTCGATCCCGTGGATGCCAACCGCGAACCCGCCGATCCAATCCCCCGCTGGATCGACGAAGTCCGCCAGGCACATATTCGCCCGCCCCTCCCGCTTGGCGATCTGCTGGCGGAGGAAGGGCAGGCGCGTGCCCGTGCCCAGGACCACATCGTCGCCGTCGCGCGAACATGGCCAGAGTCCTGCGACTCCGCGCGCCGTCAGCCACTTCTCCTCGACGATGCGGTCGAGCATGGCCTGAGCGTCTGCATACAACCCGGACGCGCTCTCCCCGACGACCTCGTCCGTCAAGATCGCGGGGAAGTTCCCCGCCAGCTCCCAAGCACGGAAGAACGGCGTCCAGTCGATGTACCGGCGCAGGTCGGCCAGATCCCACGCGTCGAACCGGTGCACCCCCGGCTTGGCCACATCGGGAGCCTTCAGCGCCATATCCGCCATGAACCCCCGCGCGCGCGCCTCGATAAGCGGGAGCAGGTCGTTGCCCGTCCGGCCCGCCCGCGCCTCACGCACCGCGTGATAGTCCGCCGCGACCCCGGCGACATACTCGTCGCGCGTAGTATCGCTGACCAAGGTCGTCGCAACGCCCACCGCACGGCTCGCATCCAGCACATGCACGACCGGCCCGTCATACGCCGGCGCGATCCGGAGCGCGGTGTGGACCTTCGACGTCGTCGCACCGCCGATCAGCAGCGGCATCGCCATCCCCGCGCGCTTCATTTCTTCGGCGACGGTGACCATCTCGTCGAGCGAGGGCGTGATCAGCCCCGACAAACCGATCATGTCGGCGTCGTTCTCGTTGGCGGCCTCCAGGATCTTCGACCAGGGTACCATCACGCCCAGATCGACCACGTCGAACCCATTGCACTGGAGCACGACGCCGACGATGTTCTTGCCGATATCGTGGACGTCGCCCTTGACGGTCGCCATGATGATCTTGCCCTTGCCGCGCGCACCGGGCTCCTTGGACGCCTCGATGAAGGGCAGCAGGTGCGCCACCGCCTTCTTCATTACCCGTGCGCTTTTAACGACTTGCGGCAGGAACATCTTACCCGATCCGAACAGGTCGCCGACGACGTTCATCCCGTCCATCAGCGGCCCCTCGATCACCTCGATCGGCCGCGCATAGCCCTGTCGCGCCTCCTCGGTATCGTCGACGACATGCGCGTCGATGCCTTTGACCAGCGCATGCTCGAGCCGGCGGCGCACGTCCCATCCGCGCCACTCCGCCGCCTGCGCTTCGACCACCGGGTCCGATCCCCGGTACCGCTGGGCGAGCGCGATCAGTCGCTCGGTCGACCCGGGATCGCGGTTTAGAACGACGTCTTCACACGCCGTACGAAGCTCCGCGTCGATCGTGTCGTACACGTCGAGCTGCCCGGCATTGACGATCGCCATGTCCATCCCCGCCGGGATCGCATGGTACAGGAACACCGAATGCATCGCTCGCCGAACCGGCTCGTTGCCACGGAACGAGAAGCTCAAATTCGACAAGCCGCCCGAGATGTGGACGTGCGGGCAGTTCGCCTTGATGTCGCGGCAGGCCTCGATGAAATCGACGCCGTAGTTATTGTGCTCCTCGATCCCCGTCGCGACCGCGAACACATTAGGGTCGAAGATGATGTCCTCGGGCGGAAAGCCAATGCCGACGAGCAGCGCGTAGGCGCGCGAGCAGATCTCGACTTTGCGCTCCCGCGTGTCCGCCTGACCGACCTCGTCGAACGCCATCACCACCACTGCCGCGCCGTATGCCATGCAGGTACGCGCCTGCGACAGGAAGGGAGCTTCGCCCTCCTTCATGCTGATCGAATTGACGATCGGCTTGCCCGACACGCATTTCAGTCCGGCCTCGATCACGCTCCATTTCGAGCTGTCGACCATGAACGGGATGCGCGCGATGTCGGGCTCGGCGGCAATCAGCTTCAGGAACGTGGTCATCGCATGGTGGGCGTCGAGCAGCCCTTCGTCCATGTTGACGTCGAGCACCTGTGCGCCCGCCTCGACCTGCTGGCGCGCGACCTCGACCGCGGCCGGGTAGTCGCCGGCCATGATCAGCTTCTTGAAGCGCGCGGAGCCGGTGACGTTGGTGCGCTCGCCGATGTTAACGAGCTGGGCGGTGGATTGAGCAGTCATCTTCTACCTTCTTCCCCTCTCCCGCTTTCGCGGGAGAGGGTGGCCGAGCATAGCAAGGTCGGGTGAGGGCAGTTCACGACACGCACTGCCCTCACCCTAGCGCTTACGTGCCTGTCCCTCTCCCGCGAAAGCGGGAGAGGGTAAGCATCAGATCAAGCCGCCATCGTCATCGGCTCCAGCCCGGCCAACCGCGTCCGAACATCGGGCCGTGCCACACGCCGCGGCGCGAGTCCCGCGACCCCGTCCGCGATCGCCTTGATGTGCGCCGGCGTCGACCCGCAGCAGCCGCCCAGTACGTTGACCTGCCCCGCCCGCGCCCACTCGCCGACCAGCCCGGCGGTCGTCGCCGGCCGCTCGTCATATTCGCCGAGCTCGTTCGGCAACCCCGCATTCGGATAAACCATGATCAACGTGTCCGCGGTCTCGGACAGCGTACGAACATGCGGCCGCAACTGCTCGGCCCCGAACGAACAATTCAGCCCGATCGTCACCGGCTTGGCATGCCGCACCGCATGCCAGAACGCCTCGACGGTATGCCCCGACAAATTGCGCCCTGACAGGTCGGTCAACGTCATCGAAAGCATGATCGGCAGGTCGCGTCCAAGGTCCCAGCCCGCCTCCAGCGCAGCCATCACCCCCGCCTTGGCGTTCAGCGTGTCGAACACCGTTTCGATAAGGATGAAGTCCACCCCGCCCTCGACCAGCGCGTCGATCTGCTCGCGGTAAACGCCCTTCAGATGATCGAAGTCGATCTCGCGGTACCCCGGATCGTTGACATCGGGCGACAAGGACAAGGTCTTGTTCGTCGGCCCGATCGCCCCCGCTACGAACCGGGGCCGCCCATCGCGTGCCTCGAACTCGTCCGCCAGCTCGCGCGCGATCCGCCCCGACGCGACGTTGATGTCGCGCACCAGCGCCTCCGCCCCGTAATCCGCCTGGCTGATCACGTTCGCCGAGAACGTGTTGGTCGACACGATGTCCGACCCCGCCTCCAGATACGCCCGCGTGATGTCGCGCGGCACCTCCGGCATGGTCAGCGCGAGGATGTCGTTGTTGCCCTTCTGGTCGCGCGACAGCCCCAGATCGCCCGCATAGGCGGCCTCGTCGAGCTTCCAGTTCTGGATCTCGGTCCCGAACGCCCCGTCGGTGATCAGGACGCGCTTTTCGGCCTGCGCCAATAGCTTCGCGCGCGCACTCATCACGCTGCCTCAGCCCGCGCGACCGCCTGCGGGCGCAAGCCCAACATATGGCAGATCGCATAGGCGAGCTCCGCACGGTTCAGCGTGTAGAAGTGAAACTCGCGCACGCCGCCCGCATACAGCCGTCGGCACAGCTCCGCCGCGATCGTCGCCGCCACCAGCTGCCGCGCCGCGGGCCTGTCGTCCAACCCCTCGAACAGCCGGTCCATCCAGTCGGGGATCGCCGCCCCGCACTGCCCGGCGAAGCGGCGGACCTGCGCCACGCTCATCACCGGCAGGATGCCCGGCACGATCTCGGCGGTGATCCCCGCCGCCGCCGCGCGGTCGCGGAACCGGAAATACACATCCGGAGAAAAGAAGAACTGCGTGATCGCACGGTTGGCCCCGGCGTCGATCTTGCGCTTAAGGTTGTCGAGATCGCTGTCGTCGCAAGCCGAGTCGGGATGGCGCTCGGGATAGGCGGCGACCGACAGCTCGAACGGGTGAAGCTTGCGCAAGCCCGCAACCAGGTCGGCCGCGTTCTCGTACCCGCCCGGATGCGGAGCGAAGCGCGCGCCCGGCGTGGGCATATCGCCGCGAAGCGCGACGATATGCCGCACTCCCGCCGCCCAATATTCGTGCGCGACCTGGTCGATCTCCTCGCGGCTCGCCTCCACACAGGTCAGGTGCGCGGCGGCGGCGATCGGCGTCTCGCGCTGGAGCCGCGCCACCGTGGCGTGCGTCCGCTCGCGCGTCGACCCACCCGCGCCGTAGGTTACAGACACAAAGCGCGGCCCAAGCGGCGCGAGCATCTCGACCGCCTCCCACAATTGCGCGTCCATCTTGTCCGATTTCGGCGGGAAGAATTCGAACGATACCGCCATGTCGCCCGCCAGATCGGCGAACAACGGTTCGGCGAGCGCGCGCCGCGCCTCATCCATCTGTGGAATGGTCAGAACAGTCATGCCGCCAATACCTCCTTCACCAACACCTCCTTCAGGCGCGCGCCGGGCCGACGGCCCAGCCACAACTTCACCGTCAGCTCGCCGCCGCCCAACGTCTCCGTCCGAGCCGCTACGAGCCCCGCCGCCTCGAACCAACCCGCCACCTGCTCGTCCGAGAAGCCGAGCCGCGCATGCGCGTCGCGCTGGCGCAGATCCTCGCGTCCGTGCGGCGCGAAGTCGGCGATCAGCAATCGCCCGCCCGGCCCCAACACCCGAGCCGCCTCGCCGATCGCCAGGTCGGGTGCTTCGGCAAAATGGAGCACGTGATGCAGGATCGCCAGATCCGCTTCGCCATCGCCGATGGGCAACCGGTACAGGTCAGCCTGGCGAAGTTCGGTGTTGGCGCGGTCGTGAAGCTTGGCTCGCGCGAGCCGGAGCATCTCGGACGACCGGTCGACGCCCATCGCCTCGCACGCACGCCCGGCGAACAGCTCGAGCATGCGGCCCGTGCCCGTGCCGATATCCACCAGCATTCCGACGGGGGCGTCGCCGAGCACCGCCTCCATCGCCGCCTCGACCTCGCTTTCAGCGACGTGCAACGAGCGGATCGCGTCCCACTCACCCGCATGCGCCTCGAACCACGCCGCCGCCGCCGCCGCCCGGTCGCCGCGCACCGCCGTCAACCGTGCGAGATCGGCCTCGACCGACCGCTCCAGCGCGCCCAGGCCCCACGCGTCAAGCGACGCGCTGACTGCCGCCACGACCCGATCAGGGCCTAGCGCGACGAATACCCAGCTGCCCTCCTTGCGCCGTTCCGCCAGCCCGGCGTCGATCAGGATCTTTACATGGCGCGACACCCGCGGCTGGCTTTGACCGAGCACCTGCGCCAGTTCGCCCACGGACAACTCCATGCGCCTCACCAGCGCCAGGATGCGCAGGCGGGTGGAGTCGGCCAAAGCACCGAAAATGTCGAGTGGGTCGATCACGATATAACGATATAAAGATATCGTTATATGACGTCAACCGACTTGACGCAGCGAAGTGGAAACGCTCCTTCCACACCGCTCAGCGCGTTATTTGAAAGGATGACCAATGAAGAAGCTTACCTTGACCCTCGTCTCCGCCCTTGCGCTCGCCGCCTGCAGCCAAAACGCCCAAAATGAAACCGCCGAAGCGGCCAACGCCAACGCCGGCGATGCTTCGGCCGCTACCGGCGAAGCCGTGAACGATGTCGACGCCGCGACCGACAATGCCTTCGGCTCGGCCGAGCAGTCGGTCGACCAGGCCGGCCGCTCGATCGAGAACGGCGCGGAAGAAACCGGTTCCGCCGTGGTGAACGGCGCCGACGCCGCGGCCGACGCCGCCGGCAACGTGCTCACCAAAGCCGGTAAGGCGATCGAGGACTAATATCACACCCTCTCCCGCGTAGGGCTACGCCCGCCTTCGGCTCCGCGGGAGAGGATGGTCGAGCGTAGCGAGGTCGGGTGAGGGCACTTCCTACAACGGTCCTGCTCTCACCCTAGCGCTACGCGCCTGTCCCTCTCCCGCGAAAGCGGGAGGGGGTTAGAAAGGTAGTTGATGCGCGTCCTCCCCCTCGCCCTTCTTCTCGCCGCCTGTTCCGCGACGCCGGATGATCCCGGTCAGGTCACGCCCGACGAGGACCGCCGGCTGAACGAGGCCGCCGAGGTGCTCGATGCGAACAGCGTTGACGACAACGGAACCGGCGCGAACGGCGACTGATTTCGACAAGTCACCCGGACATAACGACCGCTGCGGCAAACTGACTGAAGTTAACCAACAAACGCAACATCACCGCAAACCCCGCCTTGTTAGAAGGCCGTATGACGTCGCCGCTCCAGTTCGCGAGACCCTCCCGGCTCCGGCGGCTGTTCGCGTTCGACGATGGTGCGGCACCCGAACAGATTGAGCTCGAACGCGGCCGCCTGGCGCTCACGTTGGTGCGCGAATATGAGGAGCAGGGCGCGGGCTGGTTTTGGCGCACCGACCGCGATGGCGGCATCGTCTATCTGTCGAGTAAGGTGGCCGAGGTCGGCGTGGGTCCGGACGGTGCGATCGACATGTTCTCCCGGCTGTTCCGGACCGATAACGACTGTCACAACAAGCGCACGCTAGCGTTCCATTTATCGTCGCGAACCGCTTTTTCCGATCTGTCCGTCAAGTCGGTCGGCGGGGGCGAGGACCGCTGGTGGTCGATCTCCGGCCGTCCCGTCCATGACGGGCATGGCGGGTTCCAGGGCTTCGCAGGCCACGGCAGCGACCTGACCGAAAAACGCCGATCCGAGGCGGAGATCACCCGTCTCGCGCTGTCGGACGGCCTGACCGGCCTAGCCAACCGCGAGCGGATGCGCGTCGCGCTCGAGGGAACGCTCGCCACCACCGGCGGCGGCTACCGCGCCAACGGGCTACTGCTCGTCGATCTCGACAGGTTTAAGGCGGTCAACGACACGCTCGGCCACCAGACGGGCGACACGCTGCTTCAGCAGGTGGCCCAACGCCTGACCCGGTGCATCGGCGATGCGGGACTGGTCGGCCGGCTGGGCGGCGACGAGTTCCAGGTGCTGTTGTGCGGCGAGGGCGGCCGCGACCGCCTGGCCGACCTCGCGCGCGAGGCGATCGCGTCAGTGAGCCAGCCTTACTTCATCGGCGGGTCATCCATTACGATCGGATGCTCGATCGGCGTTGCCGTCGCGCCGGAGGACGGGTCGGATGCCGACACGCTGGTGCGCAACGCCGATCTCGCGCTCTACGCGGCCAAGGCGGACGGGCGCGGCGTACACCGTTTCTATCGGCCGGAGATGCTGGCGGGCGCGCAGACCCGCAAGCGTATGGAGGACGATCTGCGCCTCGCGCTCAAGTCCGATCAGCTCCACGTCGCCTATCAGCCGGTCGTCAGCACGGCGACGACACGCATCGTCGGCTTCGAGGCGCTGGTCCGCTGGGACCACCCGCTCCGCGGCGCGGTGCCGCCGTCCGAATTTATTCCGGTGGCCGAGGAATGCGGGATGATCGAGGCGATCGGCGAATGGGTCCTCCGGTCCGCCGTCCGCGACGCCGCCGCCTGGAGTCCCGAGATCCGGCTCGCCGTCAACGTTTCGCCGATCCAGTTCGCCAATCCCGCCCTCCCCATGATCGTCGCGGGCGCGCTGGCGGCGAGTGGGGTCGCCGCCGACCGCCTCGAGCTGGAGATCACCGAATCGGTGTTCCTGACCGACTCCGCCGCGTCCGACCGCATGTTCGCAGCGCTCAAGGGCCTGGGCGTGCGACTCGCGCTCGATGATTTCGGCACGGGCTATTCCTCGCTGGGCTATCTGCGCTCGGCACCGTTCGACAAGATCAAGATCGATCAATCCTTCGTGCGCGGCGCGGCGATTGAAGGAAGTCGCAACGCTGCGATCATCGGAGCGATCGTCACGCTCGCCACCGCGCTCGGCATGGAAACCACCGCCGAGGGGGTAGAGGTCCAGGACGAGATCGAACTCGTCCAACGCCTGGGATGCAGCCACATCCAGGGATACGTATACGGTCGTCCGATGCGCCAGGGTGCCGTGCTCGATCTCGTCGCGGCGGACGGAGGTCAGGCCGTCGCGGCCGGCTTCAAGTTCAGCCGCCCGCCCCGCGTCCGCATGCTTCGCCAGGCGCGGCTGGAGGTAGGCGGCGAACGCTTGTTCATCCGCATCCGCAATCTGTCCGCGACCGGCGCGATGATCGACGGCATCGGCCCGGCAAGCCATCCCGACGGAGCGCCCGTCCGCATCGAGCTGCTCGACGACCAGCTATTCGACGGTCATCTCCGCTGGGCTCGGGAAGGACGAGCGGGGATCGCCTTTGCCGAGCGGTTCGACCTCGACCGGCTGAACGCGTCCCGGTCGCTCGCCCGGTCGGCCTAGGACGCGACTGTGACGTTCCGGCCCGTCTTTACCCGCCGCGTGATCCGGCTGCGCTTCCGTCTCTGTCCGCGCGGATCAAGCCCACGTTGCCCATAGAACTTCATGTCGTTGCGGTGCCCTGCCCGACTCTCCAAATGGAGTAGGTACGCTTTGATGGAAATCCGCCCTCTCTACATACGGCCGGTCGAGCGCCGCATCGCTCTCGGCCGGCCCGCGCACCTTGGTCGCCATCACCCGACTCCATCGCAGGACCGGGCGCTCGCTCGGCAGTTCACGAGCGAGGGACGTGCCCGGCGTCAGTCTCGCCCCAGATCCTGCCTGAGCGGTCGTGCGCGCGTGCCGCGTCCCGCGCGTGTCCGGTTCGACCAGGCATCCGCATGCCGGCCGTCGCCGGTCCGCACACGCCCGCCCCCGTCGCCGATCGCGCTCCTGATCACCAGCGCCAGCGCGATGCAGGCCAGGCAGAAACTCAGGAGCGACATGGCGGCGGGCTCGGTCACGGGTCGGCCCGTCACCAGCTCCCGCACCGACGGCGACACCGCGCAAGCCATCCCGAAAAGAGCGAGCGCGCAGAGCTGACGGGTGCGCCTGCGACGGACTTTGGGGTCGACCATCTCAGGCGGCCGCCGACGGACATATGAGCGTTCGCCGCTGTGGGCGTCCTGCCTGCGCCGCACGGTCGCGGCGCCTGCGGCCGATCGGGATGACGAGATCCGCGCTCACCCCGAGCAACGCGGCCGCCACGGGCCGCGGTGCGAGGATCAGATCGGCATCGCCCTCCGCCTGCTCGCTCGCCAGCGCCTCTGCGACATCGACGGCGTCGAACCCCCAGCCGACACCCGCGTCGGGATGGCGCGCGCTCGCCGCGGCCGCCGCATGGGCCGCCTCGCGCGACGCCGCGCAGCCCCGCGCCTCGATCGCGGTAAAGCCCATCGCACGCGCCAAGCGGACGACGCCCGCCAGGCGGCGACCCGTTCCGCAATCGATATCTACGATCCGGATTGCGTGGCGGCCCTCGTCGCGCAGGCGTGCGAGCGCTCGTTCCACCAGTTGCCTGGTCCCTTCGGTCCCCGCCGCTTCGACAACCCACCCGCTCATCTCAATATGCTCCTCGTTGATGACGAGCAATATGGACTTGGTGCGGCGGTGAGTTCGAGAGCGAAACCTGCTTCAGGTCATTAGGATAGCGTAGGAATCGTCAGTCGCGGACGAAGGTCAGCGCGCTCATCCGCCGCTCGCGCTCGTCGACGACCAGCGCGCGTCCCGCAGGCGCGGCCGACCGTTGCGGACAGTCCGCGCGAAGGCAGGCGCGGCATCCAAGCCCGATCGGCGTCGCATCGCCGTCCAGATCCACGCCGCGTGCCGCCGCCAGCACGCCCGCGGACCCGGCCTCCACGCCCAGCCCGACCGCGAACTCGGCCGCGACCCCACCGTAACGCCGACCCTGCGGCGTTACCGTCCGCGCGATCGTCAGCCACCGCTCGCCTTCCTCCAACTCGACCAGTTGCACCGCCAGTGCTCCCGGCCGGTCGAACGCATGGTGCAGTCGCCACAAGGGGCACCGCCCCTCCGCTTCCACGAGCGCCGCCCCGCTCGCCCCGCCATATCGCTTCGAGGACTGGCCTGCCCGGTCGATGCGGATCATGAAGAAGGGCAGGCCCCGCGCGCCCACTCGTTGCAACGTCGTCAGCCGATGCGCGACCTGCTCGAACCCGGCGCCGAACCGCCGTTGCAGCAGCTCCAGGTCGTACCCCGTCGCCTCGCACGCGCGCAGGAAGCGGACGTAGGGCATCATCAACGCCGCCGCGAAATAGCTCAGCAGGTGCCGACGATAGAGCCGCTCGGCCGTGCGATCGGCCATATCCGCACCCTTGACCAGCGCATCGACGTCGCTCCGAACCTCCGTCGACGCCAGATGGTACGCGGCCGCGAAGGTGCGCGACGCCGGATCGAGCAGCTCGCTCAGCTGCAGCTGCCGCGCATGCAGGTCCAGCCGCCTGAGCACATCGGGTAACACGTCGACCGGCAGCACGCGGATCGTCAATCCGTGCTTGACGCGTAGCCGTTCGGCGACCGCGCCGTACAGGTCGCCCGACCGGAGCCGCAGCTCGTCCGCCAGCGCCTCCGCGCGCGCATCCAGATCGGCGAAGTGGTTGCGCCACCGTTCGATTTCGCGGCGTACGGTCGCTACCGGATCGCCGGATGCGATCGGCGTCGCCCCGCCGCCGGGACCGGCACGGTCGAACAGTCGCGCGAACGCCTCCGCCCCGCCCGGTGCCGCCGCCAGCCATTCGGCCACTTCCGTCCGGTCCACGCCCAGATCGGCGAACATGGGATCGGCCAGCCGCCGCCGCATCGCGTCGGCCCCGCCTCCGGGCTCCGCCGCAGCCAGCGTGCGCGGATCGAGATCGAACCGCTCGGCCAGCTTCATCAGCACCCCGGCGGTGACCGGCCGCTGATTGCGCTCGATCAGATTCTGATAGCTCGCCGAGATGCCCAGGGCTTCCGCGAACGCGGCTTGGCTGATCCCCGCCTCCCGCCGCACCCGCCGCACGGCATGCCCCGCGAATATCTTGCGCTCGGCCATATCCGCCCCCTCCGCTGGTACCCTTTAACCCTCTCCCGCCTTTTCGGGAGCGGGAAAGACGCGGCATTGCCGCGGCGAGGGTGAGGGCCGAACCATGCAGAGGCGAACGCAAACTGTGAAGCTTTCACACATGCACAGGTTCGGCCCGCTCGCTTCGGGGTTGTCCCCCACACCCCAGATCGGCCAATGACCGACCGAACCGGACGAACGACCATGCGCACCCTCAATAATGCCCTGACCGCCCTCCTGCTCTGCCTCGGCACCGCCCTCCCCGCCCAGGCGGCCGTAACGATCACCTTCTGGTCGCACGAGCTCGGCGACGACTTCCCTCATGCCTTCTTCTCGCTCCGCGGCGTTCCCGACGCGGGCGGCCCGCCCGTCGATATCAGCTACGGCTATACGCTGCGCACCGTCAGCCCCGCGGTGCTGTTCGGCTCGGTGCCCGCTCGCCTCGACCTGACGACGCCGAGCTACATGCGCCGAAGCGACGCGCAGTTCTCGCTCTCACTTACCGACGCGCAGTATCGCGACATGGTCTCGCTCGCCTATGAATGGAGCCTGCCGGCGGTCCGCTACGAACTGAACAGCCGCAACTGCGTCCACTTCACCAAGGAAGCCGCGCGCCGCCTCGGCCTCGCCGGCATCGACCAGCCCAAGCTCATGAAGAGACCCCGCAGCTACATAAAGGCACTTGCCGCCGCCAACGTCGGCCGGGTAACGATCATCGCACAGGACGGCGACGATTACCTTCCCGCGCTGCCGCCGCTTCCCGCGCCCGCTGTCACGCCGCCGCTCGCGGTCGTTCCCCCGCCGGTCGCGCCGACGTTGTCGGGCGTCAGCTCGACCACATCGAGTACCGACTCGAACCGAGGGTAGGGCAGCACGATCCGCCAGCGCGTCTCGCCGATCCGCTCCACCCAACCCGCCATATCGCGCGCCGCGTCGCGCCCATATCGCATCGCGCGGCGCTCGTCGCCCAGCACCATCGTCCCCAGGAACACCGCCCGCCCGGCCGTCTCGAGGTGGATCTCGCCGACGGGTCGCTGCGCCCCGGCGATCTTGGCGAAACGACCATCCTCGCCGATCCGACACCGCGCCCGGTCGTACGCCACGAAGCCCGGCGCACCCGCCGATTGCGCTCCCAGCCGGAACTTGCGGCACCGATATGCGCCTGCAGGCGGCACCGGGCTTCGCAGCGCCCGGTCGGGGTCGAACAGCATCGGATCCGCCGCGATAGCCGTAGCACCGCCGCCCGCCCTTGCCGCGGGCAGCGCCGACATCCAAGCCGCCCGCCACCCCCGCAACCGCCGCCGATCGTCCGCCGTCGCGACCTCGCGCCAGCCCTTCTGATCCTCGGTCATATCCTGCCGAGCGCTCGCCGGCGACGCCAGCGCGCATATCGCCGTCATAAGAGCGGGCACCCTCACGCCGCCGTCCATCCGCCGTCAACCGACAGGTTCGCGCCCGTGATCGACTTGGCGTCATCCCGGCAGAGGAATAGCGCCAGCGCGGCGACCTGTTCGGGCGTCACGAACGCCTTGGTCGGCTGGGCGGCGAGCAGCACGTCGTCGATCACCTGCTCGCGCGTAAGCCCGCGCGCCGCCATCGTATCCGGGATCTGGTTCTCGACCAGCGGCGTCCAAACATAGCCCGGCGAAATGCAGTTGACGGTGACGCCGCTCGTCGCCGTCTCCAGCGCGACCGTCTTGGTCAGCCCGACCAGCCCGTGCTTGGCCGCGACATACGCACCCTTGTTGAGACTCGCGACCAACGAATGCGCCGATGCCGTCGAGATAATCCGCCCCCATCCCGCTTTTTTCATATGCGGCACCGCCGCGCGCATGGTGTGGAACGCCGACGACAGGCAGACCCCGATGATCGCGTCCCATTTGTCCGGCGGGAACGCGTCGATCGGCGAGACATGCTGGATGCCTGCATTGTTGACGAGAATGTCGACGCCGCCCGTCCGCTGCACCGCCTGCTCGATCATCGCCGCGATCTCGTCGCCCCGCATCATGTCGGCGGGATCGTAGAACGCCTCCGCCCCGCTCGTGGCCGCCAGCTCGGCGCGCGTCGCCTCGATCGCGGCCGAGTCGCCGAAACCGTTGATCACTACGGTCGCCCCCTCGGCCGCGAACGCGCGGGCGTAGGCGAGGCCAATGCCCGACGTCGATCCGGTGACGATCGCGGTCCTACCGGTCAGAAACATTTCGAACTCCTCCGACGGGACGCCGCGCGTGCAACCTAGCATAACCGCCGAACATTCCGTAGGCGCCGATAACGAAGGAGCAAGTGCATGCGGCTCGACGATTTCGACCGGGACATCAACGTCGAGGACCAGCGCGGTCAGGGCGGCGGCGGTGGGCTCGGCGGCTTCGGTGGTGGAGGCGGCGGAGGCGGCTTGCTGTTCGCGTTGTTGCCGATGATCGGCAGCCGCTTCGGCATCGGCGGCATCATCGCGGTGGTGATTCTGCTCGCGGTGTTCGGCGGCGGGCTGGGCGGGCTCGGCGGCATGTTGGGCGGCGGGAGCCAGGTCGCCGCGCCTACCGAGCGGGTCGGCGACCGCACCGCCGCTGCGGGCGGCGCGGGCGCGGGTGGCGCATCGGCCGCCTGCTCGCTCACCCCCGAACGCCGCGCGACCTGCAACGCCTTCTCCTCGACCGAGAACACTTGGGAGGCGCTGTTCAGCCAGGGCGGCCAGCGGTTCCAACCCGCCAAGCTCGTCTTCTTCGAGGGTAGCGGTCAGTCGGGTTGCGGCGCGGCGCAGGCGGCAATGGGGCCGTTCTACTGCCCGCCCGACAAGGGCATCTATATCGATACCAGCTTCTTCAACGAGCTGGCCACCCGTTTCGGCGCGGCCGGCGATTTCGCGCAATATTACGTCGTCGCACATGAGATGGGACATCACATCCAAAGCGTGCTCGGCACCTCCGACCAAGTTCGTAAGCAGCAGGCGCGCGCGTCCGAGACCGAAGGTAACCAGCTGTCCGTCCGCCTCGAGCTCCAGGCCGATTGCTATGCGGGCGTGTGGGCAGCGCGCAACCGCGCCCGGCTCGAGCCGGGCGATATCGAGGAGGGCATGCGCGCCGCGCAGGCGATCGGCGACGACGCGTTACAGCAGAAGTCGCAGGGGCGAGTGGTCCCCGACAGCTTCACGCACGGCACGTCGGCGCAGCGCGAACGCTGGCTGCGCGTCGGGCTGGAGCGCGGCGACCCGGCGGCGTGCGACACCTTCTCGGGCGCGGTATAAGGGCGACGGCGGGGCATTGATCGACGCATATTGCGCAGGCGTTCGATGCTCGCTAGAGCGCCACTTCCGCGCGGGGCCGTAGCTCAGATGGGAGAGCGCTGCAATCGCACTGCAGAGGTCAAGGGTTCGATTCCCTTCGGCTCCACCACCGCGCGGACAAGGCAAAGCGGCGTAGCCGGCGAGCCGAAGGCCAAGCGCGGTTAGCAGCACTAAAGCGACGTCCGACGATGCGGCGCCGCCGCGGCGCTGCCCGCGTTGGGACGGTGGCATCCCGACCTCCTGACCTTACATCATCGACCGATGTCCGACCCCGCCTCCCAAAAACCCATCCCCGCCGCGACCCTCGTCATCTTCCGCGACGCGCCGGATGCACCCGAACTTTTGATGGTCGAGCGCGCCAAGGCGATGACCTTCGCCGGCGGCGCGATGGTGTTCCCCGGCGGCCGCATCGACCCCGAAGATCACGCGCTCGCCGACCTCCACCCCGCCGTCCCCGATGCCGCCGCCCGCATCGCCGCGATCCGCGAGACGGTCGAGGAAGCCGGACTTGCGATCGGCCTCGTCCCGCGACCCGCCCCCGACACTCTCGCCGATCTCCGCCGCAAGCTCCACGAGGGGGTCGGCTTCGCTCGCGCGCTCCACGAAGCGGAGCTCACGCTCGACCTGGCCCAGCTGACCCCATTCGCCCGCTGGCTCCCCGCACACCGGCACATGCGCATTTTCGACACGCTCTTTTTCCTAGCCCGAGCGCCCCACGGAGAAGCGACGGTCGACCATACCGAAAATGTCCGCTTGACCTGGACCACCGCCCGGGCGCTCCTCGACGAGGCAGATGCGGGCCGTGCGACGATCATTTACCCGACACGCCGCAACCTGGAGCGGCTGGCGCTGTTCTCGACCTTCGACGCTGCGGTCGCGCACGCCTGCGCCCATCCGATCCGCCCCGTCACCCCGTTCGTCGAACTGCGCGGGGAGATCGAGCATCTCTGCATTCCCGACGATCTGGGCTATCCGATCACCTCCGAGCCGATGACCGGAGCGTTGCGCGGCTGATGCGTTCGATCCGCCGCATTCTGGGCGGGCTCATGACGCTCCTGCTAATCGGACTGGCGGCGCTGCTGCTTTATGCGGTCGCGCGCGGGCGACCGCAGGATCTGCCTTGGACCGCGCTCGACTTCGGCCGACCGATCGGCATGTTCACAGGCCGCAAGCTCACCGCGCTGACCGGCGACGCACGTACCTGCCGCGCGTTGTTGGAGCGAGCGGGCGTGACCTATACCGCCCTACCGCCACGCGGAGGTGCGCAGTGCGGCTACACCGACGGGGTACGCTTCGGCCCCGGGGGCTCGCGATCGATAGCCTACGCGCCGCCGACGCTGGGCACATCCTGCCCGGTCGCGGCGGCGCTCGCGGTGTGGGAATGGAATGTCGTTCAGCCCGCGGCGGAGCGACTATTGGGCGTGCACGTGACCCGGATCGAGCATTTCGGAAGCTACAGCTGTCGCCGCCTATACGGCCGCGATGCCGGAGCGTGGAGCGAACACGCGACGGCCGACGCGGCCGACATCGCCGGTTTCCGCCTGAGCGACGGCAAGCGCGTCACGATCGTGGGCGACTGGGCCGGCGACGATGCGGAAGCACGCTTCCTGCGGGCCGTGCGCGACGGCGCGTGCGACCTGTTCGCGACCACCCTTTCGCCCGACTATAATGCCGCCCACCGCGACCACCTGCATCTCGACCAGGCGGAGCGCGGGGCGACCGGCTGGCGCGCCTGCCGTTGACCACGCCCTCTCCCGCTTTGGCGGGAGAGGGACAGGCGCGAAGCGCCAAGGTGAGGGTCGGACCTTGCCCGGTAAGGTCCGACCCTCACCCTCGCCGCACTGGGCGCGTCTTTCCCTCTCCCGCGAAAGCGGGAGAGGGTTGAAATTTAGTGCGCCATCGGCGCAGACATATCGACCTTTTCGACCCAATAAGGGAAGAAGGCGGGTTGCCGGTTCGACCAGCCGCTCGCGGTCGCCGCGGCTTCGCTGATCGACTGGAGCAGCTTGCGCCTGAGCTCGGGATGCAAATGCGGCAACGCAGCAGCCGAGCAAAAGGCCGACGGCAACCACGGCCGCACCTCGGCCCCGACCAGCCTTTCGTACAGAAAACGAAAGGCGGAGAAGCTGGTGATCCGTCCTTGTCCCAAATCGAACGCGGCGAGCTTGACGATCGGCGCAAGGAACGGTTCCACCGCATCCAGGCCGCTCGCTTCGGGCACCATCTCCCTGATCTCGGGCAGGCTCTCGTAAACACGCGCCTGCGCCCGGATGCTCGCCGCCTCGACCAGGTCGCGCCCCCAACGCCTCATGGCGTCGTCGCGGTCGAGCCCGATATCGAGCGAGCGTCGCACATAGCGTTGCGTCGCTGCCGAAAAGCCCGCGAACTCCTTCATTTCGGCCAGCGTCATCGCGCCCTCTGCCGCCTTGGTCTTGCCCGTCATGGTCTGCACCCCAACCCCAAATACCCGCTGACGGCTCTAGGCTGGAATGGTTAACTCCAACCTTAATAGGGCCGCCCGCAATTCGAGAAAGATCATGGAAGGCAGGCCTGCTGCAATGTCCATTGCGACCAACCGATAACAGGCAGGTGAGAAGATGCCGCGCTGCGTCATTTACGCAACAAACCAACAGTTGAAGCTAGCCGCCGTCGCGCAAGCGTTTTTCCGCATCCGGATCGAAACCCGACGAGGGCGCAGGCTCGCTTGCGGACTTGCCGGGCTGGATGATCGAGACGGGGTCCGACCCGTCCATAGTCTCGTCGAGCCCTGCATCGAGCCGCGCTTCGACCGACTCCGGGTCCTTTTGCAACCGCGCCTCGATCGACCGGTCCTGCCCTGCGTCCTGGCGCGGGTCGCGCTCGGCATTGTTCGACGCTTGAGGCGGCGGAGCGACGGACATCGCATCCATGGCCTTGTCCATGTCCTGCTTAGTATCGTCGCTCATGATCCTGCTCCCGTTATTCGATCTCGTAGGTAGAACGAGGCGCAGGCACCACCGTTCCGCACAACAAAAGGCCCGGCGAGTTTCCCCGCCGGGCCTTCAGATAACCATCAACCGCGCGTGGATCAGTCGCGGCTGCCCATGAAGGACAACAGGAACTGAAACATATTCACGAAGTCAAGATAAAGCGACAGCGCGCCCATGATGACCACCTTGCCCATCATGTCGGTGCCAGCGACCTGAGCGTACATGCTCTTGATCCGCTGAGTGTCATAGGCGGTGAGCCCAGCGAACAGCAGCACGCCGATCGCGCTGATCACCAGGCTGAAGCCCGAGGACTGAAGCCAGATATTGAGCAGCGACGCGACCAGCAACCCGACGACGCCCATGATCAGGAAAGTGCCGAACGCCGACAGGTCGCGCTTGGTCGTGTAGCCGTAGAGGCTGAGCGCCAGGAACGCCGTAGCTGTCGCGAAGAATGTGATCGCGATCGACCCACCCGTATAGCGCAGGAAGATCGTCGACATCGACAAGCCCATGATCGCCGCAAACGCCCAGAAGGTCGCTTGTGTCGCCGGCGTCGACAGCTTGTGGATGCCAAAGCTCAGCACCAGGATAAACGCCAGCGGAGCGAACATGATGACGTATTTCAGCGGACCGGGCGACAGGAACACCTGCGCGGCCATCCCGCTCTGCGCAAACAGCAACGCCACGATGCCCGTGAGCAACACGCCGGACGCCATATAATTGTAGACGGACAACATGTACCGGCGAAGACCCGCGTCATACGCGTCCGTGCGCACGCCCGGGCGCGGGGCACCGAAGGCGGAAGCGGCAGGCCGGGGGTCGGACCAATTAGCCATGGTAGAAACCAGCTCCTTTGCGCCGGTTTCAGGAGGAACCGGCTTGGCGCGAATATCGTAGGTACGAGGATGCAATACAAGCGAAACCGGTATGTATCCGCGTGTCGACAACGCTAGGCCCGCGCCGATGATCCGTCTGTTCGCAGCGCTCCGTCCACCCGCCCCGATCCGGGATGCGCTCCTCGATCTCGAAGACGATCTGGAGGACGCGCGCTGGCAGGACGAGGAGCAGCTCCACCTCACGATCCGCTTCATCGGCGAGGTCGAGCGCGCCGCCGCCGAGGACCTCGCCGCCGCGCTCGAGCGGTTGCACGCCCCGGCCCCCACCGTCCGCCTCGCCGGGGTCGGCGCGTTCGGCGGGCGCGGCCGCTCGGGCCAACTCTGGGTGAGGCTTTCCCCGCCCGAGCCGCTCGCCGCGCTCCACCGCAAAGTCGACCAGCTCTGCGTCCGCACGGGTCTGTCGCCGGAGCGCCGCGCCTATACGCCGCACATCACCGTAGCCCGCCTGCCCCGCCGCATCCCCGTCGCAAGACCGGAGGTGACGGGCTGGTTGAGACGCCACGCGACCCTGACGAGTGCGCCCTTCACTCTCGACCGCCTGATCCTCTATCGCAGCCACCTCGCCGCGGCGGGTGCGACCTATGAGCCGGTGCTCGGCGTCCCGCTTTCCGCCGCCGCGCGAGCGCCCGCGTCACTGGCGTGATTGTGTCCGACAACGGCCTGAAAGGTGGCGGCGACTGAGGCGCGCCGTAGCTGCCCGTGCTCACTCGGGGGGGGGGGGCGCCGCCCAGCGCTCCCACCGATTTGCTGCGCCGACCGCGACCGCCGCCACCGCCAATCCCGCCAGAACATCCGTCAGATAATGGCCGCCAACCGCGATCGCCGACCCGACCATCACGATGTTGAGCAGAACTAGCGGTGCCGCCCAGCGACCCAAACGCGCATAGCCCCAAGCCAGGATCGCGGCGTCGGCCGCGTGCATGCTCGGGAAGGTTACTAGTCCGGATCATCACCGAATGATCGAGACGCCTCAAGGTCCCATTACGCAGGCCATCAAGGACATCAACGAACTCATACGCGTAAGGTGGGCTCCCGTAGGCTGGGAACAGCGCCAAACTCGTTACGCACGCTGCAAGGGTCAGCATCATCGCCACGACGACGGTCCAGGCGTCGTGCATCCGCCCCGTCAGCAACAAAAGTACGACCAGCAACGGCGGAGTGATGGCGATGCTATCGTAGACCCAAATCATAGCGGACTTGAAACTTGGCCAGTCCGCCCATTCGACGAAGTCGCGCCGGTTGAATCCGAAAAGCATCGCGTCCAATCGCGACAGCACCGGGTCGGCCAGCGGCGCCCCCGATGTCGCGAATACGGCCGCCGCGAACCCCGCAAGGAGCGTCGCGCCGGCGGCCACGATAATCATTTCAGCTCCCGCGGCGGTACGCAAGAAGCCAAGCCAGCGCGCGGGCCAGGCGAAGGCGGCGAATAAGAGGATTGATGCTCCCGAAGAGATGATCATCTCTCGATCCCAGTCGAAGCGGCCGCTCGCGACCGCTATCCCGATAACCGTCGCGCCGTACGCTGCGACCAGGTACAGCGGCGCAGCGCGGCGGTCGAATAGCGATCGCCGCCGTGCCGGCAAGGATAGATGCAGGCTGAACCAGGGGGCGAGTGCGGAGACGGACATGACGATCGCATGCCGCCGAACGGACTAAAATCGAGTAAAGCGCATCGTACGGTTCGTATCCGAAACGGGATCGACGGCGGACGAACGGACCCCTGTCCTACACGATCGACCCCAGCTCCAAGCTCGTCGATGCCGAACCGCACCAGCTCCGGCGCCCGTCTTGCAGCCGGCGCACGCACCGCGCCTGCTCGATGCGCTTATCCGGTCGCGGCCGAAACTCGGCAACGGTGGGCGTCGTAATCGACGGACGCTGGTTTACGGTCGCGGCCTGATCGGACCCCGGCCTTCGCCGGAGAGGGACGCCGGGAGCTGCTCATCCCCACTCGCGACCTTACCCCCTCCCCGCCGCCGAACCGTTGCCCACCCCGTTGACGTCCCCGCCCTTGCCCCGCATCACCGGCCGATAACGAACATCCGGAGAGCACATGGCCACCACCGCCCCCGCGGACACCCCGCCCGCGAGCGAAGCCCAGGCGTCCGGCTATGCCTGGTACGTGCTGTCGATCCTGTTTCTCGTCTACATCCTCAATTTCATCGACCGACAGATCATCTCGATCCTCGCGGAGGACATCAAGCGCGACCTGAACCTGACCGACGCCGATCTGGGCTTTCTCTACGGAACCGCCTTCGGCGTGTTCTACTCGTTGTTCGGCATCCCGCTCGGGCGGCTGGCGGATAATTGGCACCGGGTGAAGCTGATGACCGGCGGCCTCGCGCTCTGGTCGGCGATGACCGCCCTGTCGGGCTTCTCCTCCAGCGGCACGCAATTGACGGCTGCGCGCGTCGGCGTCGGCATCGGCGAGGCCACCGCCAGCCCCGCCGCCTATTCGCTCATTTCCGACTGGTTCCCCAAGCGTCTGCGCGCCACGGCCCTCTCCATCTATTCGGCCGGGCTGTATGTGGGCGGCGGCGCGTCGCTGTTCCTGGGCGGGCTCATAGTCCAGAACTGGAACCGCGCCTATCCGGGCGGCGGCCCGCTCGAGCTGGCGGGCTGGCAGGCGGCGTTCCTCGCGGTCGGCATACCCGGCCTCCTCGTGGCGGCCTGGATCGCCACCTTGCGCGAACCCGTGCGCGGTCAGTCCGAAGGGCTCACCCAGCCGTCCCACTCCGCCCCCTTCCGCTCTTTCTTCGACGAGCTGCTGACGATCGTTCCCCCGCTCACCCTGTTCGGCGCCGCGCGGCAGGGCCGCCGCGCCTTCGCGATCAACGCACTCGCCGCCGGGCTGACCGTCCTCGTCGTCCGGTCGATGATCGGCGCGGGCGAGCCGGCGCCGCAATGGATCGCGATCGGGATCGGCGTCTATGCCGTCTTCTCATGGGCCGCTGCGCTCCGCCTGCGCGACCCCGCCACCTTCGCGCTGATCGTCGCCACGCCCGCCTTTCTCTGTACGGTCGTCGCATACGGCCTCAACTCGTTCCTGGCGTATGCGGCCAGCTTCTGGGCCGCGCCGTATGCGCTTCGCACGCTGGGCATGACCCCGTCCGAGGCCGGTCTGTTCATCGGCGGAAGCGGCGCGCTGGCAGGCTTCTTGGGCGTGACGATCGGTGGACTGGTCGCGGACCGGCTACGTCGAACCGTTCCGGCCGGCCGATTGTGGGTCGTGCTGTTCGGCGCGCTCGCGCAGCCGCCTCTCTTCGCGCTCGCCTTCACCGCCGATACGCCCGCCGTCTTCTTCCCCGCGATTTTCGTCGGCCAGCTTTTCGCCAGCACCGCGCTCGGCGGGGCCGCCGCGACGACGCAGGACCTGGTCATGCCCCGAATGCGCGGCACCGCCACCGCGACCTTCTTCATCGGCACCACGCTGCTCGGCCTCGCGCTCGGCCCCTATCTGGCGGGCCGCGTGTCGACGCTATCGGGCAGCCTCTCGACCGGCATGCTTTCGCTGCTGTTCTCGGTCCCGATCACCGTGGCGGCCGCGATCGCCGCAATCCGGCTCGTACCAACCGCCGAGTCCACCCGTGAAGCCCGCGCCCGCGCGGCTGGCGAGGTGATCTAACCCGGTTGGAACACCCCGCAAGCGATCCGCCCGCCGCTGTTCCCCGACGGATCGGTCTGCAAGTCGTCGGCCGCGGCGTGGATCAGCATCGCCGCCCCGTCCGCATCGAGCAGCCCGGCCATCGTCGCGCCCGCCATCGTCAAGGCCAGCGTCCCTCGCCCATCCGCGCCGACCGTGATGTTAGGCAGGTCGCCCAAATGCGGTCCCTGCGGATTGTTCACGCCGTGCTTGGCCGCGGTCGGGTTCCAGTGACCCCCGGCCGTCTCGAAAGTCGGCGCGTCGCACCGCCCGACCGTATGCACGTGCGCGCCGTGCATCCCGGCCGGGATGCCCCGCGCATCGACCGTGAAGCGGACACCGCCCGCGACCTCGCGCGCCGTCGCCCGGCCCGCCTCCGCCCCGGTGGCTGTCCGCATGGTCGTCGTCGCGATCACGCCGCCCGCAAGCGGCTCGCCCACCACCGGCTCTCGCTCGCCGCACGCCCCGAGCAGGGCGGCCCCCGCCATCAACATCACGCGCATCGCTCGTTCTCCGTTTCGATGGGGAAACGACACCCGTCGCAGCCGGTTCCCGGCTTCGCGGATCGACGCTTACGCTGTAAGGGCCCGTCGCAATCATGACCGGCTCACAAGACCTCGCGCTCTACGTCCACTGGCCGTTCTGCGTCTCCAAATGCCCCTACTGCGACTTCAACAGCCACGTCCGCGCCACCATCGACCAAGCCGCATGGCGCGATGCGCTCCTCGCCGACCTGGCGCATGAGGCGGCGCTCCTTCCCGGCCGCCGCCTCACCTCCGTCTTCTTCGGCGGCGGCACCCCCTCGCTCATGCCCCCGGCCACGGTCGCGGCCGTCCTCGACGCGGCCGTAGCCGCCTGGCCTCCCGCCGAGGGTCTGGAGGTGACGCTCGAAGCCAATCCCTCATCCGTCGAGGCAGCCCGTTTCGCCGACCTCGCGCGCGTCGGCGTCAACCGCGTCTCGCTCGGCCTGCAATCGCTCGACGATGCCGCGTTGCGTTTCCTCGGTCGCGCTCACGGCGCGCACGAAGGTTTGGAAGCGCTCGACGTCGCGCAAACCGCTTTCCCGCGCGTCAGCTTCGACCTGATCTACGCCCTGCCCGGCCAACCTATTGAAGCCTGGAACACCGAACTCGCCCGCGCGCTATCCTTTGGCACCGAGCACCTCTCACTATATCAATTGACCATCGAACCCGGCACGCGCTTCGCCACCGAGGCGGCGGCCGGGCGGCTCGTCATCCCCGACGGCGACAGCGCCGCCGACCTGTTCGAGGTTACGCGCGGGGCGACGGCCGCCGCCGGCCTCCAAGCCTACGAGACCTCGAACCACGCTCGCCCGGACGCGGAGAGCCGCCACAATCTGACCTATTGGCGCTACCGCGACTATGCCGGTATCGGGCCCGGCGCGCACGGGCGTCGTGGGCGGCTCGCCACGGTCCGGCGCAAGAAGCCGGAGAACTGGCTCGATGCGGTGACGCGCAACGGCCACGGTATCGAGCGCGAGGACCGGCTCGACCCTCGTTCCCGCGCGGTCGAGGCATTGCTCATGGGCCTGCGCCTGACCGAGGGCGTCGATCTCGACCGCATCGCCAGCCTCGCCAACGGAGACGCTCCGATCGATTTCCGCGCGGTAGCGCTTCTCGAACGCCAAGGGCTGCTTATCCGCGAAGGCCCTCGGCTGCGCACCACGGAAGTCGGGGCGCTGCTTCTCGACGGCATTCTCGAAGCAGTCGTCCGTCCCGACGCGGTCGCCGCCTAGCGCCCGAAACCGGCCGGCGCGGGCGAGATGACTACGGTCGTTCCGCCGCGTATCTCCTGCACTTCGAGCGCCCGCTCGGCCGCATTATCGCGCCCGAACCGGAATGCTCCGTCGATCCCCGAAAACCCGCCCGCATCGCGCAACCGGCTTTCCGGGAAGGTCGTCCCGATCGGCCAGTCGCGCCCGATCCTGACTGTCAGCAGCACCGCGTCGTAACCCAGGCTCGACAGCCGGTACGGCGACGCCCCGAACCGCGCCCGGTACTTGGTCGCATATTGCCGATAGAAGGTGTCCGACACGCTCGCGAACCAAGCGCCGTTCAGCTGTGGCTTGGCCGCGACCCCTGCCTCCGAATTCCACAGCTCGGTTCCCAGTAGCCGCGTCGCCGCTCCCGCCCCGCGCTTGACCAGCGGCGCGGCGGCGGCGGCGGCGTTGCCCCCGTCCGCGATCATGACCGCCCCGTAAGGAGCTCTCGCGTTCAACCGCGCCGTCGCCTGCGCGAGCCCGCCGGGCTGGCGCCCGTAGGTCTGGAGCGACGCGACCTGCCCCCCAGCTCCCTCGACCGAGCGCAGGAACGCCGTCGACGCCCGCTCGCCGTACAGTCCGTTTGGCACCAACGCTCCAAACGTCGTGATTCCCCGCCCGCGCGAGAACTCCACTATCCGCGCGATCGACTGGCCGGGAGCATAGCCCATCAGATACGCGCCATTCCCCGCTACGCTGACATCGTTGGAAAAGCTGATCACGGACACCCCGGCGGCCCGCGCCACCGGCGCGACCGCGCGCACGTCGTCCGCGAGCAACGGGCCCAGGATCAGCTGCGCCCCATCGGCAATCGCGCGCCGCGCCGCGGCGGCAGCTCCCGGCGCGGTGTCGTAATTGGTGATCCGCACTTCCCGGCTCTGCGTGTCGAGCAGCGCGAGTTGCGTAGCGTTGGCGATGGACTGTCCGACCCCGGCGTTCCCGCCCGACAGCGGCACCATCAACGCGACGCGGTGCCGCTCCGTATCGCGGGGGATGTCGGCGTCGAATACCGGCTCCGGGGTGGGCGCGGGCCGAGCGACGGGCTGCTCGACCGGTGGCGGCGGCGCAGGCCCGCGCGGCACGACCGTCTGGCATGCGCCGAGCAGCAGCGCGCCCGCGAGCGCGGCCCAGCGGCGCGCATGGACGCCGCTCCCATATGCACTTACCGCTTGGCCCATGAACGCTTCCCCGGAACGACTTGGGCCAGGGCTCTACATCGTCGCGACCCCCATCGGCAATCTCGGCGATCTATCCCCGCGCGCGGCCGACATATTGGCGCGCGCCGACGTGGTTGCCGTCGAGGATAGCCGCGTCACCGCCGGACTGCTCCGTCATATCGGCGTCAAGCGGCCGATGACGCCCTACCACGACCACAATGCCGAGGGCGTCCGTCCCGGGCTCGTCGCGCGCATGGCGACGCAGGCGGTGGCGCTGGTTTCGGACGCCGGCACGCCGCTGATTTCCGACCCCGGATACAAGCTTGTGCGCGACGCTCGCGCGGCCGGGCACGACGTGGTGACGATCCCCGGCCCGTGCGCGGCGGTCGCGGCGCTGACGCTCGCGGGCCTACCCACCGACCGCTTCCTGTTCGTCGGCTTCCTGCCGTCCAAGGCACAGGCACGAGCGACCGCAATCACCGAGCTCGCGACGGTCCGCGCTACGTTGGTCCTCTACGAGGCGGGCCCGCGACTCGCCGCTTGCCTCCGGGCGCTCGCCGACGGCCTTGGCGACCGGGACGCGTCCATCGCGCGCGAGATCACCAAGCGTTTCGAAGAGGCGGTGACGGGCAAGCTCTCCGACCTGGCCGCCCGCTACGCCGACGCCCCGCCCCGAGGCGAGATCGTGATCGTCGTCGCCCCGCCCGGCGAGCCCGAAGCCGCGAGCGAGGCCGACGCGGACGCCGCGCTGATGGAGGCGCTGACGCGCCTCCCCGCCTCCAAGGCGGCTGGCGAAGTGGCCAAGGCGCTCGGCCTCGACCGCCGCGCGCTGTACGCCCGCGCATTGGAGCTGAGGGGTTGAGGGCCAGGAACCCCGACGAACGCCGCCGCGCGGAGGCGGCGGGGCGGCGTGGCGAACGCCTCGCGGGCTGGTGGCTCAGGCTCAAGGGCTGGCGCATCCTCGACCGCCGCGTGCGCACCCCGGCGGGCGAGGTCGACCTGGTCGCGCGGCGCGGCAACCTGATCGCCTTCGTCGAGGTCAAGACGCGCGCCACCGCCGCCGAACTCGACTATGCGATCGACGAACGCCGCCTCGCCCGCGTAGCGGCGGCGGCGGAGATGCTCATGCCGCGTTATGCCGGCCCAGGCGACGACATCCGCGTCGACGTGATCCTCATCGCGCCGGGCGTGCGGCCGCGTCATATCGAGAACGCCTGGATAGGGTGAGTCGCAGATTGTAAGGATACCTCCATGCCCCTGACCGTCGCCGTCCAAATGGATCCCCTCGACAGTATCGCCATCGCCGGCGACTCGAGCTTTGCCCTGATGCTCGCCGCCCAGAAACGTGGTCACCGCCTGTTCCACTACACCGCCGACCGGCTGAACTACTCGTCGGGTCGCGTCTGGGCGCGCGCCAATCCCGTCACCGTCGAACCCGTTCAGGGTTCGCATTTCCGCTTTGAAGAGGCGATCGCGCTCGACCTCGGCGGCGAGGCCGATGTCGTCCTCATGCGTCAGGACCCGCCCTTCGATCTTGGCTACATCACCGCGACCCACCTGCTCGAACGGATCGCCGACCGTACGCTGGTCGTCAACGACCCCGCCAGCGTCCGCAATGCGCCCGAGAAGTTGTGGGTCCTCGACTATGCCCGCTTCATGCCGCCGACGCTGATCACCCGCGAACTGGACGAGGTGCGCGCTTTCCTGGCCGAGCACGGCGAGATCGTAATAAAGCCGCTCCACGGTAATGGCGGCAAGGCCATCTTCCACGTCCGCTCGGGCGGCGAAAACCTGTCCGCGCTTATCGAAGTGTTCAACGCCGCCTACCTCGAACCGCATATGATGCAGGCGTTCCTCCCCGCCGTGGCGCTCGGCGACAAGCGCATCGTGCTGGTCGACGGCGAGATCGCGGGAGCGATCAACCGCGTGCCCGGCGAAGGCGAAATCCGTTCAAATCTCGCAGTCGGCGGCTCGGCGGAGAAGACCGTCCTCACCGAACGCGAGCGCGAGATCTGCGACGCGCTCGCCCCCGAGCTCAAGCGTCGCGGGCTGCTGTTCGTCGGTATCGACGTGATCGGCGGCGAGTGGCTGACCGAGATCAACGTCACCTCGCCGACGGGCATTACGGCGATCGAGCGGTTCGACGGGACCGATGTGGCGGGGATGATCTGGGACGCGATCGAGACCAAGGTCGGCGCCCGCGCAACCGGGTGACGCGGGAACAACTCCCCTCCCGTCGCGCTGAACCCCATCCATGACCGACCTAATCATCCGCGCGATCGCCTGGGGCGGGTATTTCGGCATCTTCCTGCTGATGGCGCTCGAAAATGTCGTGCCGCCGATCCCATCGGAGGTGATCATGGGTCTGGGCGGAATGGCGGTCGCGCGCGGTCATATGGAGCTTTGGCCCCTCGTCGCGATCGGCACGCTCGGCACGACGGTCGGCAACTACTTCTGGTACGCGCTCGGGCGGCGGTTCGGTTACCGAGGGCTAAAGCCGTTCGTCGACCGCCGGGGCCGCTGGCTGACGCTCGATTGGGAGGAGGTCGAGCGGATCAACCGCTTCTTCCACCGCCGGGGGGAGTGGGTGGTATTCGTGTTCCGCTTCCTGCCCGTGTTCCGGACGATCGTGTCGCTTCCCGCCGGCATGGCCGCGATGCCGCGTTGGAAGTTCCTGGTCTGGACCACGGCGGGCGCCGCGATCTGGAACTTCGTCCTGGCCCAGGCGGGCGTGATTCTAGACAGTCGGTTCGGCGAGCTCGACCGGTATATCGGCCCAGTCGCGGTCGCTACTACGGCGCTGATCATCGTCGGTTACATATACCGCGTCGTCACCTGGCGCCCGCGTCACCCCGCGCGCGGGTGAGCGTTCCGGTAAACATCCATCAGGTGCGCGGCGTCCACCGCCGTATAGACCTGCGTCGAGCTCAGGCTTGCATGACCGAGCAGCTCCTGAAGCGCGCGCAGGTCGACCCCGCGCCCCAGCAGGTGGGTCGCGAAGCTGTGCCGCAGCGCATGCGGCGTTGTCCGGTCCGATAGCCCGAGCCGTCCGCGCGCCCGCCGCACCGAGGTACGGATGATCCCCGGCGACAGCGCGCCGCCTTTCGCGCCCCGGAACAGCGGTGCGTCACGCTTGGTCGGCCAGGGCGAGACCTCCGCATAGGCCTCGATCGCACGTCGCACCTGCGGCAACAGAGGCACGATCCGCGTCTTGCCGCGCTTGCCCGTCACGCTCAGCGTCCGGCCGAGCGGCAGGACCGCTCCCGTCAGCCCGACCGCCTCGCCGATCCGCAACCCCGCGCCATAGAGCAGCAGCAGCACCGCCCAGTCGCGAACGCCGATCCACGGCTCGGACGCGTCTTCCGCCACCTCCTCGGCAAGCGCCAGCGCCTCATGCGGTGCGACCGGTCGCGGCACGCCCGCTTTGACGCGTGGTCCCTTCAAGCGCGGACCTGCCTCGCCCTCCCCCGTCCAGGCCAGGAACGCGCGCACCGCCGACAGCTCTCGCGCCGCCGACGCGTTGCCCAGCCCCTCGCCCCGGCGGTGCGCCAGGAATGCGCGTAAATCGGCGGTAGTCACCTTGCCGAGCCGCTCCCGCGGGACCGGTCCGCCCCAATGCGCCTGCAGAAAGACGAGCAACCGCTCAGCCGTCGACCGGTACGCCCGAATGGTATGCATGGACCGCCGCCGATCGCGCGACAGGTGCGCCGCAAAGGCCATCGGCAACGGCTCGATCACCACCCTACCCTAGCACCTGGTAGGAAGAACGAAAGCGGTTCACGCCGAGTCGAACCATCCCCATATAGTTCGCATGTCGCGCGTCCGCGTTCTCGTGCTGAACTCCGCCCTCGGCCCCCTCGACTACCGCGTGCCGCAGGGCATGGTGGTGGAGCCGGGATCGGTCGTCGTCGCGCCGCTCGGTCCGCGCCAGTTGCTCGGCGTCGTGTGGGAGGCCGACCGGCTTCCGTCGGATAAGGAGGTCGGCGACAACCGCCTACGTCACCTGCTGGCCGTAGCCGACGTCGCACCGGTGGGCGCTCCGCTTCGCCGGCTGATCGAGTGGACGTCCGACTATTACCTCGCCCCGCCCGCGTCGGTAATGCGGATGACGCTTGCCTCCACCTCCGCGCTGGAGGGTGCGCGCATGGTGATCGAATATCGCGCCACGGGCGAGGTCCCGCCCCGCCTGACGCCGCAGCGCGCCCAGGCATTGGAGCGGATCGGCGACCGCCAGGGTCTGATCCGCGAACTCGCCACGATCGCCGACGTGTCCGAGGCGGTGGTGCGCGGGCTGGTAAAGGCGGGCGCGATCGAGGCGGTCGAGTTGGATATCGACAGCGCCTATCCGGTCCCCGACCCCGAGCACGCGCCGCCCGAGCTGTCGCCCGAACAGCGGGCCGCCGCCGACCGGCTGGTCGCGGGCGTGCGCGCCGCGGCGTTCGAGCCGACGCTGCTCGACGGCGTCACCGGCTCCGGCAAGACCGAGGTCTATTTCGAGGCGGTCGCCGAGGCGATCCGATCGGGCAAGCAGTGCCTCGTGCTCCTGCCCGAGATCGCGCTGACCGAGCCGTTCCTGAAGCGCTTTCACGACCGGTTCGGCTGCGAGCCGGTGGCGTGGCATTCGGGCCTGCGCTCCACCCAGCGCCGCCGCGCCTGGCGGGCGATCGCGGGCGGAGAGGCGCGCGTGGTGGTCGGCGCGCGGTCGGCGCTGTTCCTACCGTACGCCAAGCTCGGGCTGATCGTGGTCGACGAGGCGCACGAGACGAGCTTCAAGCAGGAGGACGGCGTCCATTATCACGCCCGCGACGTAGCGGTAATGCGCGGGCGGTTCGAGGGCTGTCCGGTGATCCTGGCGTCGGCCACCCCGGCGATCGAGACGCGCCAGCAGGTGGCGCTGGGTCGCTACCGCGAGGTCCAGTTGCCCGCCCGCTACGGCGCGGCGGAGATGCCGAGCATCGAGGCGATCGACCTGATCGCCGAGCCGCCCGAGCGCGGCCGCTGGCTTTCGCCCCGGCTGGTCGGCGCGCTGGAGGACCGGCTCGGCAGGCGCGAGCAGTCGCTGCTGTTCCTCAACCGCCGCGGCTACGCGCCGCTGACGCTGTGCCGAGCCTGCGGCCACCGGTTCCAGTGCCCCAATTGCACCGCCTGGATGGTCGAGCACCGGCTGACGCGCCGGCTCGCCTGCCATCATTGCGGGCATCTGGAGCCCGTGCCGCGCGTCTGTCCCGAATGCCAGGCGGAGGACATGCTCGTTCCTTGCGGCCCCGGCGTCGAGCGGATCGCCGACGAGGTGACGGCGCGTTTCCCCGAGGCGCGGGTCGCGGTGGTCACGTCCGACACCATTTGGTCGCCCGCCAAGGCGGCGGAGTTCGTGGGTAGGATGGACGCGGGCGACATCGACATCGTGGTGGGCACGCAGCTCGTGACCAAGGGATACCACTTCCCCAACCTGACGCTGGTGGGGGTGGTCGACGCGGACCTCGGCCTGTCGGGCGGTGACCTGCGCGCGGCGGAGCGGACGTTCCAGCAGATACGCCAGGTGTCGGGCCGCGCCGGGCGGGGGGCCAAGCCGGGCCACGTCTTCATTCAGACGCACAGCCCGAAGGCGGCCGTGATGCAGGCGCTCGTCACCGGCGACGCCGACGCTTTCTACGCAGCGGAGACGGAGTCGCGGCGCGAGGCGGACGCGCCGCCCTTCGGCCGCTACGCCGCGATCATCGTGTCGTCGGAGGACCAGGCCGCGGCGGGAGAGACCGCCCGCCTGATCGGCCGCGCCGCACCGGAGGCGGACGGGATGGCGGTCTACGGCCCCGCCCCCGCGCCGCTGGCGATGTTGCGTGGGCGGCACCGGTTTCGACTGCTGGTCCATGCGCGGCGGGCGTTGGACGTGCAGGACGTGATCCGGGAGTGGTTGGGCAACCTGGTATGGCCGAGTAAGGTCAGGGTAGCGGTCGATGTCGACCCGTACAGCTTCCTATGATCGGCGGGACGGCTCAGCTTTACACTGATTGACACCAAGGCGGAAACACGCGGGCTCGATCGTTTCCGATTTTGTGTGCTTATCGCCCGATGGCGGTGTCAAAGAGCAGCACAGATTCAACCGCACGACTCGGGCGTATCATGGCGTCTAGATTGTAGGACAGCCCCGATTTCACACCGCCTAAAATAGAAGAACCGATGAAGAACCTGGCCGGACGCTAGTCCACCCGCTCCGCCAACACCGTCAGGCCCCGCGCCGTAACCTCCGCGAAGCCGCCGGAGATCGCCACCGTCTCCGGTTCGCCGCGCTCGGTGCGGTATACAGACAGCGCCCCGTCGCGGATCGTTGACATGAAGGGCGCATGACCCTCCAGCACACCGAAGTCGCCCTCGGTGCCGGGAACGACGACCATATGAACCTCCTCCGACCGGACGAGGCGTTCGGGGGTGACGAGTTCGAAGTGGAGGGGCACTATGGCAGGACCTTGAGCAAGATGATGATCGCGCAAGCGATGATGTAGTTAGCAGCGAAGAACCTGGCGAAAGCCCAATCGGCCCGAGCTTTGAAAAGCTTGTCGTTCACAGTTTCACCACCGCGATGATCGCACCGGCCGTCGCGATGATGACACTCATGAGCCAGATAAGAGTCTGAGTCTTAGCGCTCTCGATCTTGACGGCCAGACGCTCCTCCATCAGCTGAAGGTCGACTTTTGTCGCCACGCCTTCCGTCACCGACCGACCGATGGCGGCGGCGATCGCCTCCGCTTGGGCAGACGGCAGCTCGGTCGCTTTCAAATCACGAGCGATGGAAAGCGTGTCGATGTTCACCCATCACCTATAATCGGGAACGCCGAAATCGACTAGGCCTCCTGCGCCATCTTCTCGGCCTTGGCGACCGCCTCGTCGATGCCGCCGACCATGTAGAACGCGCCTTCGGGCAGGTGGTCGTACTCGCCGTCGACGACCGCCTTGAAGGAGCGGATCGTATCCTCGATCTGGACGAACTTGCCGGCGATCCCGGTGAAGACCTCGGCGACATGGAAGGGCTGCGACAGGAAGCGCTGGATCTTGCGGGCGCGCTGGACCGTCAGCTTATCCTCCTCCGACAGCTCGTCCATGCCCAGGATCGCGATGATGTCCTGGAGCGACTTGTAGCGCTGTAGCAGCGACTGGACCGCGCGGGCGGTGTCGTAATGCTCCTGGCCGACGGTGCGCGGCTCGAGCACGCGGCTGGTCGAGTCGAGCGGGTCGACGGCGGGGTAGATGCCGAGCTCGGAGATCGCGCGGTTGAGCGTCGTGGTCGCGTCCAGATGGGCGAACGAGGTCGCGGGGGCCGGGTCCGTCAGGTCGTCGGCGGGGACGTAGATCGCCTGGACACTCGTGATCGAACCCTTGTTGGTCGAGGTGATCCGCTCCTGCAGCTGGCCCATGTCGGTCGACAGGGTCGGCTGGTAACCCACCGCCGAGGGGATGCGGCCGAGTAGCGCCGATACTTCCGCGCCCGCCTGGGTGAAGCGGAAGATGTTGTCGACGAAGAATAGGACGTCCTGCCCCTCCTGGTCGCGAAAATATTCCGCGATCGTCAGGCCCGACAGCGCGACGCGGGCACGGGCCCCCGGGGGCTCGTTCATCTGGCCGAAGACGAGCGCGACCTTCGACCCCTCGGGCGTGGCGTTGCCGTCGGCGTCCTTGGCGATGACGCCCGCGTCGAGGAACTCGTGATACAGGTCGTTGCCCTCGCGCGTGCGCTCGCCGACGCCCGCAAACACGGACACGCCGCCGTGACCCTTGGCGATATTGTTGATCAGTTCCTGGATCAGCACGGTCTTGCCGACGCCCGCGCCGCCGAACAGGCCGATCTTGCCGCCGCGCGCGTATGGCGCGAGCAGGTCTATTACCTTGATGCCGGTGACGAGGATCGCGCTTTCGGTCGACTGGTCGATGAAGAGCGGCGCCGACGCGTGGATGGGGCTGCGCAGGTCGGTCATGACGGGCCCGCGCTCGTCGATCGGCTCGCCGACGACGTTCAGGATGCGGCCGAGCGTCATCGGACCGACCGGGACGGTGATCTGCGAGCCGGTGTCGCGGACGACCTGGCCGCGGGTCAGCCCCTCGGTCGCGTCCATGGCGATCGTGCGGACGGTGTTCTCGCCCAGATGCTGCGCGACCTCGAGAACGAGCTTGTTGCCATTATTGTCGGTCTCGAGCGCGGACAGGATGGCGGGGAGGTTCTGGTCGAAATGCACGTCGACGACCGCGCCGATCACCTGCGCGATGCGGCCGACATTGTTCGTGGTCGGAATGGGGCGGATCATTTCAGCGGCGGTCGCCATGGGTGGAGCCTTCTTACGATTTCGTTGGAGCGCCGGTAGCGGCGGGGCGGAGGAAAGTCACGTCGATGCGGGTGGCCGTGGCGGTCACGGTGGCGCGCCGACCGCCGATCACGGGCTCGGCCGAGCGGCCCGCGCGCACCGCTTCCAACAGCGGCGTGCCGTCGCCAATTTGGGCGCGGGTAAGGAACTCGGCGAGGAGGCCGGCGAAGCGGTCGCGGGCGGTGGCGGCGTCCTCGGGATCGTTGAGCTTCAAGACGTAGCTGATCTGGTCGAGGCGGTCGGGGGCGGAGCCGGCGACGGCGGCGGTTGCCATATTGGGCGTAGGCGCGCTGGAACGCGACATAAGCCGGTCGACCCCGGTTGCGCCGTGGGCGGAGCCGACGGCGGTGGCCGCGTAGTCGGGCAGGCCGAAGCCCGCCTGGTTGATCGAACCGACCGTCTGCGCGGGCGATGCAAAAACGCGGTCCCAACCGGTCAGCTCCTTTGCGGCAGCCACCTGCGCGACTTCGCGCTCGCGCACGGAGCCGCGCTCCTCGGGCGCAGGAGCGGGCTCGTTCGAGCCGCAGGCGGCGAGCAAAAGCGCGAATAGAAGCACAGTGACGCGCATCAGCGGTCCGACAACACGCACTCGCCCCACGCCACGATATCATCGTGCATGCGGTCGGGCGCGAGATCGAGCTCGCCGGGCCAAGTTACGGCTCCGGACTCGATGCAAGCTTCCGCAAACAGGCGAGGGTCGGTCAGGTGAGCGAACACGCCTCGAAAAAACGTAGGCTCGAAACGGACCGTACCCTCAACACCATCTATGAAGCGCACCTGCATCGCTCGCTCGCCTATCAACCGCATATCGGCGACGCGCCAAGGCGATCCGGTTCGAAGCGGCGGCTTCACGGCAGCGGAGCTATCTTCGCGGGCCGCCCGCCCATGCTCGCCGCTCGCCAAGCCTCCATCAACTCCGACTGATGTTCGCGCGTCCATTCAAGCACCATAGCCTGTGCGCGGCGTGGAAGCGATCCGTGCAGGACGGTCGCCAAAGCAATATCGATCTGCGCCTCGTATTCCGCATACCGCGCGTGGAAATGCGGCGGGGGATGATCGCTCCAATAAATCTGGATGACGATACCGTAGAAGATGCTGAGGGTCGGCATTCACGCTCAAACAGCCTCGGCGCCTGCGATGATCTCGATCAGCTCGGTGGTGATCGCGGCCTGGCGGGTGCGGTTATACTGGATCGACAGGCGGTTGATCATGTCGCCCGCGTTGCGGGTGGCGTTGTCCATCGCGTTCATGCGCGACCCCTGCTCGGACGCGGCGTTCTCCTGGAGCGCGCGGAAGAGCTGGACGGCGACGTTGCGGGGCAGGAGTTCGGCCAGCATCGCCTCCTCGTCGGGTTCGTAGGCGACGACGGCGTCTGCGGAAGTTGGCGAAGATGCCGCGGTTCGCGCGGTCGCGAGCGGCACGGGGATAATCTGGACGCCGACCGGCTCCTGGACGATCGCCGAGACGAAGCGGGCGTAGAACAGGTGCGCGACGTCGAACTCTCCGGCCTCGTAGCGGGCGATCAGGTCCTGGGCGAGACCTTGCGCGTCGGTGAAGGCGACCTTCTTGACCCCGGACAGGTCGTGATCGCCCGTGACGTCCTGCGGGTAGAAACGCTTGAGAACACGACCTTTCTTGCCCGCCAGATGAAAGTGGACGGTCTTGCCCTGCGCCGTCAGCTCGTCGGCGAGGCGGCGCGCGGCACGGACGATGTTGGTGTTGAACGCACCCGCCAGCCCGCGCTCGGACGTCGCGACGACGAGCAGATGTTTTTGGTCGCTTCCCGTGCCCGACAGTAGCAGCGGGCCGCTCGCGGATGTTGCCACCTTGGAGGCAAGGGTTTCCATCACGGCCGTCAGACGCTCGGCATAGGGCCTCCCGCTCTGCGCGGCGTCCTGCGCGCGGCGGAGCTTGGCGGCGGCGACCATCTTCATCGCCTTGGTGATCTTCTGCGTCGACTTAACGGAGCCGATGCGGAGTTTTAGCGCCTTGAGGGATGCCATACTACACCAGTCCGTCCGCGAGTTCCGTCATCTTGACCGGCCCGCTCAGCCAATCCTCATAGCTTTTGAACACCGCGCGCGTGTAATCTTGCGCATGGTGAAAGTCATAAGCCGCGCGATTCGCCCAACGCTCGTAGATCATCAATGTCGACGAGCCGTCCGCCATAGGGTGCGCATCGAACCGCTCGCAACCCGCCTCATCCCGCGTCGCCGCAACGATCTCGCCGACCGCTCGACACGCGACGTCGAAACAGTCCGGCTTAAGGTTGATCTCCGCAATAAAGGTCAACGCCATCTACGCGAAGCTCTTTGCAAACTGGTCGAGCGCGCCTTTCAGCGCTTCGGTGGTGTCCTTGGACAGGTCGCGCTTGTCGCGGATGTCGGTCAGCACGCCCGCGTGGTTGGCGCGCATGTCGGACAGCATCGCGGCTTCGTAACGGGTGATCTGCGCGACGGGCACCTTGTCGAGATAGCCTTGCGTGCCCGCGAATATCGACACCGTCTGCTCCTCGAAGGGCATGGGCGCGAACTGAGGCTGCTTCAGGAGCTCGGTCAGACGCGCGCCGCGGGCGAGGAGGCGCTGGGTCGAGGCGTCGAGGTCCGAGCCGAACTGCGCGAACGCGGCCATCTCGCGGTACTGGGCAAGCTCGAGCTTGATCGAGCCCGACACCTTCTTCATCGCCTTGGTCTGCGCGGCCGAGCCGACGCGCGACACCGACAGGCCGACATTGATCGCCGGGCGAATGCCCGCGAAGAACAGGTCGGTCTCGAGGAAGATCTGGCCGTCGGTGATCGAGATGACGTTGGTCGGGATGTAGGCCGACACGTCGCCCGCCTGCGTCTCGATGATCGGCAGCGCGGTCAG
>NZ_CAXSBH010000016.1:0-50832 GCF_964235535.1 uncultured Sphingomonas sp.
GGAACAGCGGCAGGTTCAGGAGCGTCGCCGGCTGCCCCTGGGGCGGCGTCCCCTGTGCCGCGGCGATCCCGACCATCACCATCACCTGCGTTAGGTAACTGAAGGTCGACTGCGTCACCGCGCGGTGATCCGACAAGGCGCCCTTCGACTTGCCCGTGGATCCGGAGGTGAACAGGATCGTCGCGTGATCGTCGGGGGTCAGCTCGGGCAGCGCCGCCCCGCCATGCTCCCCGAGCTCCGCCCCGATCACCGCCATCGCCCGGGCCAGCGGGAGCGTGTCGTCGATCACCACCACCGGCGGCCGCAGTCCGGGGATCGCGCGCATCCGCTCGGCGCGCGGCGGATCGGCGAGGATCAGCGCGCATTCGACGTCGCCGACCGCCGCGGCGAGCTCGTGGCTCTGCCACCAGCCGTTCAGCAGCGTCGCCACCCCGCCCGCCAGGATCACCCCCATGTAGGACGCGATCCAGCTTGGGCTGTTGCGCATGGCGATGCCGACCCGGTCGCCCCGTCGGATGCCGTGCCCGGCGACGAGCGCGGCGGCGACCGCCTCCGCGTGCGCGAAGACCTCGCCGAACGTCAGCCGCTCCTCCCCCGCGACGAGGAAGGTGGTGTCCACATGCGCCGCGCAATAATGGCGCATATAGTGGGCGAGCGTCGGCGGCGCGGTCGCGATCATAGGTACCGAGGCACCGCGGCGATCGATCCGGCCGAGCGCGGCGGGTCCGCCTTCTACCGTCAGTCCGGCGATGCCGGCGTCCATCGCGCGATCGAGTTCGGTCGGCATCCGTGTCTCCAACAGCTCCGGGCTTGGGTTTACCCTGGCGTGCCCTTATGCAGACGCATCGCCACGGGGGAAGTGATTTGATCGGGCTCAGCGCCATCGTACTCAGCGCCGCGACGGCCGCGATCGGGACGGGTACGGCGGACGCCATCCGCTTCGCCGATCTCGGGCTTCGGCCCGAAGTGTTCACGATCGGCTTCTTCTCGCTCCGCTGGTACAGCCTCGCCTACATCACGGGCATCGTGCTGGGCTGGTGGTACCTGCTCCGCCTGCTGAAGGAGCCCGGCGCGCCGATGGCGAGGCGGCACGCCGACGACCTCGTCTTTTACGCCACACTCGGCATCATCCTGGGCGGGCGGCTCGGCTACGTGCTGTTCTACGCGCCGGACATGCTCCTCAACCCGCTTAGGGTGCTGCGGCTGTGGGATGGCGGCATGTCGTTCCATGGCGGGGTGATCGGCACCTCGCTCGCGCTGATGCTCTTTGCGCGCCAGCACAAGCTGAACTGGCTGCGCGTTCACGACTATGTCGCCTGTTGCGTGCCGTTCGGGCTGTTTTTCGGACGCATCGCCAACTTCATCAACGGCGAGCTCTGGGGACGGCCCACCGACGTGCCCTGGGGCATCGTGTTCGAACGAACCGTTCCCTTCGGCGTGCTCGAACCCGCGCGCCACCCCAGCCAGCTCTACGAGGCGGGGCTCGAGGGCCTGGCGCTCGGCCTGCTCCTTTGGTTCGCCTTCTGGCGCACCAAGGCGCGCTACGAACCCGGCAAGCTCGTCGGCTTGTTCCTGCTCGGCTATGGTGTGGCGCGATTCTTCGTCGAGTTCTTTCGCGAACCCGACAGCCACCTGCGCGCCTTCGCGGAGGCGACCGGCCTCCATATGGGCCAGTGGCTATGCGTCCCCATGATCCTGGGCGGCGCGTACCTGATCGCCACCGCCAAGAACCGCCGCCAACGCGTGGAGTCGATCGCCGGAACGGAAAGCGTGGCGTGACACGCTCCCACCCTCCGTCACCCCGGACTTGTTCCGGGGTCCATCGCTGGGCGGAGCGGAACCTGTGAGAGAGCGCACTCCTTGCGTCTACCTGCTAGCGAGCGGCTTTTACGGCACGCTCTATGTCGGCGTGACCTCCAACCTCATCGGCCGCGTCATGCAGCACCGCCCGTCCAACGATGGACCCCGGACCAAGTCCGGGGTGACGAAGGCTTATGGATAAAGCCGCCCTCCTCCCCGAGCGCCTCGCCCGCGCGATCACGCTCGCCGGGCCGATCCCGGTCGCGCAGTTCATGGCGGCCGCCAACGCGCACTATTACGCCACCCGCGATCCGCTCGGCGCGGCGGGCGACTTCACCACCGCGCCCGAGATCAGCCAGATGTTCGGCGAGCTGATCGGGTTGTGGTGCGCGGACATGTGGGACCGCGCCGGCCGACCGGATGTCCACTGGGTCGAACTCGGCCCCGGGCGCGGTACGCTCGCCGCCGACGCGCTGCGCTCGATGGGCAAGGCGGGGCTGGCTCCGTCCGTCCACCTCGTCGAGACCAGCCCCGTGCTCCGCGCCGCCCAGGCCGAACGCGTACCGGGCGCGACCTGGCACGACGCGGTCGACACGCTCCCGACCGACCGGCCGCTCCTCGTCGTCGCCAACGAGTTCTTCGACGCGCTCCCGGTCCGGCAACTCGTCAAGCGCGGTGAGGATTGGCACGAACGTTTCGTCGCGGCGCAGGACACGCTGTTCCTCCCGATCGCGGGCAAGCCCGTCCCCGCCTCCGTCATCCCCGAACACCTGCGGGACGCCGCCCCCGGCTCGATCATCGAGACCAGCCCCGCCGTCGTCGGGGTCGTCCGCGCGCTCGCCGCGCGCATCGCCGCGCAGGGCGGCGCGCTGCTCGTCATCGATTACGGCTATGTTGGGCCCGCGCTCGGCGACACGCTCCAGGCGGTGCGCGGCCACGCTCCCGCCAACCCGTTCGAGCATCCCGGCGAGCAGGACCTGACCGCGCATGTCGACTTCGCCACCCTCGCCGCCGCCGCGCAAGGGGAGGGCGTCGTGGCCTGGAGACCCGTCCCACAGGCCGACTTCCTCGTCGCGCTCGGGCTCGACACCCGCGCCGCCGCACTCGCCCGCGCCGCGCCCGACCGCACCGACGAGATCGTCGCCGCCCGCGCCCGGCTGGTGGGCGAGATGGGCCAGCTTTTCCGCGTCCTGGCCCTCACCCACCGCGACTGGCCGCGACCGGCGGGCCTGTCATGAGGCACCTTTCCTCCCCCGTCACCCCGGACTTGTTCCGGGGTCCATGGTTGTCCAAGCTCCCGAGATGCCGGTTACGCACACCGGTGGATGCCGGAACAAGTCCGGCATGACGGAAGGAAATAAGCCGAGCCGCCCCACCATCCGCCGTGCCATCCCCGCCGACGCGCCCGCGCTGGGCGCGATGGGCGAACGGTCGTTCCGCGAAACCTTCGACGACGTGCCCGAAAGCGAGCTCGTCCCCTGGCTCGACCGCACCTTCGGTGCGGCAGCGCTCGCGCCTCAGCTCGACCCTGTCGGCGACACCGAGATCGCCGTCGCCGAGGACGCCGGGCGGATCGTCGGCTTCATCAAGCTCACCCCGCTCACCCTCCCCCGCTTCGCCCCCGACGCGTCGCCCATGGAGCTGAAGCAGCTTTATGTGCTCAAGGGCTGGCAGGGCGCGGGCGTCGCCGACGCGCTCACACGGTGGCTGCTCGACCGCGCCCGCGACCGGGGCGCGGATGCGCTCTATCTCAGCGTCTACGAGCATAACGCCCGCGCCCTCGCCTTCTACCGTCGCTACGCGTTTCGCCAAGTCGGCACCCATCCCTTCGTGATCGGCGTGCATATCGACATCGATCCCGTGATGCGCGCCGACTTGCGCGCCGACGCGATCCGCAGCGCCGCGCTCGCCCGCGTCCCGCACGGCTTCTTCGGCCGGCGCGGGGGCGTGACGACCGGGCCGCTGGCCGAACTGGATCTGGGCCGGCGCGGGCAGGACGTGATCGGCCCCGAGCTCGCCGAAAACCGCCGCCGCGTGATCGAGGCGGTAAGCCCGGGCGCGGCGCTCCAGACGGTGTACCAGGTCCATTCGGCCGAGGTCGTGACGGTCCGCGAGCCGCTCGACGACCGCGCGCGGCCCCATGCCGACGCGATGGTCACGGACCGGCCGGGCCTGCTGCTTGGCATCCTAACTGCCGACTGCGCGCCCGTCCTCCTTGCCGACACCGAGGCGGGCGTTGTCGGCGCGGCCCACGCCGGATGGAAGGGTGCGCTGGCCGGCGTAGTCGACCGCACGATCGACGCGATGGAGGCGCTCGGCGCGGACCGCGCCCGCATCGCCGCCGCGATCGGCCCGTGCATCGCGAAAGGAAGCTACGAGGTCAACGACGCCTTCCGCGACCGCTTCACCGCCGCCGACATGCGCTTCTTCGTCCCGGCCCGGCCCGGCCACCACCGCTTCGACCTCGAAGCGTATGTCGCGCACCGCCTGAGCCAAGCGGGCGTCGGTCGCATCGAGGCACTTAGCCTCGACACCTACGCCGACGAGGCCCGCTTCTACAGCTACCGCCGCGCCACCCACCGGGGCGAACCCGATTATGGTCGCCAGATCACCGTGATCGGCCTCTGATTTTCCGCTTTCCTACACGTCGGCTTCCCGCCATTCTCGATGTCAGCTCTTTGACATGACCGATTTGCTACGGATTGCGGGGCGTTGACCCGCGTCGTTTGCGTAAACGGATAAAAAAGCTTCTTCCGTCGAAAAAGCGGTCACGCAATATTATTACGTTCTGTGGCCGTATATTGTTCGTCTTGGTGTAAAGTGGCGTCAAGCGTTGAGCGGTTGGTTCTTGCATCGGTCGGGAGCGTCGGAGCGCCGCGATCGGAACGGCGTCTTCGTTGGCGTGACCTTAGTGACCTTCCACGCCGCCGACCCATCTTGTGCGCAGGTGGACACCCCTTCGCCGTCGTCCTACCGCGCCGCCAAGGAGTGCCCATGACCGATATCACCAACGAGACCGAGGCCGACATGTCGGCCGTCCCCCCGCCCGCGCGCATCAAGCCCAAGGCGGAGGTGAACGAGATCGGCGGGCGCAAGCTCAAGGCATCGACGCTGATGATGGGTCATGGCTACGACCCGATGCTGTCGGAGGGCTCGCTCAAGCCCCCCATCTTCCTCACCTCCACCTTCGTCTTTCCCAACGCCGCTGCGGGCAAGCGGCATTTCGAGGGCGTGACGGGCAAGCGTCCCGGCGGCGCGGAGGGGCTCGTCTATTCGCGCTTCAACGGCCCCAACCAGGAAATCCTGGAGGACCGCCTCGCCGTCTGGGAGGAGGCGGAGGACGCGCTCGCATTTTCCAGCGGCATGTCCGCGATCGCGACCCTGTTCCTGGCGATGGTCAAGCCCGGCGATACCATCGTCCATTCCGGCCCGCTCTACGCCGCGACCGAGACGCTGATCGGCCGGGTGCTCGGCAAGTTCGGCGTAAAATGGCTCGACTTTCCGGCGGGCGCGACCCGCGACGAGATCGACGCGGTGATGACGGAGGCCGCGACCGGCAACGTCGCGCTCATCTATCTCGAATCGCCCGCCAACCCCACCAACGCGCTCGTCGATGTCGAGGCGGTCGCCGCCAGCCGCGACGCGATCTTCGCCGACGCTGCGGAGAAGCCGCCGATCGCGATCGACAACACCTTCCTGGGGCCCCTCTGGCACCAGCCGCTCAAGCACGGCGCAGACCTCGTGATCTACTCGCTGACCAAATACGCAGGCGGTCACTCGGATCTCGTCGCCGGCGGCCTGCTCGGCTCCAAAGAGCGGATCAATGTGGTTCGTTCGATGCGCAACACGATCGGCACCATCACCGATCCCAACACCGCCTGGATGCTGCTGCGCAGCCTCGAGACGCTCGAACTCCGCATGACCCGCGCGGGCGAGAACGCCGCCAAGGTCTGCGCGTATCTCCGCACCCATCCCAAGGTCGAGCGCGTCGGCTATCTCGGCTTCCTGGAGGACACCGCGGGGGACGAGCGCCAGGCCGACATCTACCGCCGCCATTGCACCGGCGGCGGCTCCACCTTCTCGCTCTATCTCAAGGGCGGTGAGCGCGAGGCGTTCGCCTTCCTCGACGCGCTCAAGATCGCCAAGCTTGCCGTCTCGCTTGGCGGCACGGAGACACTCGCGTCGCACCCCGCCGGCATGACGCACCTGTCGGTCCCCGACGCACGCAAGCAGGCGCTCGGCATTACCGACAATCTGGTTCGTATCTCGATCGGGGTGGAGGACGCGGACGACCTGATCGCCGATTGCGAACAGGCGCTGGCGGCGGTCTGACCCTCTGACCTCAGACACCTACGACGCGATCGTCCTCGGCGCAGGCGGGGCGGGGCTGATGTGCGCCGCCGTCGCCGGGCAGCGGGGACGGCGCGTGCTCGTGATCGACCACGCCGATGCTCCGGGCAAGAAGATCCTGATATCGGGCGGCGGCCGCTGCAACTTCACCAACCTCGGCACCGCCCCCGACCGCTATCTGTCCAACAACCCGCATTTCGCCAAGTCCGCGCTCGGCCGCTACACCGCCGCCGACTTCCTCGAGCTGGTAGAACGCCACCGTATCGCCTGGCACGAAAAGACGCTGGGCCAGCTCTTCTGCGACGGCTCAGCCCGCCAGATCGTCGCCATGCTCCTCGATGAATGCGACGCGGGCGACGTCACGATCCGCTTCCATTCGCCCATCCGCGACGTGACTCACGCCGATGGCCGCTTTACCGTCACGCACGGCGACCGCGTCGCGACCGCCCCCAGGCTGGTCATCGCCACGGGCGGCCCGTCCATCCCCAAGCTCGGCGCGACCGGCTTCGCCTACGACCTCGCCCGCCGCTTCGGCCTGAAAATCGTCGAACCCCGCCCGGCGCTCGTCCCCCTTACCTTGCCTGGCGACGAGGCGTTGTTTCGCGATCTGGCCGGGGTCGCCGCTCCTGTGGTCGCCCGTTGCGGCACCGCCGCGTTCGCCGAGGCGGCGCTGTTCACGCACAAGGGATTGTCCGGACCCGCGATACTCCAGGTCTCCTCCTATTGGCGGCACGGTGAGGAGATCGCGATCGACTTCCTGCCGCAGCAGGAACGCGGCTGGCTGCTCGCCGCCAAGCGCGCGCGTCCCCGCGCCACGCTCAAATCGGTCCTGCCCCTCCCCGACCGCCTCGCCGCGACGCTTGCCGAACGCATCGGCCTGGACGGGGAGCTCGGTCGCCGCGCAGACGCCGTGCTCGCGGAAGCGGAACGGCGGATAGCCGATTGGCGGCTGCGCCCGAACGGCTCGGAAGGACTCGCCAAGGCGGAGGTGACGGTGGGCGGCATCGCCACCGACGCGCTGTCGTCCAAGACGATGGAGGCGCGAAGCGTGCCCGGCCTCCATGCGATCGGCGAAGCCGTGGATGTCACCGGCTGGCTCGGCGGGTACAATTTCCAATGGGCCTGGGCCAGCGGGTGGGCTGCGGCGCAGGCGCTTTAGGGCCAGCCGCCGACCGCCCGTCCTACTTAGTCGCAGGTACGGCGGGCTTGGCTCCGGGCACCTCGGGCGTGACCGGCACCAGCTCGTACACGTCCAGCACCGACCCGCGCCCCGCCCGCGTGAGCGCCAACCGCCAGCGGAAGGGCGACACCCGCTCCACCACGCCCGCCACGTCGCGCGCGGGATCGTCCCCGTAACGCCCCGGCCCCGCCGTGCCGAGGAACACCTCGCGCTTGGCGCTGTCCTCGTGCAACCAGCCCTGGGGCAGGTTGCCGCCGGTCTGCTTGGTGAAGGACAGCCCGCCCGCGCTCGTCTCGACATAGCAGAAGTCGGGCGGAAACGTCGCGATCCCGGCGCGAGCCCCGAACCGGACCAGCCGACAATGATAGGGTCCCGGCGGAGGCGTCGGCAGATCGAGCGCGACCGCCGGGTCGACCAACGGCCCCTCGGCCGCCAGCTTACGCGCCGCTCGCCTGGGCACCACCGCTCGGGCGCGTCGCCATTGTTCGGGCAGCGCCGCCAGTCTGGCGCGATCGGCGGGGGTGACGGTTTTCTCCCACTCCTTCAGCTCGATCGCCTCGACGACCGGCTCGACATCCACCACTGCCAGCGGGCGCGTGGCGCACGCGCCGGTAACGAGCGACAGGGCGAGCGCGAAAGCAGCTCGGCGCATGGTGGACACCTCCCGGACTGCGGCCGCGCGCCGATGGGCGACCGGCCGCGTTAATTATCGTTAAGAGCCGCTGATTAACGAAAAGTAAACGCCTGCCGTACGGGAGCGACCGAACGGATCAGCCGTCGCCGAGCCGTTCGATATCCGCGCCGACCGCCTGCAGCTTCTCCTCCAGCCGCTCGTAACCGCGATCGAGATGGTACACGCGCGCCACCTGCGTCTCGCCCTCTGCGACGAGGCCCGCCAGGATCAGGCTCATGGACGCGCGCAGGTCGGTCGCCATCACCGGCGCGCCTACCAGCCGAGGGGTACCGCGCACCACCGCCGTGCGCCCGCGCACCTGGATGTCGGCCCCCATGCGCGCAAGCTCGGGGACGTGCATGTAACGATTTTCGAAGATCGTCTCCTCCAGCACGCTTGTTCCCCCGGCCATGCAGAGCATCGCCATGAATTGCGCCTGCATGTCCGTCGCGAACCCCGGATAGGGTGCGGTCGACAGTTCCAGCGGACGCAGCCGCCCGTCGCTGCGGATGCGGACGGAGTCGCGTTCCTCGTCGATCGTCGCGCCCGCTTCCGCCAGCGCCGACAGCGTCGCGCGCATCGCGCCCGCGTCCGCGCCGACCAGCGTCAGGTCGCCGCCGGTGATCGCGGCCGCGCAGGCGTAGGAGCCCGCCTCGATCCGGTCGGGCATGACGGCGTAGGTCGCGCCGTGCAGCCGGTCGACGCCCTCGATCTCCAGCCGCTCGGTGCCGACGCCCTCAATCCGCGCGCCCATCGCGACGAGGCAGCGGCACAGATCGACGATCTCGGGCTCGCGCGCGGCGTTTTCGATCACGCTGGAGCCGCGGGCGGTAGCGGCCGCCATGACGACGTTCTCCGTCGCGCCCACCGACACGACCGGAAAGCGGTAGCGTCCACCCGTCAGACGTCCACCGGGCGCGCGCGCGGTGACGTAGCCCGCCTCCGTCTGCAACTCCGCGCCGATCGCCTCCAGCGCCCGCAGATGCAGGTCGATCGGCCGGTTGCCGATCGCACAGCCGCCCGGCAGCGACACGCGCGCCCGGCCCTCGCGCGCGAGCGTCGGCCCCAGCACCAGGATCGACGCACGCATCTTGCGCACGATGTCGTAGGGTGCCTCGGTGGAGGTGAGCCGCCCCGCCCGGATCGTCATCACCCGCCCGAAATCGTCAGGACGCGTTCCCTCGACCTTGGTCGACGCGCCGAGCTGGTTGAGAAGGTGGCCGAAGCCGTCGACGTCGGCCAGTCGCGGCAGGTTGCGCAAGGTCAGCGGCTCGTCGGTCAGGAGCGCACAAGGCATGAGCGTCAGCGCGGCGTTCTTGGCACCGGAGATGGGCAGCCGACCCTCGAGCCGACGGCCGCCGCGGATGATGATGCGATCCATCGCCGATACCTACCGTGCGCGCTGTCACGCGCAAGCGCGACGGCCACCGGCGATCGGTCGGCCGGCCAAGCATTACGGCGATTTCACGACATTGCGCGGCGCCGGGCGACGGTTCTTAGCGCCGGCTAGGGAGCGGGGACAGCCCCGAAGCATGGTACAAGTATCAGGCGGCACCTACCGGGCCGGCCGGTCGCGGCTTACGCCCGCTTATCGGAGATTCGGGATATCGGCCAGCATCAAGGTGGCGATCATCAACGTCGTGACGATCAGGGGCCAAGCGTCGCGCACGACCTGGCGAGGCGAGATGATCGCTCGCGCCAGGTCGTTTACTAATCGATTACGCGCCAGCCACCCGCGGCCCAGCTGTCGGCGAAGCTGATCCTGCGGCTCCGGCGCGGGCGGCGACACGAAGAGCAATCGCGCAAGCACCGTCCAAGCCGCGATCAACGCAACCATCCCGGTAGGATACCGGGCCCCTGCAGGCGCGATCAGCACGGCCCCCAGACCAGCGACGAGTATGGGAAAGATGATCCCATCCAGCTTGTCGAACCAGCGCTTGGCGATGTGCTTGCCATTCACTCAGCGGTCTCCCGGATCGCTCGCCCGATCGAGCGAAGCCCCGCCAGCAAGCCGTCGCCGCATGTCCGGGACCGTGCGCCGGATCACGCCTTCTCGAGCGTACATTGCAGCGGGTGTTGGTTCTGGCGGGCGAAGTCCATAACCTGACTCACCTTGGTCTCGGCGACCTCGTAGGAAAAGACACCGCATACGCCGACGCCTTTCTGGTGAACGTGGAGCATAACGCGGGTCGCGGCCTCCATGTCCATGCGGAAGAAGCGCTGGAGGCACAGCACCACGAACTCCATGGGCGTGTAATCGTCGTTGAGCATCAGCACGCGGTAGGGTGTCGGCTGCTTGGTCCTAGAGCGGGTGCGGGTGGCGACGCCCGTACCGGTGCCGGAGTCGTCTTCGTCGCCGCCGTCGCGACGCTCGGCCATGGTTATTAAGGAGGTGACCGGGGGCAGCTGCATAGGCGGGAGATAAGACAGCATCCCCCAAGGCGGCAAGGGGTGACCGATACTGAAAAGGGCGACCATCCGGCAGGATGGCCGCCCTTCAACCTTTGCGCGTAGCGGACGCGCGGTCGGTTACACCGCGGACTTCATCCGGGCCGCGACGACGGCGTAGCGGTTGGAGATTGGCTGGGCGACCTCGCCCGCGAACTTGAGCAACGTCTCCGTCCCGCGCGATGTGTCGGCGACCATCTGATCCATCGCGGTGCGAGCTATCTCGCCCTGGATGCGCAGAAGGTCGGTCGGCGACTTCACGGCAGCCAGCTGACGGAACGCGGCGGTCGCGCCCTCGAACTGGCGGCGGGCGTAATCGGCGGCGTGCTGCCCGACCGTCTCCATCCCGCGCGCGGCGATGCGGCCGGACTCGACCAACGCCTCGACGTTGCCCTTGCTCAACTCGGCCATGTCCTCCGCGAGCTTGGGCGCGCGCTCCATCATACCCTTGGCACGGTCGTTCATGTCGGCGAAGATCTGCGCGCCCTTGTTCATCGTGGCATCGGTGGTCCGGGTAATCGTCTCGGCGGTGGTGGCCATGGTAGTTTCCTCTTGGATGATCGTCGCCGGAACCGCGGCGGTCGGATGGGGAACAAGGACCGGCTCGGGAGTCGGAGCCGCGACTAGCGCAACCGCGGCGATGTCAGCCTCAAGCGGGATGGTGATCGGCTCGGATTCGACGCGGGCGGGCCGCGACCGCTTGCCCGGCCGGGCAGCGAGCGCGGACGGAATCGACGCTATGATGTCGGCTTCCGTTCGATCGGTATCGGCCATGTTACGCTCCTACATTGCAGTGCAACATAGCGCGGTCCACGCAATCGTCAAGGACGATTGCTGCGGTGCAGCATTACCGCTGGCGTACATATTCACCGGGCGCAGGGCCGAGCGCCGGAAGCGATCCGTCGCCCGGCACGCGCGCACCCATCGCCGACACCTCGGCCGCGTCGCGGTTATGCAACCACCCGATCCAATCGGGCCACCAGCTGCCCTTGGTCTCGGTCGCGCCCGCCACAAACTCGTCCAGGGTCGAGGGAGCGGCGTCGTTCGTCCAATATTGATATTTGCCTGCCGCCGGCGGGTTGACCACGCCCGCAATGTGCCCGGATCCGGCGAGTACGAAGCGGATCGGTCCCTTGAACAGGTGCGTCAGTCGCCAAACGCTGGCGGCCGGAGCAATATGGTCCTCGCGTCCGGCCTGGACATAGCTGGGCGTCTCGACACGCGTGAGGTCGAGCGGCGTGCCTGCGACCGTCAGCCGTCCCGCCTCGACGAGCAGGTTGTCGCGGTAGAGGTCGGTCAGGTAGCTCCGGTGCCAGGCGGCCGGCAGGTTGGTCGTGTCGCCGTTCCAGTGGAGCAGGTCGAACGCCGTATAGTCCTCGCCCAGCAGATAGTTGTTGGTGACGTAGTTCCAGATCAGGTCGCGCCCGCGCAGCAGATTGAAGGTCAGCGCCATGTACCGGCCGTCGAGAAAGCCGTCGGGCGACAGCGAGGCGATCGTCGCCAGCTGATCGTCGTCGATGAAGTGCGACAGCTCGCCCGCGCCCGCGAAGTCGACCTGCGCGGTGAAGAAGGTCGCACTTGCCACCTTGTCGGCTTCGCCCTTGGCGGCGAGTACCGCGAGCGTCGCGGCGAGCGTGGTGCCCGCGACGCAATAGCCGATCGTGTGGACGGCGGGTACGTCGAGCGCGGCACGGACGGTGTCGATCGCCTGCGTCTGCGCGGCGACGTAATCGTCCCAGACGATGTCGGCCATTGATGCGTCCGCCGACTTCCACGACACCATGAACACGGTCAGGCCCTGCTCGACGGCCCAGCGGATGAAGCTTTTTTCCGGCGTCAGATCGAGAATGTAGAAGCGGTTGATCCAGGGTGGAAAGATGACGAGCGGGGTGGCCAGCACGTCAGTCGTGGTGGGCGCGTACTGGATCAGTTCGAACAGCGGGGTGCGCAGCACCACCTGGCCGGGTGTAGTGGCGAGGTTGCGGCCGACCTCGAACGCGGTCGGATCGGTGTGGGTAAGTTGCCCCGCCGCCAAGTCGTCCAGCAGGTTGCGCATCCCTTTGACCAGGTTCTCGCCGCCCGTCGCGATCGTGCGCTCGATCGCCTGCGGGTTGGTGAGAAGGAAGTTGGACGGGCTTACCGCGTCCACGAAGCCGCGCGCGGCGAAGCGGAGCCGCTCGCGGTGCTTGGGGTCGAGATCCGGGGCCGCGTCTACGTGCGCGAGCAAATGGTCGGCCATCAGTTGATAGCCGCGGCGGATGTGGTCGAAGGCGGGCTGCCGCCATTCGGGAGCCTTGAACCGCTTGTCCGTGACCGGCTCGGGCGCGGCGGCCGGGTCGAGCAGGCCCTGCCATAGCTTCAGGCCATCGCGCCAGAAGGCACCCGCGCGCTCGAGCGTCGCAGGGTCGTTGAGGCCGGGTACGACGGGCACGCCCGGAGCGGCCGCGGCGGCGAGGCCGGCGTCGAGCATGGCTTGTTGGGCTTGCGTCACCACAGCGGCCCAGTTCCGGAGATCATCCGGCTTGGGCGTGGTAGCTGCAGGCGATGTGGGGTCGTCGGCCATGAGGATCCTCTCGATCGCGCAACGCTTACCATCGCCCACCTTCTCCGTCATGCCCGACTTGGTCCGGCATCCCGCTTCTTCTCCCGGGGCCAAGCGGGACCCTGGGTCAAGTCCGGGGTGACGAAGGCGGGCGAGATGGTTACGCTCGCCTCCGAAAGGCCGCGCCCATGACCTCATCCGTCCCAGACGACTTCTATCGCATCCGCAGGCTGCCGCCCTATGTCATCGCGGAGGTCAACGCGATGCGCGCGCAGGCGCGGGCTGGGGGCGAGGACATCATCGATCTGGGCATGGGCAATCCGGACCTGCCCCCGCCGCCCCACGTCATCGACAAGCTGGCGGAGGTGGCGAGAAAGCCCGACGCGCACGGTTATTCGGCGTCCAAGGGCATTCCGGGGCTGCGAAAGGCCCAGGCCGGCTATTACGGACGGCGCTTCGGGGTGGCGATTGATCCCGAGAGTGAGGTGGTCGTCACGCTCGGCTCCAAGGAGGGGCTTGCCACCCTGGCGCAGGCGATCATCACGCCGGGCGACGTGGTGCTGGCGCCCAACCCGTCCTACCCGATTCACACCTTTGGCTTCATCATCGCGGGCGCCACCATCCGCAGCGTGCCGACGACCCCCGACGAGGCGTATTTCGCATCGCTGGAGCGCGCGATGGCATTCACGGTCCCCAAGCCGTCGGTGCTGGTGATGGGATATCCATCGAATCCGACGGCAGAGACGGTCGACCTCGCCTTTTACGAGCGCGTGGTGGCGTTCGCGAAGGAGCACGGGCTGTGGGTGCTGAGCGACCTGGCCTATTCCGAGCTCTATTACGACGGCCGTCCGACGCCCTCGATCCTGCAGGTGCCCGGCGCTCGCGACGTGGCGATCGAGTTCACCTCGCTGTCCAAGACCTATTCGATGGCGGGGTGGCGGATCGGCTTTGCGGTCGGCAACCGGCGGCTGATCGCGGCGCTGACGCGAGTGAAGAGCTACCTTGATTACGGCGCGTTCACGCCGATCCAGGCGGCTGCCTGCGCCGCGATCACCGGGCCGCAGGACATCGTGGCGACCAACCGCGAACTGTACCGCGCGCGGCGCGATGTGCTGGTCGAAAGCTTCGGGCGCGCCGGATGGGACATCCCATCGCCCGCGGCCTCCATGTTCGCCTGGGCCCCGCTGCCACCCGCGCTCGCGCATCTGGGGTCGCTGGAGTTCACCAAGCAGCTCCTGACCCACGCCCACGTCGCGGTCGCGCCGGGGGTCGGCTACGGCGAAAACGGCGAAGGTTTCGTGCGCATCGCCATGGTCGAGAACGAGCAACGGCTTCGCCAGGCGGCGCGCAACGTGCGGCGGTACCTCCAGAGCATGGGGGTTAACACGCCGGCTCGGGGAGCAGGGTGAAGCCCGGCGCGGTGTACTCCAGCTGCTTGACACCGCTTGACACCAAGACGGAAACTGTTCGGCATCATCGTTTCCAAAAATTGGCTGCGCGGAGCATAGGCGTCGGCATGATGTTCCGGCGGAGGAAGCAGGAAGCTTGGTGCTCGGAAGTTCACTAAGGTCACGCCAAGGATGCTCGGTCGCGACGTTCGGCGAAGCTGTACAACTTTAGGGAAGTACACGCGTGGACGAGTCCGGGCGTGGGCGCGACCGGCGCGGCTCGCGATCGGCTTCGTGCGGTGGAGAGATCGACGATTTCAAAGAGCACGCACCGGGACGTGCCCGAGTCGGTATTAGAGGTCGCACGGGAGAGACGCTGTAGGACAGCGCTTTTTTATCCGGCTCGATTGCGGCTTGATCGCGGGCGTTCGTGCTGGTTCTGTATGCAAGCGGCTAGTTGCGATCGTCTGTCATCTACCTTTTTATCAGACTAGGAGGCCAAGCCCATGATGAAGCCTGTCTTGCGGATCGACGGGCGTGGAGCTTGCGCTGTTTCCGGGTTTCCCATGCTCGACTTACCCAAAGCAGCGTGGAACGGCGGCATGCTTGTCACGACATTGGTGTTGGCAGGACCATATTTCACCTGGGGAGCGTTCACTCTCTTTATCACGGTTACCTACACCAGTCTGCTAATCGGCCACAGCGTCGGCATGCACCGGCTGATGATCCATCGCACCTTCGACTGTCCAAAGTTCCTGGAACGCGCGCTGATCTACGTGGGTGTTCTGGTGGGCGTTTCGGGACCTTCGGGCATCATAGCCGTCCATGATGTGCGGGATTGGGCTCAGCGGGAGCCGCGCTGCCACGACTTCTTTGCCCATAACAAGCCGTTGCCGATGGACTTGCTGTGGCAGCTCGCATTTCGGTTCCGCTTCGAGCGGCCTCCGACCGTCGACATCGAACCGCACTTCGCGAACGACCCATTCTATCGTTTTCTGGATCGGACCTGGCGCTGGCATCAGCTACCGCTTGCAGCGCTGTTCTACGCCTTTGGCGGATGGCCCTGGGTTGTCTGGGGCGTCTGCGCGCGGGTGATCGTCAGCGCGGCGGGTCATTGGACCATAACCCATTTTTGTCATAATCCGGGAGATGGTCGCTGGAGTGTCCGGAACGCTTCCGTCCAGGCCTCTAATCTCAGGGGAATGGGCCTACTGACCTACGGCGAGTGCTGGCACAATAACCACCACGCGTTCCCGGAGTCCGCTCGCATCGGCTTAGAGCCCGGACAGACTGATCCCGCTTGGCGGCTAATTAGGTTGTTCGAATGCTCAGGGCTCGTGCGCAACGTCGGGCACCCGAGGGCACGTCATGAGCGAGAAGACTTGATCGACGCGCCGCCATATGACTTCGTAGCCCACTAACTGCCTGTCGCAGTCACCCGTCGACATCACCTTGGCCGACCTCGGCCGAGAAACAGATGAAACGAGTCGCGGACGCGACGGGCGGAAGAGACTTATCAATGACCTTCGTACTACGATTGCGATCTCCGAAACTCGGTTTGTAGGGCGAGAATGGACAGGGATTTCTGGAACAGCGGTGCGGCGATCGCGCGCCTTCGGGACGGCGCGATGCTTGCGGTGGGCAGGCTCGACGAGATGGTCGAACGGTTCCTGGCTCTTCCCGCCTGGGAACGCGAGAATGTCGCGCTGATCGGCGACGCCATCGACGATCCGCTTGGAGCGGAGGCGGTACGCGCCTTGGGTGAGCGCAAGGACTTTCCCGTCTTCTGCTGAGCCTTTCTGACGGCGGGCTACTCGCCGTTCTTCCCCGCCGCGACGTCGCCCGCCAGCTTCCGGAGTTCGAAAGACGCGCTTCGCTGGCCGCGCTCGTCGGTGAGCTTCGCCGCCCATCGCAGCTCGTCGGCCACCGCGTGCACGGCATGATCGTCGATCGCGCCCGACTTGCGCAGGCCGTTAACGATGGCGGCGATCGCGAGACGTTCGTGCAGCTGCATGGCCCAACCCCGGCGACCGCATCCTAAACGCGCGGTCTCGCGACGATGCGTAGGATAGACGAAGGGCGGACAACTTCACCTAGGCTAATTGCCAGGCCGCGACGGGGTTCGTTCGGCGGTTTGGAAAATCTGTGTTTGCGACGCGAACGGTGATCGGCATTTCGCATCAACCGCCGTGCACCGCCTTGGCCTGTAGCGGACATCCCGACGCGGTTGCCCCAGTCGCCTTGCCCCTGCATAGCGCGGCAGTGCGCCCCGGCTTCGCTTTTTCTACCCGCTTCCGCGTCCGTTATGCGGAGATCGACGGGCAAAAGGTGGTCTTCAACTCGCGCTATCTGGAATATGCCGATGTCGCGGTGTCCGAATGGTGGGCGTGGACGGGGATCGGCGCGGCGCTGGGGGCGGTGTGGGAGGCGACCGAGTTCCATGTGCGGCGTGCGGAGGTGGATTACCTGAAGCCTTTCACGCTCGGCGACACGGTCGAGGCGTGGGTCAGGATCGACCGGATCGGCGGCACGAGCATGGTGCAGCAGTTCGAGCTGCGCCACCGCGAGACGGGCGCGCTGCATGCGACAATCGAGCTGGTGGTGGTCAACGTCCATCTGCCGACGGGGCGGCCCGCGCCGATCGAGGGCCAGGTGCGGTCGTTCCTCGAGGCGTTCCTCGTGCGACAACCGGAGCGGGTGGCCTAAGCGACCGCGCCGGGCGGCGTCACTCGGCCGCCTGCAATTCTACGACACGGCCGATCTCGCCGGGCAATGCCCAGATCAGGTCGTGCTTGCCGAGCGCACGGCCGTCGTGGGACAGCACCGCGACCTGCTGGATCGGCAGGCGGTCGCGCTCGTCGACCAGCACGGGAAAGGCGGGCTCGTTCGTCTCCCACTGCTCGCCCCACTGCCTGAGCGCGATCATGGTGGGGAGCAGCGCGAAGCCCTTCTCCGTCAGACGGTATTCGACCTTGCGGCGATCGTCGGGACAGGGCTCGCGGCCGAGGATGCCGTGCCTGACGAGACGCCCGAGCCGGTCGGCCAGGATGTTGCGGGCGATGCCGAGCTCCGACAGGAACTCCTCGAAGTGATGCAGGCCGTTGAACGAAGCGCGCAGGATCAGGAACGACCAACGTTCGCCCACCGCCTCCAAGGCGGCGGGGAGGCTGCATTCCGAGAGTTTCTCGCGCAGCTTTCCCATCAAACATCCTCTCCGTTTCAGCGGGTTGTACCCCAACCGGCGCTAGCATGCCATCGACATATAGGTTTTAGGTTGCAACTAGAAATGTAAGACGGTAGGTAGTGATTCGCAACTTGGTTGCATAGGAGCCGCATCATGAATCGCTTGTCCATCCTCGCCGCCTCGATCGCCGCCACGCTGACGCCGGTCGTCGGCGTCACCGATGCCCATGCCCAGGGGGCCTATTACGTCGCCGTGCCCGAAGCGCAGGCGGGCAAGGCGAACCTGATCACCCGTTCAACTCCCTGGACGCTGCACGGCGACGCATATGTCGCCAATCGCGCACCCGAGCGCGAGGTGGTGCTATGCCAGCTCCTCGCGCGCAATGTCGGCAAGCTTCGGAGCTTCTCGGCCGGCGGCACGGCGCTCGACGGCGCGGCGCTCGAGAAGTGCAACGCCCGCGCCAAACCGACGCCGAGCACGGCGGTCGCGGCGCGCTGACACCGCTGGCGAGGCGTGGGCAAAGCTCACGCCTCGTCGGACGCGACTTTACTCGCGCCGGCCGTTGGCGTCGCATAGAGCGCGGATTAGCCTTGGCTAATCCGACGCGCGCCGCCAAGTGGGTCGCGTGTTGAGACAATATGAATTAGTTGATCGGGTCTTGGACTACGATCCTGACGCGGACGAGGCGCTGCTCAACCGCGCTTACGTTTTTTCGATGAAGGCGCACGGAAGCCAGAAGCGCGCGTCGGGCGATCCGTATTTCAGTCATCCGATCGAGGTGGCGGGCATCCTGACCGACCTGCGGCTCGACGACGAGACGATAGCCACCGCGATCCTTCACGACACGATCGAGGACACGGTCGCCACGCCCGACGAGATCGAGCGGCTGTTCGGTCCCTCTGTCGCGCGGCTGGTGGACGGCGTGACCAAGCTCAGCAAGATCGAGGCGCAGAGCGAGAACGAGCGCGCCGCCGAAAATCTGCGCAAGTTCCTGCTGGCCATGTCGGACGACATCCGCGTGTTGTTGGTCAAGCTCGCCGACCGGCTGCACAACATGCGCACGCTCCATCATATCGGAAAGCCCGAGAAGCGGCGGCGGATCGCGCGCGAGACGATGGACATCTATGCGCCCCTCGCCGAGCGGGTCGGCATGTACGAGTTCATGCGCGAGATGCAGACGCTCGCCTTCGAGCAGTTGGAGCCCGAGGCGTTCCAGTCGGTCGGACGGCGGCTCGAGCAGCTGGGCGAGGGCGGCGGCGACCGCATCGGTAAAATCGCGTCGGGGCTGCGGCTGGCGCTCGGACGCGCGGGGATCGAGGTGGAGGTTTCGGGGCGCGAGAAACATCCCTATTCGATCTGGCGAAAGATGGCCGAGCGGCACATCAGCTTCGAGCAGCTGTCGGACGTGATGGCGTTCCGCGCGGTCGTGCCGACGGTCGAGGATTGCTACCGGGCGCTTGGGATCATCCATCGGCGTTGGCCGATGGTACCGGGGCGGTTCAAGGATTATATCTCGACGCCCAAGCGCAACGGCTACCGGTCGCTGCACACCACGGTGATCCACGTCGAGAATGCGCGGATCGAGGTGCAGATCAGGACGCCCGAGATGCACGCGCAAGCCGAATACGGGTTGGCCGCGCACTGGGCGTACAAAACCCCGAACGGCGACGGCGGCAAGGTCCGCGCGGACGCGAACCACAGCTGGATCCGCGACCTGGTCGAGATCCTCGACACCGCGGGATCACCCGAGGAGCTGCTCGAGCATACGCGCATGGCGATGTATGCCGACCGCATCTTCGCCTTCACCCCGCGCGGCGAGCTGATCCAGCTCCCCAAGGGCGCGACGCCGATCGACTTCGCCTACGCGGTTCATACCGATCTGGGCGACCAAGCGGTCGGTGCGAAGGTCAACGGGCGCGTGATGTCGCTGAAGACGGTAATCGAGAACGGTGATCAGGTGCAGATCCTGCGATCCAAGGCGCAAGCGCCGCAAGCTGCGTGGCTGAACATCGCGACGACGGGCAAGGCGCTGGCCGCGATCCGCCGACACCTGCGCCACGCCGAGCGCGACGAGAGCGTGAAGCTCGGGCGCAAGATCTATGACGATATCGTCCGCCGCCTGCCCGCGCCGATCGGGACGGACGCGCTGCCCCAAGCGCTCAAGCGCCTGAAGCTGCCCGACGAGGCGGCGTTGATGCATGCGGTCGCCAGGCGGTCGCTATCGGACGCGGCGGTGATGGAGGCGTTGATGCCCGGATCGGCCGGGGCCGACGTCGCCAACGACAGAGGGGGCGACCGGGGGAGCGATCGGGCCGGCGCGATGCCGCAGGCGGGCGCGATCTCGATCAAGGGGCTGACGCCGGGCGTCGCGTTCGACCTGGGCGATTGCTGCCGGCCGGTGCCGGGCGATCGCATCGTCGGGCTCCGGCGGCCGGACGCGGGCATCGAGGTTCACCGTATCGACTGTTCGGTGCTGGGCGAACTGGCCGAGCGGGCGGAGGGCGAGACCGATTGGGTCGACGTATCCTGGGGCGACAAGGCCGACGGCGGCGTCGCGCGCGTCCAGGTGGAGGTCAAGAACGAGCCGGGCGCGCTCGGCATGCTGGCCACCATCATCGGGCGGCATGGGGCCAATATCATCAATCTGCGCCTCGACGCGCGCGACGCGCTGTACCACACCAATACGGTCGACGTGGAAGTACACGACCTGCACCAACTGATGCGCCTACTCGCGGCGCTCCGCGCGATCGAGGCGGTGCACGCGGCGGACCGGGTCTAGCTCACCAGAGGCGGCTGACGCCGTATCGGTCGAACAGCTTCTCGTTCGACACCAGCTCGACGTCCTCGACCAGTGCCTGGGCGATCAGAAGACGGTCGAACGGGTCGCGATGGTGCAGTTCTAGTCGGCCCGCTGCCAGCGCGTGCCGGTGCGTGACGGCGAGCACCTCGAACTCCTGATCGGCCAGTCGTTGATCGAAATCGGCCAGCAACGCCTCAGCTTCGTCCAGCTTACCCAAGCTGTACTTAAACGCGACTTCGTACGCGCTGATCGCGCTTACGAGAACGGTCGCCGTTCGCTCGTAAAGTGCGACTCGGACGTCGGCGGGTAATCGCGACGGAGCAGTAAATGCCCAAAGGAGCGCGTGCGTATCCAGCAGCACTCTTCTCAAAGTAGGCCGATCTCCCTTAGCTCGTCGTCGGTCATGGGATCCCACACGCCCGGCGTTTCCTTAATCCGGCCCTCCAACGTGCCCAGCTTACGTTTGCCGCCGCGCGACGGCAGCCCCGGCTCGGCGACGAGCTTCAGCTTCGGCCCTTTCCCGCGCGCGATGACGATATCTTCGCCCGCCGCCGCGCGGTTGTACACGTCCAAAAGGTCGGCGTGGGTCTGCTCCAAATCGATGACGGTCGCCATGGTCCGTGCTCCTCGCCCGCAAGGTAGCGCAAGGCTGCGGGCGCGGCTAGACCGACACGCGATGCAACGCCCCGCCTTGTCCGTCGTCATCCCCTGCTACAACGAAGCGGCGTGCCTGGAACTGCTGCACGCGCGCGTGTCGGCGTCGGCGCGGGCGGCGGTCGGAGAAAGTTACGAGATCCTGCTGATCGACGACGGGTCGAGCGACGACAGCTGGGCGGTGATGCGGACGCTGGCCGCGCGCGATCCGCGGCTGGTGGCGGTCAACCTGTCGCGCAACCACGGCCACCAGCTGGCGCTGACCGCCGGGCTCGATCTGTGCGCGGGGGCGCAGGTGCTGATCATCGACGCCGACCTGCAGGACCCGCCCGAGCTGCTCGGCGAGATGCGCCGGACGATGGCGGAGCAGGAAGCGGACGTCGTCTACGCCGTCCGGCGCAGGCGCGAGGGCGAGACCCTGTTCAAGCGCGCGACCGCCGCGCTATTCTATCGGTTGCTCGACCGGATGACCGACACGCCCATCCCGCTCGACACGGGCGATTTCCGGTTGATGAGCAGGCGCGCGCTCGATGCGTTGTTGGCGATGCCCGAACAGGCCCGCTTCATCCGTGGCATGGTGGCGTGGATCGGGTTTCGGCAGGTGCCGCTGGCCTATGACCGGGCGAGCCGTCATGCGGGCGCGACCAATTATCCGCTGGGCAGGATGATCCGACTGGCCTTCGATGCGGTGACGGGCTTCTCGACCGCGCCGCTGCGGTTCGCGAGCCATGTCGGGCTGGCGCTGACGGCGGCGTCGCTGCTGCTCATCGTGTATATCGCGGTCGGGTTCCTGACCGGCAGCGCGGTGCAGGGATGGACGTCGACGATGCTGGTCGTGGTGGTGCTGGGCGCGGTGCAGATGTTCGTACTGGGGATGATCGGCGAGTATCTGGGGCGGCTGTATGTCGAGTCGAAGCGGCGGCCGCTCTATCTCGTCGCCGATGTCGCGGGGCGGATGCGGGGCACCGCGACGTTGGGCTACTTGGCGGAGGAAGCCGACGGAACCGCCCCGGGTATCGCTAACGCCACGATCGACACGCCCGGCGTCATCGGCACCCTGCCGACCAGGTGACGCTCGAGACGGAAGATCGTCTCGAACAGCTTGTTGAGCGGCTTCGGGGGCGGCGCGTCGTCGGCGTCGTCGCGGCCCGTCAGCTTGCCCGCGATGCGCGCGGCGGCGGCGAGCGGGAACAGGATGGAGTTGAACCAGCGCATCCGCACCGGCCGTAGCCCGGCGCGCTCGATCGCGGCGGTCAGCGTGCGCTTGCCATAGCGGCGGTAATGATGGTTGACGACGTCGTGCGCGCTCCACAGCCACTGGTGCGCGGGAACGGCGATCAGGATCTTGCCGCCGGGCCGCAGGCGCTCGCCCATCGCGCGGAGCGCCGCCACGTCGTCGGCGATATGCTCCACCACGTCGAGCACGGCGATCAGGTCGTAGGCGCCCGGCTCGACGCCGGCGAGCTCGGGCAGCGGCGCGGTGCCGACGGGTCGGCCCAGCCGCTCCGCGGCGATCGCGCCCGCGGCGGGGTCGATCTCGATCGCATCCACCCGGCCGAAGCGGGCGAGCATGGGTAGGTTGTGGCCGGTGCCGCAGCCGATCTCCAGGATGCGCGCATCCCGCGGCAGGTCGCCGTAACGGGCGAGATAGTCGTGAAGGATATCGCGGCGCGCCCGGTACCACCAATGCGTGGAGTCGTGCGCGGCCATGCGGTCGTAGACGACCCTATCCACGCGGTGCGGCCATCAGGCGAATACCCATAAGCGGTTGAGCGCGAAGGAGACGAACGGGGTCACGAACAGCACGGGAAGGAGCGGCCACCACCATGGCCCCGCCAGCATGGCTTCATCGGTCAGCAGCCACACCCAGCCCGTGTTCATCGCGTAACTGACGAGCGACACCGCCAGGAAGCGCCACGTCGTCTGGCCGGCGCCGGCGCCGTGACCGCGAAAGCTCCAGCGGCTGTGGAGGAAATAGCCTGACGCCATCGCGACCAGATAACCGGCGAGGTTCGCGCCCTGTTCCGACGTGATGCCGAACCCGGCGAGCGGCGAGTAGACGGCGGTGTACAACGCGGTCGCCAGCCCTCCGGCGACCACGAAGCGTACGAGCTGGCCGAACATGGGCATGCGCCGCCATTCATCCAGCCGCATAGCGAGGCTCGTCGCTTGCTTTGTCACCCTTGTGTCACCCGCGCTCCTCGGTAGAGCAAGCGCCTTTATTGCGGGTAGTGGTGTGAGGGAAGCGAGTTCGACGACCGACGGCCGAAAGACCGGAGCCGCCGAATGGGCGGCGTTGGTCGACCGGCACCGGGTGCGGATCATCCTGATCGCCTGGGGGCTGCTGGCGCTGTGGTATCTGTGGGACCGGTCGGGGCAGATACGCTGGCTCGCGCTGGGCGATACCGACGACAACATGCGGCTGATGCAGGTCCGCGCGCTGCTGGACGGGCAAGGCTGGTTCGATCTGCGTCAATACCGGATGAACCCGCCGGGCGGGTTCGACATCCATTGGAGCCGGGCGGTCGACCTGCCGTTGGCGGGGCTGATCCTGTTCTTAGATCTGTTCACGACCCGCCCGATCGCCGAACGCTGGGCATGCGGGATCGCGCCGTTGCTGCCGTTGGCGGTGGTGATGCTGGCATTGGCGACGACGGTCCGGCGGCTGGTCGCGCCCGGCGCCTGGCCGCTGGCACTGGTGCTGCTGCCCGGCGCGGTCGCGACGATGCTGATGTTCGCGCCGATGCGGATCGACCATCACGGTTGGCAGCTCGCCTGCCTGGCGGTGACCGTCGCGGGGCTGTGCGACCCTAGACAGGCGCGCGGCGGGCTGCTCGTCGGCGGGGCGAGCGCGCTGTCGCTGACGATCGGGCTCGAGCTGCTGCCCTACGCCGCGATGGCGGGGGCGATCATCGCGCTCCGCTGGGTGTGGGACCGGGCGGAGGCGGTGCGGATGCGGGTCTATGCGCTCACGCTCGGCGGGGCCGCCGCGGCCGGATACGCGCTGTTCGCGAGCGAGGCGAACCGGGTGCTCCGCTGCGACGCGCTGACGCCGGTGTGGCTGAGCGCGGTGGTGGTCGCGGGGGCGCTGTTGTTCCTGCTCGCGCGCGCGGACCCGGCGTCGCGGGCGGTGCGGCTCGGCCTGGCGATCGCGGCAGGAGCCGTCGTGGCGGTCGGCTTTGCGCTGCTATTCCCGCAATGCCTGACGCGGCCCGAACAGGTGTCCGACGAGCTCGCGCGCATCTGGCTGAACAACGTGCGCGAGGCCAAGCCGATCTACCGCCACCCGTTCCGCACCGCCTTCCCGATCGTGACGCTGCCGCTGATCGGGCTGGCGGGCGCGGTGTTCGCGGCCTGGCGGGCGCGGGCGACGGAACGGGGCGTGGGCTGGGCGGCGGTGGCGCTGTTCACCGCCTTCGCGTGCGCGATGCTATTGTGGCAGGCGCGCGCCGGGCCGGCGGCGCAGCTGTTGGCGCTGCCCGGCGTGACCGCAATCGCCTGGATCATATTGCCTTGGTGCCTGAAGCATCCGCTGCTGCCGGTGCGGGTGTTCGGGACGGTGGGCGCGTTCCTGGCAATCTCCGGGTTGTTCGCAGGGCTCGTGGTCAAGTACCTGCCCGTCGACCGCCCCTCGCCCAACACCCGCAAGGTCAACCGGTCGAGCGGCCGGTGCAACGCGCTGCCCAACCTCGCCAAGCTCGACGCCTACCCCGCACAGACGATGTTCACCTTCGTCGATCTCGGCCCACGGCTGATCGCGACGACTCATCACAGCGCGGTGGCCGGGCCGTATCACCGCAACGGCGACGCCATCCTGGACGTACACCACGCCTTCCGCCGCTCCCCCGCCGAAGCACGCGCGATCATGCGCCGGCACGGAGCGACGATGCTGCTGGCATGTCCGAACCTGCCGGAATCGACGGTGTACCGCGCGCAGGCACGGGGCGGGTTCTACGACCAGCTGGCCAAGGGAGCGAAGTTCGACTGGCTTCAGCCGCTGCCGTTACCGCGCGGCTCGCCCTTCCGGCTGTACCGTATCGGCTAGCGCAGACCCACCTGCAGCCCGTCGATCACGAACTGCACCGCCAACGCGGCGAGCAGGACGCCGAGCAGCCGGGTAATCACCGCCTCGATCCGCGCGCCGAGCAGCCGCATGATCGGTCCCGCCGCGAGCAGCGCCGCGAGCGTGAGCAGCAGGATCGACGCGAGCGCGGCCAGGATGACCAGCGACCGCTCCAGCCCGTCGTTCCGCGCCATCAGCAGCATGACGCTGGCGATCGACCCCGGCCCGGCGATCATCGGCATCGCCATGGGAAAGACGGACACGTCCTCGACCTCGTCGGCGGCAAGCTGGGCGGCACGGTCCTCGCGGCGTTGGGTGCGGCGCTCGAACACCATCTCGAGCGCGATGAGGAACAGCATGATCCCGCCCGCGATGCGGAACGAGGCGAGCTCGATGCCCAGACCCCGGAGCAGGTCTTCCCCGAACAACGCGAAGACGAGGAGGATCAGGGCGGCATAGAGGACCGCGCGCATCGCCATCGCGCGGCGATGCGCGGCCGCCACGCCCTTGGTCAGCCCGGCATAGATGGGCGCGCAACCGGGTGGGTCGATCACCACGAAGAAGGTGAGGAACGCGGAGACGAAGAGCTCGATCACAGCCCGGCCTCGTCGATCGGCACCCCCTCGCGCCGGGCGGCCGAGACGAGCGTGTTGCGGAGGAGGCAGGCGATGGTCATCGGGCCGACGCCGCCTGGCACGGGGGTGATCGCGCCTGCGACCTGCGCGGCGCTCGCGAAATCGACGTCGCCGACCAGGCCCGCTTCGGTGCGGTTGATGCCGACATCGATCACGGTCGCGCCGGATTTGAGCTGGTTGCCCCGGATCATGTTTGCGCGGCCGACGGCGGCAACGACGATATCGACGCGGGCGAGATGCGCGTCCAAATCGCGGGTGCGGCTGTGGGCGACGGTGACGGTGCAGCTCTCGGCGAGGAGCAGCTGCGCCATCGGCTTGCCGACGATGTTGGACCGGCCGACCACGACCGCCTCCAACCCGCTTAAGGAGCCCAGCACGCCGCGCAGGAGCATCAGGCAGCCGAGCGGGGTGCAGGGCACGAAGCCGGGCAGCCCCGTCGCGAGGCGGCCGGCGTTGACGGGATGGAACCCGTCCACGTCCTTGTCCGGGTCGATACGGGCGGTGACTTGGGCGGCGTCGATGTGCGGCGGCAGCGGGAGCTGGACGAGGATGCCGTCGATCGCGGGATCGGCGTTCAGGCGATCGACGAGCGCGAGCAGTTCGGCTTCGGGCGTGTCGGCGGGCAGGCGGTGCTCCGCCCCGCGCATCCCGGCCTCGGCGGTCGCCCTGCCCTTGGCGCGGACATAGACCGAAGAGGCGGGGTCCTCGCCGACGAGCACCACCGCCAGGCCGGGGGCACGACCGACGCGAGCCGCGAACGCCGCGACCTGAACGGCGATGCCGGCGCGCAGCGACGCGGCGCGGGCGCGCCCGTCGATGGTCGCGGCGGTCATGTCAGATCGCGCCGGCGGAGACTTGTCCGATGATCGCGGTCGTCACCAGCCTGTCGAGCAGCCCGACCAGCAACAGCACGACGAGCGGCGACAGGTCGAGCGCGCCGAAATCGGGGAGCACCCGGCGGATCGGGCGATAGATGGGATCGGTCATCTTTTCGAGGGCGGTCCAGATCTGGCGCACCGCGTTGTTCGAGGTGTTGATGACGTTGAACGCCATCAGCCACGACAGGATCGCCTGGACGATGATGATCCACCAGACGACGGTGAGCACGAATTGGACGATTTGCAGCAGGTAGATCAAGGGTAGAGGCTCCGACGGGGTTAAGTGTCCTATAGGGATGATACGCCGACGCGGCCACCCTAAGTCGTCTTCCCTCCCTGGAAAGGGAAGGGAGGACTCAGGCGCGCACCAGCGTACCCGCGCCGCGCTTGGTGAAGATCTCCAGCAGCATCCCGTGCGGCACGCGCCCGTCCAGGACGACCGCTGCATCCACCCCCGCCCCGACCGCCGCGACGCAAGTGTCGAGTTTGGGGATCATTCCACCCGCGATCGTACCGTCCGCCTTCAGTGCCGCGATCGCCTGGGGATCGAGATCGGTCAGGAGCTCGCCCTCCTTGTCGAGTACGCCCGCCACGTCGGTCAGCAGAAAGAACCGCGCCGCGCCCAACGCGCCCGCGATCGCGCCCGCCATCGTGTCGGCATTGATATTGTAGGTGTGGCCGTCGCGACCCACGGCGATGGGCGCTATCACCGGTATGATGTCGTCGGCCATCAGGGTATCGAGAATACGCGTGTCGACCGCGACGGGTTCGCCGACGAAGCCAAGATCCACATGGCGCTCGATGCCCTGGAGAGGGTCGGGCGGGCGCGCACCGACCTTTTGCGCCGTCACCAGGTTGGCGTCCTTGCCCGAGATGCCGACCGCGCGGCCGCCCGCGCCGCCGATCCAGCCGACGATCTCCTTGTTGATCGACCCCGCCAAGACCATCTCCGCGATCCGCGCGGTCTCCGCATCCGTCACGCGCAGGCCGTCCACGAAGCGCGATTCGACGCCCAGGCGCTTCAGCATCGACCCGATCTGCGGCCCGCCGCCGTGCACGACCACCGGGTTGATGCCCACGGCCTTCAGCAGGACCATGTCCTCGGCAAAGTCGCGCTGGCGCTCGGGATCGCCCATCGCGTGACCGCCGTACTTCACCACGAAGGTCTTGCCCGCGTAACGTTGCAGGTACGGCAGCGCCTCCGTCAGCGTTTCCGCCTTGGCGAGCAGGGCGGGGTCGGGGGCGTGGTTCGTCATGCGCGCGGGCCTTAGCCGCTGACGCGCGTGATGACAGCCCTCTCGAGTTGAGCCCGAACGGCCATCCTTGCTCAAACCGGAGGCGAGAAGGGCGATGCTTCGACAAGCTCAGCACGAACGGAGGGTTGGGTTCGTAGGATCGCCCCCCTCCCCGTTCGCCCTGAGCTTGTCGAAGGGTCGTTCTTTCTTCTACTGTCCGACGCGATGACGTTCTGGGCCTACATGCTCCACTGCCGCGGCGGGCAGTTCTACACGGGTCATACCGACAATCTGGAAGCGCGGATCGGTGCTCATCAAAGCGGTGCTACCCCGGGCTTCACGCGTGATCGCCTCCCCGTTACGTTGGTATGGTGCCAGGAGTTCCCGACGCGCCTTGAGACGCTGGAGGCGGAACGACGGATCAAAGGCTGGAGCCGGGCGAAGAAGATGGCGCTGATCCGAGGGGACTGGGATCGCATCTCGATGTTGGCGAAGAAGAAGGACGACCGTAGGGCTACGCCCGCCTTCGGCTCGACAAGCTCAGGGCGAACGGGAAAGGGGTGAGCGTCAGCCCCTACCCGTTCACCTTACAAGCCTTGATCGCCTTCGGCTCCGGCCGGACGCCGGCGGCGCGGAAAGTGGCGAAATAGCCGCCCGCGCCCGGCATCGGGGTGAAGCTCGCCTGTTCGTATCCGGTCGCGGCGAACTCGCAGCGGAGAAGTGCCGGCGGCGTGCCGTGATTCTGCGTGGGGCGGTCGGCGTCGACGACGACCACCAGCCCGCCCGGCTTCAGCGAGGGCCGCAGCCGCCACAGGAACTCGTAGGGCTGTTCGATCTCGTGATACATATGGACCATCATCACGCGGTCGAAGCTGTCGGCGGGCAGCTTGGGATCGGCGGGCTCGCCCAGCAGTACGCTGACGTTGGCCAGGCGCTCGCGCGCGACGCGCTCGGCCAACTGGTCGCGGACGGCGGGCATGATGTCCTGGCCGACGACGCGGCCCTTGGCGCCCACCGCGCGCGCCAGGCGGACGGTGTAGTACCCCTCGCCCGCGCCGATGTCGGCGACGGTCATGCCCGGCGCGATATCCGCGAGCTTGGTCACGCGCCCGGCCTCGTTCACCCGGTCGCGCGCCTCCTCGGTCGACCAGCGCGACGAGACGATGCTGGCGACGGGCCGGTCGGCGGCGGGAAAGGCCGGGGCCTTGGCCTCGCGTTTGATGAGCGGCTCGGAGCCGTCGCACGCGGCGAGGAGGAGCAAACAGGCCGAGATCATCTTCATCCTTCCTTCCCCGGCGAAGGCCGGGGCCCAGCCGTCGTGCGGATCGCGACCGTGGCCCGCAGTGTCGTTCGACCGGCGCGGCTGGGCCCCGGCCTTCGCCGGGGAGGCGCGGTGGAGAGGTGGCGGGTGCACGGGCACTTAATCCACGTCCTCCACCTCGACCTTCTCGCCCGTCACGCGCTGCGACAGGGCGGCGGCCATGAACTTGTCGAGATCGCCGTCGAGTACGTCGCTAGGGCTGGTCGAGATCGCGCCGGTGCGCAGGTCCTTCACCATCTGGTACGGCTGAAGGACGTAGGACCGGATCTGGTGACCCCAGCCGATGTCGGTCTTGGCCGCATTCTCCGCGCTCGCCGCCTGCTCGCGAATCGCCAGCTCGCGCTCGTACAGGCGCGCGCGGAGCTGGTTGTAGGCCTCGGCCTTGTTCTTGTGTTGCGATCGCTGGTTCTGGCACTGGACGACGATGCCGGTCGGCATGTGCGTGATGCGCACCGCCGAGTCGGTCGTATTGATGTGCTGCCCGCCCGCGCCGGACGCGCGGTAGGTGTCGATCCGCAGGTCGGACTCGTTATATTCGACCTCGATATTCTCGTCGACGACCGGATAGACCCAGACGCTGGCGAACGAGGTGTGCCGCCTGGCCGCCGAATCGTACGGGCTGATGCGGACGAGGCGGTGGACGCCGGACTCGGTCTTGGCGTAGCCGTAGGCGTTCTCGCCCTTGAGCAGCAGCGTCGCCGACTTGATCCCGGCCTGTTCGCCCGAATGCTGGTCGACGAGTTCGACCTTCAGCCCGTGGCGCTCGCCCCAGCGCGAATACATGCGGCTGAGCATTCCCGCCCAGTCCTGGCTTTCGGTGCCGCCCGCGCCGGCATTGACTTCGATATAGGTGTCGTTGCCGTCGGCCTCGCCCGCCAACAGCGCCTGGACCTTGTCGCGCTGCGCCCGCTCGGCGAGGTCGGCCAGGACGGTCACGCCCTCGTCGGCCATCGCGGCGTCGCCCTCGGCGTCGGCCATCTCGATCAGCTCGGCGGTGTCGGACAGCTCGCGCTCGATCGTGCGGGTCGCGGTGATCGCCTCGTCCAGGCGGCGGCGCTCGCGCATGACCGCCTGCGCCGCCTTCGGGTCGCTCCATAGCGCCTGGTCCTCGACGCGCGCGTTGAGCTCGTCGAGGCGGCGGAGCGCGACATCCCAGTTCAGGAAGCGGCGAAGCAGCGCCAGCGCGTCGTTGATCTGGTCGATATGGGCCTGCGCTTCGGCGCGCATAATAATCCTTCTACACCACCCCACCGTCATCCCCGCGAAAGCGGGGACCCAACTCCGGTAGGCTCTCCAACGAAGCCGGCTGTGAAATTCAGACGGCGGGAGATGGGTCCCCGCTTTCGCGGGGATGACGATAAGCGAGCGGAGCTAGTAGATTCCGCCCTGTCTTTGCAAGAAGTCGCTGTCTTCCCGCCGTTCGGCGCGCCTTGGGCCGGTGGTGGGGCGAGCCGCCGGCGCGGCGACCGCCGGGCCGGTGCGGCGGCGGGCGCGGCGTTCCTCGGTCTGGGGCTTGAACGCTTCCCAGATCACGGCGGGCTTGGGATCGGCGCCCGTCGGCCATGCGCCGTAGACGGGGCGGCCCGATCCGCGGTCGACGCGCACCATGCGGATGCCCGCGGGCGCGCGGAACACCTTCTTCTCCAGACCCTCGTAGGCCTTGACCGCGAACTGCTTGAAGATCGGCGCGGCGAAGGTGCCCCCTTGCACGCCGCCGAGATTGGTCGGCTGGTCGTAGCCGACATACAGCCCGCCCACGAATTGCGGTGTGCCGCCGATGAACCACACGTCGGTCGGGCCGGAGGTCGTCCCCGTCTTGCCGAAGATCGGGCGGTCGAGGTCGCGGAGCGTCGTGGCCGTGCCGCGCTGGATCACGCCCTCGGTGATGTGGACCATCTGGAACGCGGTCTGCGCGTCGATGACCTGGCGCTGGCGCGACGGCGGGCGCGGCATCGCGCGGCCGTTCCAGTCGCGCGCATTGCAGCCGTCGCACGGACGCCAGCGATCGGGCAGGATGACCTTGCCGCGCCGATCCTGGACGAAGTCGATGACGGTCGGCTCGTCGCCGCGGCCGTGATTGGCCAGGATGGCGTAGGCATTGACGATGCGCGCCACGGTGGTCTCGCCCGCGCCCAGCGAATTGGCGAGGAACGGCGGGTAGGTGCCCAGCCCCATGCGCTTCATCGTGTCGACGACGTGCGGCATGCCAACCTGCGAGGCGGTGCGCACCGTCATCAGGTTGCGCGACTGCTCGATGCCCCAGCGCATGGTATGCGGGCCCGACCCGCCGCCGTCGAAATTCCGGAAGCATTTCTGCCCCAGCCGCGCGCCCTGATAGACGCAGAACGGCCCGTCGACGATGATGGTCGACGGCGTCATGCCCCGCTCCAGCGCGGCGGCATAGACGATTGGCTTGATCGTCGATCCCGGCTGACGGAGCGCCTGGGTGGCTCGGTTGAAGGATTGCAGGCGGCTGTCGAACCCGCCCTGCATCGCCAGGATGCGGCCGGTCGCGGGCTCCTCGACGACGAAGCCGCCCGACACGCGTGGCACGGAGCGGAGCGAAAAGGCCGAGCCTTCGGGCGCGACGGCCAGGATGTCGCCGGGCTTGATCGCGGCGAAGGCGGTGCCGCCTTTGCCGACGGGCGGCATGCTGGCGGCGTAGGCGGGGAGCGTCCCCGTCGCGCCATCCGCGAAGCCGATCGCCCAGGCGTTCCCGGCGCGCTGGATCGCGATGGCGGCGCGCCAGTCCTTGTGATCCAGCGCGATGTTCGTCCCCACGAACGGCTGAAGCCAATTATCGGGCGTGACCTCGACGTTGCGGATCGGCCCCGACCAGCCGCGCCCGCGCGCGTAGCGGAGCAAGCCGTCGCGCAGCGCCTCCTGCGCGAAGCCCTGGAGCCGGGGATCGAGCGACGTGCGGACCCACAGCCCGCCCGCATAGACGCTATGCGGCCCGTTCTCAGAGTTCTCGCCGTACTTGCCGATCAGCTGACGGCGCACTTCCTCGACGAAATAGCCGCCGACGGGATCGAGCCGGGCCTGCTGCGGGGCGAGCAGCCCAAGCGGTTCCGCCTTGGCGACGCTCGCCTGCGTGGGCGTGATGAAGCCGTTGCGCGTCATCTCCGACAGCACGAAATTGCGGCGTCCGATCGCCCGCTCGGCGTTCCGCGCGCGGCCGTAGGTTTCGGGGGCCTTGGGCAGGATGGCCAGGAACGCCGCTTCCTGGACGGCGAGCTGCTTTACGTCCTTGCCGAAATAGGCGCGCGCCGCAGCCTGGACGCCGAAGGTCCGCCGGCCGAGCGGAATACCGTTCAGATAAAGCTCAAGGATCTGCTCCTTGGAAAGCGCGTCCTCGATCCGGTAGGCCAGGATCGCCTCGCGCGCCTTGCGGATGTAACTCACCTCGTTGGTGAGCAGCAGGTTCTTGGCGACCTGTTGCGTGATCGTCGACGCGCCGACCGGGCGGCCGCCGCTGCGCAGGTTGGTGATGAGCGCGGCGACGATGCCGGGATAGTCGACGCCGCCATGCTCGAAGAAGGTCCGGTCCTCCGCCGCCAGGAACGCGCCCACCAGCAGCGGCGGATATTCGGCGTAGGACAGCTCGACGCGCCGCTCGCGGGCGTAGGAATGGACGGGGGCACCGTCGCCCCCGCGCACGTTGGTGGGCAGCGGCTGTTCGTAGGTGCGCAGCGTATCCACCGACGGCAGCCCGCGCCCGACCGCGATGACGAGCGCGAGGACGGAGACGAGGCCGAGCGCGGCGAGGCAGGTCAGCCAGCGGACCCACCGGCGGCTCCAGGCGGCGCGGGCGAAGTCAGCCGCGCCCGAGAAGACGCGGCTGGCCGGGGTCGAAGCGATGCGGGGAATGTGGGACGCCATGATTATTCGGGCGTTCCTTAAGCGGATCGGAACCGCCTTGCCAGTCCGGCGTATGGAACGCTAGCCTCCGCTCACCACCTCGTTTTGGGAGCATGCCTGATGAAGATCGGTCTCGCCGCCGCCGCATTGCTCATGTCCGCTCCGGCCCTGGCCCAGACCGCCGGTGGCGGCCTTTCCAGCGCGGGCGTCCTCACGCCGCCATACATTCCGGCGTTCGAGACCGGGCAGTATCTCGACATCGGCAAGAAGGGTGACCTTTATACCCGGATCGACCGGCGCAACAGCGCCCGGCTTCAGGCTGCGAAGATGACGCGAAAAGCGCGTGAGCGCACGAAGCGAAATTAGATTCAGTCCCGATAGAGATCACCGCCCCGCCATGCGCCGGGCGAAATGCACCTCCACCGCGCGGCGGACGCTCCGCGCGATGCGCGCTCGGCCGTCGTCGCTCGCCAGGAAGGCGGCGTCGACGGGGTTTGAGATATAGCCCGTCTCGAACAGCACGCTGGGCATGTCGGGGGCTTTGAGCACCATCAGCGACGCCATGCGGTGGAAGTTCGCCTTGACCGGCATCAGCGGCTCGGCCTCGCGGCCCAGCAGCCGCGCGAAGCCGGCCGACAGGTTCATCGTCTCGCGCTGCGCCAGGTCGATCAGGATGGACGACACGTCGCCGCGCGCCTCGCCCAGATCGACGCCCGCGATCACGTCCGCCTTGTTCTCGCGCGCCGCGAGCCGCGCGGCTTCCTTGTCGGACGCGACCTCGGACAAGGTATAGGCCGACGCGCCGGTCGCCGCCGCCGCGCCCGCCGCGTCGCAGTGGATGGAGATGAACAGGTCCGCCCCCAGCCGCCGGCCGATGCCGTAACGTTCGCGCAGCACCAGGAACCGGTCGTCGTCGCGGGTCAGCGCCACGCGGACGCGCCCGCCCGCCAACAGCTCGTCGCGGACCGCGCGGGCGATGCGGAGCGTGACCTCCTTTTCGCGCAGGCCCCCCGGGCCGAACGCGCCGGGATCCGCGCCGCCATGGCCTGCGTCGATCACCACCAGCGGACGGTCGCCGTCGCCGCGCACCGGCGGGAGCTTGGCTCTCCGCGCGGGAGGGACGGCCTGCGTCACCTTGTATCTCGGCGCGCGCGTACCGAGGCCGGGAATGAAGGACAGCGGCCCGGCCTCGCCCGCCGTCACGGCATGGGCGGGCGGGAACCACGCCAACAGGACCAGCGGCACCAGCACCGCGCGATCATGGAGCGGACCCGCCCGCCCGGTCCAGCGAAATACCATCGAAGATTCCCGGACGCCTGCGACTAGGGTCGTCACGAACGACCGACGTCGCACCGAGCGTACCCGCCAGGGACGGACGGTAAAGTCCACCGGTTGCGAGGCGGCGGATGTGGTGCTAGCGACCCAAGTGCCGACCAGTGCGTTGCGCGCGGCGTCCGTCCGCGACAACCTCCGCCGGTCGTTCACGGCGCGGGCGCGCTTCACGCGTTCCGCCATTCAGGTTTTCGCCCACATGACGCATCATCCCCTCCCGCACCCCCGCCCGGCCCCGGCCGGCGGGTGCGCGGCCGGGGAGCAGCGGAGCCCGACGCTCCGCCGTGCGCCCGGGGCGAACGCATCGTTCAACCCAGCGGCCGGGCTTGCGCCCGCCGCCCCACATCGCGCGCGGCCCCCGGCTCCACCCGGAGCGGCAAGCGGCCTGCGCGCGTGGAGACCCGTTCATGACCACACGCATGCTGATCGACGCACGCCACCGGGAAGAGACCCGCGTCGCCGTCGTCCAAGGAAACCGGATCGAGGAGTTCGACTTCGAATCCGCCGAGCGCAAGCAGCTCAAGGGTAACATCTACCTCGCCAAGGTAACCCGCGTCGAACCGTCGCTGCAGGCGGCGTTCGTCGATTACGGCGGCAACCGGCACGGCTTCCTGGCCTTCTCCGAAATCCATCCCGACTATTACCAGATCCCCAAGGAGGACCGCGAAGCGCTACTCCGTGAAGAGGCCGAGCACGCCGCCGAGGAAGCCGAGCTGATGGCCGACCTCGACGATGAGGACGGCGACGAGGACGAAGACGCCGACACGGTCGACGCCGCCGGCGACGACCTCGACGACGACGATGCGGAGGACGCGCAGGGCGAGGATTCCGACGCGGAGGACGGCCAGCCCGAGGGCGGCCGCCGCAAGCGGCGGGGCAAATCCGCCAGCGATCCGGCGGTCGAGGCGCTCCGCGAGCGTCGTTCGAACTTGCGCCAGCGCTACAAGATCCAGGACGTCATCCGCCGCCGCCAGGTGCTGCTCGTCCAGATCGTCAAGGAGGAGCGCGGCAACAAGGGCGCGGCGCTGACCACCTATCTGTCGCTGGCGGGCCGCTATTGCGTGCTGATGCCCAATACGTCGCATGGCGGCGGCATCAGCCGGAAAATCTCGAACGCCGCCGACCGCAAGCGCCTGAAGTCGATCATGGCCGAGTTGCAGCTGCCGCCCTCGATGGGCTGCATCGTCCGCACCGCCGGGCTCCAGCGGACCAAGGTCGAGATCAAGCGCGACTTCGACTATCTGGCGCGGCTGTGGGACGGCATTCGCGAGAAGACGCTCGAATCCGCCGCGCCCGCGCTCGTCTATGGCGACTCGGACCTGATCAAGCGCGCGATCCGCGACATCTACAACCGCGATATCGAGGAGATCGTGGTCGAGGGCGCGGAAGGCTACGCCCAGGCGCGCGAGTTCATGAAGATGCTGATGCCCAGTCACGCGCGGCGCATCCAGCACTACTCGGACCCGATCCCGCTCTTCCAGCGCGCGCATGTCGAGGACCAGCTGGCGGCCATGTACCACCCGGTGGTTCAGCTGAAATCGGGCGGCTACCTCGTCATCAACCCGACCGAGGCGCTGGTGTCGATCGACATCAACTCCGGCCGTTCGACGCGCGAGCATAATATCGAACAGACCGCGACCGCGACCAACCTGGAGGCCGCCGCCGAGATCGCGCGTCAGCTGCGGCTGCGCGACATGGCCGGGCTCGTGGTGATCGACTTCATCGACATGGACAACGGGTCCAACGTCAAGAAGGTCGAGCGCGCGATGAAGGACGCGCTGAAGAACGACCGCGCGCGCATCCAGGTCGGCCGCATCTCCTCGTTCGGGCTGATGGAGATGAGCCGCCAGCGCCTGCGCACCGGCGTGCTCGAGGCGTCCTCGCGCGGCTGCCCGCATTGCGAGGGGACCGGACTCGTCCGCACGGCCTCGTCCGCCGGGCTGTCCGCGCTCCGCCTGATCGAGGACGAGGCCGCGCGAGGTCGCGGTTCGCTGCTGACGCTGCGCGCGAGCCAGGAAGCCGCGATCTACGTCCTGAACCGCAAGCGCGGGGATATCGCGGAGATCGAGGACCGGTACGGCGTCTCCGTCGAGATCTTCCCCGACCGCGAGGAGGAGGGCGCGCGCATGTCCGTCGAGGCGTCCGGCCCACCACCCGCGCACGCCCCGCGCTTCGAGGCACCGATCCAGGAGCTCGACGATGACATTCCCGAGGAGATCGAGGAGGAGGTCGAGCCCGAAGCCGAGGACGAAGTGGTCGAAGCGCGCGGTGAGGAACGCGCCGCGCGACCGCCGCGCCGCGACCGCGAGGAGGGCGGCGAGGGCCGCGGCAAGCGCCGACGTCGTCGCGGCCGCCGCGGCCGTGGGCCCGACGAGCCCAAGGCGGGCGAGCAGGAGGCCGCGACCGGCGAGATCGAGGACGAGCCGGCCGAAATCGAGGTGCTGGACGGAGCGCCCGAGGCCGAAAACCTGGCCGAGATCGCCGAAGCTCCCACTGCGGAGACGGGCGAGGCGCGTCGCCGGCGCGGACGTCGCGGGGGTCGCCGTCGTCGCGGCGAGGGCGGCGACGCCATGGGCGCGCCGTCGGGCCAGGATGCGGGCGACGGCTCGACCGACGCGCTCGACGCGGCCGCGATCGGCGGTGAAAGCGACGAGCCGGCCGATGTCGGCCCGGCGTCCGAGCCGGTCGAGGCGGCGGATGCGGGGCATATCGTCAGCCCGCTGATGCTCGCCGAGGTCGACGCGCAAGCTTTGGCCGCGTCGCAGGCCGAAGCGGAGCCCGGCCTCAAGCGTCGCTCTCGCGCCCGCAAGCGCGCCGTCGATGTGACCACCGAGGTCGAGCCGATCGCCGAGGAGGTCGCCGTGGAACCGGAAGCACCGGTCGAGGCGGAGGAGCCCGCACCCAAGCCGAAGCGCTCGCGTCGCAAGACGGTGACCGACGACGCGCTCGCCGAAGTGCCCGCCCAAGCGCCTATCGCCGAGGCGGCGGTCGAGGCGACGGCGGCGGTCGAGGAGGATAAGCCCAAGCGCCGCGCACCGCGCCGCAAGGCGGCGGCGAGCGACGCGGGCGATAGCGCGACCGCGCTCGACATGCCGGGCACCGCGCCCGCCCCGGCAAACGACGATGCCGAGGTCGAGGCGGCGAGGCCGGAGGCAGGTCGGGACGACGTCGTCGATCCCGTGGCCGCGCCCGAGGCACCGTCGGCCGAGGATGCGGGGCCGCCGCGTCGCGGCTGGTGGCAGCGCACCTTCGGCGCGTGACCGCCGGACCAGGCTTCACCGCGAGTTCACGCGGAACTCGTAGGTGGGGTCTGGTCCGCGCCGTCGGCGGAGCGTAAACTTCGTAAACCAGCGTAGACTACGAGACGCTCGGTCCGGCCGTCCTTTTCGGGGTGTCGCATGAAGCGTTTGATCACCGCCATCGTCGTCGCGGCGTCTCTGCTTGCCCAGCCGCTTGCCGCGCAATCGATCCTGCGCGATGCGGAGACCGAGGCGCTGTTCGTTGAGATGTCCGCTCCGCTCATCAAGGCGGCCGGGCTGAACCCGCGCGACGTGCGCGTGGTGCTGATCAACGACGAGTCGATCAACGCCTTCGTCGCGGGCGGGCAGGTCGTCTATGTCCATTCGGGCACGCTCCAGAACGCCGACACCGCCAACGAGGTGCAGGGCGTGATCGCGCACGAGATCGGCCACATCACCGGCGGCCACGTGCCGCTCGGCGACCGCATGATGACCGGCGCGACGGGCATCTCGCTCCTGACCATGGTGCTGGGGCTCGCGGCGATCGCGGCGGGCGGCGGCGAGGCGGGGGCGGGCATCCTGGCGGCCGGGCAGCAGGCGGCGATGGGCAATTACCTCGCCTTTTCGCGCCAGCAGGAGGCATCGACCGACGCGGCGGGGGCCAAGTATCTGACCGGCGCGGGCGTGTCCGGCCGCGGCTATCTGTCCTTCTTCGGCAAGCTTCAGCAGCTCGAATATCGCTACGGCATCAACCGCAAGATGAGCTTCATGCTCGACCATCCCGTATCGAGCGAGCGCATCGCCAACCTGACCGACTCGCTCAAGGCTTCGCCCGCCTGGGGAGCGCCGCTCAATGCCGGATTGGAGGAGCGGTTCAAGCGGGTGAAGGCCAAGCTGGCGGGCTACGTCAACAAGCCCGACGCCACGCTCCAGGCTTATCCGGAGACCGATAAGACGATCTACGCCCGCTACGCCCGCGCCTACGCCTGGCACAAGGCGGGTTATCCCGACAAGGCGAATGCGGAGGCCGACGCGCTTGTGGCGGTCAGGCCGACCGATCCCTATTTCCTGGAGGTGAAGGGCCAGATCCTCCTTGAGTCCGGCCGCCCGCGCGAAGCGCTGGCACCCTTGCGCGTCGCGGCGGAGGGATCGCGGAATAACCCGCTGATCACCACCACGCTCGGTCATGCGCTGATCGCGACGGAGGACAAGGGCAACTATCCGGAGGCCGTGCGCGTGCTGCGCGGCGCGATCGGGCGCGACGACCGCAACCCGTTCGCCTGGTACCAGCTGGGCACGGTGTACGAATTGTCGGGCGATACCGCGCGCGCCGCGCTGGCCACCGCCGAGCGGGCGAGCATGACGGGCGACGCGCGCACCGCCGTCGCCTCGGCGCGCTACGCGATGGCCAACATCCCCGCCAACTCGGCCGATTGGATCAGGGCGCAGGACATCGCGATGACGTCGGCCGACGCGGCCGTCGAACAGCGCAAGAGGAGCCGGTGAACCGCTGGCTCCTGCCGGTCGTGGCGCTGGTCGGGGTCGGCGCGGGCGCGGGCGCGATGTGGGCGGCGAACGGTCCGCCCACCGAGCGCGCGCGGATCGAACGGGTGGTGCGCGATTACGTGCTCGCCAATCCGGAGATCATCCCGGAAGCGATGGGCCGCCTCCAGGCGCGCGAGCAGGGTCGCGCCGTCGCGGCGGCGGGCGACGCGATCACCCGGCCTTATGCCGGCGCCTACATGGGCAATCCGCTGGGCGACGTCACGTTGGTCGAGTATTACGACTATAATTGCGGCATTTGCCGCGCCAACCTGCCGGTCGTACGCGAGCTGATCCGCCGCGATCCGAACCTGAAGGTCGTGTTCCGCGAGCTGCCGATCCTCGCCCCCTCCAGCCGCGACGCCGCACGCGCGAGCCTCGCGGCCGCACGCCAGAACCGCTTCGCGCCGTTCCATAACGCGCTGTTCGCCGGCGGGCGGGTCACGCCCGCCTCCCTCGCCGCCGCCGCCAGGTCGGCGGGCGTGCGGGTGCCGGCCGCCGACCGTCCGGCGGACACGGAGATCGCGCGCAACCTCGACGCCGCCAGCCGTCTGGGCGTCACCGGCGTGCCGAGCTGGGTAGTGGGCGACCAGTTGCTGATCGGCGGACAGCCGGTCACCACGCTCCAGGCCGCGATCGCCCAGGCCAGGCGAAAAGGGTGAGCGACGCGATCCTGACCGTCACGGGCGTCTCCAAGACCTACAAGAGCGGCGTCGTCGCGCTCAAGCCCGTCGACCTGGAGATCAGGCGCGGCGAGATCTTTGCGCTGCTCGGCCCCAACGGCGCGGGCAAGACCACGCTCATTTCCATCATCTGCGGCATCGTCACGCCCACTACCGGGACCGTTACCGTCGAGGGCCACGACGCGCTGCGCGACTACAAGGCCGTGCGCCGCCGCATCGGGCTCGTGCCGCAGGAGCTGTCCACCGACGCGTTCGAGACGGTGCTCGCCACCGTCACCTTTTCCCGGCGGCTGTTCGGGCGGTCGGGGCATGACAGCTATATCGAGCAGGTGCTCCGCGACCTGTCGCTCTGGGACAAGCGCGACAGCCGCATCATGGAGCTGTCGGGCGGCATGAAGCGGCGCGTACTGATCGCCAAGGCGCTGAGCCACGAGCCCGACATCCTCTTCCTCGACGAGCCCACCGCCGGGGTCGATGTCGCGCTCCGCCGCGACATGTGGCGTCTCGTCCACCGGCTGCGCGAGGGCGGCACCACCGTGATCCTCACCACGCATTATATCGAGGAGGCCGAGGAGATGGCCGACCGCGTGGGCGTGATCGACCGCGGCGAGCTGTTGCTGGTCGACGACAAGGCCGCGCTGATGGCCAAGCTCGGCAAGCGCGAGCTCGATCTGACGCTCGCCGAGCCGATGGCGGCGATCCCCGCCGAGCTCGCCGAGTGGGACCTCGCGCTCACCGACGAGGGCCACCGTCTCCGCTACACCTTCGACGCCAAGGCCGAGCGCACGGGCATCCCGTCGCTGCTCCGCCGACTCGCGGACCTCGGCATCGGGTTCAAGGATCTGGAGACGTCGAAATCGAGCCTGGAGGACATCTTCGTCGACCTGGTCGGTGCCAAAGAAGGCGAGCGGGCATGACCAACCTACCGGAATTTCCCTTCCGTCATCCCGGACTTGTTCCGGGATCCATCGTGGTGCGCGCCCCCCGGCCTGCTGGTTCGGACACCGATGGACCCCGGAACAAGTCCGGGGTGACGAAGATGGGAGAGTTCCGCCCATGACCAACTGGCATGGCGTCTGGGCGATCTACCGCTTCGAGATGGCGCGCGCGCTGCGCACCCTGTGGCAGAGCCTCGTCACGCCCGTGCTCACTACCTCGCTCTATTTCATCGTGTTCGGCGGCGCGATCGGCAGCCGGATGCAACAGGTGGACGGCGTCGATTACGGCAGCTTCATCGTGCCCGGACTGATCATGCTGTCGCTCCTGACCCAGTCGATCGCCAACGCGTCGTTCGGCATCTACTTCCCCAAATTCAGCGGCACGATCTACGAGCTGCTCTCCGCGCCCGTATCGCCGTTCGAGCTGGTGCTCGGCTATGTCGGCGCCGCAGCGACCAAGTCGGTCGCGCTCGGGCTCATCATCCTCGCCACCGCCGCGCTCTTCGTGCCGCTCCGGATCGAGCATCCGCTCGCGGTGATCGGGTTCCTGCTCCTCACCTCGGTGACGTTCAGCCTGTTCGGCTTCATCATCGGCGTGTGGGCGAACGGGTTCGAACAGCTCCAGATCGTCCCTGCGCTGCTCGTCACCCCCCTCACCTTCCTTGGCGGCGCGTTCTATTCGATCGACATGCTGGCCGAGCCCTGGCGCACCGTCAGCCTGTTCAACCCTGTCGTGTACCTAGTCTCCGGCTTCCGCTGGAGCTTTTTCGGGCAGGGCGACGTGGCGGTCGAGATCAGCCTGGCCGCGACCGCCCTGTTCCTGCTCCTGTGCCTGGCCGCGGTGTCCTGGATATTCCGGACGGGGTGGCGGCTGAAGAACTAGGACCCGCCCAGCCACGCGGCCCGGAACGCGCGCTGCGCCGCCGTCACCGGAACGTCCGCCGTCTCCATCCGCACGACCTCCACCGTCGGGTCGGCGACCGGAACCAGCGTCGCCCGCCGCTCCCGCCCGCGCTGGCGGAACACCAGCTCGACCCGCGCGCCCGGGCGCAGCCGCTCCAGCGCCGCCGACCAGCCGCCCGCGTCGGCGATCGCCGTCCCGCCCAGCGACGCGACCACATCGTCGCGCTCCACCCCCGCCGCATGGAGCGGGCTGCCCGGCATCGGCGGCTCGGCGAGCGTCACCCCGCCCGCGCCGCCGGTGACCCGGCTCGCTCCCAGCCAGGCCCGCCCCGGTCGCGTGGGGCGCAGCAGCAGCCCCGCCTTTGCCAGCAGCGGCGCGAAATCGGGCAACGCCGACCCATCGATCGACCTCGCGAAGAACGCGTCCGCGAACGCCCGGTCCCCCGTCGCTTCCGCAAGAGCGCGGCGCAGGTCGTCCGGCGTATAGGGCGTCTCCGTCTCCCCGTACGTCCGCCACAATCGGCGCATGAAGTCGTCGAGCGACCGGCCGGGGAAACGCTCCCGGATCGACAGGTCGAGCGCCAGCGCGACGACCGCGCCGTAACTATAATATGATACGAAGATATGCGGGTTCACCGGATCGATCGACCGCGCCGCATCGACGAACGGCGCGCGCAGGCTCATCTCGCGCGGGCCCCCATAGGCCCGCGCGGGCGCGTTCAGGACGGCGTTCAGCCCGCTTCCGAGCGCGGCCAGATAGGCGTCGACCGGCTGCTCGCCCGCCCGACGCACGGCCAGCGGGCCGTAATAGGAGGTGAAACCCTCCGCCAGCCACAGCGAGGGCGTCGGATTGGCGCGGGTGAAATCGAACGGCTCAAGTTCGGCCGGGCGGATGCGCTCGACGTTCCAGCTATGGAAGAACTCGTGCGACAATGTCTGGATCTGATCGAAATCCGCCTCGGCCAGCGACCGCGCGTCGGTGACGATCGTCGAATTGCGGTGCTCCATCCCGTCGCCCGTCACCCAGGGCAGGTAGTCGGCGATCACCGTATAGCGTCCGTGATCGAAGCGCGGCGGCCCGCCGAATACCGCGAGCTGCCGGTCGATCACCCGCCGGGCTTTGGCCGCGAACCGGTCCAGGTCGACATCTGAGCCCCCATGGTGGACCGCGAGCCGGATCGTCTGCCGCCCCGCGCCCTCCCCCACCGTCCATTCGCGTACCCGGAAGTCGCTGAGCTCGGTCGGGCTGTCCATGAGATACTGCAGGCCCGGCGCCCAAAAGCTGTTCGGCTCGCGCCCGTCCGGCAGCTGCGTCGCGATCTTCCATTTCGGGTCGGGCGCGTGGAAGCGGACCCGGATCGGTCGCTCGTCATAACCCACCGCCCACAGGAAGGTGGCGGGCATGTTCAGATGCGCATGTGTCGCGTCGATCTGCGCATAGGTCCCGTCCGCCCGGTCGCCATATAGCGTGTAGGTAACGGTCGCCGTTCCGTCATGCCCCGCCACCGACCAGCCGTATGGGTCCGCGCGCGTCACCGCCAACGGCCGCCCCGCGCCGTCCACGGCGGAGACCGAATAGACGTTTTTGGCGAACTCATGGAGCGCGTAACGCCCGGGCGAGGACCGCGCCATCTGGAACCGCACCGGCCCGGCGCGTAGGTCGCGATAGGTGACGGCGATCCGCGCCTCGTGATGGACCGCGTTCGGGAAGCGCACATCGTACTGGATCGGCCCGCCGGATCCCGGATCCTGAGCCCGCGCGCCGCTCGCGCCAGCGAGCACCGCCCCCGCCAGCATCCACGCGCGCGCCCTCATACCCGTCTCCGACCCCTATTCCCACCCATGTCTAGCGCGAAGCCGACCGGAGGTAAGCCCTTATGCGGCCCGGCCCGCCCGCATCGCCAGCCAAGGCCGGATCACCAGCGCGTTCAGGTCGATCGCCGCGTGGCACGCCATCGCCAGCCACAACGACCCGCTCGCCAGATACACCGCGCTCAGCAGCAACGCGACCGCGCCGGTCACCGCCATCCCGACCGGCCCCTGATAACGGTGGACCGCCCCGAACGCCGCCGCCGCCAGCCCGAAACCCAGCCACGCCGACCCGCATACGATCGCGATCAGCAGCGGCAGCGCCAGCCGGAAATACATTTCCTCCGCCACCCCCGCCGTTATCGCAAGCAGCGCGGCGGCGGGCAGCTCGTCATACGCCCGAGGCAGGCGCGGCGGTCGGCCGATCTCGATCAGCCCCCGCCCGCGCCGCAGCCGCCACCATGTCAGGACCGCGCCCAGCAGGAGGCCGCTGGCCAGCCCGAGCAGCACCGGCCCCGGACTGACGACGCCCCACGCCCGCGCGGACGCTGCAACGGGCGCGAACTCGGCCGGCAACGTCCATATCGCCCCGCCGCGCCCGATCAGCAGCAGCGCACCCAACGCGGGCAGGCCCAGCGCGATCCATAGCCGGACCGCCCAGACGCCGTACGGCGCACGACCCGCCATTCGGGGCACCAGCCGCGCCGCCAGGCTCGGCCAGCCCAGCGCCCGCCCCGCCACCTGGACCGCCGCTACCGCGAGCAGCGCCCAGGCGAGCCATATGTCTCCGGGCGTCAACCGATCCGGTGCTCGCCCTTGACCCAGCGCACCGTCCCGGACGAGGCGCGCATCACCACCGACTCCGTGGTCATGATCTTACCGCGCCGCTTGACGCCGTCGAGGAGCGATCCGTCGGTGACGCCCGTCGCCGCGAAGATGCAGTCGCCGCGCGCCAGTTCGGTCAGGTCGTACTGCTTATCCAGGTCGGTCACGCCCCACTTGGCCGCGCGCCCGCGCTCGTCGTCATTGCGGAACAGCAGCCGCCCCTTGAACTGCCCGCCGATACACCGCAGCGCCGCAGCCGCCAGCACGCCCTCCGGCGCGCCGCCCGATCCCAGATAGATATCGACCGTCGTCTCCGGATTGGTCGTCGCGATCACCCCCGCCACGTCGCCGTCGCCGATCAGCATGATCCCGCAGCCCACCGCGCGCAGTTCGGCGATCAGCGCCTCGTGGCGCGGCCGGTCGAGGACACAGGCGATGATCTCGTTGGGCTCGACGCCCTTGGCCGCCGCCACCGCGCGGACATTTTCGGTCGGCGAGCGGTCGAGGTCGATCACCCCCGCCGGATAACCCGGCCCGACCGCGATCTTGTCCATATAGACGTCGGGCGCGTTCAGCAGCCCGCCTTCCTCCGCGATCGCCAGCACCGCCAGCGCGTTGGGGCCGGCGGTGGCGCAGATCGTGGTGCCCTCCAGCGGGTCGAGCGCGATGTCGATGCGGGGCCCGGAGCCTTGCGCGGAGCCGACCTTCTCGCCGATGAACAGCATCGGCGCCTCGTCGCGTTCGCCCTCGCCGATTACCACCGTGCCGTCGATCGGCAGGTCGTTCAGCGCCTCGCGCATCGCTTCCACGGCGGCGGCGTCGGCGGCCTTTTCATCGCCGCGCCCGGTCAGCGTGGCGGCGGCGATCGCGGCCGCCTCCGTCACGCGCACCATCTCGAGTACGAGCACGCGGTCGAGGACGTTTTCAAGTTCGGTCGGCATCGGCTTCTCCCTGTCGGGATCGGCGTTATGCGCCGGATGTGACAGGGGCAAGCGCGAGGTTACATCCGCCGGCGGCGGGCGCAGTCACAGGGTCTTGAGCGTTATCGTCCCATCGACCTGCGCATGATCGCTGGTGATGTCCTGAAACTCCACATCGGCGACGCCCGACCGCAGCACCCGCTCGGCGAACGCGTCGGTGGCGATGATCCAGGGTGAGTGCGCGGCGTGGAACAGCGGCACGTCGGGCACGAAGTCCTCACGCCAGTAGATGCGCTGTTCGGGCTTTCTGATAACCGTCTCGCGCATCTCGGGCCGCCCGAACTCCACCGGCAGCATGACTCGCTCGTGAGCTACGCGGTTCAGGTCGATCAACTCGCGCGTGTTAAGGACGTTCATGACCATGTAATCGCGCGCGCAGGCGGCCGCCGAACTGCGGCTGCTGTCGACGGGCAGATATTCGACCACATCCGGGCCGAGCGCGAGCGCATCGCGGAGCTCGGCGGAGACGTACTGTATCCCCCAATGCAGCAGGTTGGGCGCAAAATCGGGATGGGTCAGGCGCAGCAACGGAACGGGCATGCCCGTCATGGAACCTCCACCCCGCGCATTGTACACATGAAGGAAGTCGATGATAGCTCGTCGATTGTCATCCGCGAATGATGGCGGCGTACTGTCCCAGCCATCAAGCTGGCCTTGCAGCGCATCACCTGTCTGACCGAACAGCCAAAGCATTTCCTGCATTACGCCTAATCCACCCGTGGCCAGAAAGGAGGTGCCTGGTCGCTGAGCTTGGCGCGCCATTGCGCCTCCAGCCCTTCCAACTCGGACCTGATCCGTGCAGGTGTCATCGTCGCGCCGTTTAGACGAAGGTTTGAGAGACTGTTACCTACATCGGCACTGTAATTGGGATGCGACGAGCTGTGCATCGGGAACACTCGATTGTTTGGTAGCGCGAGGAACGTTGCCCGGTCCGCCGGGAGCGCCATCAGGTTCTCCGCCGAGTCCATCCTCCAGCCCGAACGAGCTATGGCGAGCTGGACGGGGACGGGCAGCTTGGCGATTTCCGCGAACGGGATCAGGTGGTGCGCCTGCCAGTTCTGCATGCGCGTGTGCGGCGCGAGTTGCGCGCGGGCGGCGGCGGAGTTCGTACTGAGCGAGGGCGCGACCGCCGAGCGTCGCTCGACGACCTGCCCGCCCGCGACCGCGTCGTTGGCGATCCGCGTCAGCGCCGCCTGCGAGGACGAGTGGCCGCGCTCGGCCAGGAGCGCGGTGCCCGGATGCGTGCGCTCATAGGCCATGATCGCGTGCGCCGCGCGCTCCAGCGTCGGGCCGGAAAAGCCCGCCCGGCTGAACAGCGGCGCGTTGTAGGTCGCCCAGACATAGGCGCGCGCCGCCAGCAGGTCGGTCGCGTCGTTCCGGTCCAGCCGGAACCGGTCGATCGCGTGGTCAACCTGCCGGTATTCCGACCAGCCCCGCAGCATCTGCAGTACCTGCACCGCCGTCGCGATATGCCCGCCGGGCAGCCGCACCGAGCCGCGCGGGACGGGAGTGCTCGCCGGAGCCGCGTTCGCTTGGGCGAGCCACAGCCGGTCGCCGACCAGGCCGGGCGGCAGGCCGCCGGGAGTCGAACCATCGACCGGCCGAGGTGTGACGTAGCCGAGCGACATGGAACGTTCCTTTCCGAATCATCCTGAGCCACGGGCATAACCGATTGAGCGACCCCGCGCCCTCCGCGAATCGCGGAGGCAGCCTCCGCGTTTTGCGGAGGCGCGCTCCCTACCCGATCGCCGCCAAATGCGCCGCGACGTATCCGTTCACGTCGCCGACCAGCGATCCGCCGAAGCGCGGGTTGAGCTCCAGGATGCGGGGCCGTCCGTCCTCAAGCTTGTAGTTGAAGCAGCACGTCCCCTCGAACCCGGTCGCGTCCAGCACCGCCACGCACGTCGCCCATGCCGGCTCCGGGTCGGCTGGATGGATGCCAATCGCCGCGCCCGCTTCGCCCCGGATCGCGAGCGGCTCGCCCATGTCGTACCGGTAGCAGAGCGAATAGCGGACCGCCCCGTCGATGCGGAGCAAATGGAGGACATACTCGTCCGCCCCCGCCACCGCGGCCTGCGCGAACCCGTCCGGCACGGCCGCGTCGTCGCCCGGCCCGCGCACCATCCGGATGCCCGCCCCGAAATCGCCCCGCCGCGCCTTGCGAACGAAGGGGTAAGCGTCCGTGTCGTCGGGCAACAGCGCAGGCACCACGTCGCCGAAGCCGAGCTCGATCAACCGCCGGTTGAACAGCAGCTTGTCATCGCACAATTCGACCAGCGCCGCGTCCGGCACCACCGCGCGGCGGCGATCCGCGTTCGCGGCCCGCGCGGCCGCGAATTCCTCCAGCCGGAGCGGCACGACCAGGTCGAAGGGCGCGAAGTCCGCATCCGCGAACGCCCCGAAGCTCACATCGAAGCGGGCATGGTCGATCAGCCGTTCGATCGCGGGCCGCTGCGTGGCGTGCTCGCCGAATATGATGCGGGGTCGGGCGGTCACGCGCTGCTCTCGGTGGTCGGGCGGAACGCGCCGCGACCGCGCGCTACTCGGCGGCGACGGGCAAGTCACGCCCCAGCGGGCCGATCAGCCGGCGATACTCGGCCTCCGGCACGCCGTAGGCGTCGCCGGCCAGCTCCTGCAGCTTGTCGCGGTCGAGGATGATGACGCGCCCGCGCTTCGACCGGATCATCCCGGCGCCCTCCAGGACATGCAGCGTGACGGTGACGCCGCTGCGCTCGGCGCCGATCATGAGGCCCATGAACTCATGGGTCAGCGCGATCTCGTCCTCGTCGACGCGGTCGTGCGCCATCAGCAGCCAGCGTGCGAGCCGGGCTTCGATCCGCTTGTGCGCGTTGGTGGCGGTACTCTGCGCGCTCTGGACGAAGCACGTCTGGACGTATCGCAGCAGGGTCGTCCTCAGCGTCTCGCTCCGCCCGACCGCGTCGAGATAGGACCCGGTGTCGATGCGGAGCCCGGCCGGTCCGGCGACCTGCATGAAGGTCTGGTGCGGGGATCGGTCGGTCCCCAACAGCAGAAAGGTGGCCGACACGCCTTCGCGCCCGAAGATGCCGACCTCCGTCCGCGCGCTCGACGCTATGTTCGATACGATCGAGCCGACGCCGCTTTCCGGAAAATAGACATGCTCGGTCGGCTTGTTCGCCGTGACCAGCACCAATTCCCGATCGAGCGGAGCCCGGCTGAAATGAGGTTGCAGCAGCGCGAAATCCTCATCCGACAAGGCGCTCAGCAGGGTGTTGGCGGTAAAGGATCGGCTTGGTCGCATGGTGGTTCGCTCGGTTCATTCGGGCGGAAGCGCAGTGTTCTTCATCTGCTCGCACCGTGTGGAGTGGCGATCGACCCAAAGCATATCAGTAAGCTGAGCGTATAAATTGATGTTTCGATTTGTGCGTCATCGCACACTTCTTTTTACTCTTGAGAGTAAATGATGTATCTTAAGATGGTTACGATCGAATGAAGTAGCGCGATACGAACAGGTGCTTAGCGAGCAACATCACCTGGGAATGGCCCCTCTAAATCGTACTTATCCACGTCGATTGTTGCCCAGACCACAGCGAGGAGTTCGCATCTTCCGCGAGCGGGATGTGGCGATATGTGCCGGTTTTGTTGCAGTGCTCATGAAGGACGACAGATGTTCAGGAACGATCGCGATTATTTCCAGTACCGCGCCGAGATCGAGGTCCAGCGCGCTCAGGAAGCCACGGTGTCTCGCGTAGCGCAGGTGCATCATCAGTTCGCCGAAGCGTATCTCGGCAAGCTCGCCTCGAGCGCTCCCACCAGGACGGAGATCACATGATCGAAAATCTCCGGTTCGGACTTTCGCCCGTCGCCCGCGCGACGTCGCGTCCGTCATCACCGTTGTCGGGCACGCGCCTGTCGACCTCCCCCTTCCTCTCGCCGGGTGAACTGCACGCGCTCGAAGGGATCGTATCGCCCGCGCGGTCGGTCCGGCGCGGCACCGACCTGATCGGCGAGGGGGAGCGTCCGGATCAGCTCCTGATCATCGCCAGGGGATGGGCGTGCCGGTCCACCACGACGCCGCGGGGCGACCGTCAATATCCGGCGCTGCTGGTCCCCGGCGATATCGGCAATCTCGACTCGCTGCTGCTCGACCGGCTCGATTACGACGTCAGGACGCTCACGGACGCATTGGTCACCGCCATGCCGCGCGACCGCGTGCTGGCGCTGATCGCGGAACATCCCGGCATCGCCCGAACCTTCACCTGGCTCGCGCTCGTCGAAAACGTGACCTTGAGCAAATTGACTCTGTCGCTCGGCCGGCGGTCTGCCAGGGAGCGGTTGGCGCATCTATTGTGCGAACTCAGCGCGCGCCTGGGCGGCGAGGTCGGCGACGAAAGCAGCTTTTCCTACCCGTTGACGCAGGAGCACCTGGCCGACGCGCTCGGACTCACCCCCGTCCACGTCAACCGCGTGATGCAGCGCCTCCGCGCCGAGGGCGTGATCGCGACGGGGCTCCGGACGATGACCGTTCCGGACATGGGGCGGCTGCGCGAGATCGGCGGGTTCGACCCGGCCTATCTGCACCTGCGGTCGCCGCAGGACGCGTAGGCGCGGGGCCGCCCGCTCAGTCGCGAAGCAGGTCGTTGATGCTCGTCTTGCTCCGCGTCCGGGCGTCCACCCGCTTGACGATCACCGCGCAATAAAGGCCGAGGTTGCCTCCACTCGAACCCGGGACCACGACCGAATAGGGTGGGACATAGCCGCGATGGACCTCGCCGGTCGCGCGGTCGATGATCTTGGTAGACGCGCCCAGATACACGCCCATCGACAGCACCGCCCCCTCGCCGACGCGCACGCCCTCGGCGACCTCCGACCGCGCGCCGATGAACGCGCCGTCCTCGATCACGACGGGGTCGGCCTGCAGCGGCTCCAGCACCCCGCCGATCCCCGCGCCGCCCGACAGATGGACGTTCCGCCCGATCTGCGCGCACGAGCCGACCGTCGCCCAGGTGTCGACCATCGTCCCCTCGCCGACATGCGCGCCGATATTGACGAAGCTCGGCATCAGGATAGCGCCGCGGCCCACGAACGCGCCGCGACGAACGACCGCGCCCGGCACCGCGCGGAAGCCCGCGTCCCGGAACGCCGCCTCGTCCCACCCGGCGAACTTGGACGGCACCTTGTCGAATGCCGGGCCGGGCATGACCATATTGTCGTTCAGGCGGAACGACAGCAGCACCGCCTTCTTCAACCACTGGTTCACCCGCCAGCTGCCCGTCCCGTCCGGCTCCGCCACGCGCGCCTCGCCCCGGTCGAGCATCGCCAGCGCCGCCTCCACCGCGTCGCGCGTCTCGCCCGTCGTGGCGAAACTCAGCTCGCCCCGCGCCTCCCAGGCGGCGTCGATCGTGGCGGACAGGTCGGTCATGCGGTCTCCAATATCTCGTTCAGCCAAGGCCCGAGCTCGGCGATGCGATAGTCGATGCCGTCGGGCGTCGTCCCCGGACCCTGCTCCGATCCGTTATCGACCCACACCGTCGTCATGCCGATCGCCTTGGCGGGCGGCAGGTTGCGCGCCATGTCCTCGACGAACAGC
>NZ_CAXSBH010000017.1:0-50758 GCF_964235535.1 uncultured Sphingomonas sp.
TCGACCGCGAGGGCCGCGACCCGTTCGCGCTGCTCGACGAGATCGCCGACCAGCTCCAGCTCGATGTCTGCCCGATGAGCTGGCCCGTCGGCATGGGCGGCGAGTTCGAGGGCGTGCTCGATCTGACCAGCGGCGCTGTCTACCGCCCCGACGGCCCCGCGCGCACCTTCCAGGGCCGCACCGACCCCGCGCCCGTGCTCCCGCCCGCGATCGCCGACGAGGTCGAGCTCGCGCGAGGGGGGTACGCCTCGTTCGACGCCGACCGCTACCGCGCGGGCGACCTGACCCCGGTGTTCTTCGGCTCCGCGCTCAAGGATTTCGGCGTCGCCGAGCTGATCGCGGCGCTGGGGCTCCACGCGCCCGCGCCCCGCCCGCAGCCCGCCGAGCCCGCGCCCATCTCGCCTGACGCCGCCGAGGTCACGGGCTTCGTGTTCAAGGTCCAGGCGAACATGGACCCGCAGCACCGCGATCGCATCGCCTTCATGCGGCTATGCTCGGGCGTGTTCAAACGCGGCATGAAGCTGACGCCCTCGGGCAGCGGCAAGCCGATCGCGGTCCATTCGCCCATCCTGTTCTTCGCGCAGAACCGCGAGGTCGCCGACGAGGCCTATCCCGGCGACATCATCGGCATCCCCAACCACGGCACGCTCCGCGTCGGCGACACGCTGTCCGAACGCGCCGCGATCCGCTTCACCGGCCTCCCCAACTTCGCGCCCGAGATCCTGCGCCGAGTCCAGCTCCGCGACCCGACCAAGACCAAGCAACTCCGCAAGGCGCTCGACGACATGGCGGAGGAGGGGGTGACTCAGGTCTTCTACCCCGACATCGGCTCAAACTGGGTCATCGGCGTCGTCGGCCAGCTCCAGCTCGACGTGCTGCTCAGCCGCCTAGACGCGGAGTACAAGGTCGCCGCCGGGCTGGAGCCCGCCCCGTTCGAGACCGCGCGCTGGCTGTCCGCCGCCGATCCCGCCGACCTGAAGGCCTTTGCCGAGATTAATCGCGGCGGCATGGCCAAGGACCGCGACGGCGCCCCGGTGCTCCTCGCCAAGAGCGCATGGGAGATCGGCTACATGACCGAGCGCCACCCGGGCGTGACCTTCGCGACCACGCGCGAGCGGTGACGACGCGTTGGTGGCTCAGCTTCCGTCCCGCTCTCCATCGGCGTGCAACGCCTCGCTTAAGCCGACGCGGATCGCCTCGAGCGTCGCCAAAAGGTCAGGGAGCACCGCTGCGTCGGGAGCAGCCAAGGCCGCGACCGGGGCCGGCCCGCCGTCCTCGCGCGCCAGCAGTTGCTGCACACCCTTCACCGTATAACCCTGCGCGTTGAGCAGTTCGTCGATCCGACGGGCGAGCGCCACGTCCTCGGGCCGGTAGTACCGCCGGTTGCCCGCGCGCTGCAGCGGGCGGAGCTGGGTGAAGCGCGTCTCCCAATAACGCAGTACGTGCTGCGCCACGCCGAGTTCGACCGCGACCTCGCCGATGGTGCGGAACGCGCCCGCCGCCTTGGGGGGCGATGCCATGTCGGTCAGGTCCCGGGGTCGATCGAGTCGGGTGCGGTCACGTCGACGAAGCGATGCGCTCGCGCATCATCTGGCTCGCGCGGAAGGTCAGCACGCGCCTGGGCGCGATCGGCACCTCGACCCCCGTCTTGGGGTTGCGCCCGACGCGCTCGCCCTTATCGCGCAGAACGAAGGTGCCGAAGCCCGAAATCTTGACGTTCTCGCCCTTGGACAACGACTCGCACATTTCCTTCAGGACCTGTTCGACGATCTGGGAGGAATCGGCGCGGCTCAGCCCGATTTCCTTGTGCAACGCCTCGGCCAGATCGGCCCGGGTCAACGTCCCTGCTTGGTCCACCATCTCACTCCCCCGACGCCGATGTCGTTACATGCGTTTACGCCGGATCGGAAGAGGTTGGCGGCGAAACCTCTCATACCCGTACCGATGCGGGTCAGAAGCGGACCACCGCCGCGCCCCAGGTGAACCCGCCGCCCATCGCCTCCAGCACGACCAGATGCCCCGGCAGGATCCGCCCGTCGCGCACCGCCTGATCGAGCGCGAGCGGCACCGACGCGGCCGACGTGTTGGCGTGCTGGTCGACCGTCACCACCACTTTGGCCGGGTCCAGCCCCAGCTTGCGCGCGGTCGCGTCCAGGATGCGGGCATTGGCCTGGTGCGGCACTACCCAATCGACCGCATCCGCCTCCAGCCCGGCGAGCGTCAGCGTCTCGGTCATCACCGCCGACAGGTTGTTGACCGCATGGCGGAACACCTCGCGCCCCTTCATCCTCAGCTTGCCGACCGTCCCCGTCGTCGACGGTCCGCCATCGACATACAGCAGCTCGTTGTATCGCCCGTCGGCATGGAGCTTGACCGCCAATACGCCCCGCTCTCCCGCGTCCTGGCGCGCCTCCATCACGATCGCCCCCGCGCCGTCGCCGAACAGCACGCAGGTCCCGCGGTCCTCCCAATCGAGGATGCGGCTGAACGTCTCCGCGCCGATCACCAGCGCCTTGGAATGAGCGCCCGCGCGGAGCATCGAGTCCGCGACCTGCACCGCATACAGGAACCCCGAACACACCGCGCCGACATCGAACGCGACGCAGTCGAGGATGCCCAAGCGCGCCTGGACGATGGTGGCGCTCGCCGGAAACGTCTGGTCGGGCGTCGCGGTCGCCAGCACGATCAGGTCGATGTCGGATGCGGCCAGCCCCGCCGCCTCCAGCGCGCGGCGCGCGGCGTCAGCGGCGAGCGAGGCGGTGGTCTCGCCTTCGCCCGCGATGTGGCGGAACCGGATGCCCGTGCGCTCGACGATCCACTCGTCGGTCGTGTCCACCGTCTCCGCCAGCTCGGCGTTCGACACGCGCCGGATGGGCAGCGCCGATCCCGTGCCCGTGATGACCGATCGGATCACGCCGCCACGCCCGTTTCGCCGCCGAGGTCGGTCATCGCCTCGAACCGGTTCAGGTCCTCGGCGATACGCCTGGTCAGATCGTGGCGCACCATCTTGACCGCATTGCCAATCGCGGTTGCGACGCCCAGCTCGTTCGCGCCGCCGTGACTCTTCACCACGATGCCGTTCAGCCCCAAGAACACCGCGCCGTTATGCTTGTTGGGGTCGAGATGGTCGCGCAACAGCTCGGTCGCGGGCCGCGAGATCAGGAACCCCAGCTTGGATCGCACCGACGACCGGAATGCGCGCTTGAGCAGGTCCGCCACGAACCGCGCGGTTCCCTCGGCGGTCTTGAGCGCGATGTTGCCCGAAAATCCGTCGCATACGATCACGTCGACCTCGCCGCGCGACAGCCGGTCGCCCTCGATGAACCCGTCGAAGCGCATCGGCAGGTGCCCCGCCTCGCGCAGCAGCATCGACGCCTCGCGGATCGTGTCGGTGCCCTTCTGGTCCTCCGACCCGATATTGAGGAGCGCGACGCGGGGAAGATCGAGATCGAGCACGGTGCGCGCGAAGGCCGCGCCCATGACCGCGAACTGCACCAGGTTGCGCGCGTCGCATTCGGCGTTCGCGCCCAGATCGAGCATCACCACGTCATTGTCGCCGAGCGTCGGCAGCGGCGCGGCGAGCGCAGGCCGGTCGATGCCGGGCATCATGCGCAAGCTCAGCTTGGCCATCGCCATCATCGCGCCGGTGTTGCCCGACGACACGGCGGCGGCGGCGCGTCCGCGTTTCACCAGGTCGATCGCGACGCCCATCGACGTCTTCTTGGCGCGGCGCATCGCCACGCTCGGCTTTTCGGCGGACGAGACGGTCTCGGGAGCATGGACGATCTCGGATGCGGCGCGGAGGCCCGGATGCGCGTCCAGCCCGCGCGCGATCGCCACCTCGTCGCCCACGAGCAGGAACCAGATACCCTCGGCGGTCGCCCTCGCGCGCGCAACGCCCGCCAGCATCACCTGGAGCCCGTCATCGCCGCCCATCGCGTCGACCGCGATCCAGTCGCTGTCGGGCATCCCGAACCTGTCCTTTCGGTCGGCTGTTACGCCTCGACCGCGACGATCTCGCGACCGTTATAATGACCGCACGAATTGCACAGATTGTGCGGCCGCTTGAGCTCGCCGCAATTCGGGCACTCCTGGAACGACGCGATCGTCAGCGAGTCGTGCCCGCGACGCATGCCGCGCTTGGAGGGCGATGTTTTTCTCTTGGGGACGGCCATTTCGGCACCTTAGCTGGTCGGGGTGGCGCTCCCGATATCGCCGGGGACCTAGCAGGTTCCCGGGCCGGACGCGTCGCGAAGCGTGGCGCTATAGCGATAAGCCCCGCCGTTGCAAGCATGGGAGCGGACTGGCAGGACCCGGGAACACCAGAGGGAACCGACCGATGTTCACGACCACGCTGCCGATCACGCTGGTACTCGCGGGTGCGCTCGCGCTCATCAATCTTTGGCTATCGTTCCGTGTCGGCCAGGTCCGCGGCTCCGAGAAGGTCTTGCTCGGCGACGGCGGCAACGAGCGGGTGCTGCGCCGGATGCGCGCGCACGCCAACTTCGCCGAGAACGCGCCGCTTACGCTGATCCTGATCCTACTGCTCGAATTCGCGGCCGGCACCTCCGTTTGGCTGTGGAGCGCCGCCGCGCTGTTTCTCGTCGCGCGGATCGTGCACGGGTTCGGAATGGACGGCTGGAACCTCGGGCGGACGATCGGCACCGGATTGACGCTGCTCCTCCAGCTCCTGCTCGCGCTCTGGGCGATCTCCGTGCCGCTGACCGGTGCCTACTCTCCCACCATCAAGGACGTGGACGTGACCACCGCGCGAGGCTGAGCCGACCCTCTCCCGCCTTTGCGGGAGAGGGAAAGACGTGGCGCAGCCGCGGCGAGGGTGAGGGGCGGGCCTATCCGTGCGCGGTCCAGCGCTCACCCTGGCGCTGACGCGCCTGTCCCTCTCCCGCAAAGGCGGGAGAGGGTTTGAGTCAAGCCGCAAGCGCCCGGTCGCTCACGAACATATTGTGCTCGCGCTCATGCCCGAAGGTGCTGGGCTGCCCGTGCCCCGGAATAAACGCGGTCTCGTTCCCCAACGGCCACAGCTTTTCGGTAATCGACCGGATCAGCTGCGGGTGGTTCCCCTGCGGCAGGTCGGTCCGCCCGACCGACCCCTGGAACAGCACATCGCCCACCAGCGCGAAGCGCGAGGGCGGGTGGTGGAACACCACATGCCCCGCCGTGTGCCCGGGCGTCTCGTACACGTCGAAACGCAGCTCCCCGACCGTCACTACGTCACCCTCGACCAACCAGCGGTCGGGCTCGAACGGCACGCCGCGGATGCCCCAACTGCGCCCGTCCTCGTCCAGCCGCGCGAGCCAGAACCGGTCGGCCTCGTGCGATCCCTCAATGGGGACGCCCAGCTCGTCGGCGAGCGGCTTGGCCTCGCCCGCATGGTCGATATGGCCGTGGGTGAGGAGAATCTTCTCGACCGTCACGCCCGCCTGTTCGACCGCGCGCCTGATCTTGGCGATGTCGCCGCCCGGATCGACCACCGCCGCGCGCATGGTGGCGGTGCACCAGACGATCGTGCAGTTCTGCTGGATCGGCGTCACGGGCACGATTTGGGCGCGTAGGGGAGGGTTGCTCATGACGACCGGGATAGGCCGGCGGGCCCGCGGCGGCAATCATCGCTTGCGGTCGGACCGCCCCCTCGCGCATCCCTCCCGCTATGTCCGGCTGGCCCGAACCCTACGTGCTCCTCGACGACGCCCGCCCCGGCGGCTCCCCCGCGCGCCTCTACCGCGCGCCCGTTCAAGTGATCGAGGCGCACGCGGTCGCCGAAGTCGCCCCCGCGCTGGATGCGATCCGCGCTGGCAATGCGGAGGGCCTGCACGCCGCGGGCTATCTCGCCTACGAGGCCGGCGCGGCGTTCGAGCCGTCGCTCCCGCGCGCCGCAGGTTCCACGCCGCTCCTCTGGTTCGGCCTGTTCGACCGCTGGGAAGAGCCGGACGTCGCCGCACACCTACCCGACCCGGCGGGCGCCTGGGTCGGCGAGCCTCGCCCCTGCATCAACGAGAGCGCCTACGCCGAAGCCTTCGCCCAAATCCACGAGCTGATCGCGGCGGGCGATCTGTACCAGGCGAACTTGAGCTTCCGCGCCGAAGTCCCCATCGCGGGCGACCCGCTCGGCCTCTACGCCGCGCTCCGGGCGAGCGCGGGCGCGGGCTGGGGCGGTGTGGTCGCGACCGGCTCCTGTACGCTCCTGTCCTTCTCGCCCGAGCTGTTCTTCACGCTCGACGGCCGCCGCCTCACCTGCCGCCCGATGAAGGGCACCGCCCGTCGCGGCGGCACCCCCGCTGCCGACGCAGCCGCGGCTCGGGCGCTCGCGGCCGATTTCAAGCAGCGCGCCGAGAACCTCATGATCGTCGACCTGCTCCGCAACGACCTATCGCGCGTCGCCGCGACCGGCAGCGTCGCCGTCCCCGAGCTGTTTGCGGTCGAGACCTATCCGACGATCCATCAGATGGTGTCGGTCATCACCGCCGATCTCGCGCCCGGTCTGGACGCGGTCGACGTGCTGGCGGCTGCCTTTCCCTGCGGCTCGATCACCGGCGCGCCCAAACTCCGCGCGCAAGCGGCGCTCGCCGCGATCGAGACGGGGCCGCCGCGCGGGAGCTATACCGGCTCGGTCGGCCGCATCGACGCGACCGGCGATGCCGCATTCAACGTCGCTATCCGTACGCTGGCGATCGAGGGCGGCCGATCGCCCGCGCTCCTCGGCCTTGGTTCGGGCCTCGTCGCCGACTCGCAAGTCCGGGCGGAGTGGGACGAATGCCTCGCCAAGGCCGCGTTCCTCGGGAGCGGCCGTCGCCGCTTCGACCTCATCGAGACGATGGCGTTCGACCCCGAGGAGGGGATAGCGCTCCTCGACCGCCACCTGGAGCGCATGCTGCGTAGCGCCGAACTGTTCGGCTTCACCTTCGACCGCCACGCCGCGCGCAACGAGCTGCAGGCGGCGACCTTCCGCTTGCGCAGCCCCATGCGCGTGCGGCTGCTGCTCGCGCCCGGTGGCGCGGTGTCGGTCGAGACCGGCCCGATGCCGCCCGCGCCGCCCGCGCCCGTGTCCGTGTCGGTCGTCCCGCTCCCGGTCGACGAAGGCGATTACCGCCTCCGCCACAAGACGACCGACCGCGCCTTCTACGACCGCGCCCGCCGCGATGCGGGCGGCTTCGAGGTGCTGTTCGTGGGTTCGGACGGCTATCTGACCGAGGGCAGCTTCACCTCGCTGTTCGTTCCCCGGGGCGACCGCCTCCTCACTCCGCCGCTTGGCCGAGGCCTGCTCCCCGGCGTGTTGCGCGAGGCGCTGATCGCCGACGGCCGCGCGGTCGAGGCTGACCTGACCGCCGCCGACCTCGCCAGCGGCTTTCTCATCGGCAATGCTCTCCGCGGCCTCATGCGGGCGGTTGCGGTCGGGGCGGGGCCGCCCGTATGAGCGGCATTCCTCCCGGGAGTCAGCCCATGCAACCCTCCGCCGCGCTCGCCCGCATCAGTCCGTCCCCCACGCTCGCCGTTTCCGCGCGCGTCGGCGAGCTGAAACGGCAGGGCGTCGACGTGATCGGCCTCGGGGCGGGGGAGCCCGATTTCGACACCCCTGATTTCGTCAAGGAAGCCGCGATCGCGGCGATCCGCGCGGGCAAGACCAAATACACCGATGTCGATGGCACGCCCGAGCTGAAGGCGGCGATCGTCGCCAAGTTCAAGCGCGACAGCGGGCTGACTTACGCGCTCGACCAGATCACCGTGAATGTCGGCGGCAAGCAGACGCTGTTCAACGCGATCCTGGCGACCGTCGAACCGGGGGACGAGGTGGTGATCCCCGCGCCCTATTGGGTGAGCTACCCCGATATCGTCCAGTTCGCAGGCGGTGTGCCGGTCGTCGTGCCTGCCGGGCCTGAGCAAGGCTACAAGCTCACGCCGCAAGCGCTCGACGCCGCGATTTCCCCGCGGACCAAGTGGGTGGTCGTCAACTCGCCCTCCAACCCGACCGGCGCGGCCTACACCGCCGCCGAGCTGCGCGCGCTGGGCGATGTGCTGGCCCGGCACCCCCATATTTGGGTGCTGGCGGACGATATGTACGAGCATATCGTCTATGACGGCTTCGAATTCGCCACCATGGCCGAGGTCTGTCCCGATCTATACGACCGCACGCTGACGGTGAACGGCTGCTCCAAGGCCTATGCGATGACCGGCTGGCGGATCGGGTTCGCGGGCGGCGCGCCCTGGTTGATCAAGGCGATCGCCAAGCTTCAGTCGCAGTCGACCTCCAACCCCTGCTCGGTCTCGCAGGCGGCCGCGACGGCCGCGCTGAACGGCGACCAGTCGTTCCTGCTCGAGCGTAACCGCGCGTTCCAGGCCCGGCGCGACCTGATACTGTCGATGCTCGGCGAGATCGAGGGGATGATCTGCCCCAAGCCCGACGGCGCGTTCTACGTCTACCCCTCATTCGCTCCACTGATCGGGCGACGCACCCCGGGGGGCCAGGTGATCGACACCGACGAGGCGTTCGTGTCCTATCTGCTCGACGAAGCACGCGTCGCGGCGGTGCACGGTGCCGCGTTCGGCCTCTCGCCGGCAATGCGGATCAGCTACGCGACCTCGGACGTGCTATTGCGCGAGGCCTGCGCGCGCATCCAGCAGGCGTGTCGCGCGCTGCGCTGAAGCTGGCGCGCCGATGAACGGCGGCCCCAGCGTCGGTTCAGCAGCGAAAACTATAAGTTGCGGTCGTGGTTCTTGCGGCGACCCCCGTCGCCCATGATTTGAGAGCCAACGAAAACCGAACACGGGAGCTCGTGTCATGCGCATCTTCAAGAACAGCTTCGTCTGGCAGTTCACCGGCGGCTTCCTGCTCGGCGCGGTCGGCCTGCTCGCCCTCCAGCCCGCCGAGGCGACCCGCACCTTCGCCAGCCACTTCGGCGTGAGCGCGTCGGCCGAGCGTTGAGCGTGAAGGCTCAAGCGCTCACGATCGGTGCAGGCGTCGTGGCGCTCGGCTGGGTGTTCACCTCGACCAGCGCGGTCGCCGAACGCGCCGTGCCGATCCCGGCCGCCAAGCTCGACGTGCCGCGTGGTACCGGACCTCAAGTCGCGGTGTTCGCAGGCGGATGCTTCTGGGGCCTGGAGGCTGTGTTCGAGCATGTGCGCGGTGTCCGTTCGGTCCAGTCGGGCTATGCGGGCGGGACCGCCGCGACCGCGAACTACGACGAAGTGTCGACCGAGCGTACCGGCCATGCCGAGGCGGTCCGGATCGTGTACGACCCCGCTCAAGTCAGTTACGCTATACTGCTCCGCGTCTTCTTCTCGGTCGCGCACGACCCGACCCAGCTCAATCGTCAGACACCCGATGTCGGGCCGAGCTACCGGTCCGCCGTGTTTCCACAGACGCCGCAGCAGCGGATGGTCGCGCAGCGGTACATGGCGCAGCTCGGCGCGGCCAAGTCCTACCCGCGTCCCATCGCGACGAAGATCGAGGGCGGCGCATTCTACCCGGCCGAGGCCTATCACCAGAACTTTTGGCGGAAGAACCCGACGCACCCCTACATCGTCCGTTGGGACAAGCCGAAGGTCGCCGCGTTCCGCGCAGGGTTCCCGACGCTCGCCCGCTAGGGGCACCCCACAAAGTACTACTTTGTGGGGTGCCCGATTAGGCGGCGAGCGGGAAGCGCAGCATCCGGTCCTCGACGGGCAGCAGCGCCTCGGCCGCGCCGCCGACCGCGCGCCTGATCTCCTTGTGCGTCGCGTCGAGCCCCCCGGTGAGCGAGCCGAAGGCGGGCAGGATCAGCTTGGTCGGGGTCGCGACGAAGCAGCGGCGCGCGACCTGGCGACCGCGTACGCGGACGCGGAGCTTGGGGTGGAAGTGCCCGGACAATTCGCAGGCGGGCTCGCGCGGGTCGGCTTCGTGGCGCAGGACCAAGTCGTCGACCTGCGCCTCCGTCGCCACCTCGCCGCCGCAGCGGTCGAGGATCTCGGGATCGTGGTTGCCAGTGATCCAGGTCCAGCGCGTGCCCGACGTCAGCGCGCGCAGGCGGCGCTGCGCCTCGGCGGGCAGGCGGTCGCAGCCGCCGACATCGTGAAAGCTGTCGCCCAGGCACCAGACCTCGCGCGCCCCCGTCGCCGCGACCAGCGCCTCTATCTCGCGCAGCGTCGCGAGCGAGTCGTAGGGCGGGAGCATCTGTCCGCGCATCGCGAACCAGCTCGCCTTTTCGAAATGCAGGTCGGCGACGAGCAACGCGCCGCGGGCGGGCCAATGCACAGCGCCCGACGCGTGCGCCCGAAGCGCGTGTCCACCGAACGAAAACGGAACCATGGGCCGCCCATGCCGCCGGACATCAACCAGATCAAGGCGTTAGCGCGTCATCCGGCATAGGCGAGCACCAGATCGTGGAGATAATCGCGCCCGTCATGGAGCGAGCGGACGCGGATGCGCTCGTTCAGTCCGTGGATGCCGCCCAGGTCCTTGTCGATAAAGATGCCCGGCACGCCGTATACGGGGATGCCGAGCGCGGCGAAGAACACCCCGTCGGTCGCGCCCGTCGACATGAGCGGCAGCACCGGCACGCCCGGAAAGTGCTTCGCCGCGATGCGGGTGACCGGTCCCAGGATCTTGGGATCGAGCGCCGGCGGCTTGGCGGTCGGGCGCACCGGCTGATTGGCGGTGACGGTGACCTTGGGCCCCGCGAGCTCCTTGAGCTTGGCGAGCGTCGCGTCGACGGTCTCGCCGGGGAAGATGCGGCAATTGACGTTTGCGGTCGCGCTTTGGGGCAGCGCGTTCTCCGCATGGCCCGCCTTGACGAGCGTCGTCACGCAGGTGGTGCGTAGGGTCGAGTGAAACGCCTTGTCGCGGCTGACGATCGCGTCGGCCGCCTTGTCCTCCGGGTTCGCGAGCAGGCGGGTGATCGCGCCGCCGACCTCGCCTCCTTGGGCCTTGGCGGTCGCGCCGAAGAAGGCGCGGGTGGTGTCGGTGAAGCGGACGGGGAACTCGTAGCCCTGCACCGCGCGGATCGCGGCGGCGAGTTCGTAGATCGCGTTGTCGGGCACGGGCTGCGAGCTGTGGCCGCCCGGGTTGGTCGCGGTGAAGGTGTAGTTCTGCGCCGCCTTCTCGCCGACCTGGATCGCCAGCAGCTGGCGCTTGCCCGTCTCGTCCAGGCGACCGCCGCCGCCTTCGTTCAGGACGAACTCGGCCGCGATCAGGTCGGGGCGGTTCTTGGTCAGCCACTGCGCGCCGTTCCAGGCGAAGGTCGTCTCCTCGCCGCAGGTCAGCGCGAGCTTGATCGTGCGCTTGGGCACCTGCTTGCCCGCCTTCAGCCGGATCATCGTGTCGGCCCAGATCGCCGACATCGCCTTGTCGTCGACGGTGCCGCGCGCGTAGTAGTAGCCGTCTTCCTCGACGAGCTTGAACGGATCGCGGGTCCAGTCCTTCGGGTCGGCCTCGACCACGTCGAGATGGCCTAGCAGCAGCATGGGCTTGAGCGTCTTGTCACTGCCGGGGAGCACCGCGACGATACCGCCCTCCTTGGGGTGCTCGGGTACGGAGAACAGCGTGATGTCCTGGGTAGTGTACCCTGCGCGCTTCATCCGCCCGGCGATCTGGGCGGCGGCGCGGGTGCAATCGCCCTTGCTGATCGTCGTGTCGGTCTCGACCAGCTCCTTATAGAGATCGAAGAAGGCGCGCTGGTCGGGGCGCCCTTGCGCAGTCGCCGCCTGCGGTCCGGCGAGCAACGCCGCCGCCGTCAGCCACCCTGTCGTCCGCCCCATCATGCTTGTTCCCCTTGTCGGCACGAAGGTTAGCCTTGCGGGCGCGGCCCCGGCAAGGCCGCCCGCGACGCGAAACCGCGCCCGCGCGGCATGGTCAGCCGGACCTCGCGGTTGGCGAAGTCGATATGCACCCGGCGGAACATGCGGAGCGCGTCCATGCCGAGCAGCAGGGCGGGCTTCTCCTCCAGCCCCCATTCCTTGAACGGCGCGGAGGCGGAAAAGGCGATCGGCAGATTCTGGAACGTGACCGCGCCGATCTTGACCTGCGGCACCTGCGTGTAGCCCGCGACCATCTTGCCGCCGATGACGCTGATCAGCTCGATGTCGCGCATGCCCTTGTGCGAGCGCGCGACGCGGCGGCGGAGCGCCTCGTTGCCCATGCTGACCTCGGTGCCGGTATCGAGGATCACGCGGACCTTGGTGCCGCGGAAATCGGCGTCGGTGACGACGAGCTGGCCGAACAGGCTGCGCGCCTGGATGACGATCTCGCCCGGCGCGCCCGCGCGCTTGCGGCGGGCGCGCTTGGTGGAGGGGGAGACGCGCATCGTCTCCGTGTCGAAGTCGATCGCGACCGCGTGGCCCTGGAGCGTGTCGATGCCCAGGATGCCGTTCGCGCCCATGTGCCGCCGCTCGAGCGCGGGCGCCTCGATCTTCGCGCCCGCGAAGCTCGAGACGCTCAGCGACGAGATGAGCACGGTGCCGACATTGGCCCGGCCGGTCATCGCGACTAGCCGGACGTCGCGGCCGCGCGGCAGGCCGAGCTCGCTCGCCAGCTCGCGCGAGATGACAGTCCGCTGCGCGCCGGTGTCGATGATGAAGCGGTGCGGCCCGGTGCCCGCGATCTGGACGGGCACGGTCATGCGCTGCTTTTCCAGGAGGAACGCCAGATCCTCGTCGGTCGCCTGCGGGACGGGCGGTGGCGTCGCTTCTTGTGCGGGGGCTGCGGCGGCGAGCAGAAGGGCGGGGAAGATCAGAGCGCTACGCATGATACGAAAAGGGTGCGCCCGATCCGGACCTTTGGCAAGCGACGGGCCGCGCGGGTCGCGGAGAGGCGCGCGGGGAAGGTGATCCGGATCGCCGGGTCCGGGGGCGAAGGTAACGAAGTTCACGCGCGTTCGGTAATTCCGTGTCGCCGGGCTTTTCGGATATTGCGCACCCGGAGCAAAGTCGCGGCTTGGAAAGTCGCGAAAGTCACACCCCAACACGTATGCGCGCGTATGCGGCGTGGACCGGGCGGAAGTTTCGAGATCGAGGCTGCGTTCCCGTTCGTATCGTTCCCGCGCCCGGTCGGCGACGGATGCGCGGTGGCGGGTCGAGGTTGGGCGGGTGTTCACCAACCAGTGTGGAGCATGGGAAATCCAACATTGGAAGAGGAAATAATCCATGCTAACCGCCGCTCGCTGCCTCCGCCACGGCGAATTTGTTGACGAAAAGCCGTCCCTTATGCCGGTCGAGGAACGCTTCTACGCTCGGCGATGATGCCTCCGTAACCACGAGCGGCACCAGCACGCTCGCATCGAAGTAGAAGGTCACCAGCGTCGTTCGTCGGCGAGTGCGCGCAACATTTCGTTCGAGTCGACATCGATCGACGGCCGCGCCTCGCGCCGTGCCCGAAGCCAGTCGAGGCCGGCGCGTCTGTCGGCAGGAGCACCTTCTTTCGGAAACGCCGGCCGTATCTCGACGACGACGCGGCCGTGCCGGGTGATCAGCACCTCCTCGCCGTCCAGCGCCCGGTCAATCAACCCGGGCAACCCGTTCTTCGCCTCCGCCACGCTGTAGCTGCTCATCGAAACCTTCTGGTCGAGGCGGGATAGCTACATTTATGATTATCTTCGACGTTGAGGATGTCACAATCGTTGACAAAAAAAGTTGGACTTAACGTTTGGGAAAGATACGCAACGGCACCAGCCGAGGATGCCAGTGGTCGACAAGCCGAAAGTTTTCAGCCTGCATTATCGGGGGAGTCGCTTTCGCAATGCGCGCCTCCCCGTTGATGTGCTGTCTGATCTCCCGGCGTTCCGCGACCTGCTCGTGTCTTATGCGAAGGACGAGTGGCGGCGGCGGCACTCGGACCGTAAGCGGCTCCCCAAGGGCTTCGACAAGAGCTTCGCGTTTGACTTGGTGCAGATTGACAACGGCAGCGCAATTCCCAAACTTGAATGGAATAAGTTCAGCGCCCAAGAGAACCTTCCGGGCTTCGCTGATGAAATCGAAGAGATTGTTGAAGCGGCGTATGAAGACGTGTTTGCGCTCATTGAGGGACAAGCGGGTCGCATTACAGCATTAAGTTCGGAAAAGGTGCGAGCGCTCAATCGCTTTGGCGCCGGCCTTCGCGATAATGAGAAGATCGAAATCCCTAATCGCACGACTGGAGAGGTCGTGTCATTCGATGCTTATCGTCGCAAAAGGCTTATAATTGGCGCGCGTGAAACTTACGAAACTAGATTTGAGGGCCTTGGTGAGCTGATCGGCGCGCACATCAAGAGTGGATATGAGGGTATCGTCACCGTTAGAACGCAGGAATTTGGCGATATACAAATACCGGTGGACCCGGCACAGATACGTGACGAATTTGATGGAAGCCTTGAGCAGGATGTTCAATTTGAACTCATCGTCGAGCTGGACACACTAGACCAGTTTCGTCGTGTAGCTGATGTATTTGATATTGCTGTCGTCGACAGTAATATTAGCGCGGCATTGCTGAAGTGTCAGCAAAGAATAGCAGAAATCTCTATGCTAGAAGCTGGCTGGCGTGATGGCTCCGGTCAGGCGGTCACCGAAGCTGCTATCTCCGCGGCTACATCATTTCTATTTAAGCGCCTTTCATACTGCGGCACCTTTCGTATTTTCCCAAAGGATGACGGCGGCATCCTTGTCGATTTTGAGCGGGATGGCTGGGACTATTCCGTTGAGTTTGGCTCGGCCGGTGGGGTGGAGTTTTACGGTATCGAGATCGACGGCGCTGGTGAAGTTCAGCCACAGGGATTCGACAGCATAGAAGACGACTTTCTGCGAGCTTTCGACGGCATGGTGAACGCGAATGGGTGAATTGCTTACGGATCAAACTGAAACTCTGTTTCGCCAGATCCATCCAAATTGTATCCATGACGGTGAACCTGCCAGTGACCGATTCAAACCGCAACCAAATGATGCTGGTCTCATGTCCGTGGATCGTTCCTCGTTGACTGACGCTGCATCATCTCACGCGATTTATACAAGCACCGGCAATAAGTCAGGGGCGGTCTATGGTGTGACAGTCGGCGAGTTCGGCGAGCAACAGATCGAGTGCCGCTCCGATCCGCTGGAAGCGATAGATGACAAACCGGCAAATCCGGCTCATACCCTTGCAGATTATACGCCGCACGAAGAGAAGAAGTGGAAAATCATTTCCAAGCGGCTTAAGCAGAAAGCGAAAGCGCGCGGCCAGCTACATCCTTAACTTGAGTAGGGCGCAACGGACATTATTACTTGTCCGGCCCCTTTCCGCTAGGCGCTCATCTGCTTCAGCAGAGGTTCTTAGTTAGCTACCAGTCGTATAATTGTAGAGATCAGCCGTTCCTTATCTGACCTCGAATCAAGCTTAACGCAATGATCACTCGCCTCCTGGACTCTACTCCGCCATTGCCTCCGCCGCCAGCGCTTCTGCTTCAACCAGCAGCGCGTCGTCGCCCTGGCTGGTGGAAATCCGCTCGCGCCCAATCAGCACCAGCACGGGCACCGCGAGCGGCGACACGCGCGGCAAGTCGATATGGACCATCGTCTCGGCCGCGCGGTCCAAGAGGTTCGCCAACCTCCCCACGTCGGTCATGCGGGCGCGGGCGTCGTCCCAGGCGGCCTGGAGGAGGAGGTGGCTCGGCTCGTATTTGCGGAGCACGTCGTAGATCAGGTCGGTCGAGAAGGTGACCTGACGCCCCGTCTTGCGCTTGCCGGGGATCTGGCGCTCGACGAGGCCGCCGATGACGGCGACCTCGCGGAAGGCGCGCTTCAGGAGCGAGGAGCCCTGCACCCATTCGACGAACTCGTCCTCGAGGATGTCGGGGGAGAACAGACTCGCGGGGTCGGTGATCGGCTCCAGCCCGAAACAGGCGAGCGCGTAATCGTTCGACACGAAGCCGGTGGGCTTGAGCCCCTGCGCCTCCATCCGCCTGGTGACGAGCATGCCAAGCGACTGGTGCGCGTTCCAGCCCTCGAAGCTGTAGGCGACCATGTAGTGGCGGCCCTCGCGCGGGAAGGTCTCGACGAGGAGCTGGCCGGGGCGCGGGAGGACCGATCGGCGCGACTGGATCTCCAGCCATTCGCGCACGTCGTCGGGGAAGTTCGGCCACTTGCTCGGGTCGGCCAGGAAGCCGCGCACCCGGTCGGCCAGGCTCGTCGACAAGGCCATGCGGCTGCCCCCGTAGCTCGGCACGCGCGCGGGGCGGCTGGTGGCGCGGACGACGAGCTCCTCGGTGTCCATCCGCTCGACTTCGAGGCTTAAGCCCGCGAAGAAGAAGGTGTCGCCGGGGCTGAGGGTGGCGGCGAACGCCTCCTCGACGCGGCCGAGCTGGCGGCCGTTCTTGAAGCGGACGCCGAGCATCGTCGCTTCGACGATGATGCCCGCGTTCAGGCGGTGCTGGACGATGAATTTCGGGTGGGCGACGCGCCATGTTCCGTCGGGGTCGCGCGTCAGGCGCTTGAAGCGGTCGTAGGCTTTCAGCGAATAGCCGCCGTCCTGGATGAAGCCGAGCACCTGCGCGAACAGATCGTCGGTCAGCGCCGAATAGGGGAGCGCGGAGCGGAGTTCGGCGAGCAGCCCTTGCTCCTCGAACGGCGCGGCGCAGGCGCAGGCCATGACGTGCTGGGCCAGCACGTCGAGCGCGCCGGGGCGGAACAGGTCGGGGTCGAGCTCGCCCGCCTCGACCGCGTCGAGCGCGGCGCGGGCTTCGAGATATTCGAAGCGGTTGCCGGGCACGATCACCGCCTCCGACGCCTCGTCGAGCCGGTGGTTGGCGCGGCCGATCCGCTGGAGCAGCCGGGACGAGCCCTTGGGCGCGCCCATCTGGATCACGCAATCGACGTTCCCCCAATCGACGCCCAAATCCAGGCTTGCCGTGGCGACGAGTGCGCGGAGCCGTCCGTCGGCCATCGCCGCCTCGACTTTGCGCCTGGCCTCCAGCGACAGGCTGCCGTGATGGACGCCGATGGGGAGGCCTTGGTCGTTGGCCTTCCACAGATCCTGGAAAATGAGCTCGGCGAGGCTGCGGGTGTTGCAGAAGACGATCGAGGTGCGGTGGCGCTCGATCTCGCGCATCACCTGGACCGCAGCGTAGCGGCCCGAATGGCCCGACCAGGGGATGCGGTCCTGGGGCAGGAGGATCGAGATGTCGGGGTCCGCGCCGGGCTCGCCGCGCACCAGGCTGACCGCATCGATATCACCGTCGGGGGCGAGCCAGGCGCGGTAGCCGTCGGGGTCGGCGACGGTCGCCGACAGCGCGACGCGGCGCATGGTCGGCGCGATCCGCTGAAGCCGGGCCATGCAGAGCGAGAGGAGGTCGCCGCGCTTGCCGGTGGCGAAGGCGTGGACCTCGTCGACGACGATCGTACGGAGGCCGGCGAACATGGTGAACGAGTCGGGATAGCTCAGCAGCAGCGAGAGCGATTCGGGGGTGGTGAGAAGGATCTGGGGCGGGCGGACGCGCTGGCGCTGGCGGCGGTCGGACGGGGTGTCGCCGGTGCGGGTCTCGACGCGGATGTCGAGCGCCATCTCGGCGACGGGGGCCAGCAGGTTGCGCTGGATGTCGACCGCCAGCGCCTTGAGCGGCGAGACGTAGAGGGTGTGGAGGCCCTCCGCCGGATGCTCGATCAAATCGACGAGGGTGGGGAGGAAGCCCGACAGCGTCTTGCCCGCGCCCGTCGTGGCGACGAGGAGCGCGTGGCGGCCGGCGCGCGCCTCGTCGAGCATCGCGAGCTGGTGGCGGCGGGGTTGCCAGGCGCGGGCTTGGAACCAGCCCTCCAGCGGGTCGGGTAAGCCGGTCAGCGCTTGGTGCGATCCACCGGGTCGCCGTCATACAGGTCCTTGGTCGCCTGCTCGGTGCGTTCGAGGGTTCGGCGTGACGTCTTGTTGTTGCGCATCGCCCAGGCGATCACGAGCCCGAGCAGGATGATACCCCCGCCGATCATCACGCCCCACAAACCACCCGCGAAACCCATACGACACTCCTGGCTGACCAATGCCCGATAACGACGCGGCGGGGACAAATGATCCCGGCCCCGCGCGTACCTCCCGAGCGTATTGCCTCCCATGGCGAAACTCGGCGACTGGCTCCAGCCCCATCCTCACGGCATCCATGTGCTTCCCGCCGATGCGTGGATCGACCCGTCGACGCCGCAGGCCCGCGCGCTGGTGACGCACGGCCATGCCGATCACGCGCGCGGCGGGCACGGCGCGGTGTGGGCGACCCCGGAGACGCTCGCCATCATGGAGGCGCGCTACGGCCCGCAGCAGGAGCGTCCGGTCGCCTACGGCGAGACGATCCGGATGGGGGAGGTCGAGATCGGCTATGTCCCCGCCGGCCATGTGCTCGGCTCCGCGCAGATCGTGATGGACTACCGGGGCGAGCGGATCGTCGTGTCCGGCGATTACAAGCGTCGCCCCGACCCGACCTGCGCTCCGTTCCAGCCGGTCGCCTGCGACGTGTTCGTGACGGAGGCGACGTTCGGGCTGCCCGTGTTCCGCCACCCCGATACGGGCGACGAGATGGACAAGCTCCTAGCCCGGCTCCACGCAAATCCCGACCGGTGCGTGCTGGTCGGGGCCTACGCACTCGGCAAGGCGCAGCGCGTAATCGCCGAGCTGCGCGCGCGCGGGCACGCCAAGCCGATCTTCCTGCACGGCGCGCTCGTGCGGCTGTGTGAGCTTTACCGCGCGCACGGGGTCGAGTTGGGCGAGCTGCGCCCCGCGACCGACACCGCGAAGGCGGAGATGGCGGGGCATGTGGTGATGTGCCCACCTTCCGCGCTCAACGACCGGTGGACCCGGCGACTGCCCGACCCGATCACCGCGATGGCGTCCGGGTGGATGCGGGTGCGCCAGCGCGCCCGGCAAAAGAATGTCGAACTGCCGATCATCCTGTCCGACCATGCCGACTGGGACGAGCTGACCGAGACGCTCCTCGAGATCTCCCCGAAGGAGGTGTGGGTCACGCATGGCCGCGAGGACGCGCTGGTCCATTGGTGCATGACCCGCCAGATCCGCGCCCGCGCGCTGCATCTGGTGGGCATGGAGGACGAGGACGAGTAAGCTTCAGGCCGCCGCGCTCGCCTCGTCGGCGAACAGCCACGTCATCGCCTCGCGCTCGTCGGTGAAGACCCTGGCATCGCGCTTACCGACGGCACGCTGGAGTTGCATGCGGGCGAGGCTGGAGGCTGTGATCAAGGCCAAGCGGCGCGAGCGATAGGCCGGATCGGCAAGCATCGCGCCGAACCGGGCGACCATGTCCTGCGACTGGATGCTGATCCGGCTGGTGTCGGACAGCGTCCGATGCTGGTTGGGGCCGCAATGTAGCGTCGCATAGACGCGCTGACGTTCGGCGACCAAACGCGCCAGATCGGCCGGGGTGAAGAAGCCGGACAGTCGCATCACGATCAAGTCGCGGGCCGGGTCGGCGGTGATCGAAAAGCTTGCGTCCATGCAGCCGGACGTAACGTGGGATACCTGAAAAATCGGCTAATGGCAGGTTGCGACGCTTGTCATGCCCCGATCAATGCCCGCTGGCGGCGGCGCTGGACCGAGCTGCCGATGCCGATCGCCTCGCGGTACTTGGCGACCGTCCGCCTCGCGAGGTCGAAGCCTTCCGCCCGGAGCAGCTCGACGAGCGTGTCGTCGGATAGCACGGCCGCTCCTTCGGCCGCGACCAGCCGGCGGATCGCGCTTTTGACCGCCTGCGCCGATGCGCCCTCGCCACCAGCTACCGAAGCGATGCCGCTGGTGAAGAAGTATTTCAGCTCGAACATGCCGCGCGCGCAGGACAGGTACTTGTTCGAGGTGACGCGGCTGACCGTCGATTCGTGCATCCCGATCGCGTCGGCGACGCGGGCTAGGGTAAGCGGTTTCAGATGCGCCACGCCGCGCAGGAAGAAGCCTTCCTGCGCGCGGACGATCTCGGTCGCGACCTTGAGGATGGTGCGCTGGCGCTGGTCGAGCGCCTTGGTCAGCCAGTTCGCCCCTTGCAGGCAGTCGGTGAGCCAGGCCTTCGACGCCTTGTCTTGGCGGTTGCGGCTGAGTTCGGAATAATAGGCGCGGTTGACGAGGACGCGCGGCAGGGTGGCGGTGTTCAGCTCGATCGCCCAGCCCCCCTCCTTGCCCGTCCCGGTGCGCGCGACGAACAGGTCGGGGGTGACGCTCAGCGACGGCTCGCCGCCATGGCGGCAGCCGGGTTTGGGATCGTAGCCGCGCAATTCGCGGATCATGTCGGCCATGTCCTCGTCATCGACACGGCAGATGCGCTTCAGCCGCCCGAGATCGCCGCGCGCGAGCAGCTCGAGATGATCGATCAGCCTGGCCATGGCGGGGTCGTACCGGTCCGCTTCCCTCGCCTGAAGGACGATACATTCGGCCAAGTCGCGCGCGCCTACGCCCGTCGGGTCGAGCGTGTGGATCACGTCGAGCGCACGCTCGACGCGCGCGAGCGGTACGGACAACCGGTCGGCGATGTCGCGCAAAGGTACGGTCAGATAGCCGCACTCGTCGATCTGATCGATCAGATGCTGCGCGATCAGCAGGTCGACGCCCGCCAGCAGCGGGCCGATCTGAGCGAGGAGATGGTCGGCGAGGCTGGAGGCGGCGGAGGCGAAAGCGTCGAGGTCGAGGCCGTCCTCGCTACCGGCCGAGCCGCCGGAGCCGTTCAGGCCGAGCGCGCCGTCCAGGCCGAAACCGCCGTCCGCGACGGAGTCCTGCTGGTGCGACTCGGTGGCGTAGTCCAGATCGAGGGGCGGCTCGGTCGGCTCCACCGCCGGGCCGTCCCCGGCCGGCCCGAACGGGTCCGACGTCCGCGGCGCTTCCGAGACGTCGGATGCGTCCCCTCCCGACGCACCAGCCTCCAGCAGCGGATTCTTCTCGACCTCCTCGGCGATGAACGCCTCGATCTCCAGGTTGGACAGCGCCAGCAGCTTGATCGCCTGCTGGAGCTGCGGCGTCATCACCAGCGACTGCGACTGCCGCAGATCGAGGCGTGGGGCCAAACTCATGACGAGAGAGGGCTCATGACGTTAAAGCGAGAAGCCTTCGCCAAGATACAGCCGGCGTACGTTGGCATCCGCCACGAGGTCGGTGGGCGACCCTGAGAACAGGACGCGGCCGTCGTAGATGATGTAGGCGCGGTCGACGATGTCGAGCGTCTCGCGGACATTGTGGTCGGTGATGAGTACGCCGATCCCGCGCCCCTTCAGCTGGCAGACCAGATCGCGGATGTCGGCGATCGAGATCGGGTCGATGCCCGCGAACGGCTCGTCGAGCAGGATGATCGACGGATCGGCGGCGAGCGCGCGGGCGATCTCCGCACGGCGGCGCTCGCCGCCCGACAGCGCCATCGCGGCGGCTCCGCGGAGCTTGGTCAGGCCGAATTCGTCGAGCAGCTTGTCGAGCTTGGCGGCGCGCGCGTCCCGGTCGGGCTCGGCGAGCTCGAGGACGGAGAGGATGTTCTTTTCGACGGAAAGCCCGCGGAAGATCGAGGTCTCCTGCGGCAGGTAGCCGAGCCCGAGGATCGCGCGGCGATACATCGGCAGGCCGGTGATGTCCTCGCCGTTCAGCATGATGCGCCCGGAATCGGGCTTCACCAACCCCATGACCGAATAGAAGCAGGTGGTCTTGCCTGCGCCGTTGGGGCCGAGCAGCCCGACGACCTCGCCGCGCGCGATCGACACCGACACGTCGCTCAGGACCACGCGCTTGTCGTAGGATTTGGCGATCGAGACGACCTCCAATCCGTTCGCGCCGCTCGAGCCCGAAGCGTCCGCGCGGTCGAGGGTGGCGGTGGAGGTCAGGGCGTCCATGATGGGCTCGCTTCTCGGCTCGGCTGGTTGACGATACGTTACCATGCCGGCGATTGGCACGGAACCTGCCTGATCGCCTAGCTACGGTAAAGCGACGCGACGGAGTAGGTATTCAGCGCTTCGGGACGGAGAAGGTGCCCGTGACGCGGCCCGGCGTCCGCACGATCCCGTCCGGCGGCGTCGTCGCTGCCCCACCCGATCCGACCGACGACCCGTCGATCACCGCGCGGCCCGTATCGAGGTTGATCGTCAGCCGCCCGCCATTGACGGTGTTCGCCCCCTGATTCAGCGTCACGGCGCCCAGCATGGTGATGATCCGGCGGTTGAGGTCGTACACGGCATAGGATGACCGCGCGGTCTGATCGGGGCGGCGCACCGTCACGCCCCCGCTCGCATCCAGGCGCGACACTTGGGGGCTGCCGTCGAGCACCTGGCCCGTATAGGCGACCGTCATCCGGCCCGCATTCAGCGTCATGTCCGCTTGTTTCACGACGACGTCGCCCGACAGCACGCCGCGATTGGCGCGGTCCTGCAGCTCGATGACGCGCGCGGAGAAGTCGATCGGCGCGTTGGAGTTGTGGCGGACCTGCGCCACGGCCGATCCCGCCAGGAGCAGGAGGGCGAGGGGAAGGAGCGCGCGCATCGAGCTTACTTCGCCCCTTGCCGATCGATCCGCAAGCGGGCGTTACCCTCCAATCGGACGACGCGCGACTCGAGATCGGCGCGCATCGTGTCTGCGGAAAAATTCCCCTGCGGCGTGCGCCCGGTGACCGCGCCGGTGCCGGTCAGCCGACGCGCGGCCAAATCGGCGACCGCATCGCTGGTGTCGAGCCGGTAGCCGTCGGCGGCGCGAAACGCGACCGGTCCCTGGATGCGTACCTGGTCGGCCGCCATGTCGTAGCGGCCCTGGTTCGCGCGCAGCGTCGCCGGGCCCTCCGGCAGCTCGAGCCGGGCGGCCAGCGCGTTCAGCTCGACCACCGGCTCCGCCGAGCTCCGCTGCACCGCGCTACCCGCATCGAGCGTGAAGGCGCGGCCCCGCGCGTCCTGGCCGCGGTAGCGCGCGGATCGGATCCGCAGCCGCTCGCGCGCGACCTCCACCTTGTTCTTGTCGAGCACGAACGACACGTCGCCCGACGCGGTCAGCGGCGCCATGACCAGGAACGCGGCGAGCACGCCTATGCTCACGGGCAGTATGATGCGCAGGCCCTTGATCACGCGGTCGCGCGAGCCGCCCGGCGCGGCACGGCGCTGTCGCCGGGACCGGTCGGCGACCGCGGAGTCAGATGTGCGCAAAGACGTCGACTTCAGGCCAGCCCGCCAGATCGAGATCGGCGCGGTGGGGGAGGAAGTCGAAGCACCCGCGGGCCAGCTCCGCGCGGCCCTCGCGGTGCAGGCGACGGTCGAGCTCGTCCCGCAACCGGTGGAGATACCGCACGTCGGATGCGGCATACTCCCTTTGCGCGTCGCTCAATTGCGGGTTGCCCCAGTCGGAGGATTGCTGCTGCTTGGACAGCTCGACGCCGAGCAGCTCGCGCACGATCTCCTTGAGGCCGTGCCGGTCGGTATAGGTGCGCACCAGCCGCGACGCGATCTTGGTGCAATAGACGGGGGCGGCCACGACCCCGAGATAATGGCGGATCGCAGCCAGATCGAAGCGCGCGAAATGATAGAGCTTGACGCGCGCCGGGTCGCCCAGGACCGCGCGGAGCTCGGGCGCGGCGTAATCGCTGCCGGGCGCGAACCTCACCAGATGCTCGTCGGGCCCGCCGTCGGACAGCTGGACCACGCACAACCGGTCGCGCGGCGTGTGGAGGCCCATCGTTTCGGTGTCGACGGCGATCGCGGCGCCCGGGGCGAACAGGCCGGCGGGGAGGTCTTCTTCGTGGAGGTATACGGTCATTGCGCCGGCCCTAGCGACCGGCGCACCGTCACTCAATGGCCGCCGTGACGCGCTTCCGTGTTCCCCGGGCCACGGCGGTGCGAAGACCGCGATGAAGCCGCCGCCGCGGACCGAATATTTCGTTCGCCCGGGCTTGACGAAACCGCTATGGAACCTTCGAGTACCGCATAAAGTTTTGCGTGCGCCGCCCTCATGCGTTCGTCCGGCGCGAGGTTGGTCAGGGTCACGGGCGAACCGGGAAGACGAACAGGGTTATGAGTTTCGACAAGGGTGGCCGCGGAAACCGTGGCGGGCGCGGACGCGACAAGCGGGACGGCTTCGGCGGCGGCGATAGCGAGTTCGGCGGCGGCGGCAGCAGCTTCGGCGGCGGTGGCGATCGCTTCGGCGGTGGCGGCAGCAGCTTTGGTGGCGGCAGCAGCTATGGCGGCGGCGGCGGCGGCGGCAGCAGCTTCGGCGGGGGTGGCGGAGGTTTCCGCGGCGGCGGCGGAGGCGGCTTCTCCGGTGGCGGCGGCGGTGGATTCGGCGGCGGCGGTGGTGGCGGTGGAGCCGGTCGCGGTATGCCGCCCCAGGTCGTCGGCGAGGGCACGGGCGTGGTCAAGTTCTTCAACGCGCAAAAGGGCTTTGGTTTCGTGGTCCGCGATGACGGCGGCGAGGACGTGTTCGTCCATATCTCCGCGGTCGAGCAGGCGGGGTTGACCGGTCTGGCCGAGGGCCAGCCGATGGGCTTCACCCTCGTCGATCGCGGCGGGCGCATCTCGGCCACCGAACTCAAGATCGACGGCGAGCCGATGGCCGTCACCGACCGCGGTCCGCCGCGCGACCGCGATGCGGGCCCCCCGCGCGCCGGTGGCGGCGGCTTCGGCGGCGGCGATCGGGGCGGTCCCGGCGGCGACCGGGGTAGCGCGCCCCAGCGCCAGCTGACCGGCGAAAAGGCGACGGGCACCGTCAAGTTCTTCAACGCCATGAAGGGTTTCGGTTTCATCAGCCGCGATGACGGCCAGCCCGACGCGTTCGTGCATATCTCGGCCGTCGAGCGCGCCGGCATGACCGCGCTCAACGAGGGCGACCGTCTCCAGTTCGAGATCGAGGTCGACCGTCGCGGCAAGTACGCGGCGGTGAACCTCTCGTCCGGCCAGTAGGCCGAACCTCTCGAAACGACCAAGAAGCCCGGTTCCGTCAGCTCGGAACCGGGCTTTCTCGTATCTCGAGCCGACCGGAAATTATCGCGTGGTCGGCACTCGACCGTGTATGGGCGAACCGCCATGCAGCGTAAGCCGACCGCTTCCATTCGCGCCTTGTTATGGGTGCCCGCGTTCCTCGCGCTCGGATCGTCGGCGGCCACGCGGCCCGCTCCCCAGGCGACGCAGGCCCCTGCCGTATCCGTCCTGACCGCGACGATCGTCGCCCGGCACCCGCACGATCCGACCGCCTTCACGCAAGGGCTGATCTGGCGAGGCGACGCGCTCTATGAAAGCACCGGACGGGAAGGCCGGTCGGAGGTGCGGCGCGTCCGCGTTACCGACGGGCGAGTGCTCGCGCGCGGGGCGATCCCGCCGGGGCAGTTCGGCGAAGGGTTGGCGGCGTATGGGGACGAGCTGATCAGCCTCACCTGGCACGACGGCGTCGCGCATCGCTGGGATGCGCGCACGCTGGGACGCAGAGGCTCGTTCCGCTATCCCGGCGAGGGCTGGGGCTTGGCGGGCGACGGACGCTCGCTGGTGCTATCGGACGGCACGCCGACGCTCCGCTTCCTCGACCCGACGACCTTCGCGGAGCGCCGCCGCGTCACCGTGACGCTGCGCGGGCGGCCCTTGCGCGACCTGAACGAGCTCGAATGGTTCGGCGGCACGGTCTACGCCAACATCTGGCACACGCCCTACATCGCCCGCATCGACCCCGCGACCGGCATCGTGACCGCGCTCATCGACCTGTCCGCGGTCGTCCGCGAGGTGAACGTCGCCGACCCCGAAGCGGTGGCCAACGGCATCGCCTGGGACGCGGCCAAACGGCGGCTGTTCGTCACGGGCAAGCTCTGGCCGACCCTGTTCGAGATCCGGCTGGAGCCGCGTCGCGGGTAAGGCGGGAAGCGGACGGAGGCTGACCGGTCGTGCGGCGAGTTTGGTGGAGTCACGCTCGATGGCCCCCTCGGTTCCAAGGTCGAGGAGTGTGAAGACACAATAAATCCATATTGGATGCATTGCGTCTCAGCCCACCAGGATCAGCACAGCGCCCGCCAAAACGCCCGCCACCGTCACCATTCGCGCCGGACCGATACGCTCGCCGAATACGAATGCGGCAATCAACATCGCAGTCACGATGCCCGTTTCCCGTAATGCCGCGAGCGGCGCGGTAGGGCCGAGCGAAAAGGCGTAGAGCGCCGCGCCGTAGGTGCCGATCGAGAGCGCGCCCGCGATCGCGCCCGGCCGCCACGCGTTCCGCATGCCGTCGAACACGCGACCGCACGTCGCGACCGCGAAGGTGGCGATGACGACCGGCCCCATGCCGGCGAACAGCCAGACGATGTAGCTGGCGGGCGTCGGTGCCGCACGCACCCCGGCGGCGTCGACGACCGTATAGGCAGCGACCGCGATCCCGGTCAGCGCGCACCAACCCAGCGTCCGGGCGGATAGATGGCGGCCCGCGACGAGCGCGCAAATCGATCCGCCGATCAGCGCCACGCCGATCAGGTCGGCCGCGCTCACCCGCTCGCCGATCAGCCCCACCGACAGCGCGGCGGTCACGACGGGCGCGACCCCGCGCACCGCCGGATAGGCGGCGGAGAAGTTGCCCGACTCGTAGGCGCGGACGAGCGCGAAGAGATAGGCGGCGTGAACCACCGTGCTCAGCGCGAGCAACGTCCATGCGCCATTGGGCAGCGGCACGAAGGCGACGAGCGGGAGCATGACGACCGCGCTCGACCCGTCGGTCGCGGCGCGCGCGGCCATCTTGTCCCGCCCGCCTTTGACGAGCGCGTTGACCACCGCGTGGAGCGACCCCGACAGGATCATGAGCAGCGCGGCGAGCGCGGACATCGCGTCGCCCGCTAGGTGACGAGCCGCCGCAGCGTCTCGACCCGGTCCGCCTCCGCCGCCGGCTTATCCGTCCTGATCCGGGCGATCCGCGGAAAGCGCATCGCCACCCCCGATTTGTGCCGCGTCGAGCCGTGGATCGAGTCGAACGCGATCTCCAGCACCATCGTTTTATCCACCTCGCGCACCGGGCCGAAGCGGTTCAGCGTGTTGGTGCGCACGAACTTGTCGAGCTGGCGCAGCTCCTCGTCGGTGATGCCGCTATAGGCCTTGCCGACGGGCTGGAGCTCGCCGTCGTCGGTCCAGCAGCCGAAGGTATAGTCGCTGTAATAGCTCGACCGCCGCCCCGACCCGCGCTGCGCGTACATGATCACGCAGTCGGCGGTGAGCGGGTCGCGCTTCCATTTGTACCACAGCCCCGCGCGCCTGCCGCCGGTGTAGGGCGAGTCGCGGCGTTTCAGCATCACCCCCTCGATCGCCGCATCGCGCGTCCCCGCGCGGATCGCCTCCAGTTCGGTGAAGTCGGTCGCCTCGATCACCTGGCTCAGATCGAACCGGTCGGGATCGAGCCCGGGCATGAACGCCTCCAACCGCGCGCGGCGATCGGTCCAGGACAGCACTCGCAAGTCCTCCGTCCCGTCGACGAGCAGGTCGTACACGCGCACGAAGGCGGGATAGTCGGCCAGCATCTTGGCCGACACGACCTTGCGCCCGAGCCGCTGCTGGAGCGCGTTGAAGCTCGCCGCACCCCCGCCATCCTCCAGCGTCCCGCCCTGATGCTCGCCCTTCACCATCAGCTCGCCATCGACGACGCCCGGCGTCGAAAAGGCGGCGGCGACGTCGGGAAACGATCCGGTCACGTCGTCGCCGGTACGGCTATAAAGTCGGGTCTGACCCGCGACATGGACGATCTGGACGCGGATGCCGTCCCACTTCCACTCGGCCGCATACTCCTCGAGCGACACGCGCGCGTCCTCCAGCCCGTGGGCTAGCATGAAGGGGCGGAAGGTGGGCACATCGACGGGGCTCGGCCGCTCGCCGCGTCCCTCGACCCAATCGAACAGCGAGGCATAGGGCGGGTCGAGCCCGTGCCACAGCTCCTCGACCAGATCGACATCGACCCCGTACGCATCCGCCAGCGCGGTCTTGGCAAGCCGCGCGGACAGCCCCGCGCGCAGCTCGCCCGTCGCCATCTTTAATAGCGCGAACCGCTCCTCCGGATCGAGCTGGTCGAGCATGCGCGCCAGCTCGGCGGGCGCGTCGGAGCGCGACAGGTGGCGCAATCGGTCGACCGCGCCCGACACCGTGAGCGGCTCGGCGGCGACCGGGACCACCGGCGCCGGCCACAGCAGCGACACCGTCTCCGCCGTGTCGCCCACGAAGTCGCGGCTCATGCGGAACAGCACGGGGTCGATCCGCGTCTCGATCAAGGCGCGGATCAGCGCGGGTTTGACCGCAGGCAGGTCCAGATCGCCCGTCAGCGCCGCCATCGCCCAACCCCGGTCGGGATCGGGCGTCGTACGCAGATAGTCGGCGACGAGCTTGAGCTTGGCGTTGCGCGAGCGGGTGTAGATAAGCGAATCGAGCAGGGCTGCGAAGGCGTGCATGGCGGGCGAACGCATAGGCAAGCGCCCGCGCTCCCGCTATTCGTTACGGATGCGTCGCTTGATGTTGTTCCTGCTCGCGGTCCTGACGGCGATCGTCGTTTATGCGTTTTCCGAGGCACGGCGCGACCCGGTAGTCCGCCGCGCGACCATCGCCATGCTCGGCTGGCCGGAGAGCACACCGCCGATGCGGGTCGCGCTGCTCAGCGACATCCATATCGGCGGCCCGGCGATGCCCGAATGGCGGCTGAGACGCATCGTTGGGCAGGTAAACATGCTCCGCCCCGACCTCGTGCTGATGGCGGGCGACTTCATCAGCGGCGAGGATCCAGTTGCGGGCGCACGGGCCGCGGCCCGGCTCGGCGCACCCCTGAGCAGGCTGCGCGCCCGGTACGGCGTGGTCGCGGTGCTCGGCAATCACGACCACTGGACCGCGCCCGAAATGGTTCGCGCGCAGCTCGCGCAAGCAGGCGTGACCGTGCTGGAGAACCAAGTCGCCAGGCGCGGTCCGCTGACGATCGGCGGCGTAGGTGACGCCTTTACCGGTCACGACCGAACCGCGGCGGTACTCGCCGAAATGACGCGGCCCGGACTGATCGTAACCCATTCGCCCGCCATCGTGCCGCAAACATCCAAGGGCACGCTCGTGCTGGCGGGCCATACACATTGCGGGCAGATCATGCTGCCCGTTATCGGCGTAAGGCTGGTGATGATGACCTCGCCCGATCGACCATTGTTCGATCCCAAATACCGCTGCGGCATCATCAGGCGGGAGGGCCGGGTCGTCGTCGTCACCGGCGGGCTAGGAGCGACCACCCCGTTTCGTATTGGCGCGCCGCCGGACATCTGGCTGCTGACGCTAGGACCTTAGTAGCTGCGGGTGAGTGACGCGGGAGTAAATCCCGCGTCGTCGGTCCTCGACAGGTGCCGAGGCCGGCCGCTCGGCTCGCTGTTTCGGAGGCTTAGGCTGTGCTTAAGCCGTCCGGCTCGCCTCGAACAGGAACCATGCCCTCTCCTCCGCCTGGTCGATCCACTCGTCCGCGATCGACGATGTTGCCGTATCGCGCGCCTCCTCTGCGCGCTCGCGGGCGTCGCGGATGACCTCGACGAGCTTCAAATTGTCCTCGCGCAGGTTCGCCAGCATCTCCTGCGGCGGCACGAAGTCGCGATCGTCGTCGCGAATCGACTGGTGGCGCTGAATGTCGCCGATCGAGCGGAGCGTGACGTTGCCCGTCTTGCGCACGCGCTCGGCGATCACGTCTGTGGTCTCCAGGATTTGCGTAGCCTGATCGTCGAGCATCAGGTGATAGTCGCGGAAATGCGGGCCGGACACGTGCCAATGATAGTTCTTGGTCTTGAGATACAACGCAAACGAATCGGCCAGCACGAGGTTGAGCCCGTCGGCCACGCTGCGCGTGTCGTTGCGGTTCAGGTCGGTGGGCGTGTCGAGCTGCTGGGGAACGGCGTCGGCCATGGGATGCTCCGGAATGGGGTTCGGAAGCGGAACGACGCGCGCGCCGATTGGCTCCCGCGTCAGAGCAGCCGGAGCGCCGAAAGCGCGAGTGCGGCACCGGTCGCGAGAAACAGCACCGCCGCGACCCGCCGCGCGGCAAGTTGGGGCAGGGCGGTCCAGGCCCGCTCGCCGATCAGCGCGGCGGGGGCGATCACCGCGAGCGATCCGATCGTTGCGCCGATCGCCGCCGCCCACGGCAGCGCCGCCCGCGCGGCGACCGCTAGGACGATGAACTGCAGCCCGTCGCCGAATGCCAGGATGAACAAGCCGACATAGCTCGTCCCGAACGCGCCCAGCTTCCATCCCGCCAGCCGATCGGGACCCTCCGAGCGCATCAGCCCGCCCGCACCCTGGAGCAGCAGCGCGAGCGCCAGGAACAGTCGCCCTGCTTCGGGCGTCAGCCTACCCTCCAGCAGCAATGCACCCGTGCAGGCGAGGGAGCTCGCGCATAGGAGGGCAAGCGCGGCGGCGAGGATCACCAGCCCCGGCCGCGCATACCGGTCGGTGAGGATCGCGGCCAGCCACGGCGTCCGGTCGCCGCTTTGCGCCAACGCGCCCGCGACCAGTGCCGCCATCAGCGCATCCACATGCTCATCCCGCCAGGCGCACTGCACAGGCCGCCGCGAATATGTCGCACGCCGCATCGTCGCTCCGCTCGCACCCGACCGCGTCGCTGAGCATCCCCAGCCAGCCATGGACGAGCGGTCCATGCTCCCCGCGCGACAGGGCGCGGTCGAGCAGGTGCGCTACCGTCACCGCCGGATGGAGCCCCGCCCGGTGCGCGATCGCACGTACCTGGTGCAGCTCGCCCACGAGATCGTGCGTTTGGGAGCGCGCGGCGCGGCCATCGATCGCGGCGATGCGGTGGGTGAGGTCGGCCCTCACCGCGTCCAGTCCAGTGCCCACCATAATGCATCCTCCCCGTCCCGGTCCGGAGGCTGCACCATCGGCATGAAGGTCGCGTTACCGGCGGGCGCGATTGACTTGGAGCCGGCGATGCGTCATTCGCGCCGCCGATCGAAGCGGCGGGCGCCTGTCCGCCGCCTTTACTCATTTCCGCACCGGATCGTCGAAGGATAAGGCCCGTGGCCAAGCCGACCACCATCAAGATCAAGCTCGTCAGCACCGCCGACACCGGCTTCTTCTACGTCACCAAGAAGAACCCGCGCACCAAGACGGAGAAGCTGTCTTTCAGCAAGTACGACCCCGTCGTGCGCAAGCATGTCGAGTTCAAGGAAGCGAAGATAAAGTAAGGCGCAGGGCGGCTTGCGGCGCCCCGCCGCAAGACTCGCCCAAGCCCGGCCGGCGTGGCGCAAGCCACGACCGACGACGCGGCTTTGCCGCGTCGAACCCGTCTTACATCAGCGCCGCGACCTCGTTCATGAACCGCTGCAGGCTGATCGGTTTCGACACATACGCGTTCGCCCCCGCCGCGCGGATGCGCTCCTCGTCGTCGCGGCCCGCATAGGCGGTGACGGCCATCACCGGGATCGACCGGAGCTCTGCGTCGGCCTTGAGCTCCAGGATCAAGTCGTATCCGGTCACGTGCGGCATCTGGATGTCCATCACGATCAGGTCGGGTGCGAAGGCACGCGCGCGCGCCACCGCCTCGCGCCCGTCCCGCACGGGCTCGACCGAATGGTGATGCGCGCGGAGCAGGTCGCAGAACAGCTTGAGGTTGAGTTCGTTGTCCTCGACAACGAGCACCTTCTTCGTCAAATCGCGCAGCCCATCACGGGTCGGGATATAGCGATTTGCGCCGACAAGATACACCCGACGCCGCCGCCCTCGCGCTCCGGGCGCTGGTCTGGACGCTCGGCGAACCCGAACGTGCACAGCGCCTGCTCGACTTGACCGGCCTCGATCCGAGCGACCTGCGCGAGCGCGCGGGCGAGCCCGCGGTGCTGGCGGCGGTCATGGGCTTTCTGGAGGCGCATCAGCCTGACCTGATGGCTTGCGCGGAGGAGCTGGAGGTCGCGCCCGAGGCGCTGGTCGCGGCGCATGAGGAACTCGATCGTTGAGACCTCTCCTGATCTGCGACTGCGACGAGGTGCTGCTCCACATGGTCCGTCATTTCGGCGACTGGGTGGGCGAGGCGCACGACATGGACTTCACCGTCGGTCATCCGGAGGTGTTCAGGACGCTCCGCCACCGATCCACCGGCGAGCGCCCGGCGATGGAGAAGGCGTGGGAACTGCTAGGCGGCTTCTTTCCCGCCGAGATGGGTCGCCAGACGCTCGTCCCCCACGCCGCCGAAGCGCTCGCGGCTTTGAGCGAACAGGCGGACATCGTCGTCTTGACCAACATCGCCGACGAGTGCCGCGGCCCCCGCGGCGACCAGCTCGCGAAATTCGGCATCGATGCGCGTGTAGAGTGCAATTCGGGCGGCAAGGGCGGCCCCGTCGCCAGGCTCGTGGCCGAGTACGGCGCGACCGTCGCGGTGTTCGTCGACGACCTGCCCGTTCATCACGAATCGGTCGCGACCCATGCGCCGGGCGTCCACCGACTGCACATGGTGTCGGAGCCCGAGCTTGCGCCGCACATCGCGCCCGCCCCGCACGCGCATGCGCGCATCGACGACTGGCGCGACGCCCGGGCCTGGATCGCCGCGCGGTTCGAAGCCGGGTCGCCCGCCCCGACTTGACGACTGAGCAGGGGCCGGGCAGCTGCCGCGCATGACCGATTCCATCGACGCGAAGCTGGCCAAGCTGGGCCTGACTCTCCCCCCGGCGGCCGCGCCCGTCGCCGCGTACGTTCCGACCGTCGAGGCGGGCGGGATGCTGTATCTGTCGGGCCAGCTCCCCTTTCAGGACAGCCAGGTCGTGACCGGTCGCCTGGGCGAGACCATGTCGCTCGAGGACGGCCAGGAAGCCGCCCGCCTTTGCGGCCTGATGGTCGTCGCGCAGATAAAGGCGGCGCTGGGCGGATTCGACCGGGTGCGCCGGATCGTGAAGCTGGGCGTGTTCGTCAACTCCACCCCCGACTTCACCGATCAGCCCAAGGTCGCCAACGGCGCGTCCGAGCTGATGGCGGCCTTGTTCGGCGAGACGGGCCGTCACGCCCGCGCCGCCGTCGGCGTCGCCGCCCTCCCGCTCGGCGCGGCGGTCGAAGTCGACGCGGTGATCCAGCTGAACTGAGCGGGTTGGAGGCGGCGCGCCCGCGTCCTATCTCGGTAGGCGCATGACCGCCGTCACCGCCCGCATCGTCGACGGCGTCGCCCAGATACCTGCGGCGGACTGGGACGGCTGCGCCGGCACGGGTAACCCGTTCGTCTCGCACGCCTTCCTCTCGATCCTCGAGGAATCCCGGAGCGTCGGCGGGCGATCGGGCTGGCAAGCCGTGCCGATCGTGATCGAGGGTGCGTGCGGAACCACACGCGCAGTCGCGCCCGCCTACGCCAAGAGCCACAGCCAGGGCGAGTACGTGTTCGACCACGGCTGGGCGGATGCCTGGGAGCGCGCGGGCGGGCGTTACTATCCCAAACTTCAGCTCGCCGCGCCCTTCAGCCCGGTGCCGGGTCCGCGTCTGTTGCTGCGCGACTCGGCGGACGCGCCCGCGCTGATCGCCGGGGTTGAGGCCGTCGTCGAGCAGCACGGCCTGTCCTCCGCGCATGCGACCTTCGTAACACCCGAACAGCTGCCGCTGTTCGAGGCGGCGGGCTGGTTGATCCGCGAGGGCGTCCAGTTCCACTGGGCGAACGACGGCTACGCGACCTTCGACGACTTCCTGAACGCGCTGGCGTCGCGCAAGCGCAAGGCGATCCGCAAGGAGCGCGCGGGCGCGGTGGAGGGGCTGACGATCCGCCATCTGACCGGCGCCGAGCTGACCGAGGCGCATTGGGACGCGTTCTGGCGCTTTTATCAGGACACCGGGCGACGCAAATGGGGCCAACCCTATCTGACCCGCGCCTTCTTCTCGCTGCTCGGCGAGCGGATGGGCGACCGTACGCTCCTGATCCTCGCCGAGCGGGACGGGCGACCGATCGCGGGGGCGCTCAACCTGGTCGGCGCGGATACGCTCTATGGTCGCTATTGGGGAGCGACCGAGGAGGTGCCGTTCCTCCATTTCGAGCTCTGCTACTATCAGGCGATCGACGCCGCGATCGCGCGGGGACTCCAGTTCGTCGAGGCGGGCGCGCAGGGCGAGCACAAACTGGCGCGCGGTTATTCCCCCGTGGCCACCTGGTCTGCGCATCATCTGCCCGACCCGAACTTCCGCGAGGCGGTCGCCGAGTTCCTCCGCCGCGAGCGCGCGGGCATCGCGGCGGAACGCGATTACCTGGAGGCGTTCACCCCGTTCCGGAAGGCGGGATAGGCGGAGCGCGCCCTTGTCCACTTTTGGCGTCCACCCGCAGCAGCAGGTTGCGCCCGTCGCGCCAGATCGGCGTCAGTCCCCGGAGCAGCGCCGGGTCGTAAGGCGGCGGTTGCAGGATCCAGACGTAATCGAACGCCTCGCGCGGGAACTCCGCCAGCGCGCGGCCGATCGGTCGCCACAGCTCGCGCCGGCATTGGACGTAGGTCACCATCTGGCTGGGGTCATGGGAATATCGACCCGATGCGTAGTAACGGGTCGTCAGCAGCTGGCCGCCCGGCATCGACCATTGGTCGTTCGAATAGGCGAGGCGGCGGACCAGCGCCATCGCGGGAATGTGCTCGAGCCGCGAATAGGCCCACTCGTCGCGGCAGGTGCGCCCGACGAAGGTCAACAGCCGTGCCCCCATCGGCACGCGCGGCAGCACAGCCAACGCCCGGTCATAGCTGCGATCATAGAGTGCGTAGCTCCAGGTCGTGCCACCCAGCCGCGCGAGGAAGAAGGCAAGGCCCAGCGCCGCCAACGTCGCCGATCCCTTCACCGACACCCCGCGACGCGGTCGCAGCGCCACCAGCGCGATCGCCACCGCGAACGGGATCAGCCGCATATCCGCATAGGCCGAGCCGAACACCACGCGGGGCAGTAGAAAGAACACCAGCAGCAGGAACAGCGCCGACAACAGCAGATTGCGCGAATATTCGATCCGCTGGTTCCGCACTCCCCGAAACAGGATAAAATACAAGATCGTCGCCGATGCGATGTCCCACGCCATCCACTGGTCGCGCAGGATCATGGCGACGTAGGAGAACTTGCCGCGCCAATTGAACCAGTCGCCCGTCTTGCCGGTGACGTGGTCGCTCGACCGCCAGGATACCATCAGCACCATCGGCAGCGCGAGCGGCAGGCAGCCCAGCCCGGCGCGTACGGCGGGTAGCGCCCAACGGCGCGTCAGCCCGTGCTCGCCCGCGGCGGCGTCGTGCTGGCGGATCAGCTCGGCGGAGAAGGCGAGCACGCCCAGTACCCCCCAGCCGAAGGTGTGGCACAGCCACAGCAGGCACGAGGCGGGCACGAACAACGCCGCGCGCAGCCGCAACCGCCCCATCCGCGCGAGCCGCAGCCACAGCGCGAACAGGTTGAGCGCCACCGCCATCGACAGCGCGAAATTCACGAACCCGAACTGGAACGGATAGCCGTAGGCGAGCGGGAGCGCGAACAGCGCGGTCGCGGGCACGCGCCCATGGACCTCGCGCGCGATCCAGAGCAGCCCCGCCACCGTCAATGCGGGGATGAGCAGCACGATCAGCTTGACCGCCGGTTCGAGCCCGAGCAGCCGGCCCAACGGCTCGATCAACAGATCGACGCCCAGATTGCCGATCACCTGCCAGCGGAAATCGTACCAGGTCGCCAGATGCGGATGATCGCCGATCGCGAGCTGCACGCGGTAGCGGCCCATATGCCCGGGCAGATCGACGAGCGGAGGGATGTCGGGCCACCAGAGCGGGATCGTCGAGGCGAGCGCGGCCAATGCGACGAACAGGCGGGTCTGCCACCAGTGGAGTTCGGTCGGGGGCTGCGCCTGCATCGGCCCCGGCCCTAGGCCCGCCGGTTTGGCGCGACAAGCGGGCCGATCGGTGCGTCAGCCCGGCGCGTACAGGTCCCGGTCCAAGCGGCGGAGTCCGGCCGCGCGCGCCCATGCCGGGTCGCACGCGACGACATAGGCGATGCGCCATTCGCCGAATACCACTCGCGCCGCCGCCGGGTCGTTCCTCGCCATGAACAGCGCGCGGTTGCCGGCGTTGTTGCGGTGATATGGTGCGGCGACCACCGAATGCCGGGTCTCGAGCAGGATGCGCGGGCCAAGATCGATCGGCGCCAGCACCCGGCCGGGTGCTAAGCGCGCGAGCGCGGGCGGCAGCTCACAGGTGACCGCGTCCGGCGGCGGATCCGACGCGGCCGGAACCGCGCCCGCCGCGAGCGGATAGAGCATTCCCGCCGATGCCGCCCACGCGCCCGCCAGCCGCCAGCTGCCGCGTCCGCGCGCGGCAACGACCACCGCCGCCAGCGCGGGCGCGGCGAGTAGCGCGGCCGGGTAGGCCCCGCGCAGCTGGACGCAGGCCACCGCGAGTGCGACCGCCTGCAATGCCGCCAGCACCGCCCACCCACGCGTCGGTTTGCGCCGCAGCCGCCACCCGCCCGCGATCAGCCCCGCCGCCGCCAGCCCCAGATAGGCGAAGCTCGTGCCCGGCGGCGCGGTCAGGATCGACCGCGCCTCACCCACGCGCGCCAGCCAGACCCGCACGAGGTACGGGTCGACCCCGCCATAGGGCGACAGGCAGCGCGGGGCGACCGACGCGACGAACGCTCCCGCCCCCGCCAGCACCGCGACTACGAGGCCGGTCCGCGCGCCCGGTCCGACCCGCGCGGGAATGAGCGCGAGGAGCGCGAGCGCCCCCGCCATCGCCGCGGTCGCTCGCCAAGCTTCCAGCGTCAGCCCGTCGCACCATCCGATCGTCCACCCATCGGCCGCGAACGCCGCGCGCGCGGCGACCAGCCCGCCGCCCGCCCCGACTGCGAGTCCGCCCAGCCTGCGCTGGGCGGTCTTGTTCCCGCGCACCCATTCGACCACCGCGACGAGCCCGAGCACCCCGATGAGCGGCGCGGTCTCCAGACCCACGACCAGGCTTGCCGCGCCGAGCACGCCCTGCCCAGCGCCGCGCCCGAGCGTCGTCGGGCCGAGCAGCATGAGCACCGATCCAAGTAACAGTACGAGCTGCAATCCATGATGGTCGATCCGACCCGGCGCGAACACCGTGGTCGCGGGATATGCGATCGCCGCGATCACCGCCGCGACCCCCGCCGCCGGTGCGCCCGCGACGATCCGCGCCGTTCGCTGGATGAGGAACAGCGCGGCGGCGAACAGCATCAGCGGCCAGGCGACCACCGCCGCGACCTCCGCGCCGTGGCGGCCGACCACCGGCGCGAGCGCGACGATCAACCCCGCCGGACCCAGATCGGCCGCCCGCGTCCAATGCATCGGCAGCCCGCCCGCCAGCCGGTGCTGCGTCAGGTCGGACCAGCCCTGCCCACCCAGCCAGTCGCGGACCTGCACCAGCCGCATCGCGTCGTCGGTGTCGGGCAACCTGAGCGCCGACAGCGCCGACCAGTCGCGTACCGTCCAGGCCGCGCCCAGCGCCAGCGCCAGTCCGCCCGCCCGCGCGGCGTCCGCCCTCCAGTCCCGGTCCATCCCGTCCCAGCTAGCACCGGGACGGTTAACGGATCACCGGTCGCGCCGCCCCAGCAACCCCACGCCGCGATCAACGATCGCGTCGGCCCAGCAAGCGCAGCCGGAGCGCATTCAGCTTGATGAACCCCGCCGCGTCGCGCTGGTCGTACGCGCCGCCGTCGTCCTCGAACGTCACGACCTTTTCCGAATAGAGCGAATGCGGCGAACGGCGGCCGACGACATGCGTAGCCCCCTTGTAGAGCTTCAACCGCACCGTCCCGTCGACCTTGGCCTGGCTGTGATCGATCGCCGCCTGCAGCATCTCGCGCTCCGGCGAGAACCAGAAGCCGTTATAGACCAGCTCGGCATAGCGCGGCATCAGCTCGTCCTTCAGGTGCGCCGCGCCCCGGTCGAGCGTCAGCTGCTCGATCGCGCGGTGCGCGACGTGCAGGATCGTGCCGCCCGGCGTTTCATACATGCCCCGCGACTTCATCCCCACGAAGCGGTTCTCGACCAGGTCGAGCCGCCCGATCCCGTGCGCGCGGCCGAGGTCGTTGAGCTTGGCGAGCAGCGACGCGGGGGACAGCCCCTCGCCGTTCACCGCCACCGCGTCGCCGCGCTCGAAATCGACGGTGATCACTTCCGGCGTATCCGGCGCGTCCTCCGGCGCGACCGTACGCGAATAGACGTAATCGGGCACCTCGTCCCACGGATCCTCCAGCACCAGTCCCTCCGACGAGGTATGGAGCAGGTTGGCGTCGGTCGAAAAGGGAGCCTCGCCCCGCTTGTCGCGCGGGATCGGGATCTGACGCGACTCGGCATATTCGATCAGCTTGGACCGGCTCGTCAGGTCCCACTCCCGCCATGGCGCAATCACGCGGATGTCGGGCTGGAGCGCATAATAGCCGAGCTCGAAGCGGACCTGGTCGTTGCCCTTGCCCGTCGCGCCGTGCGCCACCGCGTCCGCGCCAACCTCGCGCGCGATCTCGATCTGGCGCTTGGCGATCAGCGGCCGGGCGATCGAGGTGCCGAGCAGATACAGCCCCTCATAGAGCGCGTTGGCGCGGATCGTCGGATAGACGTAGTCGCGCACGAATTCCTCGCGCAGGTCGTCGATGAAGACGTGTTCGGGCTTCACGCCCATCATCAACGCCTTGTCGCGCGCCGGCCCGAGTTCCTCGCCCTGGCCCAGATCGGCGGTGAAGGTCACGACCTCGCACCCGTATTCGTCCTGCAGCCAACGCAGGATCACGCTGGTGTCGAGCCCACCCGAATAGGCGAGCACCACTTTATTCACGGGATCGGTCACCACTGGTCCTTCGAAAGCGAGGATTCGCGCCCGTACCGGGCGTTCATTTGGGGTACAAGCCGGGGCGGGTAACGCGTCCTTTCCCGTGAAAGGTCCCCGCCCGTGACGCGACTGCTTGCCCTCGTCCTCATCGTCCTGCCCGTCCCAGCTCTGGCGCAGGAGACCCAGGCCACCGCCGCCGCCCGCTTCTCGCGCGAGTTCGCCGCGACCGACCTGAACAAGGACGGCGCATGGACCAAGCCGGAAATCGCCGCGCGCCTGGGCCGGATGCGCGCGGGCACGAAGAAGCCCGATCCGGTCAACGTCCAGCGCCTGACCGACCTGTGGTTCGGCCGCGCCGACCTCGACAAGAACGGCCGCGTGACCGAGGCCGAGGCGCAGGGGCTGCTGGCGGCGGTGTTCCAGCGCTACGACGCGAACCGCGATGGCCGCATCGGCGGCGGCGAGCGTGCGGCGGCCAAGGCGGGCGTGCAGGGGCGATAGGAGGGATCGAAGCCGGGAGCCGCCCGTTCAGGCGGGCATGACTCATCCAGCAGCTTTCCCCACGCGCCTCCTTATTCTCGGCTTGGCGCTTGCCACCGGGGCCGCGGCGCTCGCCCAGACGCCGACCACGCGTGTCGCCTCGCGCGCCTGGGTCCGGACCGAGTTCGCGCGCGCCGACCTCAACCGCGACGGCGTGCTCGCGCGCGGCGAGGTGACGCAGGCCGTCAACCGTCATTACGGTCGGCTGTCGACCGGGCGCAGCCGCATCCTGACCAACATGTGGTTCAACCGGCTGGACGGGAACAAATCGAACTCGATCGCCCGCGACGAGGCCCAGACGGTTAACGACGAGTTCTGGACCCGCTTCGACCGCAACCGCGACGGCCGCCTGGGCCCACGCGAACGGGGTTTCGCCGAAGCGTTCCTGAAGAACCCGGCGCGCTAGACTCCGCGCCGTTCCCGCGCGATGATGCGCGCGGGAGGGGACGCGATGGCGGACGAGGTCGAGACGTTGTTGGCCAAGGCTCCGCCCGCCCGTGCTGCGGACGCCCGTGCCGCGGCCGAGCTGATGGCGCGGGTCACTGGCGAGCTTCCGGTCGCCTGGGGATCGATGATCGGCTTCGGCCGGTACCGTTACCGCTACGAGAGCGGACGCGAGGGGGAGGCCTTCCGCGTAGGCCTGGCCGCGCGCAAGGACGCGCTGACGTTGTATCTGCCCGGTGAGGGGCCGGACCACGACGCGCTCCTGCGCCGGCTCGGCCCGGTGAAGCTCGGCAAGGGCTGCGTGTACGTGAAGCGGCTGGCGGATGTCGACCACCCCGCGCTCGAGGCGCTCGTCGCCTACGTCCACGCCAACCCGCCGAGCGCTGCCTAGCCCAAACCCTCTCCCGCTTTCGCGGGAGAGGGACAGGCGCGTCAGCGCCAGGGTGAGGGCCGGACCTCTAGCCGCGCAGGCCCGCCCCTCACCCTAGCCGCGTCTACGCCGCGTCTATCCCTCTCCCGCAAAAGCGGGAGAGGGATCGTCATCCCGCAGCCCCGCCTCCGCCACCCCCACATAACCCCGCGTCACCGGCACCGCGCGCCGCGAGCGCGAAAATTGCAGCTGATAGTTGCACATCCCCCCGAACTCGAACGCTGCCGCCGCGCCCGACAGGTAGAAGGTCCACATCCGGTAGAACGGCTCGTCGTACATCGCCACGATCGCCGCCCGCGCCGCGACGGCGCGCTCGTACCAATGCCGGATCGTCCAGGCGTAATGCAGCCTGAGCACCTCCACGTCGGTCGGGAACATGCGCAGGCCCTCATACCCCCGCACGATCTCCGACAGCGCCGGGTTGTAGCCGCCCGGAAAGATGTGCTTCGCGGTCCAGGCGTCGGTCACCCCGGGCTTGCCGATCCGCCCGATCGTATGGAGCAGCATGACGCCGTCCTCGCTCAGCAGGTCGCGGCATTTGGCGAAGAACGCCCGGTATTGGGGCGGGCCGACATGCTCGAACATGCCCACCGAGACGATCCGGTCGAACCGACCCTCCACCGCGCGGTAGTCGATCAACTCGAACCGCACCTTGTCCGCCACCCCCGCCGCCTCGGCGCGGGCGCGCGCGACCGCGAGCTGCTCGGTGGATAGCGTGACGCCGAGCACCTCGGCGCCCGTCTTCGCGTGCAGGTACAGCGCCAGCCCGCCCCAGCCGCATCCGATATCGAGCACGCGCATCCCGGGTTCGAGGAGCAGCTTGGCCGCGATGTGCGCCTGCTTGTCCGCCTGCGCCTGTTCCAGCGTGTTTCCCGGATCGGTGAAGTAGGCGCAGCTATATTGAAGGTCGGGGTCGAGGAAGAGCCGGTAGAAGTCGGCCGACAGGTCGTAATGATGCGCGACGTTGCGCCGAGACCGCCGCGCCGAGTTATAACGATCGAGCCGGTATCTGACGGCGTCGAGCGCGCGCGTCGTCCGGCCGCCCTTCATCTGGCTGCGCCCGCGCTCCCAGGCGTTGCTCGCCTTCAACATGCGGACCAGGTCCCACACCTCGCCCTGTTCGATCGTCATACGCCCGGCCATGAACATCTCGCCCGCGCCGAGCCCCGGATCGGCAAGGATCCGCCGCTCGGCCGCGCGGTCGGTGAAGCGGATCGTCACGTCGGGGAGCTCGGGATCGGCCCGCCCGAAGACGACGCGGTCGCCGCCCGGATGGATCACGGTGAGGCGCCCGCGCTTTACCGCGCGCGCCAGGAAACGATCGATGAGCGCCATGGGCGTAAAGCCTAGCCGTAGGCGCGCCAGAAGAACACGCCCGTCGTCACCGCCGTGACCAGCAGCGTCCACGACCGGACCGCGCCAGCGGGCAGCCGCAGCCCCAGATGCGCTCCCGCCCAACCGCCGAGCACCGCCCCCGCCAGCATCGGCAGGCACGCCGCCCACGCCACCATCCCGAAACCCACGAACACGAGGGCCGCCGCCGCATTGGCGATCCCCAGCATCAGCGTGCGCGGCGCGAACAGCGCGCGCGGCGCGAGCCCCGCGAGCAGCCCGTACACCGCCGTCGTGATCAACCCCACGCCCCCGCCGAAATACCCGCCATACACCCCCAGCAACGTCTGCGCGGCGATCAGCGAGCGCGGCCCGATCGCTACGCGCTCATGCAGCCACGCCGACGCCTGCTTGCCGAATGCGATGACCAGGAACGCGAACAGCAGCAGCCAGGGGATGACGAGATCGAAGGTCGCGGTGGGCGTCCACACCAGCAGCAGGCTCCCCGCGATCGCGCCCGTGAATGTGAGCCCCGCCAGCATGACGAGCGACACCCCGCCCAGCGGTCCCAGCTCCCCCCGGAACGTCCAGGCGCTCGCCGCCGCGCCGGGCAACAGCGCGACGTTCGACGTCGCGTTGGCGGTGTTGGCGGGCAACCCGAGCGCGATCAGCGCGGGCAACGTCGCGAAGGTGCCGCCCCCCGCGAGCGCGTTCATCGCTCCGCCCACGATCCCGGCGGCGAAGGGCAGGGCGAGGGGGAGGAGGTTGGGCACCGCGCTCTTTCCCGCGTCCGGGCGCGCTTGTCGACTCGCATTGCGGTGCCGAATGGAGTGACCAGCCGTCCCACCCACCTCGTCACGCCGGGCTCGACCCGGGATCCCGCTGACCTTCGCGCAAAGGAAGAAGCGGGATGCCGGGTCAAGTCCGACATGACGGATTAGGGTGGAGAGCAGACATCCCGTTCTCCTTGCCCCGAACGGCGTTTTTCGGCAGCACGGGCCGGACGCAGCGGGGACGAATGAGTATGCAGAGCGCCACACCAACATTCAGGCAGTGCTTCGTGAGCCTCGCGCTCGGCATGGCGCCCCTCTTCTTGCTTTTAGCTGTTTCGGCGATGTTCGGCGCAAACACCGTCAGTTCCGGCGGCCAAAACGTGCATGGAGTAGGCGCGCTCGTAGTATGTGTGGTCCTAAATCTTGTTTTCCCGGCGCTCTTCGCGGGAGTCCAGAAGCTTGGCTACACTTTCCTAGGTTTGCTTGGCCGTCGCGGGTCTAAGTCTGAGGATTAAGTAAGTCACAAGCTGGACTATAGGCTGCCTAGATGTCCGCAATGACTCGAGATCGACAGCGCGAAAGTCGCTGTCCTACAAGATGCGGCTTGTGCCAGAGTCGCCGCGACTCGGATTCAACGTGCTCCAGCGCTCTTTGACATTGTTCTAAATCGAAACGATGAAGCCGGATCGTTCGCGCCTTGGTGTCAAGCGTGTCAAGCGGCTCGGCTCGTAAGTGATGACCACGGTCAGGATTGAACCCGCCGCGGAGGCGTCCTTGGCGTGACTTTATTGACCTTCCGCCCGCGTCACGACAGTCCCTCGATCTCGCCCGCCGCGTTCAGGCGCATGCCTTCCGCCGCCGGAATGCGGGGCAGGCCGGGCATCGTCATCAGGTCGCCGCAGATCGCCACCACGAAGCCGGCACCCGCCGCCAGCCTGACCTCGCGCACCGGCACGTTGAACTCCGTCGGCGCGCCGACCAGCGCCGGGTCGGTCGAGAAGCTGTATTGCGTCTTGGCCATGCACACCGGCAGCCGGCCGTGACCCGCCGCCTCCCACATCGCGAGCTGCTTGCGGATCGCGGGCGGCGCGGTGACGCCGCGCGCGCGGTAGATGCGCGTCGCGACCTGCTCGATCTTTTCGAACAGCGGCAGCTCGTCCGGGTATAACGGCGCGAACCGCGCCGTCCCGCCGTCAGCTAGCGCCGCGACCACCTCGGCCAGCTCGACCGCGCCCGCGCCGCCTTCCGCCCAGTGGCGGCAGACGATCGCTTCCGACCCGGCCGCCGCCACGAGGTCGCGGATTGCCTCTAGCTCAGCGGGCGTGTCCGCGTCGAAGCCGTTGATCGCGACGACCGCGGGTACGCCGAATGACCGGATGTTCTCCAGGTGACGCAGCAGGTTGACCGCCCCCCGCCGTACCGCCTCCACATCCTCGCGGGCGAGATCGCCCTTGGCGACCCCGCCGTTCATCTTGAGCGCGCGCACCGTCGCGACGATAGCCGCGGCGTCGGGCGACAGCCCCGCCTGGCGGCATTTGATGTCGAAGAACTTCTCCGCGCCCAGATCCGCGCCGAACCCCGCCTCGGTGACGACGTAATCGCCCAGCGCCAGCGCCGCCTTGGTCGCGATCACCGAGTTGCAGCCATGCGCGATATTGGCGAACGGCCCGCCATGGACGAAGGCCGGGGTGCCCTCCAGCGTCTGGACGAGGTTGGGCTTGACCGCCTCGCGGAGCAGCACCGCCATCGCTCCGTCCGCCCTCAGCTCGCGCGCGGTGACCGGCCGCCGGTCGCGCGTGGAGGCGACGACGATGCGGCCGAGCCGGTCCTGCAGGTCGTCCAGGTCGCGCGCGAGGCACAGGATAGCCATCACCTCCGACGCGACGGTGATGTCGAACCCGGACTCGCGCGGGTAGCCGTCAGCCACGCCACCAAGCGACTGGACGATCCGGCGTAGCGCCCGGTCGTTGACGTCGAGCACGCGCCGCCACGTCACCCGCCGCACGTCGATACCCAGCGCGTTGCCCCAATGGACATGGTTGTCGATCATGGCGGCGAGCAGATTGTGCGCCGCCGTCACCGCATGGAAGTCGCCGGTGAAATGGAGGTTGATCTCCTCCATCGGCGCGACCTGCGCGCGACCCCCGCCGGTAGCACCGCCCTTGGTCCCGAAACATGGCCCCAGCGATGGCTCGCGGAGCGCGAGGACCGCGCGGCGGCCGGTCAGCGTCAGCGCGTCCGCCAGACCGATCGAGGTGGTCGTCTTGCCCTCGCCCGCGGGCGTCGGATTGATCGCGGTGACGAGGATCAGCTTGCCGCGCGTCGGCCTAGGCTCGATCGCGCCCGGGTCGATCTTGGCCTTGTACCGCCCGTACGGCTCGACCGCCTCGTCAGGGATGCCTAGCCGGGCGGCGACCTCACCGATGGGGTGGAGCGTCGCGGCGCGGGAGATCTCGATGTCTGTCTGCATCGCCGGCCGCTACCCCGGCCGGGTTGGCTAAGCCAGCGCCGCCATCTTCTCGTCGGCCTGCAGGTCGAGCTCGGCGCGAGACTTGCGCTCGGCCGCGGTCTTGAGCTGCCCGCACGCCGCATCGATGTCCCGCCCCCTCGGCCGCCGGACGGGCGCCGAGATACCACCCTCGAACACGATGTCGGAGAAGCGCGCCACCCGCTCGGGCGTCGAGCATTCGTACGGCGCGCCGGGCCATGGGTTGAACGGGATCAGGTTCACCTTGGCGGGCAGCCGGTAGTGGCGGAGCAGCCGCACCAACTCGTGCGCATCCTCGTCGCTGTCGTTCTTGTCCCGCAGCATGACGTACTCGAACGTGATCCGCCGCGCGTTGTTCGCGCCGGGATAGTCGGCGCAGGCCTGGAGCAACTCCTCGATCCCGTATTTGCGGTTCAGCGGCACGATCTCGTCGCGTACCTCCTTGGTCACCGCATGGAGCGACACGGCCAGATTGACCCCGATCTCCGCCCCCGCGCGCGCCATCATCGGCACCACGCCGCTCGTCGACAGCGTGATCCGGCGCTTGGACAGGGCGAGCCCGTCGCCGTCCATCACCACCCGGAGCGCGTCGCGTACCGCGTCGAAGTTATAGAGCGGCTCGCCCATCCCCATCATGACGATGTTGGTGAGCATCCGCCCCTCCGGCTGGCTCGGCCATTCGCCCAAGCCGTCGCGCGCGAGCATCACCTGCCCGACGATTTCGCCCGCGGTCAGGTTACGCACCAGCCGCATCGTGCCCGTGTGGCAGAAGCGGCAGTTGAGCGTACACCCCACCTGGCTCGACACGCATAGCGTCCCCCGGTCGGCGTCGGGGATGAACACCATCTCGTAATCCTGCGCGTCAGGGCTCCGCAGCAGCCATTTGCGCGTGCCGTCGGTGGACACCTGCGCCTCGATCACCTCGGGCCGGCCTACCACGAACCGTTCGGCGAGCCACGGCGTCTGCGCCTTGGCGATGTCGGTCATCTGCGCGAACTCGGTCGCGCCGCGATTGTAGATCCAGTGCCAGATCTGCTTGGCGCGCAGCTTGGCCTGCTTGGGCTCCATCCCGCCCGCGAGCAGTTCCTCGCGCAGTTGGTCCTTGCCCAACCCGACCACGTCGACGCGTCCGTCGGGCCTGGGTACAACCGCGCGCGGGACGGGCACGGGATCGATGTGCCCGGGAATGGGCATGAGGGCGGCCGGAACTATCTGCATGAGTGGCGATATAGTCGAAAACGCGCCCGGATTCCACTCTCGGACGCCTGCGACCGATCGCCGCCTCCCGCGTTCAGCCTGCTCGACCGTCCACGGGAGCGTTCAGCCGATGACCGACCACACCGACACCGCAGTCCAGGCCCGCCGCCGCGAGATCGCGGCCGAGCATGTCCTGTTCAAGACGCTGGAGTATGTCGAGGCGCGCCACCCCGGCCTCCTCGACTTCGTCGAGAGCAGCCTCGACCATCTAGGCGACCCCGCAAGGGACGAGACCAAGGACGACGAAGCCGTCCGCGCCATCGCCCGCAAGATGCTCGCGGGTGCGCGACGCGAGGGCGTGGGCTAGCCGACCAAACAGGCGAGCGCCGCAGCATCTATCGCGGTGGCCGCGCCGTCGAGCCGGTACAGATCGGCGAAAGGTCGTCCGCCGACGCCGACCGCATCGACGCTCATACTGCGCCCCGACCGCATTGCCGCCACCGCAGCGCGCTCGGCAGTCGCGTCGGGTGCCCAAGCGTCCGTGCCGTTCGCGATCAGCGGAAAGCGCCGCTCGCCGATCGATAGGGCCACCTCCGCGGAGCGGTCGCGCGGACGCGACAGGCGGATGTGAAGACTGTTCCGGCGACCCTGCGCGGGCCGTGTGCCGACGCCGACGAAAGGTCGCCACGACCGGCGTCCGCCCGCGATCGCCGGCTCCGCGATCGCATAGCAATGGCCCGTATCCCGGAAAGCCCCCCACCCGCCGTGCACGCCGATCAGCTCGCGCGCGCCGAGCGGCGCCGCGATCAGCAGCAGCGTGGCCGGCGCGAACCTCATACGGGAGCGTGTCCGCCGCCGAGATGGACCACCGTCTCGTGCCCGCCCTCGATCATCACCACGCTTCCCTGCGGCAGACCGGGGGCGAGCGGACTTCCCATCGACGGGTCGATGGGCAAGCCGGTCATCACGCCGCGCATCACCCGGCTGGAGATGCCGTGCATGACCACGAGCCGGTCGCCCATGTCGTCCGCCGTGTCGGCGAGCCAGCCCGAAACGCGCTCCGCGATCGCGACGTATTCCTCGCCGTCGGGCGCGATCTTGAGCGCGTGGGTGATAGGATCGATCACCGGCCCGACCTCCGCCACGACGTCGGCGTAGTAGCGCCCGCCCCACGATCCCATCCCGATCTCCACTAGTCGCGCGTCGGTCCGTGCCCCGTGCCAGTCGAGCTCGAGATGCTCGGCGATCACCGCCAGCGTCTGCAGCGCTCGGCCCGTCGGCGACGCCCACAGCGTCAGCGCCGGCCCGGGGCCGAGCGACGCACGGAGCGCCCGTCCCATCTCGTCCGCCTGCGCGAAGCCCGCGCGCGTCAGCGGCGTGTGCGCATGGTCGCCCTGCAACCGGCGTGCGGCGTTGAACACCGTCTCGCCATGCCGCGCGAGGAAATCCCGGCCGCCCCTGCGACCGTTCCGTCCGACCCCGATCCGTACGCCATCACACATGCGCGGCTTGTCGGAGCGGAGCGGCGGGAAAGCAACGTACTTTCCCCTTAGGCCGCCGAGCATAACCGAGCGAAAACCAGATTTTGGGGAGGGGACGGTGCTTGCTCCGGCCGGGTCATTCCCGGTAGGACTTTCACCGACATCGCCGCGGACGGGGTGCCGGGGCTAGGGGATTTCCATGAAGGCGACCATCGAACGCGCGACCCTGCTCAAGGGCCTGAGCCACGTCCAGTCGGTGGTGGAACGCCGTAACACCATTCCGATCCTGTCCAACGTGATGCTCGACGCACGGGACGGCTTGCTCCGGATGACGGCCACCGATCTGGACCTTCAGATCAACGAGAGCGTGACGGCGGATGTCGACCAGCCCGGCGCGATCACCGTGTCGGCGCACACGTTGTTCGATATTGCGAGGAAGCTGCCCGAGGGATCGCAGGTCCAGCTCGCCGCCGCCGACGGCCGCATGACGATCATAGCGGGCCGCGCGCGCTTCTCGCTCGGCACGTTGCCGCGCGACGACTTCCCGGTGATCGCCGAGGGCGAACTGCCGACCAAGTTCGAGCTGCCCGCCGAGACCCTGAAGCAGATCATCGATAAGACGCGCTTCGCGATCTCGACCGAGGAGACGCGCTATTATCTGAACGGCATCTTCCTCCATATTTCGGAAGACGCGGGGCAGCCCGTCCTGAAGGCGGCGGCGACCGACGGGCACCGGCTGGCGCGCGTGACCATGCCACGGCCCGATGGGTCGGACGGGATGCCCGACGTAATCGTGCCACGTAAATGCGTGGCCGAACTTAGGAAGTTGCTCGACGAGGTTGACGGCGCGGTTGGCATGTCGCTGTCGCCCACCAAGATCCGCTTCGATCTGGGACAGGCCGTGCTGACCTCCAAGCTGATCGACGGCACCTTCCCCGATTACAGCCGCGTGATCCCGACGGGGAACGACAAGATCCTGCGCCTCGATCCGCAGGCGCTGAAGGAGAGCGTCGACCGCGTCGCCACCATAGCCACCGAAAAGACCCGCGCGGTCAAGATGGCGCTCGACCGCGACAAGGTGACGTTGTCGGTTACGAGCCCGGAGAACGGCACCGCCGCCGAGGAGGTGCCGGGCGACTACGCGTCCTCCTCGTTCGAGATCGGCTTCAACAGCCGCTATCTGCTCGACATATTAGGCCAGATCGACGGTGATACGGTGGAGGTCCATCTGAACGACGCTGCGGCACCGACGCTGATCCGCGAGAACGACAAGAGTTCGGCGTTATATGTGCTGATGCCGATGCGGGTGTGATCTCCGGGCGACCTTGACCGACGGCCGCTGCTCCCTTACCGACATTATTGTCAGTAAGGGAGCAGCCCTATGTATCAGACCCAGGCCGTCGACATCTACAAGCGCGACTGGCGGACCGCGATCGCGGCGCTCAGGAAGCTGCTCGCTAATGGCGACGACACGACGCAGGTGTTCATCATCATGCGCGCGCTTAACGGCGCGGCGACGCCCAAGAACTATACGCGGCTGCTTAAGACATCGGATGGGGCGCGACAGGCGTATGAGCGCGTCGAGCTGGCGGCGGACCTGTTTTCCGACCCCGACTTCGTCGCGGGCTGCCGGCCCGGCACGGTCGGCGCCGCCTACCGCGATTGGTTGGCGGAGACGGGCTATTCGGCGCAGGGGCTCGCCGAGGTGTCGAACCTGGACGGGCTGGAGAAGCCGATCCCGCACCCATATGCCTGGTTCGGACGACGGACGCGCGACGTGCACGACATCTGGCATGTGCTGACCGGATATAAAGCCGACGAGACGATGGGCGAGGCGGCGCTGGTCGCCTTCTCCTATGCGCAGACCAGGGGCATGGGCTGGGCGCTGATCGGGGCCGGCGCGGCGCTCAAGAGCATTCGGCAGACCAAGGGCCGGCTGTTCGCCCGCGCGGTGTGGGAGGGCTACCGGCAGGGTAAGCGCGCCAAGTGGCTGCTGGGCGAGGATTACGCGGCGCTGATGCGCGAGCCGCTGGACGCCGCGCGGGAGCGGTTGCGGATCGGCGAGCCGGTCGCGTACCGGCGGGCGCAGCGCGAGCTGGGGCCGGCGCTCGCCTCCTACGCCAGCAAGCAGAAAGCGGCCGCGCTCGCCTGACCGGCCGCGTGGCGCTAGGGCCGGGCGCGATGCTGTCGCGCCTCGTCCTCACCGACTTCCGTAATCACGCAGGCCTGACGTTGGAGGTCGGGCCGGGGTTCGTGGTGCTCACGGGCGAGAACGGGTCGGGCAAGACCAACGTGCTGGAGGCGGTGTCGCTGCTGGCGCCGGGCAAGGGTTTGCGGCGTGCGGACCTGTCCGACATGGCGCGGCAGGGTGGGCCCGGCGGGTTCGGGGTCGCGGCCACGCTGGCGTCGGAGGTGGCCGAGCGGGTCGAGATCGCGACGGGCGCGCTCGCGGCCGCGCCCGAGCGGCGGGTGGTGCGCGTTCAGGCCGCGCCCGCCACAGCAGCGTCGCTGCCCGAATGGCTGACGGTGCTCTGGCTGACGCCCGCGACCGACCGGCTGTTCGTCGAGCCCGCGGGGGAGCGGCGGCGGTTCCTCGACCGGCTGACTTTGGCGTTGTCGCCTGCGCACGCCACCCATGCCGCGCGGTACGAGGCGGCGATGCGGGCGCGGGGCCGACTGCTGGCCGAAGGGGTTGAGGGCGCGCGGCCCGACCCGGAATGGATATCCGCGCTGGAGGCGCAGATGGCGGAGCATGGCGCGGCGCTGGACGCGGCGCGGCGGGAGACGGTGGCGCTGCTCGGCGAGCGGTTGCGGGCTCAGGCTGCGGGGCCGTTCGCGCGGGCGGGGCTGGCGCTGGAGGGGTGGAGCGGAGACGCGGGCGAGCTGCTGCGGCTGCTTCGAGACGGCCGGCAGCGCGACGCGGCGGCGGGGCGGGCGCTGAACGGGCCGCACCGCGCCGACCTCCACGTCACGCATTTGGACAAGGATCGCGCCGCCGCGCTCGCCTCGACGGGCGAGCAGAAGGCGCTGCTGCTGGGGCTGGTGCTCGCGCATTCCGAGCTCGTCGCCGAGCGGACGGGGCGCGTGCCGGTGCTGCTGCTGGACGAGGTGGCCGCGCATCTCGACCCGTCGCGGCGTGCGGCGTTGTTCGAGCGGCTCGCCGGGCGCGGGCAGGTATGGATGACGGGGACGGAGCCCGCGCTGTTCGAGGCGGTGGGCGGGGACGCGACGCGGCTGGGGTTGGGATAAGGCGAGCCCGTCGTGAGGTGGACCGCACTTGGTCCGGGGCGGCTCCATGCATCCATCGGGCGGTTGAGCCGTTGCGCCGCCACGATACTTTTCAAGGAATTCCCCATGGCTGACGTTACCCGCATCAAGGAGCATATGGACGTGATCGGCGCTGACGGCGTTCATCTGGGCACGGT
>NZ_CAXSBH010000018.1:0-50201 GCF_964235535.1 uncultured Sphingomonas sp.
GGGGCTGCGAAGCCTGTTCAGCACCGACAGCTTCCAGGGCACGGGCTCGGGCGCGGTCAGCTTTCCGCTGTTCGACGCCGGGCGGCGGCGCGCGACGGTCGACATCCGGCGCGAGCTGCGCGAGGAAACCTACCAGCAATATCGCTCGACCGTCCTCGCGGCACTGCGCGACGTGGAGGACCCGCTCGCCCGGCTCGACGCCGAACGCCGCCGCAACACGGCATTGGCGCGCGCGATCGTCGACGCGCAGGCGACCGAGCGCGCCACCTCGGCCCAGTACCGGACCGGCTTCATCAACCAGACCGCGTTGCTCGACGCTCAGGTGGCGCTGCTCCAGGCGCGCGAGAACAAGGCCCAGTCCGACGCGCAGCTGCGCCAGGATACGGCCGCGCTGTTCAAGGCGATCGGCGGCGGCTGGCGGACGGACGATGTAGCAGGCGCGCGCTAGCAAGACGGCCACGTCGGCTTGGCTGCGTGGGATGTTGAAGCGGCGGGTCCGGGGAACGGTCGTGCACGGGATCGCGCCCAAGTGGGGGACGCTCCTCGATCGAGTCGCGTGTCCCGCCAACCCCGTTTGCCGTCAAAGCAGTTTGTCCAGGGTGATCGGCAGGTCGCGCACCCGTTTGCCGGTGGCGTTGAAGACCGCGTTCGCGACCGCCGCGCCCACGCCCGTGATGCCGATCTCGCCGATGCCATGCGCGCCCATCGGCGTGTGCGGGTCGGGGATGTCGGTCCAGATCACGTCGATCTCCGGCACGTCCATGTGGACGGGGACGTGATACTCGGCGAGGCTCGGGTTCATGATGCGGCCGCTCCGCTCGTCGAACTGCGTTTCCTCCATCAGCGCGAGGCCCAGCCCCATGATGATGCCGCCGCGGAACTGGCTGCGCGCGGTCTTCTCGTTGAGGATGCGGCCGCAATCGAACGAGCCCAGGAAGCGCGACACCCGCACCTCGCCGGTCACCGCGTTCACCCGTGCTTCGCAGAACATCGCGCCGTGCGAGTGCATCGACCAGTGCATCAGTTCGAGCGGCTGCGACGCCTTCGCCTCCACCCGCAACGTGTCGCGTTGCGCGCGCGACAGGATGGACGCGTAGCTTTCGCGGCGCGACGGATCGTCCAGCTTGACGAGCCCGCCCTCATGTCCGCCGATCTCGTCCGGCTTCAGTCCGGCGAGCGGCGAGTCGTTCCCGGCCAGCTTCAGCAGTTCGGCGGCCATGTCGTTCCAGGCCGCGATCACGGCCGCGCCGATCGCTGCGGTCTGCTGCGACCCGCCCGCCATGATGGCGCCGGGAATGTCGGTGTCCCCATAGCCGACCTCGATCCGCTCCAGCGGCAGCCCCAACCGCTCGGCCGCGACGATCGCGGTCGTGGTCGCCGTGCCCATGCCCATCTCGTGCGCTGCGACTTCCACCTTGGCCACGACGGCGCCCGAGCCGTCGCGGGTCAGCGTCAGCCGAGCGGCCCCGCCCGGCATGCGGTAATACGGATAGGACGCGGTCGCGACGCCCATGCCCACCAGCCACTCGCCCTCGCGACGGCCGCCCGGTCTGGTCGACCGCCCCGACCAGCCGAACCGCTCGGCACCGTCCCGGTAGGCCTTCTCCACTTCGCGCAGGGAGTAGGGCAGGCCCGAACTCGGGTCGATGTCCGGCTCGTTCCTCATCCTGAGCTCGATCGGGTCGAGACCAAGCTTGTGCGCCAGTTCGTCCATCGCGGACTCGATGGCGAAGCTGCCCACCGCCTCGCCCGGCGCGCGCATGAAGGTGTTGGCCAGCATGTCCATGGTCGCGACCTTCACCCCCAGCCGGGTGTCGTCGGACGCATAGGCGGACTTGGTGGCGAGGATGAACGGCTCGGGGAAGTTGTTGTGTTCGGTCGTGACCGTCTCACCTTCGTGAATGAGCGCGGTGAGCCGCCCGTCGGGCCCCGCGCCGAGCGCGACGCGTTGCTCGGTCGGCGCACGACCACCGACGATGCGGTTCACGCCCTCGCGCGACAGGGCGATGCGGACCGGCCTGCCGGCCAGCTTCGCCGCCGCCGCACCGAGCATTTGGTGATCCCACAGGCACTTGCCGCCGAAACCGCCGCCGACATAGGGCGAAGTGATGTGGACCTGATCCGCCTTGATCCCGAACACGTCGGCGATCGTGGCCGCCGTCGCCGTCACCAGCTGGCTGGCGTCGTGGATGCGAAGGGTGTCGCCCGCCCATGCGATCGTCGCCGCGTGCGGCTCGATCGCGTTGTGGTTGTGCCTGGGCGTGCGATAGACATGATCGACCGTGAACGGAGCGGCCGCGAGCGCCGCGTCCGGATCGCCCTTCTCCGAACTCATCGCTTGGCCGTGGAACACGCCCGGCTGCAATCCTTGGGCCTTGGCCGCCGCGAACGACGTGGTGGCGGGCTCGAGCGCGTAGGTGACGCGGATCAGCGATTTCGCGTGGTCGGCCTGCTCCTGGGTCTCGGCCAGCACCACCGCGACCGGCTGCCCGTTCCAGTGAACGCGGTCGTCCTGCATGATGGGCAGGTCGCTCGGGCCTACGGCGGTCGGCGAGGTGCCGAACACCGCCGGCTTCGCCATCCGGGGGGCGTTGCGATGCGTCATCACCAGCACCACGCCCGGTGCCGCCTCGGCGGCGGCCGCGTCGATCGACGTGATGCGCCCGCGTGCGATCGTGCCGTAGGCGAGTGCCGCATATGCCATATCGTCCATCGGGATTTCGGCCGCGAACGGTGCGGCTCCCTCCACCTTCAGCCGGCCGTCCAGGCGCGACACGGGCTTGCCGATCAGCCCGTGCTTGTGGCCGATCAGCGGGTCGGGCCTGCCGCCCGGAATCCAGCTGTCGGGCGCCAGCGGCACCAGCTTGCCCATGACCGCCTGCATCGCGGTCTGGGCGGCGATCTTGGCGTCGTCGACGATGTTCATGCGTCCGCTCCCGTCAGCTCGCCGAGAACGGCGACGATCGTCCGCTTCGCCAGCTCGACCTTGAATCCGTTGTCGCGCAGCGGCGCGGCGTCGGCCAGCTCCGCCTCGGCCGCCGCGCGGAAAGCGTCCGCATCGGCGGGGCCGCCGCGCAACGCCGCCTCCGCCTTGTACGCCCGCCACGGTTTGTGCGCGACGCCACCCAGCGCGAGCCGCACGTCGCGCACCATGCCGCCCTCCATCTCGACCGCGGCCGCGACCGACACGAGCGCGAAGGCGTAGCTCGCGCGGTCGCGGACCTTGCGATAGGTGGAGTTGGCCGCCAGCGCCGACGCGGGCAGCTCGATCGCGGTGATCAGCTCGCCCGGCCCAAGCAGGGTGTCGACGTCCGGCCGGTCACCCGGCAGGCGGTGCAGCTCGACGAACGGCAGCGTCCGCGCGCCGTTCCCGCTCCGCAGATGCACCGTCGCGTCGAGCGCCGCGAGGGCGACGCACATGTCCGACGGGTGCGTCGCCACGCAGGCGGAGGACGCGCCGAGGATCGCGTGGATGCGGTGGAAACCCTCGACCGCGTCGCAGCCGGCGCCAGGAGCCCGCTTGTTGCAGCGCGATCCGTCGGTGTCGTAGAAATAGGCGCAGCGCGTGCGCTGAAGCAGATTGCCGCCCGTCGTGGCCATGTTCCTGATCTGCGCCGACGCGCCCGCCATGACCGCGCGCGCGAGGGTGGGATAGCGGGTCCGTACCGCGCGATGCTCGGCCAGCGTCGTGTTGCGCACCGCCGCTCCGATCAGCAGGCCGCCGTCGCCGCGCTCCTCGATCGTGTGGGACAGCCCGGTTACGTCGACCAGCGCTTCCGGCCGTGCGATTCCCTCACGCATCAGGTCGACCAGATTGGTGCCGCCGCCCAGATAGGCGGTCGCTCCCTGGGAACCCCGTCTCAGCGCGTCCTCCATGCCGGTGGCGCGCGCGTAACCGAACGGGGTCACGCGGCCATCTCCGCGCCGACCGTCCCGGCGATCGCGTCGACGATCCCGTTATAGGCTCCGCAACGGCACAGGTTCCCGCTCATTCGCTCCTGGATCTCCTCGCGCGTCAGCGCCACCCGATCGGCCGCAAGGTCGGCGCTGATATGGCTCGGCACCCCGCGCTCGGCTTCCGCGGCCATTCCGATCGCCGAGCATATCTGGCCAGGTGTGCAATAGCCGCACTGGAAGCCGTCGTGATCGATGAAAGCCTGTTGCAGCGGGTGCAGCGCGTCGCCCTGGACGAGTCCCTCGATCGTGGTGACCCGTCGGCCGTCATACTGCACCGCCAAGGCGAGGCAGGACAGGATCCGCTCGCCGTCGACCAACACCGTGCATGCGCCGCATGCGCCCTGGTTGCAGCCCTTCTTGGTGCCGGACAGGTGAAGACCTTCACGGAGGAGGTCCAGCAGGGACATGCGCGGATCTTCGGGAATCGACCTCGGCAGCCCATTGACGATGATCGGCATAGCCATCTCTCCTCCAGACGCCGCGCGTTCGTACGGGAGCGGCGGGCACATCGCAATCGACGGCGAACCGGCTCGACGAAATGGCCCTTTGCGTGGCGTACGGTGGACTCGTGAGCTTCACGTCCGAGCCGTTTGCGCGATCCTCCGCAGATCGGTCTCGTAATGGGCGTCCGCGAGGATCCGGAGTCTGATAGTCAGCGCGTTGTTCGCCGCGCGCCACCAGAGGATGTGCATTCAGGCTCCGCTTTTTCGACTCGGATTGGTCAATGCCTGGCTAGGTGCATCTGACCCTGATGATCGATACGGCACACCGCTCGTGACCGAGCCGGTAGTCTCGATCAAGCCTTGCGCGATCTATGTCGCGTCGCGACGGATAAGCCCGGCTCCGAAGAAAATGGGATGGTGACGAGCACGCGGGTTCCGCTACCCGGCCGACCCTCGATCCGCACCTCGCCGCCCAGCAGCGCAGCGCGTTCGCGCATGGCGTCGAGCCCGATCCGCTCACCTGCCCGCGCCGGTCCCTCCTCCCCGGACAATCCCCGCCCGGCGTCGGACACCTCCAACCGAATCAGGTTACCTCGCCGTTCCAGCAGCAGCGTCACCGACACGGCGGAGCCGGCGTGCTTGCGGACATTGGTGAGCGCCTCCTGGGCTATGCGGAACAGCGCGGTCTCCACGACGGGCGACGGGCGCTCCGGTCCGAGCCGGTCGACGAACGCGACCTCGCGGCCATCGTCGCGCAAGGCGTCCAGTTCCAGCCTTATCGCCGCCGCCAGCCCGAAATCGTCCAGCGCGGTGGGCCGAAGCCCCGCGATCGCGGCCCGGATCTCGCGCATCGTGCGCTGCGCCAGCTCCAGCCCGCGTCCCAGCGCCTCCTCCGCCCCCGTCCCCGCTATGGCGTCGGTCGGCGGGAACCGCTCGGCATAGGCCTGGAGATGGCCGTGCGCGGCGGCCGCCACCTGGGCCACCCCATCGTGCAGATCGTAGGCTACGCGCCGCCGCTCATCCTCCTGCGCCAGGAATAGGCGGGCCACCAACTCCTCCAGCCGGTGCCGGCGTTCGAACAGGAGCGCGCTCGCCCGGGTGAGCGCCGCGCTCAACCGGCCCACCTCGTCCGACCCCGGCGGCGGCGGCGCGAGCGGTTCCCCACGCGCCAGGCGATCGGCGTTGATCTCGAGCACTCCGACGCGGCGCACGATCCCCGTGGTGAACAATAAAGCGGCGCCCAGGCTGGCGGCGACGCCCAGCCCGCCCGCCGCGAGCATCACGGCGAAGTTGCGGCGCTGCGCCCGCCCGGCGCGGGCTATCCGCCCCGCCAGCACCACGGCCTCGCGGCGGCGCATGCCGTCCACGGCGTGTTCCAGCTTGTCGAGCGCGCGCGTCCTGCCTGTATCGTCGTCGCCCCCGGGGCGGAACGCCGCCAGGGCTCGGCGCGCGTGCGGCGTCGTCGCGGCGAGCCGGGTGCGCTGCTCGCCGTCGCGTATGGTCGCGCCCAGGCTGGCCAGCACATCCGGAAGCGTTCGTTCGGCTTCGGCCAGACGGCGCGTTCCGACGGCGTCCGTCACCCGTTCCAGCGCCGCGCGGTGGATCAGCGTCTCCAGCCGGCCCAGATCGTCCTGGATGCGCAGGGCGCGTTGGACCTGGTCGGCTGCGGCCTCCTCGTCCCTGGTCGCGCTTGCGACCCAGAGCAGCGCGCCCACGAGGATCAACAGGGGCAGCGCGGCGAGAATCACCCCCTTGATCCGCAACGGTAGATCGGCCCAGAGCCGCGCAGGCGGATGTCCGTTCACTCCGCCGCGGCGCGAACGAGCCCGCGCTCCACTCCGCGCACGGCCGCCTGGGTGCGGTCGGCGACCCCCAGCTTGCCGATGATACGTTCCACATGCGCCTTGACCGTGCCCGGGCTGATGGCGAGCTCGCGGCCGACCTCCTTGTTGGTCATGCCGCGCGCCACCAGGCCGAGCACGTCGAGTTCGCGCGGCGTCAGGGTCTCGTTCGTCCGCTTCACGTCCGAGGCCGGACCCTCGAACAGGCGCGTCCCGCGAACGAGCCGGGCGGCGAGCGCTCCGTTCAGGAAGGTCTCGCCATTCAGCACGGCGCGGAGCGCCGCCAGCAGCTCGCGCCTGGACGCATCCTTCAGCACGTAACCGGAAGCGCCCGCCCGAAGCGCTTCGGCCAGATATTCCGGGCTGTCATGCATCGTAACCATGACGATCCCGACCCCGGGGCACTCGTCCCTGACCCGGCGCGCCGTGCCCATGCCGTCCAGGCGCGGCATCCGCACGTCGAGCAGCACGAGGTCGGGGGCGAGAAGGCGGCACAGCTCCACCGCCTCCATCCCATCGCGCGCCTCGCCGACGACGGAGAGGTCCGCCTCGCCGTCCACCATCGCGCGCAGGCCCGAACGGGCGAGGTCGTGATCGTCGGCGATGATGATCCGGGACGCGCCGGGGAAGACTGGTATCGGATCGGCGGTCAAGATCGAGGCGCTCCGGCGTTGCAACCGGCCGGAGCCGCCGCGCGCGCATATCGTGAAATCCGATCACCGCCTATCCGCCATCCGGCATAGGCGGCGTTATGCCATCCGGCGGACGCGACCGTCGGTCGAAAGCTTCAGTCGGTTGGCGGCGCGCACTCCGTCGCCTCTTTTGGAGACTCCCACATGACCCGACCCCCGTTGCTGCTGGCCGCGGCGCTCGCCGCTTGTGCGATCGGCGCCGCGGCCCGTTCGCAGGTCGGCGACGCGCCTCCGACGACAGCCGAGAGTCCGCGTCGCGAATGGGGCTACACGGGACCGACCGGGCCTGAACATTGGGCGGAGCTCAGTCAGGAATACGGGGTCTGCGCGCGCGGCCAGCAGGAAAGTCCGATCGACCTGAAAAGCGCGATCGGAGCCGACCTCGGCGCGCTGACCACGCATTGGCGATCGCTGCCGCTGCGGGTGGTCGACACCGGCCACGCCCTGCAGGTCGACGCGCCGCCGGGAAGCGACATGAGCGTGGGCGGCCGCAGCTACGCCCTGGCGCAGTTCCATGTCCACCATCCCAGCGAGCACCTGCTGAACGGGCGGCGCTTTCCGCTGGAGGTGCATTTCGTCCACCGCGGCCCGAACGGCGTGCTCGGTGTGATCGGGGTCTTCGTGGAGGAGGGACGGGCCAATCCGCAGCTCCAGCGCGTCCTGGACGCCCGCCCGGCCGAGCATGGCCGGACCCGCGCGGTCGCGGGCGGAACCGTGGACATCGCCGCGCTGATGCCGGGCGGAGCATTCGAGCGCTATGAGGGGTCGCTCACCACGCCGCCCTGCTCCGAGAGCGTCGACTGGGTGGTGAAGGAGACACCGATCCAGGCGTCCGCCGCCCAGATCGCAGGCTTCGAACGGGTCTATCCGTTCAACGCGCGTCCGCTCCAGGCGCTCAACCGCCGCTTCCTCCTGCGCAGCCGATGATGGGGATCACGGGTCCGCGCGCCGTCCTGATCCTCGCGGCGGCGGCGGCCGCGCTTGCGGCTCCGATCGACGCGCAGACGGTCGGGCCGGCGACGGCTGCGAAGCCAGTGCCGCCGGTGGACCTGATTGCGGAATTCCGCATACGCGACGAGTTCGTCGACCAGGCCAATCTGCCCGACGATGCGGAGGCGTTCACCGCCCGCGCGCGGCTGGGCGTCGACGCGCGGATCACGACCAACCTGCGCGGCCTGTTCGAGGTCGAGGGGGTGGTCGACTTCAATCACCGCTTCAACAGCACCGTCAACCACCGCACACAATACCCAATCGTCTCCGACCCGCAAGGGCTGGAGATCAACCGTGCCCAACTGACCTGGTCCGGGCGCGCGGCGGAGGGGGTACTCGGCCGTCAGCGGATCGTGCTCGGCAACGGCCGCTTCGTCGGCAACGCCGGCTGGCGGCAGAACGAGCAGACGTTCGATGCGGTCAGGTTTTCCGCTTCACCGCTAAAGTCCGTTACCCTCACCTACATCTATATCGACCGGGTCCGACGCACTCTCGGGCCCGAGAGCGCGGACGGGCGGTGGAACAGCGACAGCCACCTGCTCCAAGCCGACGCGAAGATGCCGCTCGGCCAATTGTCGGGCTATGCGTACCTGATCGACCTTTCGAGCGCCCCCGCCCAATCGTCCGCCACTGTCGGCGCGCGGCTGGCGGGCGCGCGCCCGATTCGCCCGGGGCTGGAAGCGACTTACGCCGCCGAATACGCCCATCAACAGGATTATGGGCATGCTCCCAGGCGTTTTAGCCTCGACTATCTGGCGTTAGAAGGCGGACTCAAGGGCGAGAATTGGAGCGTGGCAACCGGGATCGAGCGGCTCGGCGGCGATGGGCGCACGGGTTTCTTGACGCCGCTCGCTTCGTTCCACGGTTTCCAGGGCTGGTCGGACGCGATCACCAATACCCCGCCGGACGGGCTCCTCGACCTCCACCTGCGCGCGACCGCGCGCTGGCGGGGCGCGCCGGTCGGCGACGGCCTGCGCTTCGCGGCCGGAACCTACCGCTTCACCCACCCGGACGGCGGACGGCGATATGGGCGCGAGGTCGACGCGTCGGTCGCGACGGCGCTGACCGATCATCTCGGCCTGGAGCTCAAGGCCGCGTTCTTCGACGGTGCCGACCTGGCGCTCGCCGACCGCACCAAGATTTGGCTCACGGGCGAGGTGACGTTCTGATCCGTGCGACGCAGGCACGCCTTCTTAGGCTGATCCCGACCCGATACTCTCAAACACTATGTCGAGGCGTGAACGATGACGCCTCTCGCGCTCGTAATAGTCGTGCTTGAAGCGAAGGTGAGGGTCGTTGGACATGCCTCCTAGCCGATGTGGATATGTTGATTGACCGCTCAGCTCTGGGTTGATTCAACGCTATCTTTCGGAGACGGGGTTGAGCCGGGGCGATCTTTCGGAGGCGGAGTGGCGTGTGCTGCGCCAGCTCTTGCCGTTGGAGCCGAGCAGGCGCGGACCAGGCCGACCGCCGACCAACAACCGCGAGGTGATCAACCGCATCCTGTGGCGCTTGCGGGCGGGTGCTCCCTGGCGCGACCTGCCCGAGCGTTATGGCAACTGGAACTCGGTCTTTCGTCGTTTCCGGCGCTGGAGCGCATCGGGCGTGTGGGAGGCAATATCGACCGGCCTGGCGGACGTGATGGGCGACGCGGCCCATCACAGCATCAACAGCATCACGGTGCGCGCGCACGTGTCAGCCGCCGGCGCCAAAAGGGGGGGGTGAACAGGCTCTTGGCCGCTCGCGGGGCGGGTGGACCAGTAAGCTTCACTGTGTCGCCGACGCCCGGGGACGCCCGCTCGCGTTCCACCTGACGGGCGGCGAGGCGGCAGACAGCCACTCCTACGGCATGCTCATGGCCTTGCCCGAGCGAAGGCCCCGTGCGCTGCTCGCCGACAAGGGCTACGACGCCGACGCGATCCGGGCCGACCTGGCGGGCCGCCGCGTGAAGGCCGTCATCCCCGGCCGGTCCAACCGCACGGTGCCCATCCAGTACGACCGTGAGCTCTACAAGCAGCGCAACCAGATCGAGCGCATGATCGGCCACCTCAAGATCAACCGCGCGCTCGCCACCCGCTACGACAAACTAGCCGAGAGCTTCCTCAGCATGGCCCAGATCGCCGCCATCCGGATCTGGCTCAAATATGTCCATGCCGCCTGGTTCAGCGCTTAGTTGTGATGTTATCACCGAAAGGCAAAAGGTTCACCAGAGCCTTAGGAAGTTGTGGGTACGCCCGCTCGGGACGCTTCGTGTAGGTGATCGAAAGCTGTGGCTGGACCTTACAACAGCAAGCTTGGCCTCGATGTAACCGCGGCGAGCCAATCCGAATGGCGATCGTAACTGGGTAGCGTCTCGCGAAAACACCTTGCTCGTTCAGCTACACCGTTGTACCGGCCTGTGGCCGACTCAGCTGATTGGCATCGTACCACCTGACGTGAAATCGAGTACTTAGATGGCTGTGGTATCCGGTCGGGAATCCTGTCTCCCCGACCACTGCGCTCATGGCGCGATGATCGCGATCACCTCCACTCCGCCGCCGAATGCGACCCGCTCACCCTCCATCGCGCCGATCAATGCGCGCGCGAGTGGCGAGGAGTATGCGATGCGCCCCGCGGACGGTTCCGCCTCGTCGTCGCCAACGATCTCGATTGTCCGTTCGGTGCCCTTGATCCGCACCCTTACGCACGATCCGAACGCAATCTCATCGGCGGGTGGCAAGGGTGCGAGCGTCGCGGTCACCGAGCGTGTCCGCCAATAACGCAAATCGCGCGTCAGCGGAGCGCGCTCTACTTCCGGCGCAGCCGCCAGCCGCGCTTCCAGGTCGGCCAGACGTTCGCCGATCAGCGCCAGCCCGCGCGAGGTCACCAGGTTCGGCCCCGCCGGGATCGGCAACTCGAACTTGGGCTCCGGATGTTCCTCGTCGCTCTCGCGGCGGAATGCGACGCTCATAAAGTGGTCCCGATTTCAGATAACTTCGCAGCGACGATTACATCCTCCAGCGATGCCGCGGCTACGCCAAGCCGATCGAGTCGCGTGAACATTACACTCCACCAATCCCAGAACCGCCGCAATCCTTCGGTGTCGCGCACGTATGGGGTGTGCCCCGGGGCGAGCGAGGGCGAGTGGAACGAGAACACCAGCAGCCTCAACCCATCCGCGACCGCGGCGTCGACTGCGCGGAGCGCGTCGGCGACCGGCATGTCCTCGGGCGTCAGCGCCACGCGCGACAGTAGGCCGAGCCGCGAAGTCGCGCTCAGGGCCGCCGGAACCGCGCCGAGCGCGCCGTACAGACGATGGCCGCCCGCGCGTACGACTCCGGTGAAAATCGTTGTCAGTGGCAGTTCGATCAGCCCACCCGCACGGTACGGCTCCGGCCCGACCGCACGGAAGTCGGGACCACCCGCGCGGCGATAATCGTAGCGCGACCGCACCGAGCTATCGATGCGGTAACCCTGTTCGCTCAGCAGCCCGATCGTGTTCGGCCCCAATCCGTACCGCCCCGCCCGGTAAGCGCGCGGCGCTCGGCCGAAGGCGGCGGCGATCGCGTCCGTGAGCCGATCGAGCTTGGCCGCCTCCAGCGCCGGCGGCAGGTTGCCGGGAAAGCTGTCGTGCCGGTCGGTCGGTTCGCCGTAGGGCGGATTGACCCAGGCGTGAAGTTGCGTGCCGACCTCGGACCGTCCGTCCGCGACCACTTCGCGCAGGATGTCGACCGACCAGGGATCGCACGCGATAGGATGGTCGACGAGGCACAGCAGCGGCGCGCCCGCCTGCGCGAACCGACGGTGCGCGCCCGAGAACGCCTCCATCGCCGTCGTCGCGCGCTGACGGCGGTCAAGCGGCGCGCGCCAGTCGAACTCCTCCTCGACATCGACGGTGACGATGAACCGAGTTCCGAACGTTTCCGGCCAGCGGACGACCGCGTCGGCGGCGGGCGCAGGCGGACGGTAAGGGCGTCGGCGTTCGGCCACCTCAAATCGTCGTCGCGTGCTCCACGGGGCGGTTGAAGCTGACCGGCAACCGCAAAGTCAAGCGCGCGGGCCCGAACTCGAGCGCACCGCCCAGCTCTGCGGCCAGGTTGCGCGCCACACGGACCGCAAAGCCGGTGCCCAGCAGCGGCGTTCCCTCGGGCGCGTCGTCACTCGACTTCTCGACGGTGTCGAGCGCGAGCAGCGCGTCGCCGTCCAGCCCTGCGAGGCTGCGCGGCCGATCCACGACGATCTCCACGGTTGATGGGTTCGCATACACCGATACGCGCAGCGCTTCGCCCGGTGCCCCCGCAGCCACCAGCGTGGCGAGCAGCCGGCCCAGCAACCGCTCGGCAGCCCGATCGTCGGCTATGACCTCCGCGTCGTCATCGCCGTCGACCAATAGCCGGACCCCGCGCATACCGGCGAGTTCGGCCAGGTCGGCGAACACGCGCGCGACGATCGGCCGCACGGCGAGCGGGCCGGGCCGGAGCTCCAGCGCGCCCGCCTCCATTCGCGCGGCCAGGTCGAGGTCCTCGATCGCCGCGACCAAGTCGCCGGCGCGCAAACGGATCGCGGCGGCGCGGCTGCGGTAGGCGGTCGGCACGGGGCCGAGCAGCTCGGTCTCGATCAGCTCCGCGAAGCCGGCGATGGCGTTGGTCGGCGTGCGCAGCTCGTGGACGAGTTGGCGAAGCGTATCGGCGCTGGGCGTCGCCGGGCCACGGACCGGACCCGCACTTTCATCGGCGCGCGGCCGCCTCGCGACGCCGCGGATGCCAATGAAGCGGCCGTTCGCCGGGTCGAAGGCGGGCACTCCCGTCAATCGCCAAGACCCGGCCGCATTCGAGGTTCCCCCGACCTCCAGCCGCGCCCCGTCGAAGCGCGATCGGCGGCGCAGGCCTCCGGCGGCGACGCCGTCGACGCTGGCCAACCCTTGCGCCCCCGCATGCGCGATCGACATACCGACCAGTGCGCCGCGCGCGACGCCGTCCACGCCGATCACGACACCCGCCGAGTCGGTCTCGAACACGAAGCGCTCGCCCATCGCCGCGGTCACCGCGTCAGGTACGGCCGCGCCCGCGCGCGGGCGCTCGCCTTGCCGGCGCTGGAAAGCCTCGATCCGCGCGACCAGGTCGGAGATCGCGTAGCCATCGGTGAACGGTGCCGAAGCGTCCTCCGGCTCCGCGCGCGCGAGCGCCTCCGCGACGACGGGCAACCCGCGCGCGATATCGCCCAGTGCCGCGAACGGACTTTCGCTAAGTGGTGCGTCGAAGGGCGCTGAGGTCGGCTCAGGCTGCGCGATCATCGAGGGATCGAGCTCCAGCGTTTCGGGCCGGGGAAGCGCGAAGTCGGTCGGGCCGAAGCTCTCGAGCGCACGCACCACGGCAGGCGCCAGATCGCGCCGACCACGCAGCACTGATCGCAGCGCCGGTGAAAGGCGCGGCAACAGTGTGGTCCAAGCGGCGTCGTCGAGCCCGGCCGTCCGCAGCATCGGGGCGGCGACCGCCAGCTCGTCCTCGGCGAACAGCGCCACCAGCGCAGCGTCCGGCCGAGCGTAAGCCAACGCCCGCGCGCTCCCCGCCCTGACCGGGACGGGGACCGCCTGCCGAAGCATCCGCAAACGCGCGATCACCGGAGCGTCCGCCGCTATGCGGCCGCGTCCGGCCAGATCGACCAGTTGCCGCCACGCCGCCTCGGCACCGTGTCCGGCCGCCATGTCCGACTCCAGGACCGTCTTGAGGCTATCGTCGAAACGCAATGCGATAAGTCCCGCGCGGGCGGCGAAGGCCACCCGTCAACAATTCCTTAACCGCGCGATTCAGGGGGAGACATAGACCGAAATGGCACGTCGCATTGTGGGACAATTGCGCTTGCACGCACGATTGTTACGCCGCACACACCGATGGCCGACCGATCCGGGTCGCGGCTGCTGATCGGGGTTGGATTGGATCGCATCGACAGGCAGATCCTGGCGCTGTTGCAGGCGGACGGGCGCATGACCAATGTCGACCTCGCGGAGCGTGTCGGCCTGACCGCCCCGCCCTGTCTGCGCCGCGTCCGTGCGCTGGAGGAGGCGGGCGCGATCCGGGGTTACCATGCCGAGCTCGACGGCACGCGGCTGGGCTATCCGATCACCGTGTTCGCTATGGTCAGTCTGAAGAGCCAAGCCGAGCACGACCTGTCCGCCTTCGAAGCGCATGTCGCCGACATTCCGGAGGTGCGCGAATGCCACATGCTCAACGGCGAGATCGACTTCATCCTGAAGATCGTCGCGCCCGACCTGCGCGCGTTCCAGGAAATTCTCACCACGCACCTGACGCCCGCGCCCAACGTCGCCGGCGTCAAGACGTCACTGACGATCCGCACGGCCAAGCTTGCGTCGGGTATTCCGATCAAGGCCGAATAGAAAAGGGCGGCCTTTCGACCGCCCTCCCCGTCCTCAAGCCCGATCCGTTCACGCCGTGATGGGCGTATCCAGCGAGGTGATCCAGAGCTGCGCCAAGTCGGAGCGCGGCGCGCCCTTGACGGCGGTGAACGCGGCGCGCGCGCCCTCCTTGTCGCCCTGCCGCGCGAGCGCGATGCCCAGGCGGGTATTCACCTCGTCGGCGTTCACGTTCCCCTTCTGAAGCGCGATGCGGTATAGATCGGCGGCCTTGGCGTTGTTGTTCTGGCTCAGATACGCCTCGGCGGTCTGCGCGGCGAGCCTGCCGTCGCCCGCCGTCCTGGCCTTGGCCTCCAACGGGCCTAGCGGGCTCTCGTTGGCGATGGCCTTGGCGATCTCGGTGCGCATCGCCTTGTAGTTCGCGCCGGACACCGGGATCTTGCCTGCCGCACTGCCCTCATCGAGGATGCGCTTGGCTTCCTCGGGCAGACCTCGACTAAAGGCATCATCCGCATATTCGCGGTAGTCGTACTCGTCGGCGAGCGACCGCGTCTGGTGCATCAGCCGGAACAGATCGAGCTTCTGCTGCTTGTCCAGCGTCGCGACCGAGCCCTGCTGGATCCCGTACAACACCGATACGTCGCGCCAATTCTTCTTGGTCGGATAAGCGACGAGCAGCCGCTGCATCGACGGCACCGCCTGACCGGGCAGCTTGACGCTCTTGGCCATGCTGTACCGGTACAGTTCCTCCTTGGGCTTCTGACCGGCCGCCGTGGTGCGCTGCAGTTCGGCGTTCAGGTCGGCGAGCGCACCCTGTGCGTCGCCGGTCTGCTCCTTCACGCGCATGATGTTCATGTCGAGGTTGGGATCGACATAGCCCAGCTGCTTGGCCTGCTGCCAATATTGCAGCGTCTGCGGATACTGCTTCGCGTCGTAGGCGAGCTGGCCGCGGATATAGGCCATCTGGCCTTTCCTGGACTGCTCGGTCAGCGGGCTTGCGAGCAATGCGTCGAGCGGCGCGGCGAGGCGGCTCTGGTCGACGGGTCCGTTCGGGTTCGCCGCACGCGCGACGCGGAGCCGCGCCTGCTCCATGTCGAGGCGAAGCGCCGCGGCGGTGTAGCGGTCCTGATCGGTCTTCACGGCGGCGTCCATCTGGACCAGCGCCGCCTCCGCGGTCGGGAAATCGTTGGCGGTGGTCGCCGTCTGCACGGCCTGCGCGGCCTTCAGCGCGGCGGGGCTGAGCTTCGGACCGGCGGTCTTCTTCTGCGCGACGGCCGGGGCCGCGACGATTGCGCCGCCGGCGACGCCGGTCATGAGCAGCGCCGACAGCACGGCGCGGGAAACGGTGTTCATTGGGCTCTCCATCATGGCGTTATCGGCCTTCGACTTCGCTCGAACCCGTACCGGGCCGGCGCGTTCCGTTCAAGCGAGGCGCAGTAGTCCGTTATCGTTCCTCCACTGAACCGTGATTGAACGCCGGATCCACTGCGGCTACCGCCGGCGCGACGATGACGACCCCGCCCTCTCCCGCGAAGCCTCGGCTGCTCGACGCAGGCCGGCGACACCTGGCTGCATGAGGGCAGTCATCATAGGCGCGTCGGGCGGGATCGGCGCGGCGCTTGCGGCCGCGCTGCGCGAGGAAGATGCGGATGTCCACGCCTTCGCGCGCTCGTCGCCGGGCGACGGCCGCCTCGATCTGACCGACGAGGCGAGCATCGCCGCCGCCGCCGCGCGCGTCCCGCCCGGCGTCGATCTGGTGTTCGTCGCGACCGGCCTGCTTCATGACGGCGCGCGCGGCCCGGAAAAGACGTGGCGCGACCTCGACGGCGAGTGGCTCCAGCGGAATTTCCTCGTCAACGCGATCGGGCCCGCGCTCGTCGCCAAGCACTTCCTGCCGCTGCTGCCCCGCGACCGCCGAGGCGTGTTCGCGGCGTTGTCGGCGCGGGTCGGCAGCATCTCGGATAATAAGCTGGGCGGCTGGTACGGATACCGCGCGTCGAAGGCCGCGCTCAATCAGCTGATCCGCACGCTCGCGGTCGAGGAACGCCGCCGCAACCCGCAGGGGATCGTCGTCGCGCTCCATCCGGGGACCGTCGACACCGGCTTGTCCAAGCCGTTCCAGGGCAACGTCCAGCCCGGCCGCCTGTTCGCCCCCGACCGCGCGGCGGTGCAGCTGCTGGATATGTTGGAGGAGCTCCGCCCCGTCGACAGCGGCAAGCTGTTCGATTGGGAAGGCAAGGAGGTCAGTCCCTAGAACCCTCTCCCGCGTAGGGCTACGCCCGCCTTCGGCTCCGCGGGAGAGGGACAGGCGCGAAGCGCCAGGGTGAGGGCCGGACCTCTCCCAAGAAGTGCCCTCACCCGACCTCGCTACGCTCGGCCACCCTCTCCCGCGAAAGCGGGAGAGGGACAGGCAAGAACTCCTCGCGCATACGCCTACGCGCGCGTGACAAAACGGTCCCGAATACCTACATCACATCTGTAACATTCCCCTGCCCGAAAGCGAAAACTTGGCCGACGACACGCTGCTCGACGACCCCATCCAGTCCATCTCCATCGTCGACGAGATGAAGTCGAGCTATCTCGACTACGCAATGTCCGTCATCGTCGCGCGCGCATTGCCCGACGTGCGCGACGGCCTGAAGCCCGTCCACCGCCGCATTTTGTATTCCGCCGCCGAGAGCGGCTTCGTCGCGGGCAAGCCTTACCGGAAGTCGGCGCGCATCGTCGGTGACGTGATGGGAAAGTACCATCCGCACGGCGACAGCTCGATCTACGAGGCGCTGGTCCGGATGAGCCAGGACTGGTCGATGCGCGTCCCGCTGATCGACGGCCAGGGCAATTTCGGCTCGATGGATCCCGACAAGGCCGCGGCCATGCGCTACACGGAGGCGCGGCTGGCCAAGGTCGCGAACTCGCTGCTGGGCGATCTCGACAAGGACACGGTCGACTTCGTGCCCAATTACGACGGGTCGGAGCGTGAGCCCGCCGTCCTGCCCGCGCGTTTTCCCAACCTGCTCGTAAACGGCGCGGGCGGGATCGCGGTCGGCATGGCGACCAACGTGCCCCCGCATAATCTGGGTGAGGTCATAGACGCTTGCCTAGCCTACATCGAGAACGGCGCGATCACCGTCGAGGAGCTGACGGAGATCGTCCCCGGTCCCGACTTTCCGACGGGCGCGATCATCCTGGGTAAGGCGGGCGCGCGTTCCGCCTACAGCACCGGCCGGGGCTCGGTCATCATCCGTTCGCGCCACGTCATCGAGGAGGGCCGGGGCGACCGCCGCTCGATCGTCCTGACCGAAATCCCGTTTCAGCAGGGCAAGAACGCGCTGGTCGAAAAGATCGCCGAGGCCGCCAAGGACAAGCGCGTCGAGGGCGTCAGCGACATCCGCGACGAGTCGAGCCGGTTGGGCGTCCGCATCGTCATCGACCTGAAGCGCGACGCGACGCCCGAGGTCGTGCTGAACCAGCTCTGGCGGCATACCCCCGCCCAAGGATCGTTCCCGGCCAACATGCTCGCGATCCGCGGCGGGCGTCCCGAGCTTTTGAACCTGCGCGACATCATCCAGGCGTTCATTCAGTTCCGCGAGCAGGTGATCACCCGCCGTTCGAAGTTCGAGCTGAACAAGGCCCGCGAGCGCGCGCATCTGTTGCTCGGCCTCGTAGTCGCGGTCACCAACCTCGACGAGGTCGTCCGCGTCATCCGCGGCTCGGCCAACGCGACCGAGGCGCGCCATGCACTGCTGATGCGCGAATGGCCGGTCGCGGAGATCGCGGGCTATCTGCGGCTCGTCGAGGCGGTCGAGAACGAGGTGACGGGCGACGTGTACCGCCTGTCCGACCTCCAGGTCCGCGCGATCCTAGAGCTGCGGCTCCACCGTCTGACCGCGCTCGGCCGGAACGAGATCGGGGCCGAACTGGAGACGCTGGCGGGCTCGATCGCCGAGCTGCTCGCCATCCTCGCCGACCGCGCCAAGCTCTATGCCGTCATGCGCGATGAGCTCGCCGCGATCCGCGCTGAGTTCGCCACCCCGCGCAAGACCGAGATCGCCAGCGCCGCCGACGGCATCGACGACGAAGACCTGATTGAGCGCGAGGACATGGTCGTCACCGTGACCGTGCAGGGTTATATCAAGCGCACCCCGCTGGAGACGTTCCGCGCGCAGAAACGCGGCGGCAAGGGCCGCGCGGGCATGGCGACCAAGGACGAGGACGCGGTCACCAGCTTGTTCGTGACCTCCACCCACACGCCCGTCCTGTTCTTCTCGACGCACGGCAAGGTCTACCGCAAGAAGGTCTGGCGCCTGCCCGAGGGCGGGCCCGCCACGCGCGGGCGGCCGATGGTCAATCTGCTCCCGCTCGCCGAGGGCGAGACGATCTCGACCGTCCTCCCGCTGCCCGAAGACGAGACGCGGTGGGGCGACCTCCACGTCATGTTCGGGACAGCCGGGGGTACGGTGCGTCGCAACTCGATGGATGCGTTCGCCAACATTCCGGGCAACGGCAAGCTCGCCATGCGCTTCGACGAGGGGTCGGACGACCGGCTGGTGGGCGTCGCGATCCTGACGGAGGAGGACGATGTCCTGCTCGCCACCAAGGCGGGCCGCGCGATCCGCTTCGCCGCGACGGACGTGCGCGAGTTCCAGAGCCGCACCGCCACGGGCGTGCGCGGCGTGTCACTGGGCGCGGGTGACGAGGTCATCTCGCTGTCGATCCTGCACGGCTTCCCCGCCACCACCGACGAGCGCGACGCGTATCTACGCGCCGCGCCGTGGAAGGAGGGCGAACGCGTCCACACGCTTTCGCCCGAGCGGATGGCCGAGTTCGAGGCGGCCGAGGAATTCATCCTCACCGTCACCGCTAACGGATACGGCAAGCGCACATCCGCCTTCGAGTATCGCCGGTCGGGCCGGGGCGGCCAGGGGATCACCAACATCGTCACGTCCGACCGCAACGGTTCGGTCGTGTCGAGCTTCCCCGCGCATTCGGGCGAGCAGCTGATGCTCGTCACCGACCAGGCCAAGCTGATCCGCATGTCGGTCGGCGACACGCGCGTTACCGGCCGCGCCAGCCAGGGCGTCCGCCTGTTCGATGTCGCCCCGAACGAGCACGTCGTCTCCGCCGCGCGCATCGACGAGGCCGACGATCCCGAGAACGAGGCGGAGGCGGTGGTCGCCGTCGAGCGCGTCGACCTTGCCGTGCCGGTCGACGCCGACGTGCAGCTCCGGCTTGATGACGGGACCGGGCCGGGCACGATCTCGGAGCAGGTGGACGGACGCGGCGACCTGGACGAGGATCCAGCCGCATGACGTCTGCCACCGCCTACAAGGTGCTGCTTGGCGACGAGATGGCGGTGCTGGAGAAGGACGGCTGGTTCGACGGATCGGCCATCGACCAGGCCGACGGCTTCATCCACCTGTCGACCGCCGACCAGCTGACCGAGACCGTCGACAGGCATTTTGCGGGCCGGGACGACTTGCATGTCGTCGAGGTCGATCTCGCTGCGCACGGCGACAAAGTCAGGTGGGAGCCGTCGCGGGGCGGCGCGTCCTTCCCGCATCTGTACGGGCCGATGTCGCTGGAGGCGGTGATCGCCTATGGTCCACTGCACCGCGGTGCGGATGGCGGGGTGTTGCTGCCCGTAATGGGTTGAGGGTCGAGTCGCCAAGGGTGGGACGCGATTTAAATGCTGTCCTACACGCCGCCGCGATGCCATCACTGCCGATGACACCGTTCTCGCATTCCGTATCGCGCAACAAAGTTACAAGCGGACGCAATGGAATTGCCGAACGGGCGTGAAATGATTGAAGTGGTGGCGAATCATGGCTCATGATATCCATATCATCGGCGGCGGCCTCGCCGGGTCCGAGGCCGCATGGCAGCTCGCCGAAGCGGGTTTCCGCGTCCGCCTGTCCGAAATGCGCGGATCGGGCGAGAGCACGGCGGCGCACCGGACCGACGATCTGGCGGAGCTCGTCTGCTCCAACTCCTTCCGCTCCGACGATGCGGAGGCGAACGCGGTCGGGCTGCTCCACCAGGAGATGCGTACGCTCGGATCGCTGATCCTGCGCGAGGCGGACAAGCACCGCGTCCCCGCCGGCTCGGCGCTCGCGGTAGACCGCGACGGATATTCGGCGGGCGTGACCGCCGCGCTCCAAGCGCATCCGAACGTGACGCTGGTGCGTGAGCGGGTCGACGTCCTCCCGGACGGCCCGGCGATCGTCGCCACCGGCCCGCTCACCGCGCCTACGCTCGCCGACGGCATCGGCGAGGCGACCGGCCGCGATGCGCTCGCCTTCTTCGACGCGCTCGCGCCGATCGTGCACCGTGACTCGATCGACCTGGACGTCGCCTGGTTCGCCTCGCGCTGGGACAAGGGCGAGACCAAGGACTACATCAACTGCCCAATCAATAAGGAGCAGTACCTCGCTTTCCACGCCGGACTGATCGAGGGCGAGAAGACGCCGTTCAAGGATTGGGAGAAGGACACGCCGTACTTCGAGGGCTGCATGCCGATCGAGGTCATGGCCGAACGCGGGCTCGATACGCTCCGCTATGGGCCGATGAAGCCCGTCGGCCTCGACGATCCGCGCACCGGCCGCTGGCCGCATGCGGTCGTCCAACTCCGCCAGGATAATGCGTCGGGAACGTTGTGGAACATCGTCGGCTTCCAGACCAAGCTCAAGCACGCCGATCAAGTGCGGCTGTTCCGCACCATCCCCGGCCTGCACGACGCCGAGTTCGCGCGGCTCGGCGGGCTGCACCGCAATACCTTCATCCGCTCGCCCGAGCTGCTGGACGGAACCTTACGCCTGAAAACGCGTCTCCACATCCGCTTCGCCGGGCAGATCACCGGCTGCGAGGGCTATATCGAGAGCGCGGCGATCGGCCTGCTCGCGGGCCGCTTCGCCGCCGCCGAGCTGCGCGGCGAGGCTGCGGCGTCGCCCCCGATCGAGACCGCGCTGGGCGCGCTCCTGAACCACATCACCGGCGCGGCGGTGGCGGAGACGTATCAGCCGATGAACGTCAACTTCGGGCTGTTCCCGCCGATTCCCGGCCGTTCGAAGAAGGGCGACCGCAAGCGGATGTACACCGACCGCGCGCGCGCGGCGCTGGGCGGGTGGATCAACCCTCCTCCGCTTGAGGCGGCGGACAGTTCGCTCGCTTGGGAGCCGGTCGCCGTTTGACGGCGGTGGTCGCGAACTCCGCCGCGTTCATCGTACCCGACTTGTCGCGGTCCGCACCCGCGAACTTGGTCGTGGTCTTGGCCGACCATTCGTCGAACGACAGCCGCCCGTCGCCGTCGCCGTCCAGCCGGACATAGGCCTTGCGGCGGTTGGCGAGATATTCCTCACGCGTAATCGCCCCGTCCTCGTCCTTGTCGTAACGCCCGAACCGCTTCTCCTCGCGCGTCTCAGGCGTCGCCTCGGGCAGCCGCGCCGGAGCGGCCGCGCTCTCCTCGGCAGCCGCCGCAAGCTGCGCGGGCCGATCGGGCAACGCCGGCCCGGGTCGCGCCGCACCGCCGAACGCCAGCATCGCCGCCCCACCCATCGCCAACGCCGCCGCGCCGCCCGCCAGATACCGCCACATCACGCCCGCCGCCTCCTTCGTCCACCCTCGCGCCACTCGGGACATATCGGCCCTTAATCGTTAACGTCCGGTCAGCCGGTGCATCAGCAACCGCCCGACCCGCCCGGCCGGGCTCCGCCCTTCCAGCTCGAACCGGGCGATCAACGTCAGCGCCCCCAGCGCACGACCTTCGCGCGACCAGCGGGACTCCGTCGCCGTCTGCAACCGTTCCGCGGCCATCGCCCGCGCGCGTGCGGCCACCGCCGGGTCCGACATCGCCGTCGCGAGATCGACGAGCGCCCACCCCTCACCCGCCGTCCGCGTCTGCGCATCAGCCGCGCCGCATACCCGCGCCATGGCGTCGAACAACGTCCCGCCCCGCGCCTCGGCAAAGGTCGTCAGCATAGCGTCGTCGATCGGCCCCTCGTCACCGATCGCCTCCCAGCCGTCGATCATGCCCGCCAGCGCCGCGCCCGTGACCCCGCACGGCAGCACCGCGGCCGCCACCGCGCGCAGCACCGGCTCGGCGGGCGGCGGTGCGGTGTCGAGCCCCTCCAGCGCCTCGAACCACCAGGCATAACGCATCCGCGCCAGCATCGGCTCACGCGCGCGGCGCAGCACCGCTCCCAACGCGTCGTCAAGCGCGAGCAGCGCCAGCAGGCCCGGCCGGGCCGCGGCGGGCGCGTAAGCGACCGCGAGCGCCCGGTCGGGTGACAATCGTTCGGTAACCATGTCGTTTCAAATCCGGTTAGCGGTCGGCGGCGTATGGCCTCCCGAACGTAACGCGACATCAGGGCAAGCACATGCTATTCGAAAAAGGGAAGGACAAGCCGGCAAGTGCGTTCCTGACCCGTCTCGGACGCGACAAGTGCGGCAATACCCTGATGCTGTTCGCGTTCAGCCTAATCCCGATAGTCGGCATGGTCGGCAGCGGGCTAGACCTCTCGCGGCTCTACCTGGTCAAGACACGTCTGCAACATAGTTGCGATGCCGGCGCGCTCGCCGGTCGCAAACGCATGGGCAGCGGCGCGTGGACAACCACCGGCACCGAGTCCAGTAGTACGGTCGCGAATCGCTTCTTCGACGGCAATTTTCCTGCGAACGCGTATGGAGCGACAGGTACGACCCGCGCCTTCACGGAAGCGGGCGGAAACGTGAATGGGACCGCCTCGGCGACCGTGCCGATGACGTTGATGTCGGTGCTCAACGCGCCGACCCGTACCCTAACCGTCAGCTGCAGCGCGATACAGCAGGTTCCGAACACCGATATCATGTTCGTGCTCGACAATACCGCATCCATGAGCCGGGACGCCGCCGGTTATGGGTATGTCGACGCCGGAAACACCCCGAGCGCCTCGTCGCGCATCGTCAAACTAAAAGCAAACGTGAAATGCTTCTACGAAGCGATGAGCAAGCTGGATACCGGCGAGCCGACGTGCGATGACATCGGCGGGGTCGCGACGACATCGCGACTGCGCTTTGGTCTGGTTCCGTACGCCATCAATGTCAATATCGGGGGGCTCGGCCTTCCCGCCGCCTACTTTGCCCAGAACTGGAGCTACCAGAGTCGGGAATGGTCTCCGGGTTCGGAAATCTGGCAATATAAGCAAGTCAACTTCCGCCTGACCGGGTTTAACAATAGCACCACGACGTTCAATTTGCCGCTCGGTGCCAAAGGTGCAGATCAGAGCTTCACGTGGGACGGCTGCGTCGAAGAGAACACACCGGTCAGCAACATCAACGCCATCCCGAGCGCCACTACTCCCACCAGCCTGTACGCACCGACCATCCCCAGAGCCGTTTATTATCGGGCCGAGAACCGAGACGACACTACCGCGGCCGGAAGCATGCTGCGGATGGCGCAATTCGACACGAACGGTGCCGTTTTCAACGCGAACATCGACCCGTATTATACCTGCCCCGCCAGATCATGGCCACTGCAGACCTATTTAGGCTCCACTGGCGTCTCGAGCTTCAACACGCGCGTGAATAGCATGGTGCATGCCGGGAACACGAGGCACGATGTCGGGCTGCTGTGGGGTGCGCGCCTGCTCTCGCCGCGCGGCATCTTTGGAACTACGAACGCCACGCCAGCCACGGGGGGGAAGCTATATCGTCATCTGATCTTTATGACCGATGGTGACGCCAAGGCGAACGAGTGCGACTATTCAGCTTATGGGATCCCTTGGTTCGACAAGCGCGAAGTACCGAGCGGCACGACGATCACGAATACGAATTGCCAGTACCTGGGCAACGCGAACCTGACGTTGACGGATGCCGTGTACGCCCGTTCCGCCGCTCTATGTACTGCGATCAAGGCCGAGGCGGACACGATCCTGTGGGTAATCTCCTACGGCGGCTCGGGCATCGACGCGACCACCAAGTCGAAGCTTCAAACTTGTGCGACGGACGCCAACCACTTCTTCGACGCGACGGACGACGACAAGCTGAAGGCCGCATTCAAGCAGATCGCAGGACGAATCAACCAGCTGAGGCTTACCCAGTGACGGCGTATGGGCTCTGGCGCGACCGGGACGGCAGCACGGTCGTCGAGTTCGCGCTGATCGCGCCGGTGCTGATGTTGATGCTGGTCGGTATCCTGGACGTTGGACATACCGCCTATACGACCGCGGCTCTGCAGGGAGTGGTGCAAAAGGCCGGGCGTGACTCAGCGATCCAGAGCAGCAACGCGGCGACGATTGACGCTAAGGTGTACGATCAGGTACGCGATCTGACCAATACGATGACGGCGCCGGTCATCTCCCGCCGTTTCTTCCGCGACTATAGCGCAGCGTCCATCAAGCAACACGAGCAGTATAACGACCTCAACGCCAACAGCAGATGCGACAATAACGAAACCTACACCGACAAAAACTGGAATGGTGTATGGGACGCGGACGGTGGCGATGCGGGTCAGGGCGGCGCGCAGGATCGGACGGTATACGCCGTCACCATTTCCTATCCCCGAATGCTCCCTCTTCACGGCTTCATCAACGTGCCGCCGAACGTCACGCTGACCGCGAGCACCGTCTACGCCAACCAACCCTTCGATCAACAGGCTCAGTACGCGGCCACCCCGCCGACGCGGAACTGCTCTTGAGGAACACGTGATGGCGACTTTGCGACATCCGCGTCCGGCGGTCCTCGCCCGTGACATCCGCGCCATGGCCATGACCGAATTCGGCCTGGTGCTGCCGGTGCTGGTGCTGCTTAGCTGCTACGGCCTAGAGCTCGCCAACTACGTGATCACCAAGATGCAGGTCAGCCAGGTCGCGTTGCAAATCGCCGACAACGCCTCGCGGATGGGCGACGCCGTCCAGGGCGTGAAGACGGTCAGTGAAGCCAACATCGCGGAGACGTTCATCGGCGGCCAGCTTCAGGCGGGCCGCCTCGATCTGCAGAACAAGGGACGGATCATCGTATCCAGCCTGGAGCCGATGACGAACCCGAACTCGACGAGTGCCCCGCGTTTCAGGATCAGATGGCAGCGTTGCTCCGGTGTCCTGACCAACGCATCTTCCTACGGCCTGCAGGGAGCGACCGATCTCGTCGGCATGGGCCCGGCCGATCGCCAGGTGACCGCGCAGGATTACGAAGCGACCATGTTCGTCGAAGTAGTGTACAGGTACACACCCCTCTTCTCGGCCGATTACGTACCGAACGCCACGATCAAGGAGTTCGCGACGATGGCGGTACGCGACCCGCGTACGTTGGGCGTAGTCCCCACCAGCACCGGAACGGCCGCTACGTGCTGACACTGGTCCACGGGCGGGTCAGTTCCGATAGCAGACCTTCCTGACCGCCTCGACCACGCGGGCGCTGTCGATCAGCGCCAGCTTCTCCAGGTTGGCGGCGTAGGGGAGCGGCACGTCCTCGTCGCAGACGCGGATCACGGGGGCGTCGAGGTCGTCGAACCCGTCCTCCATGCACAGCGCCATGATCTCCGACGCGATCGAGCAGGTGGGCCAGCCCTCCTCGACCACAACGACGCGGTTGGTCCTGGCCAGCGACTTGAGCACCGCCCCGCGGTCGAGCGGGCGGAGCGTGCGCAGGTCGATCACCTCCGCCTCGATACCCTCGCTGGCCAGCCTCTCGGCGGCCTCCAGCGAGACGCCGACGCCGATCGAATAGCTGACGATCGTCACGTCCGCGCCCGGCCGTACGATCCGCGCCTTGCCGACGGGAAGCACGTGATCGTCGCCGACCGGCACGTCGAAGCTGCGGCCGTAGAGCAGCTCGTTCTCTAGGAACACGACCGGGTCGTCGGTGCGGATCGCCGCCTTCAGCAACCCCTTGGCGTCGGCGGCGTCATAAGGCGCGATGACGATCAGGCCGGGGACGCTCGCGTACCACGGCGCGAAGTTCTGGCTGTGCTGCGCCGCCACGCGGGTCGCCGCACCGTTGGGGCCGCGGAATACCATCGGGCAGCGCATCTGCCCGCCGGACATGTAGTTGGTCTTGGCGGCCGAGTTGATGATGTGGTCGATCGCCTGGAGCGCGAAGTTGAACGTCATGAACTCGACGATCGGACGCAGGCCGCCCATCGCCGCGCCGGTGCCCACGCCCGCGAAGCCGTATTCGGTGATCGGCGTGTCGATCACGCGCCCGTCGCCGAACTCGTCGAGCAGTCCCTGCGTCACCTTGTACGCGCCCTGATACTGCGCGACCTCCTCGCCGATCACGAACACGGCGGGATCGCGGCGCATCTCCTCGGCCATCGCGTCGCGCAGCGCCTCGCGGACGGTGAGCTTGACCGTTTCGGTGCCGGCGGGGATTTCGGGATCGGCGACGGGCGCGGGGTCGGCGGCCTGGACGAGCTGGGTGGTTCCCGTCTCCTGATCGGGCGAGGGGCCGAAATCTTCCGTACCCTGGTCCGACGGCATGGGAGCCACTCCTTCTTCCTCTCCCCCCTGGGGAGAGGGCTGGGGAGAGGGGCCGTCCCGGTCACCGGCCTGTGGGCTGGACAGCCCCTCTCCCCGGCCCTCTCCCCGAGGGGGAGAGGGGGCAGCATCGTCCCCCTCGCTCGTGATAGTCGCGATGACGGTGCCGACCTTCACCCCGTCCGTGCCCTCGGCCACGTCGATCGAGGCGATCACACCCTCGTCGACCGCCTCGAACTCCATCGTCGCCTTGTCCGTCTCGATCTCCGCCAGGATGTCCCCCGATTTTACGTTGTCCCCAGCCTTCACCAGCCACTTGGCAAGCGTCCCCTCCTCCATCGTCGGCGACAAGGCGGGCATCTTGATCTCGGTCGGCATCAATAACGCTCCACCAGCACGTCGGTATAGAGTTCGGCCGCGCCCGGCTCGGGCGTCGATTCCGCGAAGTCGGCGGCCTCGTTGACCAGCTTGCGCGTCTCCTGCTCGACCGATTTCAGCTGGTCCTCCTTGATCCCCTGTTCGGCCAGCAGCGCCTTCATGCGCTCGATCGGGTCGGACTTCTCGCGCACCGCCTGCACCTCCTCGCGGCTGCGATACTTGGCCGGGTCGGACATCGAATGGCCGCGGTAGCGGTACGTCTTCATTTCCAGGATGATCGGCCCCTTGCCCGCCCGCACCCATTCGAGCGCGGTCTCGGCAGCACCCCGGCATTCGAGCACGTCCATGCCGTCCACCTGGATGCCGGGAATGCGGAAGCTCTCGCCCCGGCGATAGAGCTGGTCCTCGGCCGACGCGCGGTTGACGCTGGTGCCCATGGCGTATTGATTGTTCTCGATCACGTAGATGATCGGCAGCTTCCATAGCTCGGCCATGTTGAAGCTTTCGTACACCTGCCCTTGATTGGCCGCGCCGTCGCCGAAATACGCAAGAGCGACGCCCCCGTCCGCACGATATTTGTGCGCCCAGGCAAGGCCGGTGCCGAGCGATACCTGCGCGCCGACGATGCCGTGACCACCATAGAACTTATGCTCGACGGAGAACATGTGCATCGACCCGCCCTTGCCCTTCGAGATGCCGGCCTGGCGTCCCGTCAGCTCGGCCATCACGTCGCGCGGCGGGATGCCGCACAGGAGCATGTGGCCGTGGTCGCGGTAGCCGGTGATTACCGAGTCCTTGTCCGACAGCGCCGACTGCAGCCCGACCGCGACCGCCTCCTGCCCGATATACAGATGGCAGAAGCCGCCGATCAGCCCGAGCCCGTATAACTGCCCAGCCTTCTCCTCGAACCGGCGTATCAGGAGCATGTCGCGGTAGAAGCGCAGCAGCTCGTCCTTGCTCGCGGTGTAAGGCGTGGGTTCCGCGGGCCGCTCGCGGTTGGGCGTGGGCGGAACGGCCGACACGGGGGGCGCCGCTTTGGCGGGAGCTTGGGCCATGGGGGTGTAACCTCGATCCGGGGAGGAAGGTGCGCCAGTCTATAGGCGCGAAGTCCAGACACGTTCAATGTCCCGCACTTCCAATGCGGAAGCTCGCGCCGTAGACGGCGCCCCGATGACGACGGCCCCGCATCCGTTCCGGATCGCCAACTTCCGCGCCTATTGGGTGTCACGCCTGGCGAGCACGCTCGCGACCGGCGCGATGGCGCTGATCGTCGGCTGGCAGGTCTATACGATCGCACGCACGACGATGGACGTGCGCGACTCGGCCTTTCTGCTCGGCATGATCGGGCTCGCGCAGTTCGTGCCGCTGTTCCTCCTGACGCCCGTGGTCGGCCTGGTCGCCGACAGCGTCGACCGTCGCCGGATCGTGCGCGCGACGACGACTTTGCTGGTGCTGGTGGCGGGCGGGCTCGGTATCCTAACCTGGACGGGCGCGCTCGGGCTGCCCGCGCTGTTCGGCGCGGCGGTGCTGATCGGGGTGGCGCGCGCCTTTTCCGGCCCGGCCTACTCCGCGCTGGCACCGAACCTGGTCCCGCGAGAGGTGCTGCCCACCGCCATCGCGGTAGGCTCCATCGCCTGGCAGGTGGGCTCGATCGCCGGCCCGGGCGTGGGCGGGCTGCTGCTCGACGTCAGCCCGGTCGCCGCCTACGTCGCCGCCGCGCTCATGTTCGCGGTCGCGCTGGGCGGCGTGTTCCTGATCGGCCCCGTGCCGCAGCCGCCCGCGCAGAAGGATCATCGCCCGCTCGCCCGCATCGTGGAGGGATTCGGCTATGTCCGCCGTAACCGACTCGTGCTGGCGACGATCACGCTCGATCTGTTCGCCGTGTTGCTCGCCGGGGCGACCGCACTCCTCCCTGTTTTCGCGCGCGACGTGCTGCATGTCGGCGAGGCGGAGCTCGGCCTGCTCGCCGCGAGCGCGGGCGTCGGCGCGGCGTCGATGGCGATCTGGTTCTCGGTTCGACCCATGAAGCACGATGTGGGCCGCAAGATGCTGCTCGCGGTGATCGTTTTCGGCGCGGCGACGATCGTATTCGGCGTGTCGCGCCAGCTCTGGCTGTCAATCGGCGCGCTCGTCGTCGCGGGCGCGGCCGACATGGTGTCGGTCTATATCCGCTCGTCGCTGATCCAGCTTCATACGCCCGACGCGATGCGCGGGCGGGTGAGCGCGGTATCGCAGCTTACCATTTCCGCCTCCAACGAACTCGGCGAGGCCGAGAGCGGGCTGCTCGCCGCGCTGATCGGGCCGGTCGGCGCGGTGGTGTTCGGCGGGGTCGGCGCGATCGCGGTGACGCTGCTCTGGGCCAGGCTGTACCCCGAACTCAAGCTTGCAAAGAGCTTCGATCCTCCCGAAGTCTCGCCCCAGCCACACGGAGTAGCGCAGACATGAAGGCCGACACCATCCTCGACACCGTCGGGAATACCCCGCACATCCGCATGCAACGGCTGTTTCCGGGCTCCGAAGTGTGGATCAAGTCGGAGCGATCGAACCCCGGCGGTTCGATCAAGGACCGCATCGCGATGGCGATGGTCGAAGCCGCGGAGGCGGACGGGCGGCTCCGACCCGGCGGCACGATCATCGAGCCGACCAGCGGCAATACCGGCGTCGGCCTGGCGATGGTCGCGGCGGTAAAGGGCTACAAGCTCGTGCTCGTCATGCCCGAGTCGATGTCGATCGAGCGGCGGCGTCTGATGCTCGCCTATGGTGCGACCTTCGACCTCACGCCGCGCGAGAAGGGCATGAAGGGCGCGATCGAGCGCGCGCTGGAGCTGGTCGGGCAGACGCCAGGCGCGTGGATGCCGCAGCAGTTCGAGAACCCCGCCAACATTGATGTCCACGTCCGCACCACGTCGCAGGAGATCCTGACCGACTTCGCCGACACGCCGATCGACGTGCTGATCACCGGAGTGGGCACCGGCGGCCACATCACCGCCGTGGCCGAGACACTGAAGGCCGTCTGGCCGCACATGAAGGCATACGCGGTCGAGCCCGCCGCCTCGCCCGTGATCGGCGGCGGCCAACCCGGCCCGCATCCCATCCAGGGGATCGGCGCGGGCTTTATCCCGGCCAACCTCCACACTGCCGCCTTGGACGGGGTAATCGAGGTTGACGCGAACGTGGCCAAGGACATGGCGAGGCGGGCCGCTGCTGAGGAGGGGATGCTGGTCGGCATCAGCTCGGGCGCGACGCTCGCCGCGATCCTGCGGAAGCTGCCCGATCTGCCCGACAATGTCCGTGTGCTCGGCTTCAACTACGATACCGGCGAGCGGTATCTGTCTGTGCCGGACTTCCTGCCGGAGTGATGCGCCTGCTGCTCGCCGGGATCGCGATGGTTGCGGTTGCCGGACCCGGGTTGATCGTCGCCACCGCTCCGCCGGTTCGTCCGACGGCGGCTGTTGCAGCGCGCCCGCAACGCGTCGTCCCTGCCGCCGAGCTCCCGCCGGTCGAGCCGACTGCGTTCGTAGAGATCGCGCGTGAAGACGCGCGCAGCTTCAACGCGACGGTCCCGTTCTCGGCCGCGACCAACCCGCCCGCGCGGCCGTTCCGATTCGGCGGCGGCCCCGAAGACCTGGCGCGCGCGACCGACTGTCTGGCGGCGGGCGTGGTGTACGAGGCGGGCGACGACGTGGTCGGCGAGCGGGCGGTGGCGCAGGTCGTGCTCAACCGCCTGCGCCATCCCGCCTTTCCCAAGACGGTGTGCGGCGTCGTCTTCCAGGGGCAGGAGCGTAGCACGGGATGCCAGTTCACCTTCACCTGCGACGGCGCGCTCCGGCGGCCACCGTCGGAGGGTGGATGGCGACGCGCGCGCGGGATCGCGGCGGCCGCGCTGGCGGGGTCGGTCTACGCCCCCGTCGGCCATGCGACGCATTACCATACCGACTGGGTCGTGCCCTACTGGTCGTCCAGCCTCGACAAGATCGCGAAGGTCGGCACGCACCTGTTCTTTCGCTGGACCGGTTGGTGGGGCACTCCGTCCGCGTTCGATCGCCGCCCCCAATCGAGCGAGCCGGTGGTGAGCAGGATCGCCTATCTGTCGCCCGTCCACGGCGACGCATCCGGCACCGCCATTACGCTCATGCCGGAGGACATGGCCGATGCGGAGGCGTTGAAGGCGATCGCCGCGGCGGGCGCTTTCGCCGCGACCGCCCCGTTGCCCGATCCGGAGTTCACACCGGACCGCGACAGCTTCCTCATGACGTTGCCAGCGAACATCGCACCCCAGCTATGGCCCGCGTTGGCCGACAAGACGTGTGGCTCGCGCTCATACTGCAAGGTGCTCGGTTGGACAGACCGCTCGCGCACGCCGACGCGGCTGCCGCTGAACACCGCGCAGGTCGCGGGCATGAGCTTCAGCTACCTTCGCGACCGTCAGGCGGGGATCGAGCGCAAGCTGTGGAACTGCCGCGAGACGAAGCGGCCCGTGCCGGTCCAGTGCATGAAGCTCCAGACCTACATTCCCGCCGGCGAGACGCTGCCCGCGCCCGCCACGGCGACGGCGCGCGGTCCCGAGGCGCTCGGCGGCGTACGTCGCAGGAACGTCGAGCCCGCCGTCCGGCCGCCCTCCACAGCCGTGAAGGGCGGCCGGTCTGTCACGCCGCCAGGAACATCTCCGGCGGCAACGCCATGATCGCATCCGCGCCGCCCTCGATCTTGCGGCGGAGCGACCCCGTCTCGGGCAGGACGCGCTCCGCGTAGAAGCGGGCGGTGACGAGCTTGGCGTCGAGGAACGCCCCGCTGAACTGACCGGCCTCCCCCTCGCCCGCCGCCTTCAGGCGCGCGGCGGCGGCGGCCATCCGGAGCCACATATAACCGACCGCGACGATGCCCATCAAATGCATGTACGGCACCGCGCCCGCGCCGACATGGTCGGGGTTCTTCATGCCGTTCGCCATGAACCACATGCTCGCCGCCTGCAGATCGCCCAGCGACTTCTCCAGTCGCGTCGCGATGTCGGCGGTCGCCGGGTCCGCCTTGCCCGTCGCGATCTCGTCGGCGACCATCTTGAGCATCGACTGCGCCGCGCGACCGCCATTCTGCATCAGCTTCCGCCCGACCAGGTCCATCGCCTGGATGCCGTTCGTGCCCTCGTAGATCATCGCGATGCGGGCATCGCGGACATATTGCTCCATGCCCCACTCGGCTACGTAGCCATGGCCGCCGTAGACCTGCTGTGCGTCCGTCGCGATCTGATAGCCCATGTCCGTGCCGTAACCTTTGATCACCGGCGTCAGCAGCCCGATCAGGTCGCCCGCGAGCCGTCGGTCCTCCTCGGTCACGCCGATATGCTCGAGATCGACCTGGAGCGCGCCCCACAAGCACAGCGCACGCAGGCCCTCGGTCAGCGCCTTCATCTGCATAAGCATCCGGCGCACGTCCGGGTGGACGAACAAGGTGTCCGCGCCTTGATTAGGCTCCGCCGCGCCGGTCAGCGCGCGGCCCTGGCGGCGATCGCGGGCGTAGGCGACCGCGTTCTGATATGCCGTCTCCGCGACGCCCAGCCCCTGCAACCCTACGCCGAGCCGCGCCGCGTTCATCATGATGAACATGGCGGCCAAGCCCTTCATCTCCTCGCCGACGAGCCAGCCGGTCGCGCCGTCATAGTTCATCAGGCAAGTCGAGTTGCCGTGGATACCCATCTTGTGCTCGATCGACCCGCACGACACCGAGTTACGGTCGCCGAGCGAACCGTCCTCATTTACGATGACCTTGGGGACCACGAACAGCGAAATGCCCTTGGAGCTGTCGGGCGCGCCCGGCGTTTTGGCGAGCACCAGATGGATGATATTGTCCGTCAGGTCGTGCTCGCCCGACGAGATGAAGATCTTGGTTCCGGTGATCGCGTAAGATCCATCGCCGTTCGGTTCCGCGCGGGTGCGGATCAGGCCCAGATCGGTGCCGCATTGCGGCTCCGTCAGGTTCATGGTTCCGCCCCACTCGCCCGAGACGAGCTTGGGCACGTACATCGCCTGCTGCTCGGGGCTGCCCTTGGCGATCAGCGCGGCGATCGCGCCGTGGGTCAGGCCGGGATACATGGCGAACGCCATGTTCGATGAGATCATGTATTCCTGGAACGCGGTCGAGACGACATGCGGCATGCCCTGCCCGCCATATTCGGGTTGGTTGCCGAGCGTCGCCCAGCCGCTTTCGACGAACTGCTTGTACGCTTCCTTGAAGCCGGTCGGGGTCGTCACCGACCCGTCGGCGTGACGGACGCAGCCCTCGCGGTCGCCGACCTGATTGAGCGGGAACAGCACCTCCGCGACGAAGCGGCCGCCCTCCTCCAGCACCGCGTCGACCATATCGGGAGTCGCGGCCTCGAAGCCGGGCAGGTTCGAATAGCGGTCGAGCCCGACGACATGGTCGAGCACGAAGCGCGTATCGCGGACGGGGGGCGTGTAGGTGGGCATCGGGTCAGTCCTTCAGCGGATCGGTATCGAGGAGACGGACGAAGTCGGTAAGTTCGGTGATCGCGGCGTCGATGTCGTGCTTCTGCGCCTCGAGCGCGGCGATGCGCTCGCGGCAGCGGTCGGCGGTGACGGCGCGCTGGACGCGGCGGCCGTCGCCGACATCGTACAGGTCGATCATCCTGCGGATCTCGCCCAGCGAGAAGCCTACGCGCTTGCCGCGCAAGATCCAGGCCAGCCGGGCGCGATCGCGGTGCGAATAGACCCGCGCGGTACCGCGACGCTCGGGCGCGATCAGCCCTTCGTCCTCGTAGAAACGCAGTGCACGGGGAGTGACGGCGAACTCGGCGCAGAGATCGGTAATCGAATACCGGTCACGGTCCGCCCGCGGCTCGATGGTGGCATAGGCGGCGATGGTCGACATCGCTCGCGCAGATAGGTACCGCTTACGTCAACGTCAATCAGCGCATAACAGTCGTCCGGACGGCGCGCGGAACGTCGCCGCCTCGGTCGCCGATCCGCTGACCCGCTCGACGGTCAACGCGGCCAGGCTGGCGTTCCCGAGACAGACCTTGCCGCAATCCTCGTCCACCTCCGCCGGAAAGCTGATCCGTTCGCCGTCGAAGCGCGCGTCGATCCGGCAGCGGCCAAGATCGATCGCCAGTTGATCGCCCGATCTTCGGACGGTTCCCGCCGCGACGCACCCGTTGCTCTCGCCATAGTCGATCGCCACGCCGATCCGTTCACGCCCGCTCCCGCTCGGCACGACGCAGACGCGGTCGTTGTCGCGCGCCCATGCGCCCACAATCGATGCGCGGGCGGGATCGGGCACCAGCCCCGCCGCGACAGCCGCGCGCTCCAGCTCGGAACCCGCGCTGGTTGCGGCGATGGGTGCGCTTGCTTGATCGCAGCCGCTGATCAGCAGCGCCGGAACGAGCAAGTACCTCACGCGACCGGGGCCAAGCCGTCGCCCTTGATGCGGCGGTAGAAGCAGCTTCGTGCGCCCGTATGGCAGGCCGGACCGGTCGGCTCGACGAGGAGCCATAGCGCGTCTTGATCGCAGTCGACGCGCATGTCGCGGACGCGGAGCACATTTCCCGACGTCTCGCCCTTGCGCCACAGTCGGTCCCGGCTCCGCGACCAGAAATGCGCCTCGCCGGTCTCGCGGGTGGCGGTGAGCGCGTCGGCGTTCATGTGCGCCACCATCAGGAGCTCGCCCGTCGCCATATCGGTCACGACGGCGGTGATCAGACCGGCCGCGTCGTACTTGGGATCGAGCCCGAGCCCGGTTTCGCGGGGGTCAGCCATGGCGGGTCTTGATCCTCATGCGGCGAGCCGTTTCCTAAACACCGGTTACAAAGAGGCGACAAGCGAACGGACCCGGCTTATAGGCCCGCCAACTTCTCCGGCGGTGTCATATGCTTACCACGCATCCATTCGACGACGACAAGCTGCACGAGGAATGCGGCGTGTTCGGGGTCTCCGGCACCCCGAGCGCGGCCGCTTTGGTAGCGCTCGGCCTTCATGCGCTCCAGCACCGGGGGCAGGAGGCGGTGGGGATCACCAGCTATGACGGCGACAATTTTCATACGCACCGGGCGATGGGACATGTGGCGGGCAATTTCGACCGCGACGAGGTGATCCGCGCGCTCACGGGCGAGGTCGCGACCGGCCATGTCCGCTACGCCACGACCGGCGACACCGCGCTCCGCAACGTCCAGCCGCTCTATGCCGAGCTGCAAAGCGGCGGCTTCGCTATCGCGCATAACGGCAATCTGTCCAACGCCGCCCGGCTCCGGCGCGAGCTTGTCCGGCGCGGGTCGATCTTCCAGTCGACCAGCGATACCGAGGTGATCATCCACCTCGTCGCCACCTCCAACTACCGTACGCTGCTCGACCGCTTAATCGACGCGTTGAAGCAGGTGGAGGGCGCCTATTCGCTGGTGGTGATGACGCCCGAGGGCATGATCGCCTGCCGCGACCCGCTCGGCATCCGGCCGCTGGTCATGGGTCGGCTCGACGACGCAGTGATCTTCGCGAGCGAGACGGTGGCGCTCGACGTGTGCGGCGCGACGTTCGAGCGCGCGGTCGATCCCGGCGAGCTGATCATCGTGCAAGGGACCGAGATCCGATCGATCCGCCCGTTCGCCCCGATGGCGGCGCGGCCGTGCATCTTCGAATGGGTGTATTTCTCGCGCCCTGACTCGATCGTCGACGAACAGTCGATCTACACCGTTCGCAAGGAGATCGGCGCGCAGCTTGCTGCCGAGTCGAGCGTCGACGCGGACCTGGTCATTCCCGTCCCTGATTCGGGCGTGCCTGCGGCGATCGGGTATGCGCAGGCGTCGGGCATCCCGTTCGAGCTGGGCATCATCCGATCGCACTATGTGGGCCGCACCTTCATCCAGCCGGGCGACAAGGTCCGGCATCTGGGCGTCAAGCTGAAGCACAACGCCAACCGCGCGCTGATAAAGGGCAAGCGCGTTATCCTGGTTGACGACTCGATCGTGCGCGGGACCACCAGCCTCAAGATCGTGCAGATGATGCGCGAGGCGGGCGCGGCGGAGGTGCATCTGCGCGTCGCCTCGCCGCCGACGGCGCATTCCTGCTTCTACGGCGTCGACACGCCCGAGCGCGCAGGCCTGCTCGCGGCCAAGCACGATCTGTGCGGGATGACGGACTTCATCCATGCCGACAGCCTGGCGTTCGTGTCGATCGACGGGCTGTACAAAGCGCTGGGCGAGGCCAAGCGCGCGGACGTGCGGCCCAAATACTGCGACGCGTGCTTCACCGGCGATTACCCGACGACGCTGACCGATCAGGACGAGTCGGCCGAGGTCGACCAGTTCGCGATGCTCGCCGAGCGGGTGAACTGAATGCCGGGACCGCTGGACGGCAAGCTCGCGCTCGTCACGGGAGCAAGCCGGGGCATCGGCGCGGCGACCGCGACCGCGCTGGGTCTGGCGGGAGCGCATGTCGTGCTGACCGCGCGCACCGCGGCCGGGCTGGAGGAGGTCGAACAGGCGATCTTCGACGCGGGCGGATCGGCGACGATCGCACCGCTCGACCTGACGCAGACCGACGCGATCGCGCGGCTGGCGGCGGCGGTGAGCGAGCGGTGGCAGGCGCTCGACGTCATGGTGCTGAACGCGGCCATGCTCGGATCGCTGACGCCGGTGCCGGCGATCGATCCCAAGGAGTTCGCCAAGGTGCTGACGCTCAACGTCAGCGCGCAGGTCGCGCTGCTGACCGCGTTCGACCCGATGTTGCGGGCGTCCGACGGCGCGCGGGTGATCGGGGTCACCTCGTCGGTCGGGCGTTCCCCACGCGCCTATTGGGGCACATACGGCGCGTCCAAGGCGGCGTTCGAGAATATCGTGCTCGCGTACGGCGACGAGCTGGCGGAGATCGGCGGGGTGCGCACGATGATCCTCGATCCCGGCGCGACGCGAACCCGGATGCGCGAGGACGCATTTCCAGGCGAGGACCCGCTGTCGGTGAAGGAGCCAGCGGTCGTAGCGTCGCGGATCGCCGAGCTGGCCGTTTCGGGCTTCGAGCAGGGCCACCACGAGCGGGTCAGCACCTGACCAGCGTCACCTGCGCGACGTCGATGCCGCCGCCGCGAAAGCCGCCTTCGCAATATTGCAGGTAGTAGCGCCACAGCCGCCGGAAGCGCTCGTCGTAGCGGGGCGGCAGGTCGGCGGCGTCGAACGCCTCGCGCCAGCGGCGGAGCGTCTCGGCGTAATCGAGCCCGAAGGCGTAATGGTCGCGCCATTCGAGCCCGCGCTCCTGCGCCAATGCGCGGAAACGGCTGTCCGACAGGAGCATGCCGCCGGGGAAGACGTAGCGCTGGATGAAGTCGACGCTGTCCGCATAAGCAGGGAATATGTCGTCGGCGATGGAGATGTACTGGATCGCGGCGCGTCCGCCGGGCCTGAGCACGCGCGCGATCGTATCGAGATAGGCGGGCCAATATTCCTGGCCGACCGCCTCCACCATCTCGATGCTGACGACCGCGTCATAGTGACCCTCGACATTGCGATAATCTTCGAGCGAGATGGTAACGCTAGGTAACGCTAACGCGTCGATATGCGCCTTCTGCTCGGTGGAGAGCGTCAGCGCATCAACCGCCCTGCCCTGCCCGCTCGCAAGCGCGGCGAACGAGCCCCAACCGCAGCCGATCTCGAGAATGCGGTCGCCGGGCTTGGTGGCGGTTCGGTCGAGGACCGCCTGGAGCTTGCGGCGCTGCGCCCGCTCGAGCGGCTCGTCGGGCTCAGCGAAGATCGCGCTGGAGTAGGTTTTGGTCGGGTCGAGCCACAGGCGGTAGAAGTCGTTGCCCAGATCGTAATGCGCGGCGATGTTGCGGCGGGCGTTCGCGGGGCTGTTCGCGCGGCGTCTGTGCCACCAGCGGAGCGAAGGTCGCATCGGGCCGGCGGCCCGAGCGGACGATGCGAGGCTGACGCGATTGCGCATGAACAGGTCGAACAGCGGCACGGGATCGGGGCTCGACCAGTCGCCCGCCGCCCAAGCCTCGTACCAGCCGACCGACCCACCGAGCGCCAGCCGGACCAGCGCGCGCCAGCGGTGGAGCGTGACGACCGGCACGGGGCCGCGCGCGCGGCCGCCGAGCAGGCGGCGCGTACCGTCGGGGAGGTGCGCGTCGATGCCGCCGGTTTCTAATCGCTCGTCGAGGCGGTCGAGGAAGCGGTGGAACGGGGCGGCGACTAGCCAGGCGAGTCGCGGGGGGCGAAGGTAACGAAGGTCACGCGAGTTTGGCGTAAAATCGCCTCGAACCGGGCGCTGTAAGGTGGGTTGGGCGGTCGGGTCGAGGCGTCGCAAATCGTGCACGGGCGCGGCTATGGCAAAGCGGCAAGCTGTAGGACAGCCCCGCGAACCGATTTCATCCCGTCACCCCGGACTTGTTCCGGGGTCCCGCTTCTACGGCGCAAGTTCCAAACCTGAAGCGGAAAGCGGGACCCCGGCTCAAGGCCGGGGTGACGAAGGGTCAAATCATGTGCGGTTGCTTGTCGACCATCCAGGTCTGGCCTTGGGCGAGCAGCTTCTGGAGGTTCGCCGCCTTGCCCTCGCTGGCCTGGGCGTTCTGGCGAACGACGGCGGACTCGAAGGTCGAGGCGGGGTCGTCATAGAGCATGCCGAGCGCCATCGGGAATGGGCCGAACGGCATCTCCACGAGCATGTGCGCGAGGCCGCGGTTGCACTGGTCGTGGACGATCACGCCAGCCGCACGCCAGTCGCCGTCGAGGACGTCGACAACGCGGAGCGTCAGCCGCTCGGCGTCGAGCGCCAGGCCCTTTTGCCGGCCCGCGAACAGCAGCGGCTCACCGTGCTCGACCCAGAGCTGGTTGGCGACCGACTGCTTCTTCTCGGTGAAGGGCGCGAATACGTCGTCGTTATAGACGATGCAGTTCTGGAAGATCTCGACGAACGCCGCGCCCTGGTGCGCGTAGGCCGCCTTGAGCACGTCCGTGAGCTTCTTGTGCACGTCGATCCCGCGCGCGACGAAGCGCGCGCCCGAGCCGAGCGCGAAGGCGCACGGGTTGGCGGGGGTGTCGACCGAGCCGAGCGGGGTCGAGGGCGTGCGCGTGCCGACGCGCGAGGTGGGCGAATATTGCCCCTTGGTCAGGCCGTAGATCTCGTTGTTGAACAGCAGAACCTGGCAGTTCAGGTTGCGCCGGAGGAGATGCATCGTGTGATTGCCGCCGATCGACAGCGCGTCGCCGTCGCCGGTGATGATCCACACGTCGAGGTCCGGATTGGCGAGCTTGACCCCCGTCGCCACCGCCGGCGCGCGGCCATGGATCGTGTGGAAGCCGTAGGTCTCCATGTAATAAGGGAAGCGCGACGAGCAGCCGATACCCGATACGAACACGGTGTTCTCGGGACGTGCGCCGATCTCGGGCATGGTGCGCTGCACCGCCTTCAGCACGGCATAGTCGCCGCAGCCGGGGCACCAGCGGACTTCCTGGTCGGTCTCCCAGTCCTTGGGCTTGGTGACGAAGGGGGTCATGTCGTTCATTGTCTAACCTTTACACCCTCTCCCGCTTTCGCGGGAGAGGGACAGGCGCGGTACGCGCCAGGGTGAGGGCAGTGGTGGGACGTAGTGCCCTCATCCGACCTCGCTTCGCTCGGCCACCTTCTCCCGCGAAAGCGGGAGAAGGGAGGCGTTACGCGTTTATCGCAGCGGGGCTGGGCAGCTGTCCCGCATTGACCGCCACTTCGCCGCCTTCGTTGCCGGATATGGCGTCGAAATAGGCCGCGATCGCCGCTTCGATCTCCGAGATGCGGAAGGGCTGGCCCGACACCTTGTTCAGGGGCTTGGCATCGACGAGGAACTGGTCGCGGAGCACGGTCTTGAGCTGGCCGGTGTTCATCTCGGGCACGAGGATGTTCTCGTAGCCGCGCAGGAGCGGGCCGAGGTTGGCGGGCATCGGCCATATATGGCGAATGTGGATGTGCGCCACGTCGAGCCCGCAGCGGCGGGCGCCGCGGACGGCCTGGTGAATGGGGCCGAAGGTGGAGCCCCAGCCTACGATCGCCAGCTTGCCCGATGTCTCGCCGAGTTCAACGACCTGGTCGGGCACGACGATGCCGTCGATCTTGTCGCGGCGGATGTCGGTCATCGCCTGGTGATTGGCGGGGGAATAGTCGATGTTGCCCGTGCCCATCGCCTTCTCGATCCCGCCGATGCGGTGGAGCAAGCCGGGTGTACCGGGCCGCGCCCAGGGGCGGGCGAGTTTATCGTCGCGGGCATAGGGCTTGAACCCGCCCTCGGGCACGTCGCGGGCGAAGGTAACGGGAAAGGGCTGGTAACCGCTGACGTCGGGCACTTTCCACGGCTCGGCGGCGTTGGCTATGTAGCCGTCGGTCAGGATCATGACGGGGGTCATGTAGGTGACGGCGATCCGTACCGCCTCGATCGCGACCTCGAAACAATCGGAGGGCGAGCGCGAGGCGAGCACGGGCATCGGCGCGTCGCCGTTGCGGCCGTAGACGGCCTGGTAGAGATCGGACTGCTCGGTCTTGGTCGGAAGCCCGGTTGACGGCCCGCCGCGCTGCGAATTGACGATGACGAGCGGGAGCTCGGTCATGATCGCCAGCCCTATCGCCTCGCCCTTGAGCGCGATGCCGGGCCCCGACGAGGAAGTGACGCCGAGCTGGCCCGCATAGCTCGCGCCGATCGCGCTCGCGATGGCGGCGATCTCGTCCTCCGCCTGGAAGGTGGTGACGCCGAACTCCTTCAGGCGCGCAAGATAGTGGAGGATCGCGGAGGCCGGGGTGATCGGATAGCCGCCGAAGAACATCGGCAGCTCGGCCAGCTGGGCGCCCGCGACCAGCCCCATGCTGATCGCCTCCGCGCCGGTGACGGTGCGGTACAGGCCGGGCTCGACGGGGGCGGGTGCGATCGCGTGCTGCTTCATCGGACCGGCGAGCTCGGCGGTCTCGCCGTAGGCATGGCCGGCGTTGAGCGCGGCGATGTTGGCCTCCGCGAGCAGCGGGATCTTGACGAATTTGGATTTCAGCCAGTCGACGATCGGCGCGCGGTCGCGGTCGAACATCCAGAGCGCGAGCCCCAGCGTCCACATATTCTTGCAGCGCAGCGCCTCCTTGTTGCCCAGCCCGAACGGCTTCACCGCATCGAGCGTCAGCTGCGAGATGTCGAACGCCATCAGCTGCCAGCGCGCGAGGCTCCCGTCCTCGAGCGGGTTGCTGTCGTATTTGGCCTTGGCGAGGTTACGCTCGGTAAACTCGCCCTTGTCGGCGATGATCAGCCCGCCCGCTTTCAGCGCATCCACGTTCACCTTCAGCCCAGCGGGGTTCATCGCGACGAGCATGTCGGGCTCGTCGCCCGCGGTCTCGATGTCGGTCGAGCCGAAATTGATCTGAAAGGCCGACACGCCGAACAAAGTCCCCTGCGGCGCGCGGATCTCGGCGGGGAAGTCGGGAAAGGTCGCCAGGTCGTTGCCCGCCAGCGCGGTCGACAGCGTGAACTGGCCGCCCGTCAGCTGCATGCCGTCGCCGCTGTCGCCGGCGAAGCGGACGACCACCGACTCCATGACGGGATGCGCGGCGGCCTCGGCGGGAGTGATCTCGTGGACGGCGGTGGCCATGGGCGTTCCTGCGACGGTTGAACTGCGGCTGTCTATGCGGCCGGGGGGCGTGATGGCCAATGTAGAATATGCGGCGGGTGCGGCAAGCTACCCTACCCCGCCCGGATCGGCCCGAACGCGTCGCCCAGGGTCAGGATCGCGTCGACGTGCCGCTCCGCGATCTCGGCCGCGTCGTCGCCGTAGCCGCCGCCGACCGTGCTCGCCAGGGGCAGACCGCGCGCTCGGGTCAGGCCGGCGACGAGGCGTTCGCGCGCGCGCAGGCCCTCGCGGGTGAGCGACAGGCGGCCCAGGCGGTCGCCCGCATAAGGGTCGACGCCCGCCTGGTAGAGGATCAGGTCGGGTGCGCGCGCATCGAGGAACGGGGCGAGCGTCACCTCCAATGTGGTCAGATACTCGTCGTCGCCCACTCCGTCCGCGAGCGGCACGTCGAGCGTGGACCTGGCCTTGCGGACGGGGAAGTTCTTCTCGGCGTGGACCGAGTAGGTCGCGATCCCCGGCCGGCCCGCCAGCAGCGCGGCGGTGCCGTCGCCCTGATGCACGTCGACATCGACGACCGCGACCCGCCGGACCGTTCCGTCCTGGATCAAGCGGACGGCGGCCACCGCCAGGTCGTTGAATATGCAAAAGCCCGCGCCGGTGTCGTGAAGCGCGTGGTGGCTGCCGCCCGCCGTGTTCGCGCCGTAGCCGTGCTCGAGCGCCAGCCGCGCCGCGAGCCAGGTTCCGCCGGGCACGACCGCCGCGCGTGCGGCGACCTCGGGCGTGACAGGAAAGCCGATCCGGCGCGTCTTGGCGGCGGGGACGCGAGCTTCCAGCACCTCGGCCACATAGTCGGGGTCGTGGACGGCTTCGAGCGCGGCGAGCGGGGTCGGGTCGGGTCGGTGCCAGGCTATCCGGTCGCCCTCGGCCATAAGCAGGTCGCGGATCAGGCCGTTCTTGTTCCAGCGATAGGTCGAGCGGGCCGGAGGGGAACCCCGCGAAGTATTACTTTGCGGGGACCCCGGGGCCGGGGCGACGTAGGCGGGATGGTGGACGACATGGATCACCAAGGGCTAGGTAGGCGCGACCGGCGTCGCGCAGGAGAGGTGCATGACCGACATGAGTTCGAGGCAGCCGTTCGTCCGCGCGGACGTTCGCGGGTTCCTCGATCATCTGAACGCGCTGTCCGGGCCGCGGACGCCCGAGATGGACGCCGCCGATCCGCCGGTGATCGAGCGGGGTCAGATCGCGGAGGTCCAGGGACGGCGCGTCATGACGCAGGCAATGGGATGAGCGATCCGACCGCCCTCCCCTACCGCCCCTGCGCCGGCGTCATGCTGTGCGACGCAGTGGGCCGCGTGTTCATCGGGCAGCGGATCGATACGGTGCTGGAGGCGTGGCAGATGCCGCAGGGCGGGATCGATCCGGGCGAGGACGCGGAAGTCGCCGCGCGGCGCGAGCTGGAGGAGGAGACGGGGATCGTCCCAGAGCTCGCCCGGCTGATCGCGCGCGCGCCGACCGAGCTGTTCTACGACCTGCCCCCCGAGCTGGTCGGCAAGGCGTGGAAGGGAAAGTGGCGCGGGCAGCGGCAATGGTGGTTCCTGTTTCGCTTCACGGGCCTCGACACCGACGTACGTCTCGACACCGCGCATCCCGAGTTCCGCGCCTGGCGCTGGGCCGACCCCGACGAGCTGCCGAAGGTGGCCGTGCCGTTCAAGCGAAAGCTGTACGAGGACGTGCTGGCGATGTTCCGCCCCCATTTGCCGCAAGGCCGGTAGCGCCCCCGACCGCGTGCCCGTACGCGCGCGTAATGCGATCGATCCTGCTCCTCGTCTCCGCATGGCTGTTGATCGGGAACGCCGACCTCCCGGAAGCGGTGCGGCGGATGCTCGATGCGGCGTACGCGTCGGGCAACGAGGGCGAGGTTGCGACGTTGGTGAAATACGCCAGCGCCGCCGCGCCGGAGTCGGCCGAGGCGATCGCGCGGGAGGCGGACAATTGGCGCGCGAAACGACGGGAGGCGCAGGCGGCCGCGCTCGCCGGGGCGTCGATCATCGAACTATGGCGCGGGCGTGCGGAGCTCGGCGGCTTCGTATCGACGGGCAACAGCGACGTGACGGGGTTGGCCGCCATCATCGACCTGACGCGCGAAGGGCCGCGGTGGCGCAACAAGCTCCGGCTGCAAGCGGACTATCAGGAGTCGGGCGGCATCGTCTCGCGCGAGCGTTACCTGTTCGCCTACGAGCCCAACTACAAGGTCGGCGACCGGACCTACATCTACGGAGCGGTGCAGGCGGAGAGCGACCGGTTCCTGGGCTATGACGGCCGTCTGTCGGCGTCGGCGGGAGGCGGCTTCGGCGCGATCCGGTCGCCGGCGTTGACGCTCGACCTTGAGCTCGGCCCCGCCTTTCGCCGGACGGACTTCAGCGACGACCGCACCGAGAGCGCGGTGGCCGCGCGCGGCCGGGTCGATCTCGATTGGAGGCTGACGCCGGCCATCACGCTCAGCCAGGACGCGTCCGCCTATCTCCAGACCGTCAACAGCACGGTCGCGAGCGTCACCGGGCTGAACGCCCGGCTGTTCGGACCGCTCTCCGCGCAGATCTCCTACGCCGTGCAGTATGAGAGCACGCCGACGGAGGGCCGCCGCACCACCGACACGACCAGCCGGGCGTCGCTCGTCTACAGCTTCTAGCGCCGTCCCGCGCGCGTCGCTAAACCCGGGCGATGCGGGAGTTGACCGAGACGGAGCAGGACGCGGTCGCGCAGATCGAGACCGGGCCGATGCTGGCGCAGGTATTGCGCTGGAGCGCGGTCAACAGCGGCACGGGCAACTTGCCGGGGCTGGCGACGATGGCGGAACTGCTCGGCGACGCGTTCTCGGCGTTGCCGGGGGAACTCGCCTTGGTCGAGCCTGAGCCCGCCGATCGGGTCGAGGCGGACGGGCGGGTCGTCGCGGTCGAGCATGGCCGGCATCTGCGGCTGTCGGTCAGGCCGGACGCGCCGGTGCGGATGTTGTTCACCGGGCACATGGACACGGTCTATCCGGCCGACCATCCGTTCCAGCAGGTGACCGAGCGCGGCGACGGCACCGTCGGCGGACCGGGCACGGCCGATATGAAGGGCGGCCTGGCGGTGATGCTCGCCGCGCTAGGAGCGGTCGAGGCGAGCCCGCTCGGGAGCCGGATCGGCTACGATGTCATGATCAACTCGGACGAGGAGACCGGGTCGCTCTCCTCCGCCCCGCTGATCGCGGAGCTCGCGCGCGGCAAGGTCGCGGCGCTGACCTACGAGCCCGCGCTGCCCGACGGCACGCTGGCCGGTGCGCGCGGCGGGACCGGCAACTTCTCGGTCGCGGTGGAGGGCCGAGCGGCGCATGCCGGGCGCAATCCGGAGGACGGCCGCAACGCGCTGGTCGCGGCGGCGGACCTGACGCTCAAGCTTGCGGCGGCGGCGTCGGCGGGGCTGACGGTCAATCCGGCGCGGATCGATGGCGGGGGACCTAACAACGTCGTCCCGGATCGTGCGGTGCTCCGCGTCAACTTCCGCCCGGTCGATGCCGACGCGGCCCGGCGCGCGCGGGCGGCGATCGACCGGGCGGCGGCGGACGTCGCCCGCGAACACGGGGTCGCGGTGCGCGTCCACGGATCGTTCAACCGTCCGCCCAAGCCCGTCGACGAGGGCGCGGCGCAGCTGTTCGCGCTGGTCGGCGAGGCGGGCGCGGCGCTCGGTATCCCCATCTCGGCGCGCGCGACCGGCGGGGTGTGCGACGGCAACAACATCGCCGCCGCCGGGGTGCCCGTGATCGACACGATGGGCGTCCGCGGCGGCGCTATCCATTCGCCCGACGAGTTCATGATCGTGGACAGCCTGGCCGAGCGCGCCGCGCTGTCGGCGGTTACGGTGCTGCGCATCGCCGAGCGGGGGCGCGTATGACACACGTCGTCCGCCCCGCCCGTCCCGGCGATCTGAAGCATCTGTACGAGATGTCCAAGCTGACCGGCGGCGGCTTCACCAACCTGCCGCCCGACCGCGAGGCGCTGCAGGCCAAGCTGGCGCAGAGCGAGGAGGCGTTCGCGCGCACCGGCGACGGCTTCACCGAGGAGCTGTTCGTGCTGGTGCTGGAGGACATCGACAGCGGCGAGGTGCGCGGCACGTGCCAGCTCTTCACCCATATCGGCCAGCGGCATCCGTTCTACAGCTACCGCCTGGGGACGCTGACCCAGCATAGTCGCGAGTTGGCTCGCACATTCCGCGCGGAGATGCTGTCGCTGTCGACCGACCTGGAGGGGTCGAGCGAGGTGGGCGGGCTGTTCCTTCATCCCGGCGAGCGCGCGGGCGGGCTGGGCATGCTGCTGGCGCGGAGCCGGTATCTGTTCATCCGCGCCCACCGCGCGCGCTTCGCCGACCGCGTGCTGGCGGAGCTGCGCGGCGTCATCGACGAGGCGGGCGGATCGCCCTTCTGGAACGGCCTGGCCGGGCGGTTCTTCGGCATGAATTTCCAGGACGCCGACGAGTTCAACGCCGTCAACGGACACCAGTTCATCGCCGATTTGATGCCCAAGCACCCGATCTACACCGCCATGCTCGAAGAGGACGCGCGCGCCGCGATCGGGCTGCCGCATCCCAGCGGCCGAGCGGCAATGCGGATGCTGGAGCGCGAGGGGTTCCGTTACGCCAACTATGTCGACATCTTCGACGGCGGGCCGACCATGACCGCGCAGACCGATCAGGTGCGGTCGGTCCGCGACGCGCGCGAGCACCGCGTCGTGCGCACCGACGGGATCGACGGCGAGGAGTCGCTGATCGCGACGGGCGCGATGCGCGATTTCCGCTGCACGGTCGGGCCGTTGCGCGAGGAGGAGGACGGCGTCGTTCTGTCCGCCGACGCCGCTCGCGCGCTCGGGGTGCGGAAGGACGCGCGCGTGTGGCATATCGGCCGGTGGTGACGCTCCGGGAGATCAACTTCGACGGGATCGTGGGGCCGAGCCACAATTATGCGGGGCTCAGCCCGGGCAACCTCGCCGCGACGCGGAGCGCGGGCGCGGTGTCGCGACCGCGCGCGGCGGCGTTACAGGGGATCGGGAAGATGCGGGCGAACCTGCGGCTTGGGCTGGTTCAGGGCGTATTGCTCCCTCACGCGCGGCCGGACCGGCGATGGCTGGGCGAGCTGTCCACTTCCTACGAGGACGCGTCCGCGCATCTGCGCGCGCAGGCGTTGTCGGCGTCGGCGATGTGGGCGGCGAACGCGGCGACCGTCTCGCCCGCCCCGGACACGGCCGACGGTCGCTGCCATCTGACCGTCGCGAACCTGCTGATGATGCCGCACCGCAGCCACGAATGGTCCGAGACCCTCGCGCAACTGCGCCTCGCCTTCGCCGACCCCGCCTTTGTAGTCCACCCGCCCGTCCCCGCGCCGTTCGGCGACGAGGGCGCGGCCAACCACATGCGGCTCAGCGTCACGCACGACGCGCCCGGCATCGAACTGTTCGTGTACGGCGAACGGGGGGGCTCGTTCCCCGCCCGCCAGCACCGCGAGGCGAGCGAGGCGGTGGCGCGCGCGCACCGGCTCGACCCGGCGCGCATCCTGTTCGTGCAGCAATCGGAGGCGGCGATCGCGGCTGGGGCGTTCCACAACGACGTGGTCGCCGTCGCCAACGGCCCAGTGCTGTTCGCGCACGAACAGGCGTTCGAACACCGCGAGCGGGTGCATGCCGACATTTGCCGCATCATGCCCGAAGCGGAGATCGTCGAGGTGCCCGCCGACCGGGTGAGCCTCGCCGACGCGGTGTCGAGTTACCTGTTCAACGCGCAGCTGGTCACGGTGCCGGATGGGACCATTACGTTGATCGTTCCGGGCGAGACGCGTGCGCATTCGAGCGTATGGGCGTGGTTATCCGAGATGATCGCCGGTAACGGCCCGATCCGCCGGATCGAAATGGTCGACGTGCGCGAGTCGATGGCGAACGGCGGGGGACCGGCCTGCCTGCGCCTGCGCGTCGTCGCCGATCCCGCCACCGTCGACCCGCGATTCCTGGTCGACGAGGCCAAGCTCGACCGCATCGCCGAGGTGATCGCGGCCTATTGGCCCGAGACGATCGATGCGGACGCGATCGGCGACCCGGCCCTGATCGTCCGCCTCGAGAGTGCCCGCGCGGCGCTGCTCGGAAGCCTCGATCTTGTCGAATTAACTTACAGGTAACCATGTCCGGTCGGGCCGGAACCGCGCAAATCCGCGATCGGCCCGGGACTTGCTCCGTGACGGGCATGTTCACCCGCTTCACCAGCCTTTTCGTCATCAAGACCAAGTTCGAGGCGTTCCTCGTGCTGTACGGCCTCGCTACCGGCGCAACCGAGCGCGGCGTGCATTACCTCCAGCAATATCCCGGCACCGGCGGCTGGATGATGTTCGCGGTCTGCCCGATCGCGGTGTTCATGGCGGGCGCGCGCATCCTCGACTCGATCGAGCGCGAACGGGCGGAGGGGTAGCGGGCCCGTCGGCCCCGCCCTAGACCGGGCAGGTGACCGACGCCGAACTCGCACGATCGATCGCCCGGGAAGCGGGCGAGCTGCTGATGCGGGTACGCGGGACGAGCGGGCTGACCGGCGCTGCGCTCGGCGACGAGGGTGACGCTCGGGCCAACGACCTCATCCTGAACCGGCTGGCGACCGAGCGGCCGGGCGACTCGGTCCTGTCGGAGGAGTCTTTCGACGACCAGGCGCGGTGCGCGACCCGGAGGGTATGGATCGTCGATCCGCTCGACGGTACGCGCGAGTACCGGGAGGGGCGGGGCGACTGGGCGGTGCATGTCGCGCTCGCGGTCGACCGCGCGGCGGCGGCGGGCGCGGTGGCGCTTCCCGCGCTCGGCCGCGTGCTGGCGAGCGACGAGGTCGTGGCGCCCTCCCCGCTCCCGGCCCGACCGCGCATGGTGGTCAGCCGCTCGCGCCCGCCCGCGATTGCGACGGCCGTCGCGCGCGCGCTGGATGCCGAGATGATCCCCATGGGATCGGCGGGCGCCAAGGCGATGGCGGTCGTCGCGGGCGAGGCGGACATCTACCTCCATGAAGGCGGGCAGTTCGAGTGGGACAATTGCGCCCCGGCGGCCGTGGCGCTGGCGCACGGGTACCACGCCAGCCGGATCGACGGCGCGCCGCTCGTCTATAACTGCCCCGACCCTCGGTTACCCGACCTGCTCGTCTGCCATCCCGCGCTCGCCGCGCGCGTGCTGGAGCTGGTCCGTGCGCACGCCTGATCAGATCGGCAACTTCTCCGACAGGTACGGATCGACCGGCGGCGCGTCGGGCACCGACAGGCGCGGCCCGGGCCGGGCGGCGTTGCGCTTGAGCCATTCCTCCGCGCCCGGTCGCCCGCGGATCGTCTTGTCGGTGCGCGTCTGGACGAGGCCGTAGATCGGGTTGTCACGGTAGCCCGGCGACGAGTCGCCCCACGCCCAGGCGAGATTGCCGTAGGTCGACGGGTCGCGCCCGTCGAGGCTCAGCCGGTCGTTCAGGTAGCAGGCGGTCGCCCAGCCCGTGCGCGGATCGGGGGTCATCGCGATCAGGCGCTTGGCCCAATACATCCGCAGGTTGTTGTGCATCCAGCCGTCGATCAGATATCCTTTCTGGGCGGCGTTCCAGGTCTCGTCGGCCGTCTCGCCGTGGAGCAGCGCGTCAAGCGTCTCGAGCTCCGGCCGGGGATCCTCGGCGTGGGCGGCGAGCTGACCCTGCGGATAGCGCGGGATGCGGGCGTAGCTTTCGGGCACCCGCATAGACCGCGCCTTGTAGTGGAACCACTCGCGCCAGGTGAGCAGCTCGTCGGCGAACTTGTCGCGCTGGGATTGCGGGACGTCGGCGGCCTGGATCGCCGCCATCACCTCGCGCGGACCGCACACGCCGAAATGGAGATAGGGCGACAAGGTACTCGCCCCCTCCGGCCGGGCGGCATTGTTGCGCGCCGCCGCATAGGCGGGCAGCACCTCGGTCGTCAGGCGGCGCAGGCGGACGAGCACCTCGTGGCGCGACCCGGGCAGCATCGCGCTGGGCGGTAGCGCGTGGTCGATGTCGAGCGAGGCGACGAGCGCGTCGATCTCCGCGTCGGACAGCCCGCCCAAGTGGTCGGGTTCGTATGCCAGGGGCCCGTCGTAGGGCGCGTGGCTCGTCTCCTCCTCATGCCAAGCATACCAGCCCTCGCGCGCCTTTTCGTGGCGGCGGCGAAAGGCGGAGGTGGTGCCCACGCCCTGGTCGAGCGCGGCGGGCGGGACGACGCAGGCGGCGTTGACCGCGATCACGGCCGTCCCGCTCTTGGCGGCGACGCGCTCCGCCTGCCACTGCGCGACGAAGGCGGGCTGGTCCTCCAGCACCAGGGCCGCGGCGTCGGCGGCGAGGCGGTAGACGAGGCCCTTCTCGCGCTTGGCCGCGCGGTCGACATACTGGACGCAGGCGAGCCCGCGCTTCTCGCACCCGATCGCGACATCCCGGCTCGCCCCCAGGATGAAGCGGTGGAGCCGGTCGGAGGCGAAGGGATAATCCTCGCGCA
>NZ_CAXSBH010000019.1:0-45471 GCF_964235535.1 uncultured Sphingomonas sp.
GGATGTAGGCCGACACGTCGCCCGCCTGCGTCTCGATGATCGGCAGCGCGGTCAGGGAGCCGCCCCCGTTCACGTCCGACATCTTGGCCGCGCGCTCGAGCAGGCGCGAATGGAGGTAGAACACGTCGCCGGGATAGGCCTCGCGGCCCGGCGGCCGGCGCAGCAACAGCGACATCTGGCGATAGGCGACCGCCTGCTTCGACAGGTCGTCATACACGATGAGGGCGTGCATGCCGTTGTCGCGGAAATACTCGCCCATCGCGCAACCGGTGTAGGGGGCAAGGAACTGGAGCGGCGCGGGATCGGACGCGGTAGCGGCGACGATGATGGAATATTCCATCGCCCCGTTCTCCTCCAGCGTGCGGACGAGCTGGGCGACCGTCGAGCGCTTCTGCCCGACCGCGACATAGACGCAGTAAAGCTTCTTGGACTCGTCGGTTCCGGCGTTCACGGCGCGCTGGTTGATGAAGGCGTCGATCGCGACGGCGGACTTGCCCGTCTGGCGGTCGCCGATGATCAGCTCGCGCTGACCCCGGCCGACGGGAACGAGCGCGTCGATGGCTTTCAGGCCCGACTGCATCGGCTCGGAGACCGACTGGCGCGGGATGATGCCGGGCGCCTTCACCTCGACGCGGCTGCGCTGGTCCGACACGATCGGCCCCTTGCCGTCGAGCGGATTGCCGAGGCCGTCCACGACGCGGCCGAGCAGCCCGCGACCGACGGGAACATCGACGATCGTGCCGGTGCGGCGGACGACATCGCCTTCCTTGATCTGCGCGTCCGACCCGAAGATCACGCAGCCGACGTTATCGGCCTCGAGATTGAGCGCCATGCCCTGCACGCCGCCCGGGAACTCGACCATCTCGCCCGCCTGGACGTTGTCGAGGCCGTAGATGCGCGCGATGCCGTCGCCCACCGACAGCACCTGCCCGGTCTCGGAGACTTGAGCCTCCGAACCGAAATCGGCGATCTGGGCCTTGATGATCGCCGAGATCTCGGCGGCGCGGATATCCATGGTCTAGCCTTTCCGACGGCGAAAGCGCCGTCAGCCTTTCATTTGGTTGGCGAGGGTATTCAGACGGGTGCGGATCGAGCTGTCGATCATTTGGCTGCCGATGCGGACGACTAGGCCGCCGAGCAGTTCGGGATTGACGGCGAGATCGACCGAGACCTCGCGGCCCAGACGCAGGCGGAGCTGCTGCTTGAGCTCGGTCACCTGATCGTCGGTCAGCGGGTGAGCGGAGGTGACCTCCGCGTTCGTCTCGCCGCGGTGGCGCGAGGCGAGCGTACGGAACGCGCGTACGATCTTGGGGAGCTCGGCCAAGCGGCGATTCGCGGCGAGGACGCCCAAGAAGTTCGCGGTCGTCGCATCGACGCCCAGCGGTTCGGCCGCGGCCTTGACCGCGCGCCCGGCCTGCGCGCGCGAGATGACGGGGCTGGTCGTCAGGCGGCGGAAGTCGTCCGACTGCGCCACGGCGTCGCGGACGCGAAGCAGGCTTCGCTCCGCAATGTCGATCGCCTTGGCGTCTCGCGCGAGCTCGAACAGCGCGACGGCGTAGCGGCCGGCGAGGCTCGCCTGAATGTCGCCGCCCACATTACCGCCGCTGATGTTACCGCCGGATGCCTCCACGCGATCCAATTCCCTGTATGATCAGCCGGTTGATCCCGTGCGGACAGGGCGCACGAAGACGCCTCGGCACGAGTTGGCGAGCGGCTAGCATGAGGGGTCGGATGTTGCAACAATGCGGGCGGTGGACGCTGTCCCACCCGCTGATCTCGCGTGTTATCCAGATCCCGTACGGCTTGTGCAACGTCGATATGGCCGCCGGCCATGAACGCTCGCATACCAAGTGGATTGACATTGTACCGGTAGTTGTGCAGTTTAGGCTTATGGATGTACTTACCTACTCTGACACGCGGGCGAATCTTAAGGCCGTGATGGACCGCGTCGTCGAGGATCACGCTCCCGTCGTGATCGCGCGCCAGAACGGCAAGCCAGTGGTGATGGTCTCGCTGGAAGATTGGTCGGCGAAGGAGGAGACGGAGTATCTTATGTCCTCGCCCGCCAACGCCCGCGCGCTTCGCGAAGCCATAGCGCGAATGGACGCGGGTGAGGGCGTCGAGCACGACCTGATCGATCCGTGAAGCTGACGTGGGACGAGCCGGCCTGGCTAGACTATGTCGCTTGGCAAGGTGAGGATGCCAAGATTGCGGTCAGGATCAACGTGCTCATCCGCGAATGCCTGAAGACACCCTTCGCAGGTACAGGCAAGCCCGAGCCGCTTCGGCACGAACTGAAGGGTTATTGGTCGCGCCGGATCACCGCCGAGCACCGGTTGATCTATCGCGTTTCGGGCACCGGCAAGACACAGAGCCTGGAAATTATCCAATGTCGCTTGCACTACTGAACGAGCTCCATCCGACGATGTCGAACTGCGCGCTTTGATCGCAAGGCGCGGGATGCGCCGGCGAACGGGATGCGGCAGAACGTCCGCATGACGCATCCGATCGACCTCGACGCCGCATGGGCCGCCTTCGACGCGCGCGACCGATCCGCCGATGGGCGCTTCGTCGTCGCGGTCAGGACCACGCGCATCTATTGCAAGCCCTCCTGCCCCGCACGGCGACCCAAGCGAGAGAATGTCGAGATGCTCGGCGACGGCCCGGCGGCGCGGGCGGCGGGGTATCGCGCGTGCCTGCGGTGCCGGCCAGACGACGGCGCACGCGATGCGGAGGCGGTGGCGCGCGCGGTGGAACTGCTCGGGGAGGCGACCGAGCCGACGCCGCTCGCGGTGCTGGCGGAGCGGGTGGGCTATGCGCCGCACCATTTCCAGCGCCTGTTCACGCGGGCGCTGGGGGTCAGCCCCGCCGCCTATGCCAGAGGCTTGCGGGCGGAACGCGCGACGGCGGCGCTGAACCGGGAGGGAAGCGTGACGGAGGCGATCTACGAGGCGGGCTATTCGGGGCCGAGCGGCTTCTACGCGCAGGCCGCACCCCGGCTGGGCATGACGCCGGCGCGGGCGCGGGCGGGCGGCGCGGGCACGTCCATCGGATGGGTGGTGGTCGGCACGAGCCTGGGGCCGCTGCTGGTCGCCGCGACCGAGCGGGGCCTGTGCCGCGTGGCGTTCGAGGAGACGCCGGACGCGCTCGCCCGGCGATATCCGCAGGCGGCGATCGCGCCCGGCGGGGCGGAGCTGGCCGGGCTGGCCGCGCGGGTGATCGAGCTGGTCGAGCGGCCGACAGCGGGCGGCGCGGACGAACTGCCGATCGACGTGCGCGGCACCGCGTTCCAAGAGGCGGTGTGGGCCGCGCTGAAGGCGATCCCGCCCGGCGAGACGCGCAGCTACGCCGAGCTGGCGGCGGCGGCCGGCAACCGCCGAGCGGTGCGCGCGGCGGGATCGGCGTGCGGGGCCAACCCGCTGGCGGTGGTCGTCCCGTGCCACCGGGTGCTGCGCACCGGCGGCGGCGCGGGCGGATACGCCTGGGGCGTCGAGCGCAAGCAGGCGCTCATCGAACGCGAACGGGGCTGATCAGTCGAAAGCCGTGCGAGCGCCAGCCAGGCTTGGTTAGGCGGATGTAAAGCCTTGCGCCCTACCCCGTCCCGACGATCGAGGGGACCAAGCTGACATGAGTGCGTTCGGGCGTCGCGGCGGAATGACCGGGGGACAAGCGTCCCGCACCGCCTTCGGGGTCGCTAAGCCGATGCAGGGCGGCGGCCCCTCCCCGCGTCCCGAGGCGGACGGCGGCGACCAGTTCCCGCCGCTGGACACCGTCGGGCTGCCCGGCGGAATCGAGGCGGAGGCGGGCGGCCTGTCCGGGCTGCAAGGCGACGCGATGCAGCGGCTGGCCGACCGCCAGAACGCCAGCGGCGATGCGGGCAACAGCAAGATGGAGGGGTTCGAGGCCTCCATCCACAAGATCAAGGAACAGGTCCTTCCCCGGCTGCTGGAGCGCGTGGACCCGGAAGCGGCGGCGACGCTGGGCAAGGACGAGCTGGCCGAGGAGTTCCGGCCGATCATCGGCGAGGTCTTGGCCGAGCTGAAGCTGACGCTCAACCGGCGCGAGCAGTTCGCGCTGGAAAAGGTGCTTGTCGACGAACTGCTGGGGCTTGGGCCGCTCGAGGAGCTGCTGGCCGACCCGACCATCACCGACATCATGGTGAACGGACCCGAACAGACCTACATCGAGCAGAAGGGCAAGCTGATCCTTGCGCCCATCCAGTTCCGCGACGAGGAGCATCTGTTCCAGATCGCGCAGCGGATATGCAACTCGGTCGGCCGACGCGTCGACCAGACCACCCCGCTCGCCGACGCGCGGCTGAAGGACGGATCCCGCGTCAACGTGATCGTGCCGCCACTGTCCCTGCGCGGCACCGCGATCTCCATCCGTAAATTCTCGGCCAAGCCGATCACGCTCGACATGATGGCGGGCTTTGGATCGATGAGCCCGAAGATGGCGACCGCGCTCAAGGTCGCGGGGGCGAGCCGGTTCAACATCGTCATCTCGGGTGGCACCGGCTCGGGCAAGACGACGATGCTGAACGCCCTGTCCAAGATGATCGACCCGGGCGAGCGCGTGTTGACGATCGAGGACGCGGCCGAGCTCCGGCTCCAGCAGCCGCACTGGCTGCCGCTCGAGACCAGGCCCGCCAACCTGGAGGGCCAGGGCGAGATCACGATCCGCGACCTCGTCAAGAACTCGCTGCGGATGCGGCCCGACCGGATCATCCTGGGCGAAATCCGCGGGTCGGAGTGCTTCGACCTGCTCGCCGCGATGAATACGGGCCATGACGGGTCGATGTGCACGCTCCACTCCAACTCCCCGCGCGAGTGCCTGGGCCGCATGGAGAACATGGTGATGATGGGCGACATCAAGATGCCCAAGGAAGCGATCAGCCGCCAGATCGCGGACTCGGTCGACCTCGTCGTCCAGGTCAAGCGCCTGCGCGACGGATCGCGGCGCGTGACCAACATCACGGAGGTGATCGGCATGGAGGGCCCGGTGATCGTCACGCAGGAGCTGTTCAAGTTCGAGTATCTCGAGGAGTCGGCCGACGGCAAGATCATCGGCGAATACCGCGCGATGGGCTTGCGGCCCTACACGCTCGACAAGGCGCGGCAGTTCGGGTTCGACCAGGCGTTCCTGGAGGCTTGCCTCTAGTACCCGCGCCCGACATGCCGGGCGCATGCACCGGCTTCTCCCGCTCGCGGCGCTCCTGATCGCCGCGCAGTCGCCCGGGCCCAAGCCGCCCGTGCCGATCGCGAGCCGCGATCCCGGGCGCTTCGCGATCGCCCCGGACGCGGAGGCGCGGTGGGTTCCGTTCGATCTGACGCCGGGCAACCAGGTCCGCTTCATCATGACGGTCGACGGCCGGCCCGCCACCGCGATCCTCGATACGGGCGTCAGCTTTTCCGTGCTGTCGCGCGGGTTCGCGGGGCTCGAGCCCAAGCGCGTGCGGGCCGGGGGCGAGGCGAGCACGATCGGCGGGGCGGTGCCGATCGGCTGGGTCCCGACCGCCGTGCTGGAGCTGGGCGGGGTGACGCGCACGGGCGGCGGGCTGGTGGTGGCGACGCTGCCCGCGCTCGCGACCGGAAGCGCCGCGCCCGTCGACCTGCTGGTCGGCCGCGACCTGCTGGCGCGCCACGCACTCGATATCGACTATCCGGGGAGGCGATTCCGGCTGCTGCCATCCGGGCGGCTGCCGTTCCGGGGTGCGGTCGCGCCGCTCCGCGTGTCGGCGACGCGGCGGGTGTACGAGACCGAGCTTCGCCTGGGCGGGCGGCGCGTCCGCCCGGTGATCGTCGATACGGGCGACGGATCGCCCGTGACCGTCACCCGCGCGCACTGGCAGGCGGTCAGCCTGGCGGTGCTGCCGACGACCAGCGCGCTGTCTTACGGGTTGGCGGGACCGGTGATCCACGATCTCGCGATCGCGCCGGAGATCGGGCTGGGCGCGCTGACGATCCGGAACGTCGAGGTCAGGATCGAGCCGGCGGACGGCTTTTCGGGCAAGGTCGGGGTGGCGGGGCGGATCGGGAGCGGGCTGTTCGGCAGGCGGCGCGTGCTGCTCGATCCGGGCGCGGGGCGGATGGTGTTCGGCCCCGGGCCCGCGGTCGACGTAGGGCCGGTGCGCTCCACGAGCGGGTTGCTGGTCGGCATCCTGCCCGACCGCTTGCGGGTGCTGCATGTGATGCGCAGCGGCCCGGCCGCCGCGAGCGGGTGGAAGGACGGCGACCTGATCTGCGCGGTCGACAGCGTTCCCGTGACCGCCGCCTATCCGGCGAGCCCGCAGGCGCGGTGGACGGTCGGCGATCCGGGACGGGTCGTTGCCTTACGCACCTGCGCGGGGGTCGAGCGGTCACTGACGCTCAAGCGGTTCTATTGAGGCCGTGGTTGCGCGCTCGGGCGGTCCGGGGCATGCTCCGCGACACTATTCAGGAGGCCAAGCCCATGTCCCGTTTCGTCGCGCTCGCCTGCATCGCCGCCGCCGTGACCGGGGGCGCGGTGGCCCAATCGACCCGCCCCAACGCCGCGATCGCCGCGGCCGTCGCGTCGGACGCGCGCACCCCGGCCAACCGCGAGCGCGACCGGTACCGGCACCCGGCCGAGACGCTCGCCTTTTTCGGGGTGAAGCCGACCGACACGGTGGTCGAGTTCATCCCCGGCGGCGGATGGTACACCGAGATCCTGGCGCCGATGGTGAAGGGCCGGGGGAACTACGTTGCGCTGGTGCCGATGTCGCAGGGCGACCGCACGCGCACGATGCTGGCGGGCAAGGCGGCGCAGTTCGGCGCGGCGCGCGTCGAGACGGTCGACATGGCCGCGGGCACGACGACGATGGCCCCGGGCACCGCCGACGTGGTGCTGACCTTCCGCAACGTCCACAACCTCACGATGCAGGACAATGCGGCGGTGCCGGCCAATGCGTTCAAGACCTTCTTCGCGGCGCTCAAGCCCGGGGGCACGCTCGGGATCGTCGACCACCGCCTGCCCGAGGACAAGGATACCGCGCTGGAGAAATCGAGCGGTTACCTCAAACGGTCGACGGTGGTGCGGCTGGCGACCGCGGCGGGTTTCCGGCTGGCGGGCGAGTCGCCGGTCAACGCCAACCCGCGCGACACGCACGACCATCCGGAAGGCGTATGGACGCTGCCGCCCAATTACCGGTTGAAGGACGTCGACCGCGCGAAGTACGCCGCGATCGGCGAAAGCGACCGCATGACGCTGAAGTTCGTCAAGCCGCGTTGACGACAACCCTCTCCCGCTTTTGCGGGAGAGGGACAGGCGCGTGAGCGCCAGGGTGAGGGGCGGGCCTCTCTCGGGTAGGCCCGCCCCTCACCCTCGCCGCGGCTGCGCCGCGTCTTTCCCTCTCCCGCAAAAGCGGTAGAGGGTTTGGTTATGCCGTCAGCTCGTCCACCTTCGCCTGCAGTCGGGCGAGTTCGGCCTTGAGCGCGGCGATCTCGCGGTCCTTCGCGCCGGGGGCCGAGACACGGGCGGCGGGGGGCTGGAACGCCGACGTCGCCGCTTCGAACATCGCCATGTTGCGCTGGACGAGCTCGGCGAAGGGTGATCCGGCCCACGCGCCCTCGACCGCCGAGCGGAACTGGTCCTGGTTACGCTTCAGGCTGTCGAGCGAGGCGGACAGATAGCCCGGCACGACCGAGTGCATCGACCCGCCATACATCGCGATCAGCTGGCGCAGGAAGTCGACCGGAAGCATCGTCTCGCCCCGGCTCTCCTCCTCCATGATGATCTGGGTGAGAATGTTGTGGGTGATGTCCTCTTCCGTCCGCGCGTCCACGACCTTGAAGTCGCGCCCCTCGCGAGTCATCACGGCGAGGTGCTCGAGCGTGATGTAGGATGAGGACTCGGTATTGTAGAGCCGCCGGTTCGCGTATTTCTTGACGACGGCCACCCCGTCGCCGGCATTCTGCTTCTTCATGATCGGCGGTCCCAAGGTTCGGGCAGAGCGTAGGCCGAACGCTACCGCGCTGCAACATTCGCCCCGGCCGGACGGACGAGCGGGCGGGAACCGTCCGAGCCGCCGCGGACACCGGCCTGACCCGATATGAAACATATGGTCAAGAAACTGTAACCCGTGCGCAACAGTCGACTACGAAACGCCCTGTAATCATCACCTTACGCTTGTGCGAACCCGCCCGGTGCCGTTCATCATTCTTTCACTGGGATGAACGGACGCAGGGTCCGGTCCCGTGGGGACGTAAACAAACATGAACATCACTCGCTTGCTGGGCGCGACGGCGTTGGTCGGTTCTCTGTTCGTGGCGCCGGCGGTTTGGGCGCAGGCTGCGCCGAATGTTTCCAACCCGACGACCGGAACCGAAGCCACCCAGGAGACTACGACCGCCGAGGAGGATCAGCAGGTCAGCGCGGACGGCGAGGAGCGCGGCGGCAACGAGGTGATCGTCACCGGATCGCGCATTCCGCGGCCCGAGACCGACGGCGTGCTGCCGGGTGTCCAGGTCGATTCTACCCAGATCGTCGCTCGCGGCTTCACCAATGCGATTGAAATCCTGAACGACATCCCGCTGGTCGGCCCTGGCGCGTCCCCGCTCGGCAATAACGGCGGGCAGGCTGCGAGCCTGGGCGCAGGCTTCGCGGACCTTCTCGACCTAGGTACATCGCGCACGCTCACGCTGGTCAACAACCGCCGGTTCGTGTCGGGCAATGCGGCGTCATTGTTTGTGGCCGACAATTCGACCGGCAGCCAGGTGGACGTGAACGGTATCCCGGCATCGCTGATCCAGCGCGTGGACGTGCTGACCGTCGGCGGCGCGGCGGCGTACGGATCGGACGCTATCGCGGGCGTGATCAACTTTATCCTGAAGGACAATTTCGAGGGTCTCGAGATCGGCGGCCTAGCGGGCGTGACGACGCGGGGCGACGCGGGTCAGCAGCAACTCCGCGCGCTGGCCGGACGCAACTTTATGGACGATCGCGGCAACGTGACCCTGTCGTTCGAGTACAACCACAATGACGGGCTTCAGGCCGACTCGCGTGATTTCCGGCTGCGCCGTGCGTCGACGCTGGTCAACGGAAACTTCTTGAACGGCGGCGTCCGCAACCCCGCATTCGGCTCGGCAATCATCGACGTCCAGAACACCAATAACGGCGCGTTCCTGCGCGCGACCGACGACGGCCAGCCCGCGACCAGCGTGGGCGAAGGTTTGGTCAACCAAACGCTCAGCTTCAACGGCACCATTCTCAACACGCTCGCGGCTCCGCCCGCCTATTACACGCCCCTGACGCAATCGATCGGCGGCGCGGTCGCGACGAGCAACTTCATCGCGTTCCGCAACGGCCTAGGCGCGGTCGGCCAAAACTTCGCGGGCAACACGCTCGCGGGAACGCCGACCACCGTCACCGGACCCACCAATCAGCTCTTCTTCAACACCGGCGTCCAGTTGGTCCAGGGCGCCCCCGGATCGACGCTGATCGGCGGCACGGGGTTGAACGGCCGCGCCACGCCGATTGCCGGCCTGCCGATCACGACCTTCGCGCCGACCGCGCTGCCCGCGGGCGTCACGGCGGCGCAGGTCTTCACGCAGTTCGGCGTGACGCCGCCAGCGGGCGCGACCACGGCGCAGTCGACCGCGCTCGCCATCAACGTCCTCCAGGCGAACCGTCCGACCGCGCGCGAGTTCTTCGCGGCTAATCCGAACGTAAACGTCAACGCGTTCATCGGCACGTTCATCCCCGGCGTCCCACGCGTCGCCAATACCGACACGACCCCTGTCAGCGTCCGCTCGAACCAGGGCGGCGGAACCGTGCAGGTGCCGCTGAACCAAGTGCTCCCATTCCTCGCGGTGCCGCTGGAGTTCACCGAGGGCGGCCAGGTGCGGCCCTACACGGCCGCGTCGATCACGCCGACCACGCAGGCCACGATCGCGCAAGCCCCGGGGTCCGACGGCGGCTTCCTCCGCTCGATCGAGAACATCGTGCTGCGCGTTCAGCAGGACCGCTATATCGGCAACTTCTTGGGCAAGTTCGACCTGACGGACGAGGTGACGTTCTTCACGGAAAATCAGTACGCCCGCACCAAATCGGTAGCGCTCCAGAACAGCCCCAGCCAGAACTTCCTGTCCACGGGCGCGGAGAACGCCGGACTGGTGGTCAATGTCGACAACCCGTTTCTCGACGCATCGGACCGCACGGCGCTGAACGCGGTCGGCATCAACGCGGCGACGCGCGGCGGCACGTTCGTCGTGACCCGGCAGAACCAGGACATCTTCGGCGATAATCCTGTCAGCAACGATGCGGAAACCTACCGCTTCGTCGGCGGTGCCCGGTCTAACTTCAATTTGTTGGGGCAGCGTTGGAACGCGGAGGTGTCGGCCACCTACGGCCGCGCTAAGCAGAAGACGCGCACCACCCAGATCAACGACATTGAGTACCAGTTGGCGCTCGACGCGGTCGACCAGGGACTGGCGACAACAGGTGTGGCAAACGGCAACATAGTCTGCCGGTCGCAGCTGTTCCCGGCGCAGTATCTCGGGCGCACCCCGATCGGCACCGTCGCCAACCTGACGCGCCAGCCCGGCGCGGACGGGTTGCCGACCGAGGTGCTGTTCACCCCGACGATCACCCAGGCGCAGATCAACGCGTGCGCGCCGCTCAACCCGTTCGGTTACAACCAGATGTCGGAGGCGTCGAAGCAGTATGTCCGTCAGGACAATCTGTTCACCAACGTCGGCGAGCAGATTTTCCTTCAAGGAACGTTCGGCGGCGGGCTGTTCGAACTGCCGGGCGGCTTGGTATCGTTCGCGGCGGCGGCCGAATACCGCAAGGAGAAGCTCGACTTCCGCACCGACGCCCTCAACCAGCTCGGGCGCGGGCGCTCCGCTCCTTCGGCGCAGACCCGCGGCCAGATCGAGGCGTACGAGGTCGGCGGCGAGGCGCGCATTCCGATATTCGGGGGTGATTTCGGCCTGGGCGAGCTGGAGTTCAATCCGGCGGTCCGTGTGTCCAAGCAGGACGGCAGCTCGGCCGCGTTCCGCAACCTGGCCGGTCAGGTCGTCAGGCCGGAATCGAAGGGCGACGCCGCGACCATCTATTCGCTGGCGGGCAATTTCCGGCCGATCCCCGACATCACGATCCGCGGCAACTATACCAAGTCTATCCGCCAGCCGTCGGTGGTGGAGCTGTTCCTGGGAGGCCAGCCCGCCTTCGCCGCGCCGACCGATCCGTGCGGTCCCGCTCAGATCACGGGCGGCGCGAGCGCCGAGCGGCGGCGCGCCAATTGTCGCGCGGCCGTGATCTCGCAGGGGATAGCCGCCGACGCGACTACTGCGGACGCATTCCTGGCGACGTTCCTACCCAACGCCGCCGCCCTTCCGGGCAGCTTTTCGGGTGCCGCGGGCCTGTCGCCGGAGCGGGGCACGAGCTGGACGGCGGGCGCGGTGCTGGCGCCGCGTTTCGCGCCGGGCTTCAGCCTGTCGGCGGACTACATAAACCTGAACCTGCGGAACATCATTCAGCCGACCAACCTCGCCCAGGCGCTGCAATTCTGCTATGACAGCGCGACGTTCCCGGACACGGGGCCGCAGACGGGCGCCAACACCTGTGGCTTCTTCACGCGCAACGCGGCCGATTTCCAGGTCGCGCCGGGCTTCGCGTCGGGGTTCATCAATCTGTCGGCGGTGAAGCTGCGGGCGGTCAATATCTCCGGCCGCTACTCGTTCGAGCTGCCGCAGAACCTTGGACAATTCACGATCCGGGGCAACGGCTATCACCTTATCCGTTTCGAGGAGTCGGCCGCAGGCAACTTCACCGACGGTCTCGAGACGGCAGGGACCTTCACCCGGCCGCAGTGGGAGGCTCAGCTTTCCGGCCGGTACGAGAAGGGGGCGTTCTACACGCAGCTGACCTATAATTTCGACGCCAAGACCAAGCTGTTCACCAACGGCGCGCCGTCCACGATCGAGAACTTCCCCGACATCCGCTTCGATAGCGTGAACCTGTTCGACCTCACGGTCGGCGCGGACCTGAACGATCGGTTCCGGCTGCAGGCGACCGTGATCAACCTGACCGACAAGAATTATGCGGGCTCGAACGGGTTGGCGCAGGGGGCGTTCGTCGACCAGATCGGGCGGCGTATTCAAATTTCCACGAATCTGCGCTTCTGATCGGACCGACTTACCTGTGGGCCGCTCCCGAGAGGGGGCGGCCCTTTTCTACGTCCAGACCCGGTCATACCGATCACCCAAACCCGTCAGCAGCTCGTATTGCGACAGCCCTGTCGTCGCGCTCGCGGCGGGAAGAATGTAGGTGATCTCGACCCAGTCGCCCTCGCGCACATCCGGCGCGGCGGTGGCGTCGATGGCGAGCAGGTCCATCGATACGCGGCCGATGACGGGCAGCTCGGCTCCGTCCAGCCTCGCCGTGCCGCGGTCGGAGAAGGCTCGCCCGTAGCCGTCGGCGTAGCCGATGTTGAGGATCGCCACTGCCGTGTCGACGCGCGCGGTCCAGGTGGCGTTGTAGCCGACCGTCTCGCCCGCGGGGACCAGGCGGCGCTGGATCACCTGTGCTTCCGGGCGGACGACGGACAGGAGATCGCCCGCCATGTCGGGGCGGGGCACGCCGCCATAGAGCGCGAGGCCCGGGCGGGTCAGGTCGAACCGGTACGCCTCCCCGAGCGCGATGCCTGCCGAATTGGCGAGGCTGAGGCGGCGTGCGGCGGTGCGGCCGGCGAGTGCGGCGAGCGCGGCGCGCTGGCGCTCGTTCATCGCCGCTGCTTCGCCTCCGTCCTCCTCGGCGCGGGCGAGGTGGCTCATGAGCGTGTCGACCTCCAGGCCTTCGACCATCCCGCCCGCGACGTCGGCGACCGACAGGCCGAGGCGGTTCATGCCGGTATCGACCATCGCGTCGCACGGACCGCCCCCCGCCGCCCGCCAGCGCGCGACCTGGGCCGGGGTGTTCAGCACCGGGCGCGCGATGCCGGAGAGCGCGGCACCCATGTCCTCCTCGCGGACGCCGTGGAGGACCGCGACGGACAGGCCGAGCGGGGCGAGCCGCTCCGCCTCCCGCCAGTTCGACACGAAGAAGTCGCGGCACCCGGCCTCGGCCAACCGCCGCGCGACCTCGGTCGCGCCCAGGCCGTAGCCGTCGGCCTTGACCGCCGCGCCGCATGCCGCGCTGCCGCTCAGCCGGGCGAGCGTGCGCCAGTTGGATTGCAGGGCGTCGGTGTCGAGGCGGAGGCGTAAGGGGGCGGCAGTCACGCGCGCGCCGTTACCGCGATCACCCCGGCGACGCCACCGCGGGCTCCTCGCGCAGGCCGAACGCGGTCACGACCAGCGCCATCGCGACCACCGCCATCGTGTACCAAAGCCCCGCGAACGGATCGCCCGTCCTGGCGACGATATACTGGCTGATGAAGGGCAGGAAACCGCCGAAATAGCCTGTGCCGATATGGTAGGGGATCGACAGCGAGCTGTAGCGGATCGCGGGCGGGAACATCTCCGACAGCAGCGCGGCGACAGGGCCGTAGGTGATCCCCGACAGCGCGCCGAGCGACAGGATCGCGAGCAGGATCACGGCGATGCTCCCCGCCGACGGCGTGACGGGGGTGAGGTCGTAGCCCGCCCGCGCCAACGCCGCGTCGAGCCCGGCGGGGCTGCGGTCGGCGATCGCCTCGCCGCCGATCGACACGACCGTCGCGGGGGTGCGGCGCTTCTCGTACGCGACGCCCTTCTTGGAGAAATAGTCGAGCAGGCGGCCGCACTCGTCCGCCTGTTTCGCGGCGAACGGGCTGTAGGCGCAGGCGGGGCCCGACACGATCACCGGCGCGCGTGCCGCGGCGCGGGCGAGGCCGGGATTGGCGGCCTGCGCGATTGCCCAGAAGATCGGGAACAGCAGCACGAGCGTCAGTGCGTAGCCCCACACGATCGGCTTCTTGCGCCCGATCCGGTCGGACAACCGCCCGAACAGCACGAACCAGAACAGGCCCGCCGCGGCGCCCACCCCGACCAGCAGCTGCGCCGCCGTCTCCTCGACGCGCATGGTGGTCTGAAGGAACGACAGGACGGTGAACATCGCGGTATACCAGATCACCGTCAGCCCGGCGGCGATGCCGAACAGCGCGACGGCCATGCGGCGCAGGTTGCCGGGATAGGTGAAGCTCGCCTTGATCGGATTGGCGGCGACCTCGCCTGCTTCCTTCATGCGCTTGAAGACGGGGCTCTCGGACAGCTTGACGCGCATCCAGAGCGAGATGGCGAGCAGCACGACCGAGAACAGGAACGGCAGCCGCCAGCCCCACTCGTTCCATGTCTCGGTCGGGAGCAGCCCCTTGGTCAGCAGCACGACGACGAGCGACAGGATGAACCCGCCGACCACGCCCGCCTGGATGAAGCTGGTGTAGAAACCCGACTTGCCCGGCGGCGAATGCTCGGCGACGTAGATCGCGGCGCCGCCATACTCGCCGCCGAGCGCCAACCCTTGCGCGATGCGGAGCAGGATGACGATGACGGGCGCGGCGTAGCCGATCGCGGCGGCCGACGGCACCAGCCCGACCCCGGCGGTCGCGACGCCCATCAGCGTGATCGTGACGAGGAAGGTGTATTTGCGCCCGAGCCGGTCGCCCAGATATCCGAACAGCACCGCGCCGAGCGGGCGGAAGCCGAACCCGACCGCGAAGCCCGCCCAGGCGAGCAGCGTCTGGATGACGGCGTTGTCGCCGGGAAAGAAGGTGCGCCCGATGATGCCGCTGGCGGCGAGCGTGCCGTAGATGAAGAAGTCGTACCATTCGAACACCGTGCCCAGCGACGAGGCGGTGATGACGAGCTTGATGTCGGACGGTGACGGCTCGCTCGCGGCTTCGCCGGCGACGATCGGTGCTGCTTGGTTCATCTTCTCTCCTCCGACCGGTTTAGCGGGCGCGGAGGCGGGGGCAAGACCGGCTCGGTGCCCGGCGGGTACCGGCCTCCCCTTCTCACCCCGTCGCCGGGAATCCTTCACGAGCCGGCGCCGATATGCCGGCGAGCGAGCGCTGTATGAAGGTCAGCGCAAGCGGAGGCCGATCCACAGCGTGCGCGGGGTCGCGCGCTCGATCAGGTCCGCGCCGGTGATCGCCGCCTCGATGCGCTCGTCGGCCAGGTTCTCCGCGCGCGCCTCGACCGCCAGCCGGGCGGTGAGCGGCCACGCGGCGTAGGCGTCCAGCGTCGTCGCGGGCGCGAGGCGGCGGGTGTTGGCGTCGTCGTCCCACTGCCCGCCCGCATGGCGGAGCGTGAGCGACGCGGCGCGGTCGCCTGCGCGCCACGAAACGCTCCCCGCGATCTGGTCGCGCGGGGTCTGCGCCGGGCGCAGGCCGTCCAGCGCCGCCGCCGCGCCGGACGCGTCCACGCGGGCGTCGACCCGGCTCCAGGACAGCCGCGTCGCCACCGGGCCGAGTTGCCAAGCCGCGTCGACCTCCAGCCCCGTGCTGCGGACCGCGTCCAGGTTGCGGCGGATGCGGTAAACGCCGTTCGCGCCGACGAAGCCGACCAGCGGGAACTGCCCCGGCCCCGCGCCCGCGGTCACATTGGCGATCGCGTCGGCCAAGCGGTTGTGGAACACCGTCGCGCCGATGCTTAGCCCGGGGAGCGGGGTCAGCGTCGCGCCGCCCTCGACGCCGGACAACTGCTCGGGGCCGAGCGCGGCGTTGGGGCCGTTCGCGTCCGCGCCGACACGGAACGGGCGGTAGAGCTCGTTGAGCGTCGGCAGCCGCCACCCGCGATAGGCGGCGGCGCGCACGGTGGCGGCGTCGTCCACACGCCAGGCGAGCCCGGCGCGGCCGGTCGCCTCCGTGCCGTCGCGGTCGGGAAAGCGCAGATCGGTCACGCCCACGCCCGTCGCGAGCGTCCGCTCGACCAGCCGCCCGCGCGTGATCGTCCAGCGGTCCACACGTCCACCCAGCGCCAGCGTGAACGCGCCGGCCTCGACGCTCCCATCCGCGAATAGCCCGGCGGTGCGGGTGCGCCCGCCCGCGACGCGGCGGCGCGTCGGTGCGCCCGCTACGAAGGTGGCCAGCTCCTGGCTCTCGCCCTCCAGACCGCGCAGGTCCACGCCGACCCGAAGCGATAAAGTGCGTCCCAGCGGCGGCGCGATCTCGATGCGGCCGCCGATCCCGGTCGCGGGTGTGGAATATTGATCGAGCGTCCGAGTCGCCGTCGTGCGCGCCGCGTCGATCGCGGCGAAGCTCGACCGGAAATCGCGCGTCTGGACATAGGCGAGCGCCGAGAAGCCCCACCGCCCGTGCCCGACCAGCCGAACGCTGGCGTCCGCGCCCCGGCTGCGGTTGTCGGTGAAGGGCGTCCCCCGCTCCCGCCGGTCGTCGAACGCCGTGACGTTCGCCTGAAGCTCCGTTGCGGGCGCGACCTCCACGGCCGCGCGGATCGCGCCCGACGCTTGCTCGTAGGCCGCCGGGCGGTCGACCGACCCGCGCGCGGCGCGGACGATCGGGGTGAAGCCGTCACCGCGCCCGTACGCGCCCGACAGCGTGGCGAAGCCACCGCCGCGCTCCAGCGTCGCCGCACCTTGCGCCTCCAGCGAGTCGCGCGAGCCGTAGCTGACCGCGCCGTCCAAGCCGCCGAGTTCGCCGGGCGTCGCGCTCTCCAGCTCGACCGTGCCCGCCAGCGCACCCGGTCCCCAATATCCGCTGCCGCCGCCGCGGGTCACCTTGATCCGGCCGAGCCGCCCGGTGGCGTAGGCCGGGAACGCTATCCAGCCGCCGAACGGGTCGGCCTGCGGCACCCCGTCGAGGATGAGCAGCGCGCGGCTCGACGCATTGCCGCCGATCCCGCGCAGCGTGATCCCTTGGGCAGTCGGGTTGGCGCTGCGCGAATCGGAGCGGCGGAACTGCTGCAGGCCAGCGACCTCGCCCAGCACGCTTTCCAGCCGCCGAGCCGCATTCTCCTCCAACCGCGCGCGGTCGATCACGACCACCCCGAACGCACGGTCCGCGGGCGCGTCGGCCAGTCCGCGTCCGGTGACGACGATGTCGTCGGGCGGCGGCGCGGTCGGGGGCGGCGCGGTTTGGGCGGCGAGCGGTGCGGCGCACCCGGCGAGCAGGAGGAGGGGACGGGCGAGCGGCAAGACGATGATGACCTGGAAGCGCGGGGAGAGTGTCTCCTCCTATCTTTAGGACAAACGGAGTCGAAACCGGTTTGTTCAGCAGTCGCTCGTCAGCGGGTCGGCGTGGATCGCCGACGGATAGCCTGAGCGGTAGATGTCGCGCACTTGTGCCGGAGAAGCGAGCGCGTCGCCCTGGTCGACGCCGTCCGTCGTGCCGCCGTCGCCCACGAAATGCTTGGCGGTTGCGATCACTTCGTCGCCGCGCAGGTAGCCGGGGGGGCTGGGCACGCTCTGCAACCCCTTCCCCAATCGCCTTGGCATAACTCGCGACGATCGAGGGTCCAGCGGCGGCGTCGCGACGCGCGGCCAGGGCGCGGGTCGGGCGCGCTCGGCTGGCTGCGCGATCGACACACCGCGTGCGAGCAACATGCCCGCGCGCAGCAGCCCGCTCCGCCACCTGCACGACCCGTTCCGCATCGTCATCCCCCCTCCCCCGCTCGCCCGATCCCTGGACAGGGATCACCGACATTGCCTTGTCGGAACGGATGCGGCCTATGGACGCATGTTTCGATCGGCCGCGCCCGCTGACCACGACCGGCGGTCCCAGCGCTTCCTACGGGTCCTCGCGCTGGCCAATGCGGGCGGGGTCGTCGCCTATCTGCCGCTGCTGACCCTGCTGCTCCCGCTCAAGGTCGAGGAGGTCGCCGCCGACGCGCGGCTCGGGCTGCTGACCGCCATCTCGCTCGCGGGCGCGGTCGCGGCGTCGCTGTCCAACATCGCGTTCGGCATGCTGAGCGACCGCGCCGTAGCGCGCGGCGGATCGCGTCGGGGTTGGATCGCGGCGGGCGCCGTGCTGACCGCCGTTAGCTATGGCGCGGTCGGAGCGGCGCGGACGCCGGGCGGGCTGCTCGCGGCCATCGTGCTGTTCCAGGTCGCGGTCAACGCGCTGCTCGCGCCGCTGACCGCGACGATGGCGGACGAGGTACCCGACGATCAAAAGGGCACGGCGGGCGGGCTGCTGGCGTTCGGCGGCCCGATCGCCTCGGCGATATCCGCGTTGCTTGTCGGAATGAGCGCCCTGAACGGGAACGGCCGGCTGCTCGTCATCGTCCTCGCCTTTTCCGTCATGCTCCTGCCGCTCCTGCTCACCCCGGCCCGCGCCGTGCTTGCAGGGGCGGTAACTGGTGGCGGCAGGCGGCCCGGGCGGCGCGACCTGGTCTTCGCCTGGACCGGGCGGCTGCTCGTCCAGGTGCCTGGCGTCGTGCTGTTCGCCTATCTGCTGTTCTACTTCCGCACCGTCGCGCCCGGCGCACCGGGCGAGCGCGTCGCGGCCTGGACGAGCACGCTCCTCGCCTGCTCGTTCGCGGCGAGCGTGCCGCTGGCGCTCGCCGCGGGCGTCGCGTCCGACCGGTTCGGCGCGCGCAAGCTGTTTTTGGCAGCGGCGGCCGTCGCGACCGCGGCGGGGCTGGCGGTCATGGCCGTCGCGCGCGACTGGTGGCCGGCGGCGGCGGGCTTCGCGCTGTACGCCTGTGGGAGCGCGACCTTCCTCGGGCTCAACACCGCCCACGCGATGCAGCTGCTGCCGTCGCCCGATCGGCGCGGCCGCGATCTCGGGCTGCTCAACCTGGCCAATACAGCACCCGCGCTGATCGGCCCGGCGCTCGCCTGGACGCTGGCAACCGCCACGGATTTCCGCACGTTGCTGTTGGTGCTCGCCGCGAGCGCGCTCGCCGGGGGTGTCGTCACGATCCTGATCGGGAGGGGGCCGTCCCGGGCTTGAATGGTGGGCGTGGCAAGGATTGAACTTGCGACCCCTGCGATGTCAACACAGTGCTCTACCACTGAGCTACACGCCCACAACCGCGCACCTAGCGGGGCGGCCCCCGCCGCGCAAGCGCCCTAGTTCAGCCCGGCCTGGTCCTGTTCGAACATCCGGTCGACCTCCATCACCAGGTCGCGCAGGTGGAACGGCTTGGACAGCACGCGCGCCTGCGGCATCGCGCGCCCGGCCTTGAGCGTCACGGCGGCAAAGCCGGTGATGAACATGACCCGCAGGTTCGCGCACATCTCGCCCGCCTTCTGCGCGAGCTCGATCCCGTCCATTTCGGGCATGACGATGTCGGTGAGCAGCAGATCGAACTCCTGCGTCTCCAGCAGCGGGATCGCCGCCGTGCCCCGGTCGACCGCGACCACGCTGTAACCCGACCGCTCGAGAGCGCGCGTCAGGTACTCGCGCATGACCTGATCGTCCTCGGCCAACAATATCCGGATCATCGAAAGCCCAATCCCGAAGGCGCCCCGACGCGCCCTTATCTCAAGCCCCGCCTAGCGCAGGATTGGTTAAGATTTCCAGTGCCGTCGCCCGCCCGTCCCGTTGCCGCGCCCGCGCCCGCGCCCTACCGTTCCGAAATGGAGCCGAGCTTCGAAGTGTGGGGCGACCTGTCCCGGCCGGCGAGCCCGGTCATACTGTCGGTGCCGCATGCCGGCCGCGTGTACCCCGCCGCCATGCTGCCGCTTCTCCGCACGCCGCTCGCCGGCCTGCGCGCGCTCGAGGACCGTCATGTCGACGCCGTCGCGCTCGCGGCGCGGGCCGGACGGACGGCCCTGGTGCAGCGGATCGCCCGCGCCTGGATCGACCTCAACCGCGGCGAGGACGAGCGTGATCCCGCGGTTGACGAAGGAGCTAATCCCGCGCCCGCGCCGTCCGGCTCGGCCAAGCTGCGCAGCGGCCTGGGGCTCGTCCCCCGGCGCGCGTCCGCCACCGGCGAGATCTGGCGGCGCAAGCTGTCCGACGCCGACGTGCGCGCGCGCATCGCGGAGGCGCACCGGCCCTATCACCAGGCGCTGGAGGCCGCACTCATGGCGGCCCGAGCGCGGTTCGGCGTCGCGGTGCTGCTCGACCTGCATTCGATGCCGCCGCTCGGGAACGGCGCGGCGCAGGTGGTGATCGGCGACCGGTTCGGCCGCGCCGCCGGGGGGCGCTTCGTCGCCAGGGCGGAGGGCGCGGCGACGCTGCACGGCGTCCGCGTGTCGCTCAACAGCCCCTATGCGGGCGGGCATGTGCTCGACCGACACGCCGCGCCGATGCGGGGCATCCACGGGCTCCAGCTCGAACTCGACCGGACGCTCTATCTCGACCGCCGGCTCGACCATCCCGGCCCCGGCCTCGCCGGAGCGGTGCGCCTGGTCGAGGCGATCATCGGCGCGCTGGAGGACGAGGCGCTGTCCGGCGGCTTGGCGCAGGCCGCCGAATGACGACGGCCCGATAAAAAACCACCCTACGCGATCGAACGCGCAGGGTGGCCCAGGTTCAGGGAGGAGACGCGCTCAAAGCGCGTCGTGCGGGGCCCGCGAAAGGGGGAAACACGGACACCGCACCGATACGATCTAGGGACCGCATCGGCCGGTACAACCCGTCAATGTCCAAGGCGTTCCGAAAAAGTTAACGCCAGCGTTTTCCGTCAGTTGGGAAGCTGCGGCAGCGCCTGCGGCATCTGTCCCAGCTGGATCTGGCGTGCGAAGATCTCACGCATCAGCGATAGCGAGAACAGGTGGGCGTAAAGCAGCGGCAACATCCCCGACTTGCCCATCTTGCGCATCTGGTCGCCGCGCAGATCGGCCAGCTTCTCCTCGTTGATCATCTGAAAGCCGCGGTAGACGAAGGGCTGGGCCGCGCCGTCGGGCTGTATGGTGACCTCGCCGTCCATCAGCAGCTCGGTCTCCTTCAGCTCCTTCATGAAGGCCTGCGTGCGTCCGCCCGCCTGTTCGAACGTCTCGTTGAATTGCAGGATGGCCTTGGTCGCCTCGCTCGGCTGCCCGTCCGAAAACAGCGGCTCGCCATCATCGAACGCGCCGATCGAGTCGGCGGTCGGGTCGAAACACAGCGACAGTTCCTGCGCGTCGGGACGTAGCCGGGCCAGCATGTAGGGATAGCGACGGATATAGGCGGGAACGTAGAAGGTCGTGTCGCGAAGCTTGCCCTCGTCGTCGATGAAGACGTTGACGCCCTCGTTCAGGCCCATCAGCGCGATCGGCACGCTTTCCTCGCCGACCGAAAAGACGATGGGCATGTGGCGCTGCACCAGCGGGAACTCGTCCACCGTGATGGGAACGGCGTGCTGGCCGATCAGGAACGGCGCGCTGTCCTGCGGGCGGACGCGCCAGGTTGCGTGCGTCTCGCTCGAAAGCGGCTCGAGCCCGTTATAGAAGAGCGGAAGCGGCGCGCTGGCCATGTGGTCGGTACTCCAGGAGGGGGCGGCAGTGGGTCCGCCGGATCGCGCGCCGCTCTATTTGCGGTCCGTCCCCGGCGCAAGCGGGACGAGTTCGTCGGGCACGAGCGGGACCAGCTTGCCCGGATTCATGATGCCCAGCGGGTCGAGCGCCGCCTTGATCGCGCGCATCGCATCCGCGCGGGCGGGCGGGAGCAGCCGCGCGAGCTCGTCCCGCTTCATCTGCCCGATCCCGTGCTCGGCGGAGATCGAGCCGCCTGCGGCCGTCACCAGATCGTGGACGAAGCGCGTCACCCCCGGCGCGGCCTCGGCGTACCAGCGTTCCGGGTCCGCCCCCGCGGGTGCGCGCACGTGGAAATGGACGTTGCCGTCGCCCAGATGCCCGAACCCGCTCGCATGTGTGCCGGGGAAGCGCGCGTCGCACGCCGCAGCCGCCTCGATCATGAAGCGCGGCATGGCGGGGACGGGCACCGAAATGTCGTGCTGCGTCGCGGGCCCTTGCGCGCGCTCGGCTTCCGATATCGAGTCGCGGATGCGCCAGAATGCGTCGGCCTGGCGCTCGCTGGCGGCGACCACCGCATCGTCGCCGAGCCCTTTCGCGAGCGCATCGGCGAGCAGCCGTTCCAGGAGCGCGTCCGGCCGCTCGTCCTCATGGTCGGAGGCGGTCGCCTCGATCAGCAGGTGCCATGGATGCTCCCCGCCCAGCGGCGCGCGGCTGTCCGGCAGATGCGCGAGCACCGCGCGGAGCGATTCCGCGGGCAGGATCTCGAAGCTCTCGACCGCGTCGGTCTGCGCCTGCAGGCGGCGCAACAGCGCGAGCGCCGTATCCGGCGAGGCAACGCCGACCCACGCCGTTCCCCGTGCCGCCACCGCCGGCACCAGCCTGAGCGCCGCCGCCGTCACCACGCCCAGCGTTCCCTCCGCCCCGATCAACAGCTGGTCGAGATTATACCCGCGATTGTCCTTGGGCAGCGCCGCCAGCCCGTCATGAACCGCGCCGTCGGCCATCACCGCCTCCACGCCCGCGACCAGCCCGCGCATCGTCCCGAACCGCAGCACCTGCGTGCCGCCCGCATTCGTCGACACCAGCCCGCCGATCGTCGCCGACCCCCGCGCGCCGAGCATTAGCGGAAAGCGCCGCTCCTGCTCTAGCGCGGCGTCGTTGAGCGTCTGGAGGATGACGCCCGCCTCCGCTACCGCGAGGTTCGCGGCCGGGTCGACCGAACGGATGCGGTTCAGCCGCCGGAGCGACAGGATCACCGCGTCGCCCTCCATCGCCGGCGTCGCGCCGCCGACCATGCCGGTGTTACCTCCTTGCGGCACCAGCGGCACGCGGTGCGCCGCCGCCGCGCGCACCACGGCCGCGACCTGGGCCGTGTCGCGCGGCTCGACCAGCGCCGCCGCGCGGCCCCGGTATCGTCCACGCCAGTCGACCAGCCACGGCACCAAGGCGTTCGCGTCCGTCGTGATCGCCCCATCCGGCAAATGCGGCGCGAGCGTTTCGAGAAATGCGGACCGGGCTGACGTCATGACGTTACCGGTAGCATGCGCTCCCAAGTTCATCACCTATTCAACGAGCCGGCTTACCACGCCCGGCTTGATGCATGTTCCATTGCCTTTCGCGCTGCTCGCGCTCGCCGTCCCGGGGACGACCTCGGACGTCGACCGTGTCGAGCTCGCGCAGCTGACGATCCGCCAGCGCGTTATGGTGCGCGTGCCGCGGATGGAGCCGCCGCGCGCGCCCATGGTCAAGCCGGTCGAATGGCGCGAGAAGAAGGGACCCAGCTGCATCCCCATCGACGAACTCGGCGGCGCCATCGTCACCGCGCGCGACCGGATCGACCTCGTCCTGCGCGGCGGCAAGCGGGTGCGCGCCGAGTTCGACGATGATTGCCGCGGGCTCGATTTTTATCGCGGCTTCTACCTCAAGCCCGCCGCCGACGGCATGGTGTGCGCCGGGCGCGACGTCGTCCGGTCGCGGTCCGGCGCGAAATGCCCGGTGGAACGCTTCCGCAAGCTCGTCCCCAAAGGCTGAGATTCTTGACTTTCCGCTGTAACTCCGCGAGCGCATGACCACGTCTAGGGTCGCCGCATCTTCGCGCGCCCGGGCCTTATCCGGTAAAACCGCATGAGCTTCGCCGATCTCGGCCTTTCCGACGAGCTTCTCCGCACGGTGACCGACGCCGGTTACACCGAACCGACGCCGATCCAGGCGTCCGCGATTCCCAGCGTCCTGATGATGCGTGACATCATCGGCATCGCCCAGACGGGCACGGGCAAGACCGCATCCTTCGTGTTGCCGATGATCGACATACTGGCGCAAGGCCGCAGCCGCGCGCGCATGCCGCGATCGCTGATCCTTGAGCCGACGCGCGAACTCGCCGCGCAGGTGGCCGAGAATTTCGAGAAATATGGTGCCAACCACAAGCTGTCGATGGCGCTGCTGATCGGCGGCGTGTCGATGGGCGACCAGGTCAAGGCGCTGGAGAAGGGTGTCGACGTCCTCATCGCCACGCCGGGCCGGCTGATGGACCTGTTCGGGCGCGGCAATATTCTGCTGACCGGCTGTTCGCTGCTGGTGATCGACGAGGCGGACCGAATGCTCGATATGGGCTTCATTCCGGCGATCGAGGAGATCTGCACCAAGCTGCCCGCGACGCGCCAGACGCTGCTCTTCTCCGCGACGATGCCGCCGCCGATCAAGAAGCTCGCCGACCGATTCCTGTCCAATCCCAAGACGATCCAGGTCGCACGCCCCGCCAGCGCCAACGTCAACATCAAGCAGCTGGTCGTCCCCGTCTCGGCCAACGCCGCCGACAAGCGCGTGCGCCTGCGCCAGCTGCTCGCCCAAGAGGAGGTGACGAACGCGATCATCTTCTGCAACCGCAAGACCACGGTGCGCGAGCTCAACAAATCGCTCAAGCAGCACGGCTTCAAGTCTGGCGAGATCCACGGCGACATGGAACAGGCGCAGCGCATCGCCGAGCTCGACCTGTTCAAGGCGGGCGAGGTCAATATCCTCGTCGCTTCCGACGTCGCCGCGCGCGGGCTCGACATCAAGGGCGTGTCCCACGTCTTCAACTTCGACGCGCCGTGGCATCCGGACGATTACGTCCATCGCATCGGCCGCACCGGGCGCGCGGGCAAGACCGGCACCGCCTACACGCTCGCCACCCCGGCGGACGCGGAGAACATCGCCGAGATCGAGAAGTTGACCGGCCACAAGATCGAGCGTGTGGACGCGCCCACCCCGGCAGCCGCCGAGGATGAACCGCGCCCGGCTGCGAGGCGGAGCCGCGGCGGCCGCGAGGACCGGCCCGCGCGCGCCGAGCGTGCCCCGCGCGAAGATGCGCCCGTAGTGGCCGAAGCGCAGCCCGCCGAACGACGGGTCGGCGAAGAGCGTCCAGCTGCGGCGGACGCGCCCGTCCCGGAACGCGCTCCACGACCGGAACCCGCCGCCCGCTCCGAACGCGGCGGCCGCGACCGAAGCGCCGACCGCGACCAGGACCGCCCGCGCGACCGGGACGGCGGCGCGGAGGAGGGCTGGAACGGCCCCGTCCCCGACTTCCTCCACGTCGCCTTCACCGTCTGAGCACCACCGCTCCCGTGCCGGTCGTAAGCCCGTGCATCGGCACATGCCGCATCGACGAGGCGGGCCTGTGCGAAGGGTGCGCCCGCACTCTGGACGAGATCGCCCGCTGGGGAAGCATGATGCCCGCCGAACGCGATCTGATCATGCGCGCGCTGCCGAGCCGGTCTTCCTGATCCTCGAACGACTTCGGGCAGGATCAGTTCACGCCGCCGCGGCCGGCATCGCCGCGTCATCCAGCGCCGACGCCCGTACATGCGCTTCCCGTTTCGCCAGCCGTCCCCAATATTCCGCGAACGCGTCCCGTTTGGGCAACGTCCCGAACTGCATTCCCCACATCAGATGGCTGCCGACATACACGTCCGCCGCCGTGAACCGATCGCCCGCGATGTAAGGGTGCGTCGCCACCGCCCGTTCCAGCACGTCGACCGTCATGTCGTAGCTGCCGTACCCCGACATCCGCTCCTTGCCCTCGGTCGACACGCCCATGCTCCGGTTGGTGATCGCCTGCTCGACCGGCCCCGCCGCGAAGAACAGCCAGCGGTAATAGGGCGCGCGCTCTTCGCCGATCGGTGCGAGCCCGGCATCCGGAAACGCGTCGGCCAGATACGCGCAGATCGCCGCGGTCTCCGTCACCACCTGCCCTCGGTGGACGATCGCCGGCACCTTGCCCATCGGGTTGAGCCGGAGGAACTCGGGTGCCTTCATCGACCTATCGTAATCGAGCGCCACCGTGTCGTAATCGGCCCCGACCTCTTCAAGAATCCAGCGCGCGATCCGTCCGCGTGACATCGGGTTGGTATATAAGGTCAGGTCGGCGGCCATCGGTGATCTCCCCTGAGTCGTCGTGAACACAAAGGGAACATGGATCACTTCACGCGTCAAGCTCGCGCTTCAGGAACGCCGTGCTCCGCGCCCAGGCTAGGTCGGCCGCCGCCTTGTCGTACCGCTCGGCCGAGGTGTCGTTGTTGAACGCATGGTCCACTCCCGGATAGGTGAACGCCTCCACCCGCTTCCCCGCCGCCTTTAGCGCCTCGGCCCAGGGCAGCGCCGTCGCGTTCACCCGTGCATCCTTCCCCGCCAGCTGGATCATCAAGGGCGTCTGCACCTTTATAGCCTCCGCCGGGTTCGGCGCGGTCCCGTAATAGGGTACGCCCGCCGCCAGCGCCGGCCCCGCCGCGACAGCCAACCGGTTCACGAACGCCCCGCCCCAACAGAACCCGACCGCGCCGATCCGACGCGGGCCGTCCGCCGCCGTGAGCGCGCCGTTCATCACGGCCACCGTGGTTGCAACCGCCGCGCCCAGATCGAGCTGGCCGATCATCGTGCGCGCCCGGTCCTGGTCGGCCGGAGTCCCGCCTGCTCCCGCCAGATAATCGGGCGCGAACGCAGTGAAGCCCGCCAATGCGACCCGGCGCGCGACGTCGCGGATGTGATCGTTCAGCCCGCGATTTTCATGGATCACCATAATCATCGGCCGCCGCGAGCGGCTACGCCTTGGTTGCGCCAGATAGCCCGTCAGCGACGCCGCCCCGGTTCCGATGGTCCGCGTCTCCGTCCGCAGCCGCTTGTCGTCCGCCGCGATCACCGCCGCCGCGGCGGGCGACGCTCCGATCCCCGCGATCAGCCCCTTCGCCGCCGCGACCGACCCCGCCACCGCCGCCATTTCGCGCAGCAACCGCCGCCGGTCGCGGTGCTCGTGCGTGTAATCGTCGTAAAGCCGGACGGCCTGTTCGCGAATGTCGGTCATGGACGGATTCCTGTTGGGTCGAACGCATCCTAGCCGGGTCGCGGGAGAAGGACAGCGCCACCGCGCGTTCCCGCGCCCATGCGCCAGTCCACCACCATGCTCGACCTGCCCACCCCCGGCCAGGGCCTCCACGACGTCACCACCCCGATCACTCGCTGGACGCGCGAGCAGGGGATGCGCGAGGGCTTGCTCACCGTCTTCATCCGCCACACCTCGGCGTCGCTCCTCATCCAGGAGAATGCGTCGCCCGCCGCCGCCCGCGACCTGGAGCGTTGGATGACCCGCCTCGCTCCGGAGTCCCGTGAGTATGAGCATGACGAGGAGGGCCCCGACGACATGCCCGCCCACCTCCGGGCAGCCGTGACCAACACGTCGTTGACGATCCCGTTGATCGACGGCCGCCTCGCGCTCGGCACCTGGCAGGGCGTGTTCCTGTTCGAACACCGCCGTCGCCCGCACGTCCGCCGGCTCGCGCTCCACCTGCTGGGCGAGTAACCCGCGCTTCCCGGAACGAGCGAAGGGCTGGACAAGATGGCGCTTTTCCCCACATCGCCCCCGTAAAGGAGATCAAGTAATGGCGGGCATGGGCCGGTTCGATTGGGAGGATGCGCTCCTCCTCGACGATCAGTTGACCGAGGACGAGCGCATGGTGCGCGACACCGCGCGCGGTTACGCCCGCGACGAACTCCTCCCGCGCATCGTCGACGCCTTCGCGCACGAACGCACCGACCCGGAGATCTTCCGCGAGATGGGCGCGCTCGGCCTGCTCGGCCCCACCATCCCCGAGGAATATGGCGGCGTCGGCGCGTCCTACGTCGCCTACGGACTCGTCGCACGCGAGGTGGAGGCGATCGATAGCGGCTACCGTTCGATGATGAGCGTCCAGTCGAGCCTCGTCATGTACCCGATCATGACCTTCGGCTCGGAGGAACAGCGGCTTAAGTACCTTCCCAAGCTCGCCAGCGGCGAGTGGATCGGCTGTTTCGGCCTGACCGAGCCCGACGCGGGGTCCGACCCCGGTTCCATGACCACGCGCGCCGTGAAGACCGTCGACGGTTACCGCATCTCGGGCGCCAAGACCTGGATCAGCAATTCGCCCATCGCCGACGTCTTCGTCATCTGGGCCAAGTCCGACGCGCATGACGACCAGATCCGCGGCTTCGTGCTGGAACGCGGATCGGACGGCCTCGTCACCCCCAAGATCGACGGTAAGCTGTCGCTTCGCGCCTCGATTACCGGCATGATCATGATGGACGACGTCGAGGTCGGTGACGACGCGCTCCTGCCCGACGTTCAGGGGCTGAAAGGCCCCTTCGGCTGCCTCAACCGCGCGCGTTACGGCATTTCATGGGGCGCGATGGGCGCGGCCGAGTTCTGCCTCCATGCCGCCCGCCAATATGGCCTCGACCGCAAGCAGTTCGGCACCCCGCTCGCCGGCCGCCAGCTCTACCAGAAGAAGCTCGCCGACATGGAAACCGAGATCGCGCTCGGCCTCCAGGCCAGCTTGCGCGTCGGCCGCCTGATGGACGAGGGCCGCTTTGCTCCGGAAATGGTCAGCCTCGTCAAGCGCAACAATGTCGGCAAGGCCCTCGACATCGCCCGTACCGCCCGCGACATGCACGGCGGCAACGGCATCTCGGGCGAATACCACATGATGCGCCACCTGATGAACCTGGAGACCGTCAACACCTACGAGGGCGCGCACGACGTCCATGCGCTGATCCTCGGACGAGCGATTACGGGGTTGGCGGCGTTCTAGGCGCCAGGGCGCACGCGCCGAGCGAAGCTCGAAGCGAGACGCCCCAGCCCGGCCGACGACCGCGCGCATCGATGCGCGCGTGTCGATCGACGACGCGGCTTTGCCGCGGCGTATCTTGCCTGACCCCTTCGTCACCCCGGCCTTGAGCCGGGGTCCCGCTTCTTCTTTCTACGCCGGAGAAGAAGCGGGATGCCGGATCAAGTCCGGCATGACGGAGTAGGTCGACGTCGGTTCAAGCCGCCTCGCGCTCGACTCCCGCAACGTCGAACCGCCGCCCACACACCCACATCGCCTGTTCAAGCTGCGCCACCGTTGAAGCGTGGCGCAGATCGAGCAATCGGTCGATCTGCCGGGGGTTGAGTCCCATCGCCCGCGCGAGATCCGCCTTGCGCCAACCCCGCGCGCGCATCGCTTGATACACGGACAGCTTGAGCGCCCCGAGCAGCGTCGGCGCGACCGTCAGGCGACCATTCGCGGGCGACGGCGGCGGTATGTCCTGTCGGTCGGTCATGTACGAATTCAGGATCGTCTCCAGCCCATCGACCGCGTGATCGAGCGCGTCCCGTTCGTCCTCGCCAAAGGTCGCACCGGGCAGGTCGACGAACGTCACGAGCACCGTGTCGTTATCATCAGGGGCGAGTTCTACGGGGTATTGGTACATGACAGGCTCCAAGCTCGGGATCACTCGATCCCCAAATCCTTCTTGATCTTGCGCATCAGGCCCGTGCCGAGCTGCTTGGCGGACCCATGCTGCGGTATGAAGCTCTTGCGATCGCCGCGCTTCACATCCAGGTGCCCGCCCCTGCCCGGCTCGAACGTGCAGCCCTGCTTGGCCAGGTAACGGCGGAACTGGTCGCTGTTTACGTGAGAAGAGTAGACACATACGTCTATTTGGTCAAGCACTTGCCCGCGCTACACGATCCCGATGCGCGACAGCCGTGACCTCCTGCGTGATGCTCCGATCGGCGACGCTACTGGCGTGGCCGACGATGAACCCACCTTCCCCGCCCTCCTCGCCGACGCCTCCCGCATCACGCTCAAGATCGGCTCCTCGCTCCTCATCGGCCCCGACGGCTCCGGCCTCAGCACCGAGTGGCTCGCCGATCTCGCCGCCGACATCGCCGGGCTGCGGCGCGCGGGCAAGCAGGTGGTTGTCGTCTCGTCGGGAGCGGTCGCGCTCGGGCGCGATCGGTTGGGGACCCGGCGGTCGCCCCGGCTCGAGCTGAAGCAGGCGGCCGCCGCGATCGGCCAGCCATTGCTGATGCGCGCATGGGGACAGGCGCTGGGCGAACACGGGATCGGCTGCGCGCAGCTGCTGCTGACGCTCGACGATACCGAGCGCCGCCGCCGCTGGCTCAACGCGCGCGCGACGACGGAGGCGCTGCTCGCGCACGGGCTGGTACCGATCGTCAACGAGAACGACAGCGTCGCGACCGACGAGCTACGCTACGGCGACAACGACCGGCTCTCCGCCCGCGCGGCGCAGCTGGTGCGGAGCGACCTGCTGATCCTGCTGTCGGACGTGGACGGGCTCCACACCGCAGACCCCGCGCGCGACCCCGCCGCGCGGCATGTGCCCGTGGTCGCCGAGATCACACCGGCGATCCTGGCGCTGGCGGGCGACGCGTCGGTGGCGGGCCCCGGCACCGGCGGGATGCGGACGAAGCTGGCGGCGGCGGGCATCGCCGGGGCGTTCGGCTGTTCGACCGTGATCGCATCCGGCCACGCGCCACATCCGATCGCCGCGCTCTCGGAGGGCGCTCGTTGCACGATCTTCCCCGCCCGTGTCTCGCCCGCGAGCGCCTACAAGCAATGGATCGCCGCCTCGCTCGACCCCGCCGGATCGGTCGCGGTCGATGCGGGCGCGGCGCGCGCCCTCGCCGGCGGCGCGAGCCTGCTCCCCGCCGGAGTCCGCTCCGTAACGGGCGCGTTCGGACGCGGCGCATGCCTCCGCGTCTTGGGTCCGGACGGCGCGGAGATCGCGCGCGGCCTGTCCGCCTACGACGCCGCCGAGGCGCGCGCGATCGCGGGGGCGGGCAGCGCGCGCATCCCGGCGCTGCTGGGCTATGTCGGCCCCGACGAACTGATCCACCGCGGCGATCTGGTGCTCCGATGACCCTGCGAGAACGCATGTCCGACATGGGCCGCTCCGCCCGCCACGCCGCCGAGACGCTGCGCCTTGCCCCGTCCGAGCAGCGCACCGCCGCGATCCGGGCGATGGCGCGCCACATCCGCGCGGCGGAGGACGCGATCCTCGCCACCAACGCCCGCGACTTCGCCGTCGCGACCGGCCGGCATGACCGCCTCGCGCTCGACCCCGCCCGCGTCGCGGCGATGGCGGCGGGGATCGACGTCGTCGCCGACCTCCCCGACCCGCTCGGCCACGAGCTCGCGCGCTGGACCCGCCCCAATGGCCTCGACATCGCGCGCGTCCGCTCGCCGATCGGCGTGATCGGCATGATCTACGAGGCGCGCCCCGGCGTCACCGCCGACGCCGCCGCGATCGCGGTCCGGTCGGGCAACGCGCTGATCCTGCGCTCCGGCTCCGACGCGCTTGGCAGCGCCCGCGCGATCCACCGCGCGGTCGCTGCCGGCCTGGTCGAAGCGGGGTTGCCCGCCGAGACGGTCCAGCTCGTGGACACCCCCGACCGCGACGCCGTCGGGCTGATGCTGGAAGGGCTCGACGGCGCGATCGACCTCCTCATCCCGCGCGGCGGCCGGGCGCTGGTCGAGCGCGTCCAGCGCGAGGCGCGCGTCCCGACGCTCGGCCATCTGGAGGGGAACTGCCACACCTACCTCCACGCCTCCGCCGACCCCGCCATGGCCGCAAGCATCGTGGCCAACGCCAAGCTCCGCCGCGTCGGCATCTGCGGCGCGACCGAGACGCTCCTCGTCGACCGCGCCGCCGCCCCCGACCTGCTGCCCCTCGTCGTCGACGTGCTCCCCGGATGCGAGCTGCGCGGCGACGCGGAGGCGGCGGGGATCGTGCCGATGACGCCCGCGACCGAGGCCGACTGGTCGACCGAGTATCTCGCACCGGTTCTGGCGGTCCGCGTTATTACCGACCTCGACGAGGCGGTCGCGCACATCGCCCGCTACGGCACCGGCCATACCGAGGCGATCGTGGCCGATGACCCCGCCGCCGCCGAGGCGTTCCTCGCCCGCGTCGACAGCGCGATCGTGCTGTGGAACGCCTCCACCCAATTTGCCGACGGCGGCGAGTTCGGTTTCGGCGCGGAGATCGGCATCGCCACCGGCAAGCTCCACGCGCGCGGTCCGGTCGGCCCAGAGCAGCTCACCACCTTCCGCTATGTGGTGCGCGGCACCGGCCAGGTCCGCCCTTAGAACGCGCGACCGCTCGCACTCCCGCCCGCCACGGGGTACGGCGGACCATGCAGTCCCCCCATCCCCTCCACGGCATCAAGGTCATCGAACTCGCCCGCATCCTCGCCGGTCCGTGGGCGGGGCAGGTGCTCGCCGACCTGGGCGCGGAGGTGGTCAAGGTCGAGGGACCGGGCGGCGACGACACCCGCACATGGGGCCCACCCTTCGTTTCCGATCCGGACGGCGGGCGGACAGCGGGCTATTACCACGCCTGCAACCGGGGCAAACGCGTCGTCGTCGCCGACTTCGCCACGCCCGAGGGCCAGCAGGTCGTCCGCGATCTCGTAGTCGACGCCGACGTGCTGATCGAGAACTTCAAGGTCGGCGGGCTCGCCAAATACGGGCTTGACTATGCCAGCCTGTCCGCGCTCAGCCCGCGCCTGATCTATTGCTCGATCACAGGCTTCGGCCAGGACGGGCCCTACGCGCACCGCCCCGGATACGACTTCATCATCCAGGGCATGGGCGGGATCATGGACCTGACCGGCGAACCCGACGGCGCGCCGCAGAAATCGGGCGTCGCCTTCGCCGACCTGTTCACCGGCCTCTATTCGGTGATCGCCATCCAGGCGGCACTCCACATGCGCGAGCGGACGGGGCGCGGGCAGCAGATCGACATGGCGCTGCTCGACACGATGACGGGCGTGCTCGCCAACCAGGCGATGAATTACATGCTGACCGGCATCACCCCGCCCCGCGTCGGCAACGCGCATATGAACGTCAGCCCCTATGCCGTCTTCCCCTGCGCCGACGGCTGGTTCATCCTCGCGGTCGGCAACGATGCGCAGTTCCGGCGGTTCACGAACGTCGTCGGCCTCGACGGAGCCGACCCGCGCTACGCCACCAACGCGCTTCGCCTAGAGCATAAGGCACCGCTCTTCGCCGCGATCGAGGAACGGTGCCGCGCCTTCGGCCGGGACGACCTCCTTGCCCGGCTGGAAGGCGCGAACGTCCCCGCCGGACCGATCAACACCGTCGCGCAAGCCTTCGATGACCCACAGGTCATCCACCGCGGCATGCGCATCAAGGTCGCCCGCGAGGACGGCACCACCCTTCCCGGCCTACGCACCCCCATCCGCTTCAGCGACGCGGAACTGGCGCTTGGCGGCGCGGCCCCCCTCTCGTCACCCCGGGCTTGACCCGGGATCCCGCTTCTTCGTTCCTGCGCCCGACGAGAAAGCGGGATCCCGGCTCAAGGCCGGGGTGACGGAGGGAGAATAAAACAAGACGAGCCCTGCCCCGCTCATCGGCATCCGCATCGTCGAGCTCGCGGGCATGGGCCCCGGCCCCTTGGCGGGCATGATGCTCGCATCCGGCATGCTCGCCGGGCTCTTTCACGAATGACGGACGAAGGTCAGGTACTTGATGAGCTCACCAACCGCTTCCGCCGACACACCCAAGCAAAATGGGTCGATGCCTTCCGCTGGATCGCGCCGTCCTGATCGACCTCGGCTTCTCGGGTGCGGAGATCGCCGATCTCGGCGACCGATTGCCGCCGCCCCGCACCCGTGGCATACTCCGACCGATAAGATCAGGAGAGCACGCCATGGCCACCGCCCTTCGCCGGCCGCAGATATCCGCCGCCGAATGGGAGGCGCGCCAGGAGCTCGCCGCCTGCTACCGCGTCTTCGACATGCTCGGCTGGTCCGAGATGATCTACAACCACATTACCGTGAAGCTGGATGAGGAGGGCGCGTTCCTCATCAACCCCTTCGGCCTCCACTTCTCCGAAGTGACGGCGTCGAACCTCGTCAAGATCGACATCGACGGCAACAAGCTCGACGACAATCCCTACCCGGTGAACCTGGCGGGCTTCGTCCAGCACGCGATCTTCCACCGCAACCTGCCCGACGCGCATTGCATCATGCACACCCACACCACCGCGGGCATGGCGGTCTCGTCGGTCGAAGGAGGCCTGCGTCCCCTCAATTTCTACGCCTGCAACTTCGCTGGCCAAATCGCCTATCACGATTTCGAGGGCGTCACCGTCCGCTCGGAGGAGGGCGAGCGATTGGTCGCCAATCTCGGCAATAAGCGCATGATGTTCCTTCGCAATCACGGCATCCTCGTCATGGGCCGCACCCTGCCCGAGGCGTTCGTCAAGCACTGGGCGCTCCAGCGCGCCTGCGAGATCCAGCTCGCGACGCTCAGCATGGGCGTGCCTCTCGAAGTGCCTGCAGATGTGATCGCGGTCCACCAGCGCGACCTCCACAAGACGTCGGCCTCCGCCAAACCGGGCGCGGCCGACTTCGCCGCGATGGTCCGCAAGGTCGACAAGATCGACACTAGCTGGAGAGACTGATCCACCAGCCGATCCTCCCCCGGAGGGAGAGGGGGACCATGCGAAGCATGGGGGAGGGGTAGCTCTCGACATGCACAGGCCAGGGTAGGTCGAGAGCTACCCCTCCGTCACGCCTTCGGCGCGCCACCTCCCCTTCCAGGGAAGGATCTACGAGGGTCCGATCCATGCGCCTCACCGTCAACAACCAGCCCGTCGAATACCGCCTTGATCCGGACACCCCGCTTCTATGGGCGCTCCGCGACGCGTCGAACCTGACGGGCACCAAATACGGCTGCGGCACCGGCCATTGCGGCGCGTGCATCGTCGATATCGACGGTGACGCCCGCCCCTCCTGCCGCGTGCCTATCGGCGCGATCGAGGGCAGCGCCGTTACCACGATCGAGGGGCTGTCGCGCGACCGGACGCATCCGCTCCAGCTCGCCTTCCTCCATGACAACGTCGTCCAGTGCGGCTTCTGCATCCCCGGGATCATCATGGCCGCGCAGGCGCTGCTTCGCCGCGACGCCGACCCCAGCGAGGCGACCATCCGCGAGCGCATCACCAACCTGTGCCGCTGCGGCGTCCAGCCCCGCCTGTTCGAGGCCATATCCCGCGCCGCGCGCGCCATGCGCGGCGAGGAGGTTATCCCCGCCGGCGCGCGTCCCGGCATCGACGCCGACGACGCCGCCCGCGCCGTCCCCGCGCTCCTGCCGCGCGCCCGCTGATCCTGTCGCTTCGCTGACGACACGGTTCAGCACCGGCTCAATACCCCGTGCGTATTGCCGACGTATCGACCCCCGCGTCCGGGCGACCGAGCGTAGGAGACAAGCCATGAAGCGTCTGGTGGTGGGATTGTTGCTTGCGGCGACCGCATACATACCGCTCGCGGCCGGGGCGCAGCGTCGCGAGGAGTCGATGCAGGCGACCAACGACGTCGATCGTCAGGAACGCCGGGAACGCCGGGCCGAACGTCAGGAAGCGGGTACCGCCGTCCTCACCCCCGCGCCCTCCGTCGACCGTCCGCGCCGCGACCGCGACGGTGACGGCCTGCCTGATCGCCGTCGCGACCGCGCGGAGGTCGCACGTCCTGATCTCGATATCGACCGTGCCCCCCGCCCCGACCGGATCGACCCCGGCCAGGTCGAGCGGGCGGAACGTCCCGATCGCCCCCGCCGCGCGGACGGCGGCTTCACGCGCCCGGACGGCCGTGGCCAACGGCTCGACCGACCCGACGACAGCGTCGTCTCCCCCGATTACGAGACCGATCGACGAGATCGACGTCGGGATCGATTGGAGAACCGCCCCGACCTGCGCCGCGACGATCGCGGACCGCGTCGCGATAGGTTTGACGATCGTGGCGGCTTTCAGAACGACGACCGCTTCGACGAGCGGGGCCGCTTCGGGAACGACCGCCGGCTCGGCGAACGCGACCGGTTCGACGGTCGGCGGGACGGCCGCGGCTTCGACGGGCGCAGCGCCGACCTGTACCGCGGGGGCCAGGTCTGGAACCGAGGCTGGCGCAACGACGACCGCTACGACTGGAACCGTTACCGCGATCGCAACCGGAACGCCTATCGCCTGCCTCGCTACTACGCTCCGCAGGGCGCGGGGTACGGCTATCGCCGCTTCGGCGTCGGCTTCCAGCTGTCGCGCTCGCTGTTCGCGCAGGATTATTGGCTCGACGACCCGTACGATTACCGCCTGCCGCCAGCCTACGGCCCGTACCGCTGGGTCCGCTATCACGGCGACGCGCTGCTCGTCGATCTGCGCACCGGGCGCGTGATCGACGTGGTGTACGACATCTTCTACTGACGGGCCGGGGGCCGGCATTGCACCCGTCCCCCCTTGCCGCGCGGCGACCGATCCAGCATCTTCGCGGCCATGTTCTTCGCCCGCAAGCCACAGGCCCCGACCGCTGCCACTGCCTCTCCCGCCCGCGCGCGCCTCGGTGCCGCGGTCGCTGCCCGCCTGCTCGACCGTCCGCAGGTCCGCCGCACGCCGACCGACGCGGTGAGCATATTCCAACACCCGGATTTCCTAAGTGGCGAACAGTGCGGCGCGCTGGTCGCGGTAATAGACGCGAACCGCCGCCCGTCGACACTTCTGTCCGACCGCGCCGGCACGGGTTTCCGAACCAGCGAGAGCTGCGACATGGACCGCTGGTCGCCCGACATCCGCCCGGTCGATGAGGCCATCGCCGCGCTGCTCGGCCTGGACGCCGCGCACGGCGAAACGATGCAGGGGCAACGCTACGCGCCCGGCCAGCAATTCCGCGCCCACCACGACTATTTCAGCGACCGCGAAAGCTATTGGCCGGCCATGGCGGCGTCGGGCGGCCAGCGTACCTGGACCGCGATGATCTATCTGAACGACGTGCCCGAGGGCGGCGCGACCTGGTTCCCGCGTGCCGGCGTCCGCGTCGCGCCCCGCCGCGGGCTACTCCTGACCTGGAACAATATGGGCCCGGACGGCGCGCCCAACGACGCCACGATCCACGAAGGCATGCCGGTCGTCGAGGGCGTGAAGTATATAGTCACCAAGTGGTTTCGCGAGGGCAGCTGGCTTCGCGACCGGGACGGGGCTTAATTCGCTCCCTTGCCCTCTGCCTTTACCGCGAACAGTTCGTCCCAGAACTTGTCGCACAACAATGCATGCATCTCGTTCCCGTCGCGGCGATCGTCCGGACATCCCGCCTGATACCCGAGCGTGCGCGACGCGAGCTCGTTATGCACCTCCTTGGCGAAGTCGGACCCCAGACGCCTCGTAAGCACGACCATCATCGCGCGCGCGCCTTCCGCTCCCCAAAGCGACCGCGGATCGGGCGCATAGGGAACGACGCCCGGATCCTCGGCCTCCTCCGCGTCGTTGGCCGCCAACTCCTCGTCGATCATCTCGTCGGCGGTCAGGGGTTCGATCGACTGGTCCATGGTTATCCTCCATCGCGGTCCTGGCCGTATCAACGCGCCGGCCATTGAGTCGGCTCCGCCGGCCGTCGGCGCGTTCGAACCGCAAGAAGCCCCTGTCCTACAAGCACATGGCCGGGCATAGGCGGAACAAATGCCGTCCAATCGACCTTTTTCAACGCCGCCCCGCCCAACGCGGCACTCGGCTCGCAACCACGTGTACGCCCATACTTTCCTAAACTTGTTCAGGTTCGGACGCGCGCGATGACCCCCGTTCTCGGCGTGACCCGGTCGATTCTCGGCCAGCCCTGGCGCTGGCGCGCGCTCGCCGCCGACGCGCGCGACGGGCTCAGCCCCGACGATCTCGTGACCCAGCTGCTGCTCGCGCGCGGTTGCCCGCGCGAGGGGCTGGACGAGCACCGCCTTCCCTCCATCCGCGGCTTCATGCCCGACCCTAGCAGCTTCCGCGACATGGATCGCGCGGCCGACCGCCTCGCCGACGCGGTCGAGGCGGGCGAGCAGGTCGCGATCTTCGGCGATTACGATGTCGACGGCGCCACCTCGGCGGCGCTGATGATCCGCGTGCTCCGCGATCTCGGGCTCACGGCGCGGCCCTACATCCCCGATCGTCTCCTCGAAGGCTACGGCCCATCCGGCGCGGCGCTCGTCCGCCTGGCCGCCGAGGGCGCGACGCTGATCGTCACCGTCGATTGCGGCGCGCAGGCGTTCGAGGCGCTGGCGGCGGCGCGTGACGCACAGGTCGATGTCGTCGTCGTGGACCACCACAAATGCGCCTCCGAGCATCCTCACGCGCACGCCTTCGTCAACCCCAACCGCCTGGACGAGGTCGGTGGGGCGGCGCACGGCCATCTGGCCGCGGTCGGCGTGTGTTTCCTGCTCGCCGCCGCGCTGGTCCGCACGCTCCGCGCACGCGGGTACTTCGCGAACCGCGCCGAGCCCAAGCTCATCGACCTGCTCGACATGGTCGCGCTCGGCACAGTGGCCGACGTGGCCCAGCTCCGCGGCCTCAACCGCGCATTCGTCGCGCAGGGTCTGAAGGTCATGGACCGGCGTCGCAACGTCGGCCTGGCCGCGCTGATCGAAGCGTCGCGGCTGACCCGCGCGCCGACCTGCTCCGATCTCGGCTTCGCGCTCGGGCCGCGCATCAACGCGGGCGGACGCGTCGGCCGCGCCGATCTCGGCGTCCGACTGCTCACCACCGACGACCCGGAGGAGGCGCGCCGGATCGCGGCCGAACTCGACCGTCTGAACGGGGACCGCCGCGCGATCGAGGGCGGCGTCCAGGGAGCGGCCGAAGAGATGGCCAGCGCGCACGCCCGCGTCGCGGTCGTGTCCGGGCACGGGTGGCACCCCGGCGTGATCGGCATCGTCGCCGGTCGCTTGAAGGAAAAGCTGGGCAGCCCCGCGGTCGTCATTGCGGTGGACGAGCATGGCATCGGCAAGGGATCGGGCCGGTCGATCACCGGCGTCGATCTCGGCGCGGCGGTGCTTGCCGCGAAGGAGCACGGCTTCATTGTCGCGGGCGGCGGTCACGCCATGGCCGCCGGGCTGACGATCGCGGCCGACCGCATCGCCGATTTCGCCGCGTTCCTGGAGGACCGGCTGGGCGACGCGGTCGACCGCGCAACGGCCGACCGCGCGCTTCTGGTCGACGCGGTGCTCGCCACCGGCGGTGTCACGCGCGATCTGGTGGAGGCCATGGAGGCGGGCGGCCCCTACGGCGCGGGTTGGCCCGCCCCCCGCGTTGCTGCCGGACCCGTCCGCGTCGTGCGCGCGGACGTGGTCGGCAACGGCCATGTTCGCGCGGTCGTCGCGGGCGAGGACGGCCGCAGCCTCAAGGCTGTGGCCTTTCGCCAAGCCGACACCCCGCTCGGGCAGGCGCTGCTCGCCGCGCCGCCCCACCGTCGCCTGTGGCTGGCGGGTCGCGCCAAGCTCGACGACTGGAGCGCCAAGCCAGCCGCCGAGCTGCATGTGGAGGACGCTGCCTGGGCCCTCTAGGTTGACGGCCCGAGGGTTCATCCATAGGTCAGCCGCCGCTGGCCCCTTCGTCTAGTGGTTAGGACGCGGCCCTTTCACGGCTGAGACACGGGTTCGAGTCCCGTAGGGGTCACCAGCGAAAACAATTACTTAGCTCTCACGACCATCCACCCCGCATCAAATTCGTGCAAAATACGTTGGCGGAAATTGGCGAATATGAGCGGATGAATAATTTTGCTAGCTAGGGACTCGAGCGCTCGGTGTGGGTTCGCGAAGTCACGAAAGCACGCAGGCTCTCCACGACGACGAGGCGTGATCGGCCTACTTTGATGGTCGCGATGATACCGTCGTCCATCAGCTCATACAGTTTAGATCGGCCCAACCCCAGCATGGTCATGGCGGCTGGAATGCGGATCGTGAGCGGGTCTGGAGCGACCCGCTGATCACCACCGGCGGCTTGGTTCCTAGCGAGACGCATCGGATCGTCCCGGCCTAGCAAAACGCCGATCACTGTCGAGAAAGCTTTTCAGCATCGCAGGAATTAGTTCACTGACCGGCTCCTGCGTACCGTAGGTTTCTGCGTAGAGCGCCGCATATTCGGCAAGTGCCTGATTAAGCTCCGGCGTGAGACTGATCGTGATCTTGACCGGCACCCGGTCAGGCAGCTTGGGCAGTTTCAGCATCATCCGCTCCAGGGTTCGAGGACAAGATCCTTGTTGACGACCACGCGCAGCGGCCAGCCTGGTCGCACGGTGATCGTCGGTTGAATGTTCAGGTTCTTGGAAACGATCTGGTCGCCTGCGCGCGACGCGTTTTGCTGCGTCGACTCGCGGACGGCGCGCACGAGGTCGCCCTCGCCCCCGATGCTGAGCTCCGTGCCGACGCCAAGCAGCGTGGACAGAGCCACGCCCTTCAGGAGCTGCCAGGTGTGAAGGTCGACCTTGTCGGCGAGGCCGGCGAACCCCCGAGCGTCGCTCGCCGGCATGTTGTCGATCCGGAGCGATGAGCCATTCGGCAGGATGATGCGCTGCCAGACTACGAGCGCGCGCGTCTGCCCGAACGCGACCACGCTGTCATAGCTGCCGATCAGCCGCGACCCTTGCGGGATGAGCACTGTGCGCCCGGTCGCGCTGTCGTCGACGTTCTGCGTCACTTGCGCCGTCACGAGCCCCGGCAAGTCGGAGTTGAGACCAGTGATTAGGCTCGCCGCGATGACGCTCCCTGCCGTGATCGTGTACGGCGACGGGGCCGGCGTCAGCGCGTGCGGGTTCGTGTCCTGCCCGCGACTACCGTCGGCAAGGAAGTCGGCCTTGCGCTGCTGACCGCCTGGATCACGCGCCGGATCAAGCGCTAGCCGCGGGTTGGCAGACGCGTCGCCCGGCTCGGTCGGCGGCGACTCTGAACCGACCGGTGTATTCGCGGCGGTCGGCTTGGTCGTGCCGGAGGTCTGGACCAGAACGCCGGACTCGCGCGCCGCCTTCCGCTCGGCGGCGAGCTGTTCGCGCTGGGCCTCAGCCTGCTGCTCCAGGCGTCTTGCTTGCTCCTCGGCGGGGTCGGGACTGGTCTGCGCATCTTGCGCCCTTCGCTCGGCGTTTAGGATGGGCCGGCCCAAATCGCCCGGCAAAGGCGGCCCAAGTACCGGCACGTCGCCGTACGTCTTGGGCGCGTTCGCCAGCGCGTCGGGTGGTGCCTTCGTGCCCTCCTCCGGCCGGTTCTCATCGGTCGCGACGCCGCGGAACGTGGGCGGCTTGAGCGCGACCCACGCGACCCCGACAAGCGCGGTCGAGCCGAGCGCGGCGATGCCGATCACCACGCCGCGCCGGAACCGCACGACGCGGGCGGGCCGGCCACGCAGCACCATCGTCTCCGGGTCGAGCTTCGGCGGGACCGCCGGTTCGGAAGCCTCGGTCACGGCCGCCCACCCCTGCCCCGCCCGCGCGCTGGCTCCTCGCCCACGCGGCTGATCCTGACCACCTGCTGGGGCTTGGTCCCAAGCCGGAGTTCGGCACGATGGAACAGCCGGTCGACGACATAGTAGCGCCCGCGCACGCGGTAGTTGACGAGCTCGGCCTCGTTCTTGGCACCGAGCAGGAACAGCGGCGGCGCCTCGGTCACGGCGATAGCGGCAGGGAACTCTATGAAGGTCTGCCGGCCATCGTCGAACGCGCGGAGCGGTCGCCAGGGCGGGTCGTCGCCATCGATCCTGTAGCCGAACCGAAGCGCCTCGATCTGGAGCCCCGCCGCTACCGGTGCCGCAGCTTCCGCTTGGCGGCGAGCGCGCACGATCGCGAGCAGCGCATCCTGCGGATAAGTCCATGAGATCGCAGCCATCGCGGTCGCAGCCGTGCTCTCGAGCTGGAGATGGTAGATGCGCCGATCGGTCGCGATGACGAGGTTGGTGCGCAGGCCAGGCGCGAACGGCTTGACCAGAATGTGCGTGCGCTTGACCTCGCCGGCACCGCTCGACGTGTCGCCGACCGTCCAGCGCGCGGTATCGCCGGCCGCGACCGAGACGAGCGTCTCGCCGGGCTGGAGGGCGATGTCGCTGACCCGCTCGGGTGCCGTGTAGAGGCGGTACACGACGCCTTCCGAGTAGGGGTAGACCTGCACGGCATTGACGAACCCTGGCGCGGTCGGTTCGCGCAACGCCGCTCGGTTCGCGGCGGTGACGCGAGCGGCAGAAGCCTTCAGTTTCGCTCGCTGAGCCTCGGCCGGTGCAGGAATTGAGAGCAGAAGGGCTGAGGCAAACAGGATGGTACGGTTCATTGGTCGGTCCTCGGGTTCTGGGGCGAGCTGGCTGGGGCGGCAAGGTTTGGGTCGAGCGGCGAACCGAGCGGCAGGTTTGGCGGGCTCGCGGGGGTCGGGGTCGACGGCTCAGGATCAGGGGGTGGCGCGGCGGGCGTTGCCGCCGGCGCATCGAGCTCGCTGCTCCAGTCGATCGCGTCGACGTAGAGGCCGAGCGGGTTCTTACGGAGCGTGTCGGCCGACTTGGGCGGGCGCACGATCACGGTGAGGATGGCAGTCCAGCGCGACGTGCCGGCGGCGCTACCGCGTTCGAACGCCGTCTCGGTCCATTTGACCTGGAACGAACGAGTGGAGGCGCGGACGACGCTGGTGACCTGGATCGATACGGTGCGCTCGCCGACGCGGGCGAACGGCTGCGCCGAGCGGGCATACTCGCCAAGGAACAGTGCACCGCGTGGGGAAGCGAAGTCGTAGGCTGACAGCCACTGCTCGCGCAGGAGCACGGGATCGAGCGAGACGCTGCGCACGTTCGCGATGAACCGGCCGAGATGCCACGCGACTTGCGGATCGGTCGGCCGGTAGTCAGTCTCGACCGGGGTTACCGCCCGTGCCTCGCCGAGACGGTCCACCTCGACGACGTATGGGACGACGCGGCTCTGCATCGATTGCCAGACGAGCGCGCCCGACAGGCCGGTGGTCAGCGCCAGGCCGCCGAACGCCATCAGCCGCCAGTTCCGGGCTTGGACGCGCGCCGAGCCGATCCGCTCGTCCCAGAGCTGGCCAGCTCGCTGGTAAGGCGTCTCCGGCTCAGGGGTGCGGCCGTAGCGTTGGATGGAGCGTCGGAAGCGCATCATTCGGGTTCCTTGATGTCCGGGGTTGCGGAAGCGCCGCCGCGGTCGCCGTCCTTCAGCGTCTGCAGCGCGACATGGCGGTGATGACGGCCGGCCTGCTCGGCACGGATCTGGCGCGCCCAAGCCGGCGCGCCGGAGGCGTCGCCGCCTTCCGCGCCGCCAGCGGTCGCGGGCTTCGGGTTCATCGCCGCCCAGGCCCCCTGGCGGCCGCGCTCGGCGGCTTGGCCCAGCCCGAGCGCACCGCTGACCTTCTGCGAGGCCGCGCCTTTGACCGCGGCGGCGATGCCGCCGATGCTGGAGCCGCCCGCCTCACGGCCGAGCTTGGCGGCGGTGGATGCAGCGGAGCCCATCGCGGTACCGGCGCGGATCGCGCCGAGCGCAGCGCCGCCCGCCATGCGCGCTGCGCCCGCCGCCGCGCCCGCGCCGAGCGCCAGCGTCCCGGCCGCGCCGACAGCGGTGCCGACCGCGGCGCCTGCGCCGAGCTGCGGCGCACCGGACACGAGCCCCGACGCGATCGACGGCCCAAAGATGCCGAGCCCGAACAGCGCGAGGCTGGCGAGCACGAGCGTCATCGCCTGGCCGATATCGGGTTCTTGCCCCTGCAGTGCGGCCGTGATCTCGGCGAAGAAGCCGGAGCCGATGCCGACGATCACGGCGAGGACCATGACCTTGATGCCCGAAGCCACGACGTTGCCGAGCACGCGTTCAGCCAGGAAACTGGTCCGGTTCCAGAGCGCGAACGGCACGAGAACGAAGCCGGCAAGCGCGGTCAGCTTGAACTCGATGATCGTGACGAAGAGCTGCACGGCGAGGACGAAGAAAGCGATGATCACCACCACCCAGGCGATCAGCAGCACCATGATCGTCAGGAAGTTGTCGAAGAAGGTCGAAAAGCCGAGCATCTGGCTCGCCTGTTCGAGCAGCGGCCACGCCGCCTCGAAACCGGTGCCGGCGAGGCGGCCGGGCTTGAGCAGGTCGCCGGCCGCCATCGTGCCGCCGCCGGCGGTCAGTCCGGCCTGCGCGAACGAGCGGAACACAATGTCGGCGAGCGTGGAGAAGCTGTTCAGGATGAGCGCGAACGCGCCGACGAAGAGGATCTTCTTGAGGAACTTGGCGATGACGTCGTCCTCGCCGCCCAGCGCCCAGAAGAGCCCTGCCAGCGTGATGTCGATCCCGATCAGCACCGTGGTCAGGAAGCCGACATCGTTGCCCAGCAGTCCGAACCCGCTGTCGATGTAGCGGATGAAAGCTTCCATGAAGCGGTCGATGACGTTCAGGTCGTTCACGTCGCTGTCCTGCTCGGGTGGGAAGGTTTGTCGCGGGGCTCGCTCGGGGACAGTTGCGAGCCCCGCGACGAGACGGCGGCGGAGGGAAGCGCCGCCGCCTCAGCTCGTCAGCGCGGCGTGTACGCGCGCCCGGCGCCAAGGAAGCGGCGCGTCGCCCCCCTCGCCTCGTCGCTCTCCTGGACCCTCCGCGCCTGCTCGATCGACTCGCTCCTGAACTGCGCCGCCATCATGGCCTGAAGCTGGAACTGCTGCTTGGCGGTGAGTGCGAGGAGCTGATTGGTGGCCTGCTGCGCCTGCAGCGAACCCTCCGCACCCTGGCTCGTCGCGACAATGGCGGAGAGAGTCTCGGCGTCGTCGCGAACGTTCTCCACGACCTGCGCCTGCACCGTCATGGTATGACGGAACGCGCCCATGCTGGTGTCGAGGCGGTTGCGGGCGTTCCGTACCCGCTGGTCGGTCCGTAGGGCCTGGTCGAAGGCGTCGGGGAACAGGCGGCGGAACTTCTCGTCGAGTTGGTCGACCCGGAAGTCGATCCCCTGCGCCTGGCCCATCAGACGGTCGATCTGCACGAGCTTCTGCTGGAGCTCCCGCAACTGCGGGAAGTCCACGCGCGACAGGTTCTTGGCCATATTGGTCAGCATCGCCGCCTCGTTCTGGAGCGACCGGATCTGCTGGTTGATCTGCTGGAGCGTGCGCGCGGCGGTGAGCAGGTTCTGCGTGTAGTTGGCGACGTCAAACACCGGGATCGCCTGGGCGGGCGTGCTGGTGAACACGCCGGCGGCGAGCGAACCAAGGCTGGCGGCACCGAGCAGCGCGGTGATGACGTACTTCTTCATGGGCGTTCTCCTTCGGGTGTAGCGGAGGCGGGGAAGCGGGCGAGGAGGTCGGCGGCCCAGTCGAGGCCCACCTGGGTCAAAAAGCGGGCCGCGAAGTCGGGGCGCCCGTGCTCCGCCAGGATCGCGTCGATACGGGTCTGGGTCGCGGGATCGGAGGCGCCGCACAGCGCCAGCGCGACGGGGCCAAGCCCGAGCTCGAACAGCCGGTTCCTACGTGCGGACTGGAGGTAGTAGTGGCGCTTGGGCGTCGCGCGCGAGATAAGCTCGATCTGCCGCTCGTTAAGGCCGAACCGCTCATACGCTGCCCGGCTCTGCGGCTCCGCGGCACGGTCGTTGGGCAACAGGATGCGCTGCGGGCAGCTCTCGATGATGGCGGGCGCGATCGAGCTCCCGGCGATGTCGGCCAGGCTCTGCGTCGCGAACAGCACCGCGACGTTCTTCTTGCGCAACACCTTCAGCCACTCGCGGATGCGGGCTGCGAAGAGCGGATGGTCGAGAAAGATCCAGGCCTCGTCGAGCACGAGCAGCGTCGGCCGGCCGGTGAACCGCTCTTCCAAGCGGTGGAACAGGTAGGTCAGCACGGGCGCGACCACGCCCGCCTGCCCCGTCAGCGCCTCGGTCTCGAAGCACTGGACGTCGGCGATGCGAAGATCGTCCTCGGCGGCGTCGAGCAGACGACCGTAGGGTCCGTCGAGGGTGTAGGGCGCGAGCGCCGAACGCAATGCGGCCGACTGGAGCAGCAGCGACAGCCCGGTGAGCGTGCGCTCGTCCTCCGGCGCCGTGCTGAGGC
>NZ_CAXSBH010000020.1:0-39311 GCF_964235535.1 uncultured Sphingomonas sp.
GGCTGTATGGTTGCCCGACCACGGTCAACAACGTCGAGTCGATCGCGGTGGTGCCCACCATCCTGCGGCGCGGAGCGGAGTGGTTCTCAGGCTTCGGGCGCGAAAACAACAAGGGCACCAAGCTCTACCAGATCTCCGGACACGTCGAACGCCCATGCGTCGTCGAGGAGGAGATGGGCATCCCGTTCCGCGAGCTGATCGAGCGGCATTGCGGCGGCATCCGGGGCGGGTGGGACAACCTGCTCGCGGTCATTCCCGGTGGATCGTCGGTGCCGCTGGTCCCGGCGGCCGAGATCATGGATGCGCCGATGGACTTCGACGGCCTGAAGGCGGTCGGGTCGGGGTTGGGCACGGCGGCGGTGATCGTGATGGACAAGTCGACCGACATCGTCCGCGCGATCAGCCGCATCTCGTACTTCTACAAGCATGAGAGCTGCGGCCAGTGTACCCCGTGCCGCGAGGGCACCGGCTGGATGTGGCGCGTGATGGAGCGGATGCGCACCGGCGAGGCGGCGCTCAGCGAAATCGACACGCTGCTGGCGGTGACCAAGCAGGTCGAAGGCCACTCGATCTGCGCGCTTGGCGACGCGGCAGCCTGGCCGATCCAGGGGCTGATCAAGCATTTCCGCCCCGAGATGGAGCGCCGCATCAACGAGCGCGCGGGCAACGACGCGCTGACGCCGATGCAGGAGGCGGCGGAGTGACGCTGGAGCAGGAGGACCGCGTTCTCGCGATACTGCGAACGATCCAGGCCGACGTGGCCGGGATCAGGTCCGAGATAGCCCGCCAGAGCGATCGCCTTCGTAGGCTCGACGACATGTTCGCCTCGTTTCGAACGGATTACCAGAATGCCCAAGCTTAAGGTCGACGGGATCGAAGTGGAGGTGCCGCAGGGTGCCACAGTGATGCAGGCGTGCAATGCCGCCGGCAAGGAAATCCCGCATTTCTGCTATCACGAGCGGCTGTCCATCGCGGGCAATTGCCGCATGTGCCTGGTCGAGGTGAAGCCGGGGCCGCCCAAGCCGCAGGCGTCCTGCGCGCTGCCCGCCGCCGACAATCAGGAGGTATTCACTACCACGCCGATGGTGAAGCATGCGCGCGAGGGGATCATGGAGTTCCTCCTGATCAACCATCCGCTAGACTGCCCGATCTGCGACCAGGGCGGGCATTGCGACCTGCAGGACATCGCCGTCGCCTACGGCAAGGGACACAGCCGCTTCGCCGAGAACAAGCGCGCGGTCACCGACAAATATATGGGGCCGGTCGTCAAGACGATCATGACGCGGTGCATCCAATGCACGCGATGCGTCCGTTTCGCCGAAGAGGTGGCGGGCGTCGAGGAGATCGGCGCGGTGTTCCGGGGCGAGGAGATGCAGATCACCTCGTACCTCGAGAACGCGGTCAAATCCGAGCTGTCGGGCAACACGGTCGATCTGTGCCCGGTCGGTGCGCTGACCCACAAGGCCTATCAGTTCGAGACGCGACCCTGGGAACTGCGTCGCACCCCGGCGATCGACGTGTCGGACGCGGTCGGCACCAACGTCCGCCTCGACGCGCGCGGGCGGCAGGTGCTGAAATGCCATCCCGTCATCAACGACGACGTCAACGAGGAATGGGCGACCGACAAGACGCGCTACATGATCGATGGGCTGGTCCGTCGGCGGCTCGACCGGCCGTTCGTGCGGCGCGGCGGCAAGCTCGTCCCGGTGAGCTGGGACGAGGCGTTCGACGCGGTGGTCGATGCAGCAAGTGACGCGGGCGGGAGCGTCGCGGCGGTGGCGGGCGACTTAGTCGATTGCGAGACGATGTACGCCGCGCGCGAGCTGCTGGCGGGAATGGGATCGACGCTGCTCGAGGGGCGGCAGACGGGCATGGACTACGACACGTCCAGCATGGCGGCCGTTAACTTCAACACCACGATCGCGGGGATCGAGCGCGCGGATGCGGTGCTGCTGGTCGGCACCAACCTGCGCTGGGAAGCGCCGCTGGTGAATACGCGCGTCCGCAAGGCGATCAAGCGCGGCGCAAAGGTGTTCGCGATCGGGCCGCAGGTGGACCTGACCTATAAGGTCGAGTGGCTGGGCGACGACCTGTCGGTGCTCGGGAGCCTGCCGTCGCATGTGGCCGATCGGTTCGGCGCGGCCGAGCGGCCGGCGGTGATCGTCGGCGGAGCGGGGTTGAAGGGTGCGCACGGCGCGGCGCTCGCCTTCGCCAAGCAGTTCGACTTGGTCCGGGATGGATGGAACGGGTTCAATGTCGTCCATATGGCGGCGTCGCGGATGGGCGGGCTGATGCTCGGTTATGCGCGGCGCGGCGGGATCGGCGATATCGCCAGTGCGCGACTGACCTTTTTCCTGGGAGCGGACGAGGTCGACTTCACGCGCTTCGGCGGGTTCAAGGTCTATGTCGGCCATCACGGTGACCGCGGCGCGGCGTATGCCGACGTCGTGTTGCCGGGCGCGACCTATGCCGAGAAGTCAGGTACCTGGGTTAATCTGGAAGGCCGCGTCCAACGCGGCGAGCGCGCGGTATCCCCACCGGGCGATGCGCGCGAAGATTGGACGATCTTTCGCGCCTTGTCGGAACGGCTCGGGCGACCGCTGCCCTTCGACTCGCTCCCGGGCCTGCGCGAGCGGATGACGCACGACGTGCCCGCGCTCGGGCGGCTTGGGCTGGCGACGTTCGAGTGGGCTCCGCCTGCGCTCCCCGCGACCGCGTCGGGCACGATCGAGCGTTACCCGATCGCCGACTTCTATCTCACTAACCCGATCTGCCGCGCCAGCCCGACCATGCAAAGATGCTCGGCCGAGCTGCTCCATGGCGAGAGCTTCGCGGAGGCGGCGGAGTAGCGATGGGTCATACCTTCTCCGAAATCGAACTCTCCAACGCCCGCGACGATGAACTCGCGCCGATGACGATTTCGGCGCTCGTCGATACGGGCGCGCCACATATGTGCATCCCGCAACATGTCGCGCTCCAGCTGAAGTTACAGGTCCAGGATCGCCGGCAAGTCACGATCGCGAACGGCGCGTCCGAGATGGTCGATTATGTCGGACCGGTCCGCATCCGTTTCGCCAACCGGCAATGTCTGGTGGGCGCTCTAGTCTTGGGCGATCAGGCGCTGCTCGGGGCCATTCCGATGGAGGATATGGACCTGGTCGTCAGCCCGTCGCGTCAGACGATCACCGTCAACCCAAGCAATCCGAACATCGCCGTTTCACTGGCGATGGGCGTCAGGACCTACCCATGATCGCGTTCTTCAACACCACCGTCGGGCTCAGCTATAGCTGGTCGTGGTTCCTCGCGACGATTAGCGGCATCCTGATCATCGCGCTGCCGCTGATGCTGACGGTGGCGATGATCATCTATGCCGAGCGCAAGATCTGGGCGGCGATGGCGCTTCGGCGCGGGCCGAACGTGGTCGGGCCGTTCGGGCTGTTGCAAAGCTTCGCCGACGGTTTGAAGGTGTTCCTGCAAGAGACGATCGTTCCGACGGCGGCGAACCGCGGGCTGTTCCTGATGGCCCCGATCATCACTTTCACCGTCGCCTTGATCGTGTGGGCGGTGGTGCCGTTCTCGCCGGGCGTGGTGCTGGCCGATATCAATGTCGGCCTGCTGTATGTGCTCGCGGCGTCCTCGCTCAGCGTTTACGGCGTTATCATCGCGGGGTGGGCGTCCAATTCGAAATACCCGTTCTACTCGGCGCTGCGGGCGGCCGCGCAGATGGTCAGCTACGAGGTCGCGATCGGGTTCATCCTGATCTCGGTCGTGCTGTGGGCGGGAAGCTTCAACCTGTCGCGGATCGTCGAGGCGCAGCAGAATACGCTGGGCATCGGCCTGAACGGCTTCGGCTTCAATCCGCTGCTGTTCCCGATGGCGGTGATGTTCTTCATCTCGTCGCTCGCCGAGACCCAGCGAGCGCCGTTCGACCTGACGGAGGCCGAGTCGGAACTGGTGGCGGGTTTCCAGACCGAATATTCGTCGATGAGCTTCGCGCTCTATTGGCTGGGCGAATACGCCAACGTTATCCTGATGTGTACGCTAAACGCGACCCTGTTCTGGGGCGGGTGGCTGCCGCCGCTCGATATCGGCTTCCTGTATGCGGTGCCGGGCTTCTTCTGGCTATTCGCCAAGATGCTGGTGTTCTTCTTCATGTTCGGATGGGTCAAGGCGACCGTGCCGCGCTATCGCTATGACCAGCTGATGCGGCTGGGCTGGAAGATATTCCTGCCCGTGTCGCTGTTTTGGGTCTTCCTGGTGTCGGGCGTGTTGATGTTCCAGCGGGTCGGGACCGATTGCGCGCCGACCGACCGATCCTATCTTTCCGGGTACGCGGAAGACGGACGAACCTACGCCGTCGCGAAGCCGCGCTATCCCACCGACGGCGTTTGTCGCGATCGGCGGTTCGCCAAATTGGAGACTCGTTCGTGAATATCGCCGGTACGATCAAGGCGTTCACGCTGTGGGAGTTTCTCGGCGCGCACGCCAAGACGTTGCGCTACTTCTTCAAGCCGAAAGCGACGCTGAACTACCCGTACGAGCGTAACCCGCTAAGCCCGCGCTTCAGGGGCGAGCATGCGTTGCGGCGCTATCCGAATGGTGAGGAGCGGTGCATCGCCTGCAAGCTGTGCGAGGCCGTGTGCCCCGCGCTGGCGATCACGATCGAGGCGGAGCCGCGCGACGACGGATCGCGCCGGACGACGCGCTACGATATCGATATGACCAAGTGCATCTTTTGCGGGTTGTGTCAGGAATCGTGCCCGGTCGACGCGATCGTCGAGGGGCCGAACCTGGATTTCTCGACGGAGACGCGTGAGGAGCTGATCTACGACAAGGCCAAGCTTCTCGACAACGGCGACCGGTGGGAGCGGGTGTTGGCGAGCAACCTTGCCCAGGACGCACCCTACAAGTAAGGCGCGGCGACTACGATTGATCGCCACGCCCGGATCGGGATGGCGCGCATGCGGAACGGGGCTCGTCGTTGATCCAGGCCATCGCTTTCTACCTGTTCGCGACCGTCGTCATCGGCTCCGCCGCGATGACGATCTCGTCGCGCAATCCGGTCCATTCGGTGCTGTGGCTGATTCTGGCCTTCTTCAACGCGGCGGGGCTCATGGTGCTCGTCGGCGCGGAGTTCATCGCGATGTTGCTCGTGATCGTCTATGTCGGCGCGGTCGCGGTGCTGTTCCTGTTCGTCGTGATGATGCTCGACATCGATCTGGCGGAGATGCGCAAGGGCGTGGTTCGGTATCTGCCGGTCGGCCTTGCGCTCGCGGCGGCTCTGCTCGCGGAGATCGTCATCGGCATCGGTGCCTACGGCGCGGGCGGGATCGAGCTCGCCAGGCGGACCGCGCCGGCGGTGGCGGGGGTGCCCAACATCCAGGCGATCGGGAACCTGCTCTACACGCGATATCTGTTCATCTTCGAGGCGGCGGGGCTTGTCTTGCTGGTCGCGATGATCGGCGCGATCGTGCTCACCCACCGTCAGCGCGGGGGCACGCGGACGCAGAACGTATCGCGCCAAGTCGCCCGGCGGCCCGAGGACGCGACGCGTAACACCCAGCCCGTCGTGGGCGAGGGTGTGCGGCTGTGAACGGATCGATCGGCCTCATCCACTATCTCGTCGTCGGCGCGATCCTGTTCACGATGGGGGTGCTCGGCATCTTCCTGAACCGGAAGAACCTGATCGTCATCCTGATGGCGATCGAGCTGATCCTGCTGGCGGTGAATATCAACCTCGTCGCCTTCTCGGCGCATCTGAACGACCTGGTGGGCCAGGTGTTCGCGATGTTCGTGCTGACCGTCGCGGCGGGCGAGGCGGCGATCGGGCTCGCCATCCTCGTCATCTATTTCCGCGGGCGCGGGACCATCGCGGTCGACGATGTCGACCGGATGAAGGGCTAAACCGTTTGATCCACCTCATCGTCTTCCTGCCGCTGCTCGCGGCGGTGATCGCTGGGCTAGCTAACCGCAAGTTCGGCGGCTTGGCTCCCAAGCTGCTGACCACCGGCGCGCTGTTCGCGTCGTGCCTGCTGTCTTGGCCGATCTTTCTCGGCTTCCTTGGCGGCGAGACGCCCGCCTACGTCGCGCCGGTCATGTCCTGGATCGTGTCGGACGGATTGGACGTGAGCTGGGGCCTGCGGGTCGACGCGTTGACCGCCGTGATGCTGGTCGTGATCACCACCGTGTCGGCGCTCGTCCACCTTTATAGCTGGGGGTACATGGACGAGGACCCAGACCAGCCGCGATTCTTCGCCTACCTGTCGCTCTTCACCTTCGCGATGCTGATGCTCGTCACGGCGGACAACCTCGTCCAGATGTTCTTCGGTTGGGAGGGCGTCGGGCTCGCCAGCTACCTGCTGATCGGATTTTGGTACAAGAAACCGTCCGCCAACGCCGCCGCGATCAAGGCGTTCGTCGTCAACCGCGTGGGCGATCTGGGCTTCATGCTCGGCATCTTCGGCGTATACCTTGTCTTCCGGACGGTCTCGATCCCCGAGATCCTGGCGGCTGCGCCGAGCATGAGCGGGTCGACGATCGGGTTCCTCGGCTCCCGCTTCGACACGCTGACCGTGCTCTGCCTGCTGCTGTTCGTCGGCGCGATGGGCAAGTCGGCGCAGCTGGGCCTCCATACCTGGCTCCCCGACGCGATGGAGGGGCCGACGCCGGTGTCCGCGTTGATCCACGCGGCGACGATGGTGACCGCGGGCGTGTTCATGGTGTGCCGCCTGAGCCCGTTGTTCGAGGCCGCGCCCGTCGCGCTCGGCGTGGTGACGGCGGTCGGCGCGGCGACCTGCCTGTTCGCGGCGACCGTCGGCCTGGTGCAGACCGACATCAAACGCGTGATCGCCTATTCGACCTGCTCGCAGCTCGGCTACATGTTCTTCGCGGCGGGGGTCGGCGCGTACGGCGCGGCGATGTTCCACCTGTTCACCCACGCCTTCTTCAAGGCGCTGCTGTTCCTCGGCGCGGGGTCGGTGATTCACGCGATGCACCATGAGCAGGACATGCGGTTCTATGGCGGCCTGCGTAAGGCGATCCCGCTAACTTTCACGGCGATGCTGATCGGTACGCTCGCGATTACGGGCGTCGGCCTATACGGCGTGGGCGGTTTTGCGGGCTTCTACTCGAAGGACGCGATCATCGAGGCGAGCTGGGCGTCGGGTTGGTTCGGCGTATCGATGCTCGGCATGCTGGTCGCGTTCCTGACGAGCTTCTATTCATGGCGGCTTATGTTCCTTACTTTTTGGGGAACACCGCGCTGGGCCGCGTCGGAGCACATTCAGCATGCGCTGCATGACGCGCATGGGCACGGCCAGGAAGCGCACCCTGCGGGTGAGGACAGCGGGCGCACGCCGTCGACCCACGACGCCGAGCATACCGATGTTTTGCATGGCACCGGCGGGTATCATCCGCATGAGAGCCCTTGGTCGATGCTGGTCCCGCTCGGCATCCTGTCGCTCGGCGCGATCGCGGCGGGGTTCGCATTCCACCATTACTTCATCGAGCCGGAGGCCGGGGCCGAGTTCTGGCGCGGCAGCATCGCTTTCCGCGAGGCCCTGATGCACGCGATGCATGACGTGCCGTTGTTCGTGAAGCTGTCCGCGACGGTCGCGATGCTCGGCGGCCTGGCGCTCGCCTATGGCATGTACATCCGCTCGGCCGACGCGCCGGCCAAGACGGCGGAAACGTTCCACCTCGCCTATCGGTGGTTCCTGAACAAATGGTACTTCGACGAGCTCTACGACCTCATCTTCGTCCGCCCCGCCTTCGCGCTCGGCCGCTTCTTCTGGCACCGCGGCGACGAGAAAACGATCGATCGCTTCGGACCCAACGGATCCGCCTGGGTCGTCCAGGCCGGGGTGCGCGCGGCGGCCAAGCTTCAGACGGGACACATCTACACCTATGCCTTCGTCATGCTGATCGGGCTCACCGGCGCGGTGACCTGGGCCATCGCGGGTTGACCCAGTGACCGGAGGCTATCCCGTCCTGTCGCTGATGCTGGGCGTCCCCGCGCTTGCCGCGATCGCCTGCCTGTTCATCCCCGCCCGCGAGGCGCGGTGGCTCGCGCTCGCCGCGACGCTGATCGACCTGGCGCTCGGCCTGGTGCTGTGGACCGGGTTCGAGACCGGCGGCGCGCAGTGGCAATTCACCGAGTACCGGCCCGCCTTCGGGCGCTTCGCCTGGGCGCTCGGGATCGACGGCTTCGCGCTGCTGTTGATCATGCTCAGCGTATTCCTGATGCCGATCTGTATCGGGGCGAGCTGGAACGCGATCGAGAAGCGCGTGCCCGAATATATGTCGGCGTTCCTGCTGACGGAGGTGCTCATGATCGGCACCTTCGCCGCGCAGGATATCTTCCTGTTCTACATCTTCTTCGAGGCCGGGCTGATCCCGATGTTTCTGATCATCGGGATCTGGGGCGGCGCGAACCGGATCTACGCGAGCTACAAGTTCTTCCTGTACACGCTGCTCGGCTCGCTCGTGATGCTGATCGCGATGCTGTATATAACGCGCGAGGCCGGGACGACGTACATCCCGCAGCTTATGGCCCACGACTTCGCGCCCGGGGCGCAGACCTGGCTATGGCTCGCCTTCTTCGCGTCGTTCGCGGTCAAGATGCCGATGTGGCCCGTCCATACCTGGCTGCCCGATGCGCACGTCCAGGCGCCGACCGCGGGGTCGGTGATCCTGGCGGGCGTGCTGCTCAAGCTCGGCGGCTACGGCTTCCTGCGCTTCTCGCTCCCGATGTTCCCGGAGGCCTCGGGACAGCTCGCCTGGCTGATCTTCGCGTTGTCCGCGGTGGCGGTGATCTATACCTCGCTGGTCGCGCTGGTTCAGGCGGATATGAAGAAGCTGATCGCCTATTCGTCCGTCGCACACATGGCGATCGTCACGATCGGGCTGTTCGCGTTCAACCGGCAGGGGATCGAGGGCGCGATGATCGTCATGCTCAGCCACGGCCTCGTCTCGGCGGCGTTGTTCCTGTGCGTGGGCGTCATCTACGACCGGCTCCACACCCGCGAGATCGCGGCGTATGGCGGCGTGGCGAGCGTGATGCCGACCTATGCCGTGTTCTTCCTGCTGTTCACTATGGCCTCCATCGGCCTGCCGGGGACGAGCGGGTTCGTGGGCGAGTTCCTGAGCCTGCTCGGCAGCTACCAGATATCGACCTGGACCGCGCTGCTTTGCACGACGGGCATCATCCTGGGCGCGGCCTACTCGCTCTATCTCTATCGCCGTGTCGCGTACGGCGAGATCAAGACGGACGCGGTGCGCGCGATGCCCGACCTCAGTCGCCGTGAGCTATGGCTGCTCGCGCCGATCGCGGGCGTGGTGCTGTGGATGGGCGTTTATCCGGAAAGCTTCATGGCACCGATGCGCGACGATGTCGGCCGCCTGCTTGCCCGGATCGAGCGCGCGACGCCCGGGAGTGACTCCCGCCCGACCGCGGGCCGAGCGCCGGCCGTGACCGCACCAGCGGTCGTGCATGGCGGAGCGCATTGATGAGCTACACCGACAATCTCCTGATGACGCTGCCCGAACTGGTGCTGTCGCTCGGCGCGATCGCGTTGATGCTGGTGGGCGCGTGGGGCGGGCAGAAATCGACCCGCGCGGTGTCCTGGACCGCGATCGCGATCATCGGCGGCGCGATGGTGGCGCTCGCCGGCCCGGCCTCGAGCGGCGGCACCGCGTTCGGCGGCCTGTACCGCGCCGACGCATTCGCGGCGTTCGCCAAGGTGCTCATCTATCTCGCATCGGCGGTTGCGATCGTCATGGCATCGGGGTTCTTCGAGCGGACTAGCGGAGACGATCTCCGTCCCGAATATCCCGTGCTGATCCTGCTCTCCACGGCGGGGGCGGGGATGATGGTGTCAGCGGGCGACCTGCTGACGCTCTATGTCGGGCTAGAGCTTCAGAGCCTGTCCTCCTACGTGCTGGCGAGCTTCATGCGCCGCGATGCGCGCTCGGCTGAGGCGGGGCTGAAATATTTCGTGCTGGGCGCGCTGGCGTCGGGCATCCTGCTTTACGGCATATCGCTCGTGTACGGGTTCAGCGGCACGACCCTCTTCACCGGCATCGCCGACGCTTACTCAGTGCCCCCCGCCGAGCTGTCGACCGGACTGCTCTTCGGTCTCGTATTCGTCTTCGCCGGCATCGCTTTCAAGATCGCCGCGGTGCCGTTCCACATGTGGACGCCCGACGTGTATGAGGGCTCGCCGACGCCCGTGACCGCGCTGTTCGCGACCGCGCAGAAGGTCGCAGCCGTCGCGCTCGCCGTGCGCGTCGCGATGGAGGCGATGGGGCCGGCGGTGTTCCAGTGGCGTCAGATCGTCATCTTCGCCGCGCTCGCCTCGATCGCGCTGGGAGCAGTGGCGGCGATCGGCCAGACGAACATCAAGCGGCTGCTCGCCTATTCGTCGATCAACAATATCGGCTTCGCGCTGATCGGGCTCGCCGCCGGATCGGTCGAGGGCGTGTCGTCGGTGCTGACCTACATGGCGATCTATATCGCGATGACGATGGGGAGTTTCCTGGTCGTGCTCCAGATGCGCGAGCCCGACGGCACGCCCGTCGAGAGCATCGCGTCGCTCGCGGGCATGTCGCGGACGCGGCCCGCGCTGGCGGCGGCGCTGGCGATCTTCATGCTGTCGCTCGCGGGCATCCCGCCGCTGTTCGGCTTCTGGGCGAAGTTCGTCGTGTTCGACGCGGCGGTGCAGGCGGGGCTGTTCCCGCTGGCGGTGATCGGCATCGCGCTGTCGACAATCGGGGCATATTATTACCTCCGTGTCGTCAAGCTGATGTATTTCGACGAGCCCGCCGGGTCGTTCCCGCCGATCACCAGCCGGATCGAGGGTGGGTTGATCGCGGCGGCGGCGGTGTTCGTGTCGCCGATCGGCTATTTCGCGATCGTGCCGCTGGGCGTGTGGACGATGGCGGCAGCGCGGTCGCTGCTCCCGCTCCCCTGACGACGATCCGCACCGTCGCGCAGACGGGGTCGACCAATGCCGACATGGCCGCGCTCGCACGGACGGGGCTGGGTGAGGGGGTGTGGCTGCGCGCCGAGCGCCAGACTGCGGGACGCGGGCGGCTGGGGCGGAGCTGGATCTCGCCGCCGGGCAATCTGTATGCGAGTACGCTCGTCCACCTCCGCGCGACCGACCCCGTCCCGGCCACCTTGGGACTGGTCGCGGCCGTCGCGCTCGACGAGGCCGTCCGCGTATATGCCCGCGACGCGCCGCTCGCGCTCAAATGGCCCAACGACCTGCTGCTGGGCGGGGCCAAGCTGTCAGGCATTTTGCTCGAGCGGGTCGAGGATGCCGTGGTGGTCGGCGTCGGCGTGAACTTGGCGCATCATCCCGACCTGCCAGACCGTCCGACGACCAGCCTCGCCGACCATGGCGACGCGGTGACGCCGGGCGACCTCGCCGACACGCTGGCCGAGACGTTCGCGCGCTGGCTTGCGACTTGGCGCAGCGGCGGCGTCGCGCCGGTGCGCGCTCGCTGGCTGGACCGAGCGCACCCGACCGGCACCGCGCTGGCGGCGCGACTGCCGGGGGGCGACGTGCTGGCGGGGCTGTTCGCCGGGCTCGACGCGGACGGCGCGCTGTCGCTGCGCTTGGCGGACGGCGGTACCCGTGTCATCCACGCCGCCGACGTGTTCCAGGTCTAGGATCCCCGATGCTGCTCGCCATCGACGCCGGCAATACCAACGTCGTGTTCGCGCTCGTCGAGGGGCGCCGGATCAGGGCGCGCTGGCGGATCGCGACCGACCCCAGGCGGACGGCCGACGAGTATGCGGTTTGGCTTATTCAGCTACTTCAGATCGAGGGCTACCAGCGCGGCGACGTGACCCGGGTGGTGCTCGCGACCGTCGTTCCGCGCGCGCTCCATAACCTGCAGGTGCTGGCCCGGAAGTATTTCGGCGCGGAGGCGATGATCGCGGGACGCGCACCGCTGGAATGGGGGATCGTGATCGACGTCGACGAGCCCGGGTCGCTCGGGGCCGACCGCGCCGTCAATACGGTCGCAGCGCATGAGCTACATCCCGGCGATCTGATCGTCATCGATTTCGGCACCGCGACGACCTTCGACGTCAGCGACTATCAGGGCGCGTACAAGGGCGGGATCATCGCGCCCGGCATCAATCTGTCGCTCGACGCGCTGGTGAGCGCCGCCGCCAAGCTGCCCCGCATCGCCATCGAGCCGCCGCCGACCCAAGGCGGCGTGATCGGCCGCAACACCGTCGATCAGATGCAGATCGGCATCTTCTGGGGCTATGTCGCGATGATCGAGGGGCTGGTGTCGCGGCTGAAGGCGGAGGTGGGCCGGCCAGTCAAGGTGATCGCGACCGGCGGGCTTGCGACCCTGTTCCAGCCATACACTCCCGTGTTCGACGCGATCGAGCCCGATCTGACCATCCAAGGGCTGGCGATAATGGTCGAACGCGCCCATATATCCGCTTGAATTCTTCGCGCCCGCGAACGGCGCTTCTCCTGTAAAATCGAAAGAACTGAATGACACCGGCAAAAGAACTGCTTTTCGTCGCCCTTGGAGGGTCCGGCGAGATCGGCATGAACGTCAACCTCTACGGTGCGGACGGCAAATGGGTGATGGTCGATTGCGGCATCACCTTCGCGGATGCGGGCTATCCCGGGATCGACGTGATCCTGCCCGACCTGTCCTTCATCGAGGACCGGCGCGAGAGCCTGGTCGGCGTCGTGCTGACGCACGGGCATGAGGACCATATCGGCGCGCTGCCTTATCTCGCCGAGGATCTGGGCATGCCGCTCTACGCCACGCCCTTCACCGCCGGTCTGATCCGCGGCAAGCTGGAGGAGGAGGGGATCGCGAACCGCGTGAAGATCCGCATGATCCAGCCCGACCAGCAGTTCGATGTCGGCCCGTTCGGCTTCCGCTTCGTGCCGCTGTCGCATTCGATCCCCGAGGCCAACGGCCTGTTGATCGACAGCCCCTACGGCCGCGTGTTCCACACCGGTGACTGGAAGCTCGATAGCGATCCGGTGATCGGGACGCCCGCCACCCCCGAACAGCTTCAGGCGATCGGCGACGAGGGCGTGGACGTGATGGTCTGCGATTCGACCAACGTCTTCAACGATACGGCATCGGGCTCCGAGGCGAGCGTGTTCGAGGGCATGCTGGGCGCGGTGAATGCCGCGCGCGGGCGTGTGGTGGTGACGAGCTTCGCGTCGAACGTCGCGCGGCTGTCGACGATCGCCAAGGTCGCCGTCGAGACCGGCCGGTCGTTATGCGTCGCGGGCCGCTCGCTCGACCGCATCCTCAAGGTCGCGCGCCAGTGCGGGTACCTGAAGGATTTCCCGAACACCGTCTCGCCCGAGGAGGCGATGCGCCTGCCGCCCAAGCAGGTTCTGGTCGTCGCGACGGGCGGGCAGGGCGAGCCGCGCGCCGCGCTCGGCCGCATCGCCGACGGTAGCCATCCGCTTGCGCTGGGCGAGGGCGACAGCGTGATTTTCTCGTCGCGCCAGATCCCCGGCAACGAGGTCGCGATCGGGCGCATCCAGAACATCCTCGCCGGCAAGGGCGTGGCGATGATCACCGAGCGTCAGGCGCACGTCCACGTCTCGGGCCACCCAGGCCGTCCCGAGCTCGCGCAGATGTATAAGTGGATCAGGCCCAAGCTGCTCGTCCCCGTCCACGGCGAGGCGCGGCATCTGATGGAGCACGCCCGTTTCGGCCGCGCCGAGGGCGTGCCCGACACGCTCACGCAGATGAACGGCGACATCGTCCGGCTGACCCCGGGTTCCGCCAAGAAGGTGGGCAAGGCTCCTGTCGGCCGCCTCGTGCTCGACGGCGACGTCATCCTGCCGGCCGACGGCACCACCATCAACGAGCGCCGCAAGATCGCGATCAACGGCCAGATTTCGGTCGCGATCGCGCTCGGGCGTAACGGTACGCTGATGGGTTCGCCCCAAGTACGTATCCAGGGCATCCCCGTCGAGGAGGACCGTGCGCCGTTCATCGAGGATACGGTCGCGGCGGTCGCGGCGGCGGTGAAGGGCGGCAAGCGTCAGGCCGACCGCGTGCGCGAGGACGTGCGCCTGGCCGTCCGCAAGATCGCGACGCGCTGGACCGGCAAGAAGCCGATCGTCGACGTGCTGCTGATCCAGGCCTGACGGGACCGGTCGCGGTGCAATGGACGTCGGCGCTCGCGATCTACCTGCTGTTCTGGTTCTTCTCCGTGTTCGTCGTCCTTCCCTTCGGGATGAGGACGACGCACGAGGCCGGGGGCGAACATGTTCCAGGCCAGGCGGACAGCGCGCCGCATGAATTCGACGCGCGCCGCCTGCTCCTCCGTACGACCGCAGTCGCGACGGTGGCGTTCGGGTTGTATTATCTGAACTACGTCAACGGCTGGATCACGCCCGCGAACGTCAATCTGTTCCTTCGTGAGCGGGCCGATCTGAGCTGATCTGATCCCCCTTCTCCGCCACGCCGGACTTGATCCGGCATCCAGCTTCTTCCGACGACCGCCACCGAGGAGAGGCGGAACCCCGGATCAAGTCCGGGGTGACGGGGCAGGGCCCGCCCGCCTAGCGCAATCGCTCGATCGCCTGCGCCAGCGCAACGTACAACTTGCCCATGTCCGACGACAGCAGCGTGATCCCCAGCGGCGATCCGTCCGCCTGTTGCAGGACACCGCGCAGCATCGCCTCGAAATCGTGGATATAGCGATTGACCGACTCGCGGAAATGCTCGTCCGCATCGTACAGCCGCGCGATGTCGCGTGCGTCGCCGCCGTCGAGCAACCGGACCGCGCGTCTGGTGAACACGCCCCGGTCGCCCTTTAGATAGGCGGCCCAGGCGCTGTCCGACACTTCGGGCCTAAGCAGCTTGGCCACGTCGATCGATGCCGAGTTCAGCGCTTCGATCAGCCCGGCCACGCGCCTGGACAGCGTGTCGCGGCCGCCCTTCTCCCGCTCGTCGCGCGCTTGTTCGATCCGGGCCTCGACGATCGCGGTCTGGTCGGCGATCGCCCGGCATTCGCGCGCGACCCGCTCGGCCGCATGGCTGGCGGCCTCGACCGCCGCGTCGGCCGCCAAGGCAAGCGCCTCGACCTGCCGCTCGACGGTTCCCGACGCGGCTCGGCGCAGCGCCTGCGTGCCCGCCGCCTCCAGCCGGGATACCGCTTCCGGCACGATCGCGGCCAACTTGTCGCGTGCGTCGTCGGCGGTCTGGGCGGCGGTGTCGCGGATGCGGGCCAGCGCCTGGACGAGCTGCGGCGCGGCCTCGTCGGCGAAGCGCCTGGTCCGATCGATCGCCTCGTCGACAGTGTGGCCAAGTGCGTCGGCCTTGGCACGACCGGTCGACAGCGTGCCCAGCAGCTGCTCGGACAGCTGGTCAAGCGTCCGGCGTTGGTCGGCGATGACGCCCGCGATCGCCTCGACCGCGTCATGCGTGCTCTCGGCGGCGGTGACGAGCGCCAACAGTTCGGGCTTGGTTTCGCCGATGACGCGCTTGCTGCCCGCGATCCGCGCGTCGAGGCGAGTGAGCGCTTCGGGCAGCGTTTCGTCGATCTCGCGCGCGGCGGCGTCGAGTGCGATCAGCAGCGACTCGGTCGTCCCGATCGTGTGCGTCGCCATCGCGTCGCCGGCGCGCAATGCTTCGGTCATGGCGTCGGCCGATCCGCCGAGCGCGCTGATCGACGCGGCGAGCGTTTGCGCGCGCTCCGATCCCTGCTCGTGCAGCCGTTCGAGCTGCCCCTCGACCCCCGCGATCCCCGTCTGCAGCCGGTCGACGATCAGGTCGCCCGACGCGCGCTGCATCTCGAGCCGGTCGGCGACCCGCTCGATCACCGCTTCGACCCCGGCGATCCGGTCCGCCAGCGCGTCCGCGCTGTCGCGCGCCGCGCCGTCGAGCCGGGACTGATGCGCGGCAACGGTGGCGATCATCGCCTCGCCCTGCGCCGCGATTCCCTGGCGCGCGCCGTCGACGGTCGCGGTCGTGCGCGCGACCAGCGCATCCACCGTTCGCGCCAAGTCGGCGCTGACCGCCTCCAGCCTCGCGCTCGCGGTGCCGCTCTGCTCCTCCATCCCGGCCAGATGCCGCGCCAGGTTTTCCGCCGCGCCGCGCGCGAGCGAGTCCGCCTCCCGCCCACGGTCGGCCAACGCCGTGACGCGCGCATCGAGCTTGGCCGTGTGATCGGCCGCGGACGCGCCCGCGCGGTCCAGCAGCCGCGCCGCATCCTCCACCCCGGCTTGCGTTCGCGGGAGCGCGGCGAGCAACGCCTCAACGCTTTCTAGCGCGGTCGCTCCCGCTTCGGCGAGACCGCGCGCATGCGCGTCGATGCGGGCGATCTCCGCGCCTACGTCGCGCTCGATCCCGCCGAGCCGCGCATGCGCAGCGTCGCCCATCGCCATCAACGCGCTCACCTGTTCCGACAATCTGACACGGTTGGCGTCGACCGCGTGCGACAAGCCGGATACGGTCCGTTCAAGCCGCGCCGCTTCCTCGCGCATCGCGCGCGCGGTGCCGCCGAAACGCCGCGCCTCCGCCCGGCTGTTCCGCTGGAGCAACAGCCATACCGTCGCCACCAGGATCGGCACGGCGCATAACGCGGGAACGAGCTGGAGCAGCTGCACCGCGTCAAGATCGCCTAATCGCGACCAGGCGATCCACCCCGCGAACGCGATCCAGACCGCGAGGGCAGCCGCCGCTACGAACGGCCAGACCGAACGCGAGGGCTCGACCTCCTCCGGAAACGCACCCGGCCAGGTCGTCTCGGCTTCGTCGTTCCAGCCGGCCGCCTGAGCGAAGCCCTCCTCGGCGCGTAGTTCCACGATCGATCCCCTTGTTGCACATGGTCTACCATGTTTCGACCACGCCACAATCCAGGAGCGACGGATGTCCGTTACGATACATTAACCGGTCCGGCGCTACCCCAAAGGGCATGGCGTATGATCCCGGAGCGATCGAGGCGGCCTTGGCGGCGGCGGTGGGCGACGAGCCCGGGTTGATCACCGAGCTCCGCACGGCTTTTCACGACAGTGCCGACCGGGCCTTGAGCGCGCTCGCGCAGGCGCACGACGAGGGTGCGTGGCGCGAGGCCGCCTGGCGGATGAAGGGCCTCGCCGCCAGCTTCGGCGCGGTCCGGCTGATGGCGCTCGCCGCCGAGGCGGCGGACCAGCCGCATGGTGACCCACGTACGCTTCAGCGTCTGCGCCGCGCGGTGGGACGCTTGGCTTGAGGTCGCTCGTCGACGGGTGGACGGAGACCGTCGCCCACGCCTAACAGCGCGGCCATGCTCGCTGGGTTATTGTTCGCCATCCGTGACGCGGAGGATCGGCCCGACCGGCTCGTCGCTACCCTGCCGTTCGCCGGCACCTCGCTCATCGAATATCAGGCTCGGCTGCTCATCGCGGCGGGCGCGTCGCAGATTGTCGTGGTCGTAACCCGCCTCACTCCCGATCTGCTCGGCGCGATCAGCCGAATCGGCGGGCGCGGCGTCGCCGTCGACGCGGTGCGTGGCGCCGCGGAGGCGGCGGAGAAGCTGCATCCGTTGTCGCGCGTGCTGGTGATGGCCGACGGCTTGGTGACGACCGAGACGATGCTTAAGCCGTTGGCCGGGGACGGGCCCGAAACGTTGCTCGTAATCGCTGACGGCCTCGCCGAGTCGTCGTGCGAGCGGATCGGCGGGCGGATGGCCTGGGCCGGCGTCGCCCGCCTCGGCGCCGCGCGGCTGCGCGATGTCGCGGCGATGCCGTGCGACTGGGACATGCAGTCGGCGCTGCTGCGCGCGGCGTCGCAGAGCGGTGCGGCGCACTTGTTGCTCCCCGCGACGGCGGCGGCCGAGGGTCACGGCGTCGAGTATGATGCAGGCTCGCTCGATGCGCGCAGCCGCGCCGTATTGGCGGGTGCGGTCGCCGACCGTCGGGGCTGGTTCGATCGATGGATCGTCGCCCCGGTCGGCCGTGTCCTGTTGCCCGCACTGGTCGGGCGCGGCGTGTCCGCAGGCGCGGTTGCCGGAGGAGGCTTGGTCCTGGCCGGGCTCGGCCTGGCCGCGATCCGCGCCGAGTGGCTCGTCACCGGTCTGCTCGCGATGTTGAGTGCGGTGATCGCCTGGACGTTGGGCGGCGTGCTCGCCGCGCTCCGAGACGAACGCCGGATCGCGCGCGGGCAGGGGGTCGCCATGTTGATGGCGCCCGCGCTCGCGCTGCTGCTGCTTGCTGAGCGACTTGACGACACGGCGACGTTGGCCATCGCGGTCGCGCTGTTGACGCTGGCGGGTCTGGGCGAACGCGCGATCGTCGGGCGGTCGCGACATCTCTCGTGGAGCGGGTCCGGGGCGTATCTGGCCGTGGTCGCGATCGGCGCGATCGCCGGCGCGCCCGCTCTCGGCCTAGCCGCGGCAGCGATTTATGCAGCGGCGACGCTGGGCGCGGCGATCGAGATGCTGCGGCGCCAAGTTTAGTGCGCCTTTAACCGTGCCCGGGATAGGGCTCGGCGGATGACGTTATATTTCGACTCTGGCGATGATGAAAGTGCCACGACGGCTCACGTCCGCGTGGCCGCCGCGGACGCGCAAGTCGATGCGCGACTTCGCCATGCCGTCGGCGATCTGTTCCTCGCCGATGCGGCCCGTCTGGACGAGCGTACGCGCGCATATGTAGAGGATCTCCTCGCCCGGATCGTCGCCAACGCCGAAGGCGATGTTCGCCGCCGCTCTGCGAGCCTCCTCGTCGCGCGCGGCGCGACCGGCATAGCCGAGGCCTTGCTCGGCGGCGACCCCGTCCTCCCGCGGCTGCGCGATGCCGGGCTGCTCCGCGACCCTGAACTTGTCGGAGAGCTGGTCGCGCGCGTCGAACTGGATGCGCTGTTCGCCGCGCTCGCACCGCCGGCGGACATGCCCGATAGTCCGGGTCTGCTCCCGCTTATGGCCGGTTCGACCGATGACGAAGTCGCCAAGGCGGCGCTGACGTTGCTCGCCGCCGACAACCGTCGCCGCGCCGCCGACGAGGGCGCGGGCTCGGTCGGGAGCGAGCTGCCCGCCAAGCTCCACCGGCGCCTGCTCTGGCTGATCGCCGCGGTAATCCGCGAACAGGGCCTCGACACCGCACGCCCTGGGTTCGGACCTACCGCCGACCGCGATCGCGCGGTTGCCGAGGCGACGCTCCACGTCCTCGCCGAATATGACGAAGACGACCGTCCGGAGGCAGCCGCCGTTCGCCTGGCGAGCGCTGTCGGTGCGCAGACCGACGAACTCGGGCAGCTGCTCGCTCGGACGCTGTCGGACTCCCGCGCGACCTTGTTCACCGCGTTGATAGCTCGAGCGGGCGGCCTGGATCACGATCAGGCGCGCCGCATCGTCACCGATCCGCGCGGCGAACTGCTGGTCCTCATCCTCCACGCGGTCGGCATCGACCGCGCGCGTATCGCGCGCATCGGCGTTGCGCTGGCCGAGGCCGATCCCCGGCGAGACCTGGATCGGCTGGCCGACGCGTTCGATTGGACGGCGGCGCACGACCGAGCCGACGCCCGCGAGGCGATGGCTCCGTTGGCGCTGGGTCGCGACTTCCGCGACGCCGTCCGGTCGCTGGCGAGCTCCGGGTGAGCGTGGCCGAGATCGCGCACGGCATCGTCGATGCCGACGGGCGGCTGACCGACGCGGATGACGTTCTGCTCGGGCTGGTGATGCGCGCGGGCGGAGGCCTTGGCCAGCCGGTCGCGGTGCCTCAGATCGCGACGTTGGCGCGGCTCGCGCGACGGCTCCAGGTCCCGATCGCGCGCGGGGTGATCGTCGCCGACTGCGACGCCGATATCGAGCTGTTCGTAAGCGCGCAGGCCGACGGCGCGGGCGTGCGCCTGTCGGTCGCGGGTTGGCGCGAGCGTCGACCCTGGCGGCCGACGGACGAGAGCGCCCGGTTCGATCTTTTCCTCGCCGATGTCGAATGGCGGTGGGAATGCGATGCCGCGCTTCGGCTCGGTGCGGCATCGATCGCGGCGGGGGAGCGCCACGGCTTCGACGCGGTCGGGCTGCTCGGGCGGCCCATCACCGACCTGTTCGGGTTCGAGCCCGACGGGGCTGAGCGTCTGCCAATCCTGGACGCTCTCGCCGAACGCCGGCCCTTTTCCGCACAGCCCGCCAAGCTCCGCCCGTCGGGTGTCCCCGTGCTCGTCTCAGCGCTTGCGCGTCGGGACTCGGGCGGTGGGTTCGCGGGCTTCGCGGGCGGTGTTCGCATCGTTCGGCAAGCGGTGTCGGAGGCCCCGCCGTCGATCGGCGCGACGCTCGGCGACCGGCTCGAACGCGCGCTCCGGCGACCGCTCGGGCGGATCATCGCCAACGCCGACAGCATCGGCGCGGAGGCGGAGGGTGCGATCGGGCCCGATTACGCGGGCTACGCCGCCGACATCGCCAGCGCGGGGCGGCACTTGATGGCGCTGATCGACGACTTGGCCGATCTGGAGGCGGTCGAGCGTCCGGACTTCACGCCGATGATCGAGTCGATCGACCTAGCCGATATCGCGCGCCGCGCGGCCGGGCTCCTGGCCGTGCGCGCCGCGAATATGGGAGTGACGATCGCCCGGCCTGGTCCGGACGAGCGCGCGTTCGTCCGGGGCGACTTTCGCCGCGTGCTGCAAATCCTGGTAAATCTCGTCGGCAACGCCGTCCGGTATTCGCCCAGCGGTGGCATGGTCACGGTCGCAGTGGATAGAACCGGCCGCGCCCTCGTCGCCGACACCGGCACGGGGATCGAGTTGGAGGATCAGGCGCGCATTTTCGACAAGTTCGAACGGGTCGACGCCGGCGAGTCCGATGGCAGCGGTCTAGGCCTCTACATCGCTCGGCGGCTCGCCCGCACGATGGACGGCGACATTTCGGTCGAGAGCGCGCCCGGGCAGGGCGCGCGCTTCACGCTCCGACTACCGGCGGACCCGCCGGCCGAACAGGATCAGCGCTAGCCCGACGACCGCGAGCACCGTGCCGCGAATCGCCCAGGGCCTCTGATCGATCATGAAGCTGGACGCGGGCCAGTCCACATATCCCAGTCCCTGACCGATCCACAGTACGCCCACCAAGGTCATGATGACGCCCGCGACGATCAGGACGGTGCGCAGCCGCACGTACTTCAGCGCTCGCCGACCGGTACATACGCGCGCTGCGTCGGACCGCTATACAGCTGGCGCGGACGACCGATCTTCTGGTCGGGATCGGTGATCATCTCGTTCCACTGCGCGACCCAACCGACGGTGCGGGCCAACGCGAACAAGGCGGTGAACATCGATGTCGGGAAACCGATCGCCGACAGGATCACGCCCGAATAGAAGTCGACGTTGGGGAACAGCTTCTTGTCGACGAAATATGGATCGCTGAGCGCCATCTCTTCCAACTGGATCGCAACGTCGAACACGGGATCGGACACGCCGAGCTCGCCCAGTACCTCGCGCACTGTCTGCTGCATTACCGTCGCACGCGGGTCGTAGTTTTTATAGACGCGGTGGCCAAAGCCCATCAGACGGAACGGGTCGTCCTTGTCCTTGGCGCGCGCGATGAACTCCGGAATGCGGTCGGGCGTGCCGATCTCGCGCAGCATGTTGAGCGCCGCTTCGTTGGCGCCGCCATGCGCAGGGCCCCACAGGCAGGCGATGCCGGCCGCGATGCACGCGAACGGGTTGGCGCCCGACGATCCGGCGAGACGGACGGTCGAGGTCGACGCGTTCTGCTCGTGATCGGCGTGGAGGATGAAGATGCGGTCCATCGCCCGTTCGACCACCGGATTGACCACGTACGGCTCGGCCGGCACGCCGAAGGTCATGCGCAGGAAATTGCCCGTGTAGCTCAGCGAATTGTCGGGATACAGGAACGGCTGCCCGACCGAATATTTATAAGCCATCGCCGCGATCGTCGGCATCTTGGCGAGCAGCCGGTGGCTGGCGATCGTGCGTTGCACCGGATCGTGGATATCGGTCGAATCATGGTAAAAGGCAGATAACGCGCCGACCACGCCGCACATGATCGCCATCGGATGCGCATCGCGTCGGAATCCGCGGAAGAACGTCGCGAGCTGCTCGTGGACCATGGTATGGCGCGTGATGGTGGTCGAGAACGTCGTGAGTTCGTCGGCATTCGGCAGCTCGCCATTCAGGAGGAGGTAGGCGACCTCCATGAAGGTCGATCGTTCCGCCAGCTCACCGATCGCATAGCCGCGGTGGAGCAGCACGCCCTCATCGCCGTCGATGTAGGTGATCGTCGACCGGCAGCTCGCCGTCGACGTGAAACCGGGGTCGTAAGTGAAGGCGTCGGTCTGCGCGTACAGCTTACGGATATCTACGACGTCGGGCCCGATCGTGCCCGCCAGCACCGGATAGTCGAACTGCTTGCCGCCGAGGTCGAAGCTGGCCGTGTCGCTCATTTCCGTTACTCCCAATCTATTCAGGCGGCCATTTGGTCCGCGATGCGCGCCAGGCTTTCCTCCCGGCCAAGCAGGACCAGGACGTCGAAGATGCCGGGCGAAGTCTTGCGACCCGTCAGCGCGGCGCGGAGCGGCTGGGCGACTTGGCCGAGCTTGACTCCTTGCTCCTCTGCCGTGCGCCGCACCGCACCCTCCAGCGCATCCGTATCCCAGGTGGGCGCGGCGTCAAGCGCGCCGTGCAGCGCCGCGAGGAGGGCCGGAGCATCGCCCGCCAGCAGCCCGGTCGCCGCCCCGTCCATCTCCAGCGGACGGGTGGCGAACAGGAAGCGAGCGCCGTCGCCCAACTCGTTCAGATTGGCCGCCCGCACCTTCAGGACCGGCATCGCGCGCGAGATCGGCTCGACATCGTCCGCCCCGATCCGGGACGCCACCATCGCCGCCAGCCGCGCGTCGTGCGCTTCGCGGATGTAGTGGCCGTTGAGATTCTCGAGCTTCTTGAAGTCGAAACGCGACGGCGACTTCCCGACCGCCGCCAGGTCGAACCAGCGCACCGCATCTTCGCGCGCGATGATCTCGTCGTCGCCGTGACCCCAGCCGAGCCGGAGCAGGTAGTTGCCCAGGGCTTCGGGCAGGATGCCCAGCTCGTCCCGGTACGCCTCGATTCCGACCGCGCCGTGACGCTTCGAAAGCTTGGCTCCGTCCGACCCGTGGATGAGCGGAATGTGCGCATGGACCGGCTTGGGCCAGTCCATCGCGTCGTAGATGGGCAGTTGCCGGAACGCGTTGTTGAGGTGGTCGTCGCCGCGGATCACGTGCGTGACGCCCATATCGTGATCGTCCACGACCACCGCGAGCATGTAGGTAGGCGTACCATCCGACCTGAGCAGCACCATGTCGTCTAGCTCGACATTCTGGACGGTCACGGCGCCCTGAACCTGGTCGTCGATCGTCGTCGCGCCCTCGCGCGGCGCCTTCAGCCGGACGACGAAGGGCATGTCGGCGGGTCCATCGGCCGCACCTTGATCGCGCCACGGGCTACGGATGCGCAAGGGTCGCTTGGCCGCCTCCGCCCGGGCCCGTTGCGCCGAGATCTCGTCGGCGGTCATGTAGCAGCGATAGGCATGGCCATTCGCGACCATCTCGTGCGCGACCTCGGCGTGGCGATCCGCGCGCGCGAACTGGAACGTCGCGTCCCGGTCCTGGTCGAGGCCGAGCCAGCGCATGCCGTCCAGGATCGCGTCGATCGCGCCTTGGGTCGAGCGCGCGCGGTCGGTATCCTCGATGCGCAGGAGGAACTCGCCGCCGTGACGGCGCGCGAACAGCCAATTGAACAGCGCGGTGCGCGCGCCTCCGATATGTAGAAAGCCGGTCGGCGAGGGCGCGAAACGCGTCACCACGCGGCCGGTCGATGTTTGCGTTGCGCTCAACCGCGCCGCCTCCCAAGATGCCCGGCGATGGCCAGTTTCGCCGCCCGCGCCCCTAGCATGCGGTTTCCGCGGCGAACAACCGGCGAGTGGCGCGCGCTCGCGAACGCCGCGATCGAGCGCAAGCTGGAGGCGGAACGCGACCAGCTGCCATTGTGGGTGCCGGTCGGCGTCCTGGCGGGCGTTACGGCTTGGTTCCTGCTGCCCGACGAGCGCGCGTGGGCGGCGGCGTTGCTGTCGCTCCTGGCCGTCGCGGGGATCGGCGCGGCGTTCGCGCGAGGCGGTCGCGCGCCGCTGGTGGTCGGGGTCGGAGCGCTGGCGATGGCGCTCGGGCTGGGGTTGGTCTGGTGGCGGGCGGAGCGGGTGGCCGCACCCATCCTCTCGCGGCCCACGATCGCGGCATTCACGGCCGAGATCGAACGCGTGGAGGCGCTGCCGGCGCGCGAGCTCGTCAGGCTGACTCTCGCGCCCGTCGCTGGGTCAGGGCTGCCGCCGCGCGTGCGGGTGAACCTCGACGAGAAGGATGCGCCCGCTGGACTGACGCGCGGCGCGATCGTGTCCCTGCGCGCGCGGTTGATGCCGCCGCCCGAGGCCGCGCTGCCCGGCGCGTACGACTTTGCGCGCGTGGCCTGGTTCGCGGGGATCGGCGCGACCGGGCGCGGCTTCGCGCCCGTGACCGTGGCGCGCGCGGGGGAGGATGCGTCGAGCTTACGCGAACGCCTCACCCGCCACATCGAGGATCGGCTGGACGGGAGCGTCGGCGGCATCGCGTCGGCGTTGGCGACGGGCGACGAAGGCGCAATCACCGAAGACGATGCCGAGGCGATGCGCCGGGCGGGCCTAGCGCATCTGCTGTCGGTCAGCGGCCTGCACATCACCGCCGTCGTTACCGCCACGATGTTCGTCGCCTTGCGGCTGCTGGCGCTCAGCCCGCGCCTGGCGCTGCGCCTACCGCTACCGGTGATCGCGGCGGGCGCGGGCGCGGTCGCGGCGATCGGCTACACCTGGCTGACGGGCGGTGAGGTGCCGACGATCCGGTCCTGCGTCGCCGCGCTGCTCGTGCTCGCCGCGATCGCCCTCGGTCGCGAGGCGTTGACGCTTCGGCTGGTGGGGGTCGGAGCGCTCGCGGTCATGCTCGTTTGGCCGGAGTCGGTCGCGGGGCCGAGCTTCCAGCTGTCCTTCGCGGCGATCGTCGCGATCGTGGCGCTGCACGAACACCGGCCGGTGCGCGCCTGGTTTGCGCCGCAGGAGGAGGGGTGGATGCGCCACTTCGGCCGCGGCGTGCTGTCGCTCCTCCTGACCGGCGTCGCCGTCGAGATCGCGCTGATGCCGATCGCGGTGTTCCATTTCCATAAGGCCGGACTGTACGGCGCGCTCGCCAATATCGCCGCCATCCCGTTCACGACCTTCGTCATCATGCCGCTCGAGGCGGTCGCGCTGCTGCTCGACACGGTGAGATTGGGCGCACCGGTATGGTGGCTGGTCGGCCATGCTATCGGACTGCTGCTGGCCGGCGCGCGGTGGATCGCCGCAGTGCCTGGCGCGGTCGCGGCGTTGCCCGCTATGCCGGTGGGCGCGTTCGCGTCGATGGTCGGTGGTGGGCTGTGGATTGCGCTGTGGCGGACGGAATGGCGGCGCTGGGGGCTGGCGCCGGTGCTGGCGGGCGTAGTGTGGGCGCTCGCGACGCCGACGCCCGACCTGCTGGTGACCGGGGACGGGCGGCATGTGGCGGTACGGCTGGAGGGCGGGCGGCTCGCGATGCTTCGCGACCGAACGGGCGATTACGTGCGCGACATGCTGGCCGAAAACGGCGGCGTGGACGGCGAGCCGCTGCTGCTGGCCGAACAGGCGGAGTCGGCGTGCAACCGCGACTTGTGCACCGTCCAGGTGGGCGACCTTCGGATCGCCGCGACCCGGAGCGCGTATCTGATGCCGATCGCTGAGGTGACGGCCCTATGCGGGCAAGTCGATGTCATGATCAGTGAGCGGCGACTGCCCCGAACATGCGTTCCACGCTGGCTGAAGCTGGACCGTCCGATGCTGGCGCGGACGGGTGGTGTCGCGGTCACGCTCGCTACGGGGCGGATCACGACCGTCCGGACACCGGGCGACCGGCACCCGTGGCGTGTCAATCGTAGCGGCGCAGAAGCCCCGACAGCTTACCCTGCACGCGCACCTGGGCAGGCGTATAACGCTGCGGATCGTAGGCGCGGTTGGCGGGATCGAGACGCACCATCGCGCCCTCCCGGCGGAAGTACTTAAGCGTCGCCTCAGAGTCCTCAATTAGCGCCACGACGATCTCGCCGTCGCGCGCGTCCTCGGTCCGGCGGATCAGCGCATAGTCGCCGTCGAGGATGCCGGCCTCGACCATCGAGTCGCCCGACACCTCCAGCGCGTAATGCTCGCCCTGGCCGAGCAGGGCGGCGGGAACGGGGAGCATGGTCGATCCCTCGAACGCCTCGATCGGGACACCCGCGGCGATGCGGCCGTGCAGCGGGATCTCGACCACGTCGTTTGCTGGCTTGGGCGGGGTCGTCGCCTTGGTGCGGGCGGGCTTCTTTTCCACGCGCTCGGGCATGCGCAGGATTTCCAGCGCGCGGGCGCGGTTGGGAAGGCGGCGAATGAAGGCGCGCTCCTCCAATGCGGAAATCAGCCGGTGGACGCCCGACTTCGACTTGAGGTCGAGCGCGTCCTTCATCTCCTCGAACGACGGCGAGATGCCGGTGTCGTTCAGCCGGTCGTTGATGAAGCAGACTAGTTCGTGCTGCTTGCGCGTGAGCATGGTGGTCCTCCGCCGGAACATAGTCTCAGAACAGACTGGGAACCAATATGGAACGGCTGACCCGATGTCAACAGAGGTCGAGGATTTCCGCCGAGTCGCCGGCCATCGCGGCGGGAGCGTGCGGCGGGCGGACGATAAGGCAGGTCGATCGCGCGAGCGTGAGCAGCATGGAGCTGTCCTGGATCGTCGACGCATACACCCGGCCGGCGCGGTGCTCGGCGCGTAGATAGTCGGCGCGGACGCCGTTTGCGGGCAGGTCTTCCCCGAGTGTGGCGGTGTTCGTCCGGGGCAGCGGATCGGCGGCGCCCGCAAGCCGGGCGATCGCCGGTCGGACGAAGAGTAGTGCGGTGACGAAGGCGGAGACCGGGTTGCCGGGCAGGCCGAGCACGAGCGTCCCTCGGAGGCGGCCCGCCATCATCGGCTTGCCGGGGCGGAGCGCGATGCGCCAGAAATCGACGGTACCGCCTGCGGCTTCGAGCGCAGGGCGGACCAGGTCGTGATCGCCGACCGACGCGCCGCCGGTGGTGACGAGCAGGTCGGCGTGGATGTTGGCGAAGGTGCTGCGCATCGACGCAAGATCGTCGGGGAGGATGCCGAGGTCGATGAGGTCGACGGGGAGGTCGGCGAACATCGCGGCGAGCATGACGCCGTTTGATTCCGGAAGCTTGTCGGGGGATGCTGAGACGTCGCGCGAGAGTTCATCGCCGGTCGCGGCGAGCGCAACACGGACCGGGCGGTGGACGGATGTTGCCACGTGCCCGGCGAGTGCGGCCACCGCCACGCGTGCGGGGGTCAGGCGCTGGCCCTTTTCGATCAATAATCGACCTTCGTGGAAATCGAGGCCGCGGGGGCGGGTGTTCGCACCGGGGTGGGGCGGACCTTCGCCCGACAGGGTCAGCGCGGCACCGTCGCGGGTCGCCTCCTCCTGGATCAGCACGGTGTCCGCAGCGTCCGGCATAGCGGCGCCCGTGAAGATGCGCGTCGCCTGGCCTGCCCCGACCGCGCCGGCGAACGGCCGCCCGGCCGCGCTTTCGCCGATGACGGTCCAGGGGCCGGGGAGGTCGGCGTGGCGGATCGCGTAGCCGTCCATCGCCGACAGTGCGGCGGCGGGTTGGGTGCGGAGCGCATGGACGTCGTCGGCCGCCCAGCGTCCTGCGGCCTCGGCGAGGGATACGGTCTCGGTCGCGACGGGACGGGCGAGCGCCAAGAGCCGCGCCTGCGCTTCGGCGACGGGCAGGAGTGTTCCGTCGGTCAGGCGCTCACGGCCCCGGACGCGCGCCGCAGCCGGGGCAGCGCCCACCAAGGCGTATTCGGCGAGAGGTGATGTTCGTGGTGATAGCCGCCGAAATGATAGCAGGTCAGGAGCGACAGCAGCGGCGCGACCCGCGTCGAGCGCGCGTTGTGGCGGTCGGCGAACGGCTCGTCCCCGTGCCGGTGGGGCAGATATGTCCCGAACAGAAACAGCTGCCCGAGCGCCAGCAGCGCGGGCACGGCCCAGAACACGACGATGTTCCCGAGCTCCGCCCCGAGCAGCAGCACATAGATCAGCGCAACCACGGTGATCCGCACGATCTGCGCGTGGCTGTAATAGCTGCGGAAGAACGCCAGGAACCAGCGCGGGGCGGAGCGCGGATGATCGGGGCTGAAATCGGGGTCGTCCGCCGTCCCGACATGGCGATGGTGAAGGTGGTGCTTGGGCTCCAGCCGGCCGTAGGACAGCCCGGCATAGAGCGCGAGGGCGGCGGTCCCGACGGTGCGGTTAATGCGTGGCCGACCCGGAGCGAGCGCGCCGTGCATCGCGTCATGCGCGACGATGAAAAGGCCCGTGCTCAGCCAAGCCTGGACGACCACCAAAACCGCCGCGACAGGCACGCTTGCGGGCGTCCATTGCCAGAAAAAGATGCCGACGACGTGGATCGTCAGCCACGCCGCCGCGATCAGCGCGGCGAGCGCCAGGCCGATGCGCGTCTGCCGCTGTTTGGCCGCCACGGCCGTCACCGCGCGCCGCTCCCCTGCGACATCCGCACGCGGCCCTCGCCCGCGCGCAACTGCTCCTTGAGCCGCGCCGGGGAGGGGGCGAGCAGGAAGCCGTGACTGACGGTGCCGTCGCGACCCTTGACCGCATGGTGGAGCCGGTGCGCCTGAAGCAGCCGCTTGGCATAGCCGCGCTTGGGCACCCAACGGAAGCCGAAGCGCTGATGCACGAGCATGTCGTGGACGAAGAAGTAGATCAGGCCGTAGACGGTGACGCCCAGCGCCGCCCACCAGACCCGCTCGTACCAGATGCCCGCGGTGAACATCGCGGTGACGATCCCGGAAAAGACGACGGCGTACAGGTCGTTCTTTTCGTACAGATCGTCGTGCGGCTCGTGATGCGAGCGGTGCCAGCCCCAGCCGAGCCGCCCGTGCATGACGTAGCGGTGCGTGCCCCAGGCGAAGCATTCCATGAACGCGACCATGCCGACGACCCAGGCGGCCCTTTCAACCCAGCTCATGCGCGAACCCTTCCACCTGTCCATCATAGGGGTTGCGGAGCCGGACCGCGAGGGTTCGTAGGTCGACCACACTTGTAATCGCTAGCGGAATGCGTATGGGAATGCCCGAACGAGGGAGGGGCGGACATGCGGTCGATGATACGGACGGCAGCGTTGGGGCTGGTGGTTTCGTGCCAGCCTGCCCTAGCGCAGGAGGGCGAACGACCGGCATCGCCAGTTGCCGACCCGGCCGCGACCCGGTCGGACGAGCCCGCGCCGCCCGCACCTGCCGCCGATCCGATCGCCGCGCCCCTGGCCGACGGCGCGCCCGCGCAGACGCAGACGCCGCTTGCCGGGGCCGCGCCCGCCGCGACCGGGGCGGCGGACGGGCGGCTGACCTACGACGCCGCATTCTTCCGCGCCTTCTCGCCCGCCAACGCGCTGCAGATCGTCGAGCGGACGCCGGGGTTCCAGCTCGAGATCGGCGACGAGGAGGTGCGCGGCTTCGGCGGCGCGGCGGGCAACGTCGTGATCGACGGCCAGCGGCCGAGCAGCAAGAGCGACACGCTCGACACGATCCTGCAGCGCATCCCCGCCAGCCGCGTGGCGCGCGTCGAGATCGGGCGCGGCGACCTGTTCGGCGCGGAGTTCGCCGGTCGGCCGCAGGTGCTGAACCTGGTGCTGGCACCCGGCGGCGGCCTCGCGGGGACGGCCGAGGCGACGGTCCGCCGCGACTATACGGGCAAGCTGTTCCCGCAAGGGAGCGCGTCCGCGCTGGTCCGGCGCGGCCGGTCGAGCCTGAATCTGGCCGCCGCGTTCGAGAACGATTCGACGTCGGAGCAGGGGTACGACCGCGTCACGCGCCTGTCCGACGGGCGGGAACTGGAGTTCCGGCGCAAGGTCAACCGCATCGCCAACCCGAACGGGTATGTGTCGGGGGCGTTCGAGTTCAATGGCGGTGCGAACGACACCGCGCATCTGAACGCACGGGTGGCGCGCGACCGGTTCGACCTTCGCCAGCGCAACGCCGTCACCCTGTTCGCCGGCCCCGCGCGCGACGACCGGCTGACGCAGTCGTACGATCTCGACAGCTACGAGCTGGGCGGCGACTATACCAAGCCTTTCGCGGGCGGGGCGGTCAAGCTGGTCGGGCTCGCCGTGCGCAAGCGGCGCGACAACCAGGACGAATCGTTCCTGCGCGTCCAGGGCGACATGATCGGCGGCTTTACCCAGTCGCGCGCGGACAGCCGCGACGAGACGGTGGTGCGCGTCGTCTGGAACCGATCCGACCTTGGCGGCTGGAGCGTGGAGACCGGCGTCGAGGGCGCGCTGAATACGCTGGACAGCGCGGTCGACCTGTTCGGTCTGGCGGCTGGCGGGGCGGCGACGCGGATCGACCTGCCCGTCGACCGCGCGGTGGTCGAGGAGTACCGGGGCGAGGCGTTCGTCAATGCGGGGCGGCCGATTACGGGCAAGCTTCGCGTCGATCTGGGCGTCACGTTCGAAGCGTCGGAGCTGACGGTGAGCGGCGACGCGAGCGCGAACCGCACCCTGCGCTTCGTCAAGCCGCGCGCGACACTCGACTGGCGCTTCGGCGAGGGTTGGCACGCGCAGGCGTCGCTCAAGCGCACGGTCGCGCAGCTGCAGTTCGAGGATTTCATCAGCGTCGCCGAGCTGTCGAACGAGCGCGTGAACGGCGGCAATGCCGAGCTGCTGCCGCAACGCGCCTGGGAGGCGCTGGCGTTCGTCGAGCGGCCGATCCTGGGCGACGGCCTGATCCGGCTGGAGGCGGGGTACAACCGCATCTCGCTGGTCCAGGACCGGGTGCCGACGCCGGAAGGCTTCGACGCGCCGGGCAATCTGGGAAACGGCGAGCTGTTCCTGCTGCGCGGGCGCATCGACGCGCCGCTCACGCGGTTCGGGATCAAGGGCGGGCGGGCGACCTTCTACGCATCGTATGTCGGCACGCGCGTCGAGGATCCGTATACGGGCGAGGGACGGGCGTTTTCGGGCACGTCGCCGCTCGTGATCACCGGCAGCTTCCGCCAGGACGGCCGCAAGTTCGCCTGGGGGTTCGACATCGAGGGAGCGGCACCGTCGACCTTCTTTCGGCAGAACGAACTCGACCGCAACTTCGTGCGGACGCCGTATGTGAGCGCGTTCGCCGAATACCGGCCTACGCCGCGCACCACCGTCACCGCGGGGCTGGAAAACGCGACCGGCCGGCCGGCGTTTCGCAGCCGCACCTTCTTCCAGCCCGACCGGAAGACGCCCGATCCGTCGGTGCTGGAGTTCCGCCGCCGCAACCAGCATGTGATTCCGTATCTGACGGTGAAGCACAGCTTCGGGTAGGCTTGGTTGAGGATAAACTCATTCGTCACCCCGGACTTGATCCGGGGTCCCGCTTGTCCAGGCAGCCGCGAGAAGAAGCGGGACCCCGGGTCGAGCCCGGGTGACGGGGATTGGTTTGGTGTGGGCTAGCGCTGGTCGGCGGTCCAGTCGCCCGAGCGGCCGCCGGACTTGGCGACGACGCGGACGTCGCCGATCGTCATGGTGCGGTCGAGCGCCTTGGCCATGTCGTACACCGTCAGCAGCGCGGCGGAGACGGCGGTGAGCGCCTCCATCTCGACGCCGGTCTTGCCGTCGGTCGCGACGTTGGCGGTGACCGCGACGCCGGTGCCGTCGAGCGCGAGGTCGAGCGTTACCCTGGTGATCGGGAGCGGGTGGCAGAGGGGGATCAGGTCGCTCGTGCGCTTGGCGGCCATGATGCCCGCCACGCGCGCGACCGCGAGCACGTCACCTTTCTTCACCGCCCCCGCGCGGATCGCGGCGGCGGCCTCGGCGCTCATGGCGATCCGGCCGGTGGCGGTCGCCTTGCGCGCGGTGACCGGCTTGCCGCCGACATCGACCATGCGGGCCGCGCCGTCCGCGTCCAGGTGAGTGAGGCCGCTCACCCGACGAGCGCGCGCGTGGCGGCGGCGATGTCGGGGGCGCGCATCAGCGCCTCGCCGATCAGGAAGCAGCGGATGCCGTGTTCCGCCATCGCGTCGAGGTCGGCGCGGGTGGTCAGGCCGGATTCGGCGACGAAGGTGCAATCCTTGGGAGCATGCGCGACGAGTTCGTAAGTTCGCGCGAAGTCGACGGTGAAGTCGCGCAAGTTCCGGTTGTTGACGCCGATCAGCCGCGAGCGGAGGCGCGCGGCGCGGTCGAGCTCCGCGCGGTCGTGGACTTCGATCAGCACGTCCATGCCGTGGGCGAGCGCGGCGCTCTCGATCTCGTAGGCGGCCGCGTCGTCGAGCGCGGCCATGATGAGCAGCACCGCATCCGCGCCTAGCGCGCGCGATTCGGCAACCTGCCAGGGGTCGATCAGGAAATCCTTGCGGATCGCGGGGAGGGGGACCGCCTCGCGCGCGGCGACGAGGTATGCGTCGGAGCCTTGGAAGTAGCGTTCGTCGGTCAGCACCGACAGGCAGGCCGCGCCGCCGTCGGCATAGGCGCGGGCGTGCGCGGGCGGGTCGAAATCGGCGCGGATCACGCCCTTGGACGGGCTGGCGCGCTTGATCTCGGCGATCAGCGCGTGGCCGTCCGCGCTGCGCCGGTCGAGCGCCGCCTTGAAGCCGCGCGGTGGGCTTTGCGCGGCGATGCGGCGATCGAGGTCGGACAGCGAGGTCGCGGCGCGGCGGGCGGCGACCTCCTCGCGCTTGGTGGCGAGGATTTGCGCGAGGATCGTCACGGGTACGCGATCCAGGCGTCCAGCAGCCGCCGGGCGCGGCCGTCGTCGATCGCCTCCGCCGCCTCGCCCGCGCCGCCCCGGAGCGTGGTGCACCTGCCGGCGACTAGGAGCGCGGCGGCGGCGTTGAGGAGCACGGCGTCGCGGTAGGCACCGGGGGCACCGCCGAGCAGCGCGCGGAGAGCGGCGGCGTTCTCCGCCGGGCCGCCCCCCCGGATCGACTCGATCGGGTGGCGCGGCAGGCCGGCGTCCTCGGGCGTGACGTGGGAGCGACACGCGACCGCGCCGACCGCGACGACGGTGCTGGGGCCGGCGCAGGACAGCTCGTCGACCGCTTCGTCGCCCGACACGACGAGCGCCGCCTCGGTCCCGAGCTGCGCCAGCGCCTCGGCATAGAGCGGGGCATAGTCGGGGCGGGCGATGCCGAGCAGCTGGCGCGAGACGCGCGCGGGGTTGGCGAGCGGGCCCATCAGGTTGAAGATCGTCCGCCGACCGAGCCGCCGCCGGATCGGCTGGATGCGCGCCATCGCCGGGTGGTGGTTGGCCGCGAACAGGAAGCAGATGCCGAGGTCTCGGAGGGATGCCTCCGCGCTCGCCCCGGCGCGCTCCATATCGAGGCCGAGCGCCTCCAGCGTGTCGGCCGCACCTGCCTTGGACGAGGCGGCGCGGTTGCCGTGTTTGGCGACGGGGACGCCCGCCGCCGCGACGACGAGCGCGACGGCGGTGGAAACGTTGAGGGTGTGGTGGCCGTCGCCGCCGGTTCCGCATACGTCGATCGCTTGGCGAGGCGCGTTGATGGGGATCAGGCGTTCGCGGAGGGCTCGGGCGGCTTCGGCGATTTCGAGCGCGGTCTCGCCGCGGTCGGAGAGCCGGGTGAGGAACTCGCCGATCGCGGCCTCGGTCGCGCGGCCGTCGAGGATGTCGGCGAAGGCGGTGCGCGCCGCCTCGCGCGACAGGGGCGAGGACGGGTCGGGCAGGAGCGCGAGGCTGGTCACGCGGGCGTGGGGACGAGCGGGTGCGGAACTACGGCGATCCCGGCGGCGCGCAGGAAGTTAGCGAGCATGGCGTGGCCGTGCTCGGTCGCGATCGACTCCGGGTGGAACTGGACGCCGTGGATCGGCAGGGTGCGATGGCGGACGCCCATGACGACGCTCCCGACGCGCGCGTTGACGACGAGCTCGCCGGGCACGTCGCGCACGATCAACGAATGATAGCGCGTGGCGTGGAAGGGCGAGGGCAGGTCGGCGAACACGCCCGTCCCGTCATGCTCGATCAGGCTTGTCTTGCCGTGCATCAGCCCGCCGCGGCCGACGCGCCCGCCGAAATGCTGGCCGATCGCCTGGTGGCCCAGGCACACGCCGAGCAGCGGGCGCGCCCCGTCGACGCAGGCGGCGACGAGATCGAGGCTGACGCCCGCGTCGTCGGGAGTGCGGGGACCGGGCGAGATCAGGAACGCGTCGGCCCCGCTCGACATCGCCTGGCCCGCGGAGATCGCGTCGTTGCGCACGACCTCGACCTCCACGCCCAGCTCCTGGAGGTAGTGGACGAGGTTCCAGGTGAAGCTGTCGTAATTGTCGATCACGAGGATCATGTGGGCGGCTTTAACGCGTCGGCGGGCCTGCGCAAATCGTTTGGCGGCGGGAGCCGTCGGACGATACGTGCGTTGGCTGGTCGAGGGAGTTTGGAACATGCGTATGCTGGTGATGATCGCGGCCCTGATGAGTTCAGGCGGGGCGATGGCCCAAAGGGACGTCCAGGCGGAAACGGGCCAGCCGCCGCAGCGCATCCGCAGCGTGTCGATCACAGCTGGCGAGCGCTGCCCGCCCTCGACCGAGACCGAAATCGTCGTGTGCTATCAGGGCGGCAACCCGTACCGCATCCCGCCGGGCTTGCGCGAAAGCGCGCCGAGCGCCGCGAGCCAGAGCTGGGTCAACCGCGCGGCCAACATCGACCAGGCGAGCCGCGTCGCGGGCGGGTTGCCGGATACGTGTTCGCCGATCGGCTTCGGCGGTCAGACGGGCTGCGCGCTGACGCAGAACCGCGCCTATGCGGCGGACAAGCGCCAGCGGGAGCTGGACGAGCGGTTGGCTCCGGGCGGTGACGATGACTGACAAGTAACCCTCTCCCGCTTTCGCGGGAGAGGGACAGGCGCGAAGCGCCAGGGTGAGGGCCGGACCTCGCCCAGAGAGGCCCGGCCCTCACCCTCGCCGCGGCTACGCCACGTCTTTCCCTCTCCCGCGGAGCCGAAGGCGGGCGTAGCCCTACGCGGGAGAGGGTTTTATTGTCCGAACCCCGCCTCGCGCGCCCTAGCCACCGCCTCCCGCGCCGCCGCCAGGATCGCCCCCGCCTTCGCCTCGCACTCGCGTTGCTCGGACGCCGGGTCGCTGTCGGCCACGATCCCAGCGCCGGCCTGCGCGTGGATCACACCGTCCTTCACCACCGCCGTCCGGAGCACGATGCATGAATCCATCGATCCGTCCGGCGAGAAATAGCCGACTCCGCCTGCGTACGCGCCGCGCTTCTCGCCTTCCAGCTCGGCGATGATCTGGCAGGCGCGTACCTTGGGCGCCCCCGAGACGGTGCCCGCCGGGAAGCCCGCGAACAGCGCGTCGAGCGCCTCCTTGGCCGGATCGAGGTCGCCGACAACGTTCGATACGATGTGCATGACGTGGCTGTACAGCTCGACGGTATAGCTGTCCGTTACGCGCACGCTGCCGGGCGTCGCGGCGCGGCCGACGTCGTTGCGGCCGAGATCGAGCAGCATCAGATGTTCGGCGCGCTCCTTGGGGTCGGCGAGCAGGTCGGCGCGGTTGCGGTCGTCCTCGGCGGCGGTGCGGCCGCGCGGGCGGGTGCCCGCGATCGGGCGGATCGTGACCTCGCCGTCGCGCGCGCGGACCAGGATCTCGGGGCTGGAGCCGATCAACGCGAAGCCGGGCAGGTCGAGATGGTACAGGAACGGCGACGGATTGATCCGCCGGAGCGACCGGTACAGCTCGAACGGCGGGAGCGCGAACGGCGCGGAGAAGCGTTGGGCGAGCACCACCTGGAACACGTCGCCCGCCGCGATGAACTCCTTGGCCGCCGCGACCATCGCGCCGTATCGGCCCGGCAAAAGCGCGGGCGTGTAGGCGGGATCGGGCGCGTCGGCGCGGACGGGTGCGGGCAGGGCGGTGGCGGCCAGCCGCGCCGCGACCGCGTCCAGCCGCTCTTCGGCTTGGCGCAGGATCGCCTCGGCCTCGCGCGCAGGGTCGGGCCAGGCGGGTGCCACGAGATACAGCGCGTCCGCCAACCGGTCGAACACCAGGATCACCGTCGGCCGCACGAACATCATGTCCGGTAGTCCCAGCGGATCGGCCGCGGGCTCGGGAAGCGTTTCCACCAGCCGCACCGTCTCGTAGCCGAAATAGCCGACCAGGCAGGCCAGCGCGCGCGGCAGCTCGGTTGGCACATCCGCGCGGCACTCGGCGACGAGCGCGCGGAGCGCCTCGAGCGTGGGCGCGGGGCAGGGGTGGAATGCGTGCTCGTCGGTCAGCCAGTCGCGGTTGACCTCCGCCCGTGCGCCGTGCGCGCGGAAGACGAGATCGGGCGCGAGCCCCAGCAGCGAATGCCGCCCGCGCGTCGACCCGCCCTCGACCGATTCGAGCAGGAAGTCGCCGCGCCCCGGCTCGAACAGCTTGAGCGCGGCGGCGACCGGCGTTTCCGTGTCGGCGACCTGCCGCCGCCAGACCAGCACCGGACGGCCCGCCCTTAGTTGCGCGCGAGCGTCGGTTACCGCGACTGTCCCTGCAACTCGGCGCGGACGCGGCCGACGGCGGCGCGGTCGATCTCGACCCCGACCGCGTTCCGCGCCGCGCGGACGAACTGTTCGGCGTATTCGCGGCCTACCACGCGGCCGAGATCGGCGCGGGTGGCGTCGATCAGCTGGCGGTTGCCGCGCGCGTCGCCCGGCCGCACCCGGTCGAGCTTGATCACGAGCCACCCGTCGCGGCCCGGCGATTCGAGCAGCTTGGCCGTTCCCGGCGCCATGGCGAAGAGCAGCGCCAGCGCGGGCTCGACGCCGCGCGGGTTGGCGGCGATCTGCGACCGCGCGATGTCGAGCGGGCGCGGCGGCGGGAGCCGGAGCCCCGTGCTGCCGAGCGCCTGGGCGAGCGGCGCCCCCTTGCCCGCGCGCGCGACCACCTGGAGCGCGATCCGCCGCGCCGCCTGACGCGCGCGGTCGGCGCGGAGGTCGCGCGTGACCTGGGGCGCGATCTGGGCGAGCGGGCGCGGCGCGGCGGGCGTGACCTGGCCGAGCGCGACCAAGGCGAAGCCGCCATCCGTCCCGAGCGGCACGATCTGCGGCGCATCGCCCTGCTCGACCGCGAACGCCGCCTGGAGGACGGGCGCGAGCGCCGGGTCCGGCTGGGCGCCCGGCGCATCGGGATCGATCCCGCCCGCGAGCAGGGACCGCGTCGCCTGCGCCTGGAGCTTACGATCGGCGACCACCTCGTCGAACGTGGAGCCGCCCGTCAGCGCCTCGTCGACCGCCGCTTGCGCTTCCGCCAACGCCTCGGCGGTCTTTCGCTGCGTGAGCGCGGCGACGATCTCCGTCCGCACTTCGGCCAGGGGCCGACCGGCGGAGCGCGTCACCGCGTCCACCCGCGCGACCACGAAGCCGAGCGGCCCGCGTACCGGCCCGATCAGCGTGCCCTGCGCCGCGCCGAAGGCGGCGGTCGCGGCGGCATCACCGGCGAGCGACGCATAGGCGGCGCGGTCGGTCGCGGTCTGCGTCGTCGCCTCCAGCCCGGCCGCGCGCGCGGCGTCGGCGATGCTGCGTCCGGCGCGGACGTTCGCGGCCAGCGCGTTCGCCCCGCCCTGATCGGCGACGACGACCTGCGCGATCGTGCGCCGCTCGGCAGGGGCATAGCGGGCGCGGTCCGCGGCGTACGCCGCCGCGATCTCGGCGTCGGTCGGCTGCGCGCGGCTCGCGACCTGCGCCGGGGAGACGACTGCATACCGCACCGCGCGCCGCTCGGGCACCGTGTAGCGGGACAGGTTGCGCGTATAGAAGGTGTTGAGCTCCATCCCGCTCGGCGCGGTTCCGGAGCCGATCGCGGAGACGGGCACGAAGCCGATCTGCCCGGCGCGCCGCTCCAGGAGCAGCGACGCGTAGGGGAGCGCGAGCTGTGCGGGCACTTGGGCGGCGCCGACCTGCGGCGCGGTCAGCCGCTGCCCCATCAGCTCGCGCGCGATGTCGCCGCGTACCTGTGCATCGGTCAGGCGACGCTGCCGGAGCAGGCTTTGATACAGGTTCTGGTCGAACTGTCCGGTCGGGCCGAGCAGCGCCGGGATGCTCGCGATCTGCCCGTCGATCGACCGCTTGCTGACCGCGACGCCCTCGCGGTTGCCGAACGCCCACAGCGCGCGCCCGTCGACCAGCCGCTCGACCGCTTGATCCAGCCCGCCCGCCGCCAGATACTGCGCGGCGTCGAAGGTCGGCTGGCGCTGGCGGGCGGCCTCGATCTGCGACTCGGCGGCCTGGCGCAGTTCCAGCACGGGCACGCCCTCGCCGCCGACCTCGGCGATGTCGCCGCTCGCGACCGAGCCGCCGGGCGTGATGTCGCTGACATCGGCGGCCGCGAAGGCGAAGGCGATCGCGCCCAGCACCAGGAACGACACGATGACCCCCGCCCGCGATTTGGTGAAACGCCGAAAGACTTGGAGCATGGGTAGGGCGGGACCGATCGCGCTTGGGAAGACGCCCGGACCCTTACGGGTGCGACCGCCCGCCATCAAGCGGGCGGTTGCGCGCGCGGGCGGGCCCGCTATCGACGTCGTGAACGACCGGGAGGGTGGATATGCGGCGCAAGTTGATCGCGGGCAATTGGAAGATGAACGGGAACGTCGGCGCGCTGGGCGAGCTCGACGCGATCGCGGCGGCGACCGCGGCGCTACCTGGGGTGGACGTCGCGGTCGCCGTGCCCGCCACGCTGATCGAGCTTGCGTCCGACCGCGCGCCCGCGCTCATGATCGGCGCTCAGGACGTGCATCAGGCCGCGGGCGGCGCGCATACCGGCTGCATCTCGGCGGCGATGGTCAAGGAGGTCGGCGCGCGTTTCACGATCGTGGGCCATTCCGAACGCCGCGCCGACCAGGGCGAGACCGACGCGCAGGTCCGGGCCAAGGCGGAGGCCGCGCGCGCCGTCGGGCTCCACGCGATCCTGTGCGTGGGCGAGACGGCGGCCGAGCGCGACGCGGGTCGGGCGGAGGCGGTCGTCACCGCGCAGCTCGCCGCCTCGTTGCCGGAGGGCGCTGCGGGCGACTGGCTGGCGATCGCCTACGAGCCGGTCTGGGCGATCGGCACCGGCCGCACACCCACCGTCGCCGATGTGGCCGCGATGCACGGCGCTCTCCGGGTGAAACTCCGTGAACTGGCGGGCGCGGAGGCGGACGCGATCCGACTGCTGTATGGCGGCTCGGTCACGGACGCGAACGCCGCCGAGCTGCTCGGCGCGGGCGACGTCGACGGCG
>NZ_CAXSBH010000020.1:39411-41169 GCF_964235535.1 uncultured Sphingomonas sp.
TCGGTCACGGACGCGAACGCCGCCGAGCTGCTCGGCGCGGGCGACGTCGACGGCGCGCTGGTCGGCGGCGCGAGCCTGACGGCGGCCAAGTTCGTGCCCATCATCCAGACTGCGGCGCGTATCGTCGCTTGAGCATCGCCCACGCCGCGCGCAGGCCCAGCGCCTCGCCGCCCTTGGGCCGCCCCGGCTTGGCCGCCGGGGTCCAGGCGAAGGTGTCGAGATGCGCCCACGGCGTTCCCGCGGGCACGAAGCGGCGTAGGAACAGGGCGGCGGTGATCGCTCCCGCCATCCCGCCGTCGGGCGCGTTCTGAAGATCGGCCACGTCGGACTTGAGCAGATCGTCATACCCGTCCCATAGCGGCAGCCGCCATAACGGGTCGCGCACCGCCTCGCCGGCCGCCAGCAGGTCGGCCGCCAGCGCCTCGTCGTTGGCGAAGGTCGCGGGCAGCTCCGGCCCCAGCGCAACGCGTGCCGCGCCCGTCAGCGTCGCGAAATCGAGGATCAGCGCGGGCGAGCCCTCGACCGCCCTGGCGAGCGCGTCGGCCAGGATCAGCCGCCCCTCCGCGTCGGTATTGGTGTTCTCGACGCTCAGGCCCAGCCGGCTCCGGAGCACGTCGCCCGGCCGGAAGCTCGAGGCCGATACCGCGTTCTCGACGGCAGGGATCAGCAGGTGCAGCCGGACCGGCAGCGCCGCCATCACCAGCCGCGCGAGCGACAGCGCATGCGCCGCGCCGCCCATGTCCTTCTTCATCAGCCGCATGCCCGCCGACGGCTTGATGTCGAGCCCGCCCGTATCGAAGCACACGCCCTTGCCCACGATCGCGACGCGCGGATGCGCCGGGTCACCCCATTCGAGCTCGATCAGTCGCGGCGCGCGCTCGGGGATGGCGGCTTGGCCGACGATGTGGATCATCGGATAGCCGCGTTTCAGTTCGTCCCCGCGCGTTACCGTCGGCGCCGCGCCGAACTCGGCGGCGAGCGCCTCGGCTTCCGCCTCCAGCTCGGCCGGTCCCAGATCGGCGGCGGGCGTGTCGACCAGATCGCGCACCCGCGCCGTCGCGTCTGCGAGGCGCACCGTCTCCTCGATCGACGCGCCGTCGCCGGTCAGCAGCACGCGCGCGCCGGCCTCCTTGGGCATCCGGTACCGCTCGAACCGGTGCTGCGCGAGCAGCCAGCCGAGCGCGGCCGGGCCGGGATCGCCGTCCGCCAGCCTGTACGCGCCCGGCGGCAGCGCCGATCCGCGCGAGGCGATGCGCCAGGGCGAGGAGGGGGCCTCGCCGCACACCAGCAGTGCGGACCAGTCATCGGCCGTCTCACCGGGCAGGATGGCCGCATCGCCCGCCTTGCCGGTCAGAGTCTGCGCACCCAGAATCGTACGGACGCGGGGCGTCTGCGCGGCGAGCCAGTCGGCGTAGTCCGCGGGTTTGATAACGTGGAGGATGCGGGCGGGCTGGCCACGATCGGGCTGGAGCAGCGCGGCGAAGTCGGTCACGCAGGCTCCCCGACCGGTGCCCCGTACAGATCGTGCTCGTCCGCGTCCTCGATCTCTACGCGCACGATGTGGCCCGGCGACAGGTGCGCGGCGTCGCGCAGGAACACCTGCCCGTCGATGTCGGGGGCGTCGGCCTGCGACCGCCCGGTCGCGCCCGCGCCGTCCTCTTCTGGGCCAACCTCGTCGATGATGACGGGCAACGTGCGGCCGATTTTCGCCTGGAGCTTGGCGGCGGAGATCGCGGCGGTGCGCTCCATCACGCGCGC
>NZ_CAXSBH010000020.1:41269-45235 GCF_964235535.1 uncultured Sphingomonas sp.
GCGTCGTTCGCGGGACGCTTCATCCGCTTGAGCACCGACGGGCTGGCGTGCTGGAACGGGATGTCGAGATAGGGAAGGACCAGCCCCTCGGCCATCAGCGGGATGACGTGGTCGACATGCGGGTAAGGGTAGACGTAATGCAGCCGCACCCATCCTTGTACTTGGGCGACGATGCGGCCGAGTTCGCGCGCCAGGTCGGTCATGTGCGGTTTGACCTCGCGGCCTTTCCAGGCGCGGGGCTCGTGGCGGATGTCGACGCCGTAGGCCGACGTGTCCTGGCTGATCACGAGCAGCTCGCGCGTGCCGGCCGCGACGAGCTTCTCCGCCTCGCGCAGGATCGCGTCGGGCCGCCTGCTGGCGAGATCGCCTCGCAAGCTGGGGATGATGCAGAACGAGCAGCGGTGGTTGCAGCCCTCCGAGATTTTCAGGTAGCTGTAGTGACGCGGCGTGAGCTTCAGCTCGGTGTCCTCGACCGCGCCGCCCCCCTGCGCAAGCAGGTCCTTCGAGCGGACGAGGTCGAGATAGGGCGACCGCGTCACCGGCGCGGCCGCGTGGACCGCGCCTACGACCTGCTCGTACTGATGCGCGCCCGTCACCGCGAGCACGCCGGGGAAGCGCGCGCGGATGGTGTCGGCCTCCTTGCCCATGCAGCCCGTGACGATCACGCGGCCGTTCTCCGCGATCGCCTCGCCGATCGCCTCCAGGCTTTCTTCCTTGGCGGAGTCGAGGAAGCCGCAGGTGTTGACCAGCACCACGTCGGCGCCCTGGTAATCGGGCGACATCGCATAGCCCTCGGCGCGCAGGCGGGTCAGGATGCGCTCGCTGTCGACCAGGTTCTTCGGACAGCCGAGCGAGACCATGCCCACGCGGGGCGGTGAAGGAAGAACGGTCGCCATGGGAACGCGCGCATGTAGGGGAAGCGGGCGGGATTTGCCAGTTGGTGTCGCCGGCCGAAGCTGGGGGTACTTACCTCGTCACCCCGGACTTGTTCCGGGGTCCATGGTTGTGCGAACGCGCCGGCCGAGTTCGTACAACGATGGATGCCGGACCAAGTCCGGCATGACGAATTGGTTATATCGAGGGGAGGGTACATGCTCGCGATCGGCCTCATGTCCGGGACTTCGCTCGACGGCGTCGACGCCGCGCTGATCGAGACCGACGGCGAGGCGCACGTCCGTCCCATCGCCTTTCACGGTAAGGACTATACCGACGTCGACCGTGCCCGATTGGCGGGGGCGACCGCGGCCGCGCTCACCTACGACCGCCCGCGCGACACGCCCGTCATCGCCGCCGCCGCCGGCCTGATCACCCGCACCCACGCCGCCGCCGTTCGCGAATTGCTGACGCAAGGCGGCGTTTCCGCGGAAGACATCGGGGTCATCGGCTTCCACGGCCAGACGGTCGCGCACCGACCCGATCGCGGCTGGACCTGGCAGGTCGGCGACGGCGCGGCGCTCGCGGCGACGACGGGGATCGACGTGGTCGCCGACCTGCGTTCGGCCGATGTCGCAGCGGGCGGGCAGGGCGCGCCGCTGCTCCCGGTCTATCACGCCGCGCTCGCCGCCGGGATGGACGGGCCCGTCGCGGTCCTCAATCTGGGCGGCGTTGCGAATGTAACGTTCGTCGGCGCGGGCGATCTGATCGCGTTCGACACCGGCCCCGCCAACGGGTTGGTGGACGATTGGGTCGCGGCGGCGACCGGCGCGCGGTTCGATGACGGTGGCCGCCTCGCCGCGACCGGCCAAGTCCACGACGACGTGCTCGATTCACTGCTCGACCATCCGTTCTTCGATCAGCCTCCGCCGAAGTCGCTCGACCGCGCCGATTTCACGATCCAACCCGCGCGCGGACTGTCGGCGGCGGACGGCGCGGCGACGCTGACCGCGTTCACCGCCGCGACGGTCGCGCTGGCGCTGGAGCAGCTGCCGGTCCGGCCCCGGCGATTGCTCGTCGCGGGCGGCGGTCGCCGCAATCCCGTGATGCTCGCCATGATCGCCGAGCGGACCGGCCTCGCGCCTGAATCCACCGAGTCGCTCGGCTGGAACGGCGACGCGGTCGAGGCGGAGGGTTTCGCCTACATGGCGGCTCGCAGCATCAACGGGCTGCCGATCAGCTTCCCCGGCACCACGGGCGCGCCGCGCCCGCTGACCGGGGGCACGCTCCACCGCGCGCGCCGGTAGGACGGCTCAGGCGTGCTTGCGGCGCTTGCGCTTTTTCGATTTGGGTTCGTCCTTGGGCGTGAGCAGCGGCAGCAGCGCAGCGACCAGTCCGCCGACCACCGCCAAACCGCCGACCACCATCGCCGCGATCGGCAGCGATGACTGGTGCTTCTCGTCTCGCGCGCTCGGCCCGTTGACGGGCGTGTCTGCCTTGTCGCTCCCCGAGCCCGCGTCGGCCGCGCGATCGCCGCCGGTCGGGGACGCTCCGCTCGCCGATGCGGGCGGGACCGTGGTCGTCGGCTCGGGCGCGGGCTGGGCCTGGCCCGGCTGCGCCGGCTGATCGTCGATCCGTTCGTCCTGCGCATGGGCGTGCGGCATGCGGGAGGCGGGAATATGCGACATGCGTCGATAAGCTCCTGAAATTTTGGTGACGTAAGTAACCGCTCGAGAGCGTTGGGGTTCCGATTCTAACCTATGTCGATCAATCCGGCTTGCGCCGAACTCACATTGACGCTTTGTTAACCATCGCGGGATAGCGTGTACGTCCCGGCGGCCCTAGGCGGGTCGCGGGGACTTTTGGGGTGGGGATGAGACCGGATGGAATCCGACCTGAGATATTATAATCGCCGTATCGATGCGGAACGTGCCGCGGCGGCGAGGGCGCTGACGGATGCGGCGCGCGATCGCCGCATGCAGCTGGTGGCGAGCTACGTCCGCAAGCTGGAAGCGCTCGGCGCCTGAACCCGTTCGGTCAGTGCTTGCGCGTCAGCTCGCGCATGGCATCGTCCAGCCCCGCTAAGGTCAGCGGGTACATGCGATCGCCCAGCAGTTCGCGCACGATCCTGACCGACTGGGAATAGCCCCACTGCGCCTCGGGTACGGGGTTCAGCCACACGGCGGCCGGGTAGGTCGTCGTCAGCCTGTGCAGCCATGCGCTCCCCGGCTCCTGGTTGTGATGCTCCACCGATCCACCCGGATGCGTGAGTTCGTACGGGCTCATGGATGCATCGCCGACGAACACCAGCTTGTAGTCGTGGCCGAACTTGTGGAGCAGGTCCCAGGTCGGGGTACGCTCGGTGAAGCGGCGGCTATTGTCCTTCCACACGCCCTCGTACGGGCAATTGTGAAAGTAGAAGAACTCCAGGTTCTTGAACTCGGCCGTCGCCGCCGAGAACAGCTCCTCGCAGAGCTTGACCCACGGATCCATCGACCCGCCGACATCCAGGAACAGCAGCAGCTTGACCGCATTGTGCCGCTCGGGCCGCATGACCACGTCCAGCCAGCCCTGGCGCGCGGTGCCGTCGATCGTCGCGTCGATGTCCAGCTCGTCCGCCGCGCCCTCGCGCGCGAAGCGGCGCAGGCGGCGCAGCGCGACCTTGATGTTGCGCGTCCCCAGCTCGCGCGTGCTGTCGAGGTTCCGGTATTCGCGCTGGTCCCACACCTTGATCGCGCGCTTGTGGACCGACTCACCGCCGATCCGCACGCCTTCGGGATTGTAGCCCGAATTGCCGAAGGGCGACGTGCCGCCCGTGCCGATCCATTTGGACCCGCCCTGGTGCCGCCCCTCCTGCTCCTCCAACCGCTTCTTGAGCGTCTCCATGATCTCGTCCCACGAGCCGAGCGCCTTGACCCGCTCCATCTCCTCCGGGCTCAGATACTTTTCCGCCACCGCCTTCAGCCAATCGTCGGGCACGTCCGCCGGGGCCTGGCCGAAGGTGGCGGCGACGCCGCAGAACACATGGGCGAACACCTGGTCGAACCGGTCGATCAGCCCCTCGTCCTTCACGTAGGTCGCGCGCGCGAGATA
>NZ_CAXSBH010000021.1:0-44703 GCF_964235535.1 uncultured Sphingomonas sp.
ATGCTCCAGATGCCGCCGGATCCACCGCGTCGAACTCGACGAGACCACCGCCCTGGGTAGATCGCGGGGAAGCGCCTCGACGAATGCCACCGCGCCCGCGACCGCTTCGATCCCGTCGCGCATCACCCGCTCGTCCTCCGCCAGCCGCGCGGTGTCGAACTCGGGCGGCAGCGCCCGGCCCATATACCGCTCCAGCCGCGCCCGGAAATCCGCCCCCGAATAGCCCATGAAATTCGCCATCGACTCCTCGGCCGTCGTCGGATGCCCGTTGGCCGTCAGCCATCCCGCGATCTGCCGGTTGCCGACATACTCGCTCTCGATCAGCACCCCGTCGAAATCGAACAGCACGGCGGCGAACCTCATGCGCGCGCTCCGAACAGCGCCGACCCGACGCGCACATGGCTGGCGCCGATCATGACCGCCGTTTCGAAATCATCCGACATCCCCATGCTTAGGCCTGCTATCCCCTCCTCGCGCGCCAACTTGGCGAGCAGCGCGAAATACGGCGCGGGTTCCAGCCCGGCGGGCGGCAGGCACATCAGCCCCGCGACCGGCAGTTCGGCCGCTCGCGCTTGGGCGATCAGCGCGGGCAGGTCCGCGATCCCGCACCCACCCTTCTGCGCCTCGTCGCCGATATTGACCTGCAAGAAGCAATCCGGCCGCCGCCCCGCCCGGTCCATCGCCTTGCCGAGCGCGCTCACCAGCGAGGGCCGGTCGACCGAATGGATCGCGTCGAACAGCGCCACCGCCTCGTCCGCCTTGTTCGATTGCAATTGCCCGACGAGATGCAGCTGCGCGTCCGGATACTCGTCCCGCAGCGCGGGCCATTTCTCCGCCGTCTCCGCTACCCGGTTCTCGCCGAAATCGCGCTGCCCCGCCTCCAGCAACGGCCTGATCGCACTCGCCGCGTGCGTCTTCGACACTGCGACCAGCGTCACGCCGCCCACGGGCCGTCCGACCGATGTCGCCGCCCTGGCAATCCGGTCGGTGATCGCGCTCAACCTGATGCCAGCCGTCATCCCGGGCCCTATAGAAGCGCCGATGCGTGCCCGATACCCCGCCCGGTGGCTCATGACCGACGAGCGGATGGGTGACGCGCTGATCCCGACGCTGCTGAGGTTGCCGCCCGGGTCGGGCATTGTATTCCGGCATTACATGCTCGCCGACAGCGAGCGCCGCACGCTGTTGGGGCAGGTACGCCGGATCGCCCGAGCGCGTCGGCTGGTACTGGTGGTCGCACGGCCCGCGCGCGTCGGCCGCGCGGACGGGGTGCACGGGACGGCCAAGGGCAAGGGGGTGCGGACCTGGCCTGCGCACGACCGGCGACAAGCAATAGCGGGCGCGCGGGCCGGGGCTGACCTGCTGTTCGTGTCACCGGTGTTCCCGACGCGCTCGCACTCAGGGGCAAAGGCGATCGGCGCAGCCGGGGCGGCGGCAATCGGGCGGGGGCTGGGGGTGAAGCTGGTCGCACTCGGCGGGATGACGGAGCGGCGTTTCAGAGCATCGCAGTGGCTTGGCTTTTCAGGATGGGCGGCCATCGACGCACTTATCTACCCTCTCCCGCCTTCGCGGGAGAGGGACAGGCGCATAGCGCCAGGGTGAGGGCAGGACCGCTTGCGAGGGGAGCACCGCCACCCGCAGCAGCGCCGCGGCAAAGCCGCGCCGTCGGTCGCAGCTACGCTACGCCGGCCGAGCTTGCGCGAGTCTTGCGCCAGCGTGGCGCAAGCCGCGCCGCGCCGCGCTAGAAGCGAAAAGCCGTCCCTAAATAAACCGCTTGGCTGTCCCGCCGATCGTCCAGCCGCGCGATCCGCTCGCGGTCGGTCCGGTACCGGACCCCCGCCGTCACATCCAGATTGCGAGTCAGCGAATAGGAGCTGCCCACATCGAGCGAATAGCTCCGCTCCCCGGCAACCAACTGCGGCCCGCTACCTGCCGCCCGGTCCGCGCCCGCCTTCACACGCGCGGTCAGGCGCGGCAGCGAATAGCTCACGCCGACCTCCGCCGACTCGCGCCCGCCGAGCCGCCCAGGTAGCTCGACCTTGGCGATGTCGCCCGACAGCGCGAACCGCCGCCAGCCAACTGCTAGACCCAGATTATACGCGATAGGGGCCAAGCCCACCGCAGGTGATGTAGCGGCCGTGCGGTCCGCATCCGGACGGTTCGCCCGTGCGCGCACCGCGACGGTCACCTCACGGCTGTTCTTCGCCTCGGCGGGCGTGAAGCGGAAACCCCGCGCCTCCAGCCCGCCCCGCGCGAACAACGCCGCCAACCGAGGGTCGGCCGAAGACGGCGTGAACGCGCCGGCACCGCGCGCCGGCGCGCGCTTCACCATCCTACGGGTCTGCTCGCTCGCAGCGGCCGCAGGCAGGGCGACGGCCCCGGCGGCGACAAGCGCCCCGGCGACGGCTCCCGCGATAATGCGGCCCCTGTTGCTCCCGATTTTCACATTTCAACACCTGTTGCGCCGCGCCGGCAATTCCAAGCACCAATAGCTTGGAGCGTTCGCGCCGCGCCCTTTTTTCGCCCAACTGTTGCTATCCCCACACAATCTGCGTCGCCAGCCCGCTCCTTGCGGCTCCGGAACCGCGCTAGTAGAGCGAGCGCAAATACCCGCTTTCCAGGACCGCCGCCCATGATCCGCCCATCCCGCCTCCTGCTCGCGCCGTTGCTGATCGGCGTGGTGCTCCCTCTCGCTGCCTGTGGGAGCGGGCGGGGTGGCGCGACCGCCGACCTCGCCGCGTCCAAGGTCACGACGATCGGCGTCAACTCGTATCTGTGGCGCGCCAGCCTGGACACGCTGTCCTTCATGCCGCTCGTCCAGACGGATTCGAACGGCGGCGTCATCGTCACCGACTGGTACGCCAACCCGCAGACCCCGACCGAGCGGATGAAGGTCACCGTCACCATCCTCGACCAGGATCTGCGCGCCGATGCGCTTCGCGTCGCCGCGATCCGTCAGGTGGCCCAGGGCGGTCAATGGGTCGCCGCCCCCGTCCAGGCCGCGACCGTCCAGAAGCTGGAGGAGATCATCCTCACCCGTGCCCGCGACCTGCGCCGCGGCGCGATGGCGAGCTGATCCCGACCTCATGACGTCACGCTTCAACGCGCTGAAGGCGGATGCGGCTTGGCAATCGGTGTGGGACGAACGCCGTACCTTCGCGGCCGACGATAACTCCGCCAAGCCGCGCAGCTACGTCCTCGAGATGTTCCCCTATCCGTCAGGGCGCATCCACATGGGCCATGTCCGCAACTACACCATGGGCGACGTCCTCGCGCGCTACCGCCGCATGACGGGGCACGAGGTGCTCCACCCCATGGGGTGGGACGCGTTCGGCATGCCCGCCGAGAACGCCGCAATGGAGAAGGGCGTCCATCCCGGCGGCTGGACCCGCGCCAACATCGCCGTGATGAAAGCGCAGCTCAAACGCCTCGGCTTCGCGCTCGACTGGAGCCGCGAACTCGCCACCTGCGAGCCCGACTATTACGGCCACGAACAGGCGCTCTTCCTCGATCTCTTCGCGGCGGGCCTCGTTTACCGCAAGGAATCGGCGGTCAATTGGGACCCGGTGGATCGCACCGTGCTCGCCAACGAACAGGTCATCGACGGCCGCGGCTGGCGCTCAGGCGCCCTCGTCGAACGGCGCAAGCTCTCCCAGTGGTTCCTGCGCATCACCGACTTCGCCGACGAATTGATCGAAGGCCTGGGCGACCTGAAAGATTGGCCCGACAAGGTCCGCCTGATGCAGGAAAACTGGATCGGCCGGAGCCAAGGCCTGCGCTTCAGGTTCCTTCTAAGCCCCTCCCCTTCAGGGGAGGGGTTGGGGAGGGGAACGCCGGCTGCAAGCGAGAACCAGGATACCCCTCGACCAGCGTTCTCCTCCCCCAACCCCTCCTCTAAAGAGGAGGGGCTTAAAAGTGTCGAAGTCTTCACCACCCGCCCCGACACCATCTTCGGCGCGAGCTTCGTCGCGGTCGCCCCCGACCACCCGATCGCCCAAGCGGCCGCCGCGAATAATCCCGAAGCAGCCGCCTTCATCGAGCTGTGCAAGCGCGGCGGCACCACCGCCGCCGAACTCGACACGCAGGAGAAGCTGGGCTTCGACACCGGTATTACAGCCGCCCACCCGTTCGACCCCGACTGGCGGCTCCCGGTCCACATCGCCAATTTCGTGCTGATGGAATACGGCACCGGCGCTGTGTTCGGCGTCCCCGCGCACGACCAACGCGACCTCGACTTCGCGCGCAAATACCACCTGCCCGTCCGCCGCGTCGTCGCCGAGGGTAACGAGACCGCCCCCGACTTCGCCGGCGAGAACGCCTATACCGGCCCCGGCCTCATCGTGAACTCGGGCTCCCTCGACGGCATGGACATCGAGACCGCCAAGCGCGCCGTCATCGCCCGCGCCGAGAGCGAGGGCTGGGGCGTCGGCACCACCGTCTACCGTCTGCGCGACTGGGGCGTGTCGCGCCAGCGCTACTGGGGCACTCCGATCCCGATCATCCATTGCGACGCCTGCGGCCCCGTCGCGGTCCCGCACGACCAACTGCCGGTCATCCTGCCCGAGGACGTGACGTTCGACGTCCCCGGCAATCCACTCGACCGCCATCCGACCTGGAAGCACGTTGCCTGCCCCTCCTGCGCCGCCCCCGCCCGGCGCGAGACCGATACGCTCGACACTTTCGTCAATTCCAGCTGGTACTTCATCCGCTTCGCCAGCCAGCCTGGCGACCGACCCTTCGACAAGGCGGCGGCCGAACGGTGGCTTCCCGTCGGTCAGTATATCGGCGGTGTCGAGCATGCGATACTTCACCTCCTCTACGCCCGCTTCTGGACCCGCGCTCTCCGTCGCATCGGCCGCCTCGACGTCGCCGAACCCTTCGCCGGCCTGTTCACCCAAGGCATGGTGACGCATGAGACCTACCGCTCAGCCGACGGCCGCTGGCTCTCCCCCGAGGAGGTGCAGGATGGCGTCGAACGCTCGACCGGCTTGTCCGTCGAGGTCGGCCGCATCGAGAAGATGTCCAAGTCGAAGAAGAATACCGTCGACCCCGAACCCATCGTCGACCAATACGGCGCGGACGCGGTTCGCTGGTTCATGCTCTCCGACAGCCCGCCCGAACGCGACCTGCCCTGGTCCGAGGCCGGGATCGAAGGTGCCTGGCGCTTCGTCCAACGTCTCTGGCGCCTGTTCGCAGACACGCACGGCGGCGAAGGCCATGACAAGCAGCTAGCCCGCAAGCTCCACCAGACGATCGCCGGCGTCGCCGCCGACATCGAGGCGCTCGCCTTCAACAAAGCCGTCGCCAAGCTTTACGAACTCGTCAACGCGATCGAGAAAGCCCCGGCGTCCGCCACCCGCGCGCAGGCCGTCCGAACCGCAATGCTGCTGGTCGCTCCCATGACGCCGCACCTCGCCGAGGAGGCCTGGGACGCCGCTGGCGAGGACGGCCTGATCGCCGACGCGCCGTGGCCCGAAATCGACCCCGCGCTCCTGGTCGCCGACGAGGTGACGATCGCGGTCCAGATCAACGGCAAGCTCCGCGACACGCTCGTCCTCCCCAAGGGCCTACCCCGCGAGGAGGTCGAGACCGCCGCGCTCGCCTCGGACAAGATCGTCCAGTTCCTCGGCGGCCAGGCCCCCCGCAAGGTCATCGTCGTTCCCGATCGGCTGGTGAACCTCGTCGCATGAAGCGGTTCGTGATCCTCCTCGCGCTCGCGCTCCCCGCCTGTGGACTCAAGCCGCTCTATGCGGGCGGCGCGAGCGGCCCCGTCGCCTCCGCGCTCGGCCCCGTCGAGATCGCCGCGATCGAGGGCCGCGCGGGCTGGTTGATGGCCAACGCGCTCCGCGATCGCCTCGGGGATGGCGGCAGCGCGCGCTACCGCCTGGACGTCCGCCTCGACGACGCGATCACCGGTCTCGGCATCCGCCGCGACGACGCCGTCACGCGCGAGCGTCGCTCGGTCCGCGCCCGCTACCAGCTCGTCGACCTCACCGACGGCTCGGTCGTGCTCGACGCCACCGCAGGCTCGGACGCGGGCATCGACGTGGTGCAGTCCGAATACGCCACCATCGCCGCCGAGAATACCGCGCTCGAGCGCCTGTCGCTGATCGTCGCCGACGAGATCGTCGCCCGCTTGGCACTCTACGCTCGCGCCAACCCGCGGTTGGAGGCCGCCCAGTGAAGGCCGCCGCGTGAAGGCCAACGCCGGCCAGATCAGGGCCGCGCTCGACAACCCCCGCCACCGCCTGATCCTGCTCCACGGCCCCGACGCCGGCCTGGCGAACGATCTCGCCGCCCGCCTCGGCCGCGCGGTCGGCGACGGGGCCGAGCGCGTCGACCTAGACGGCCCGGCGCTAAAAGCCGACCCCGCCCGCCTCGCCGACGAGGCCGCGTCGATGTCGCTGTTCGGCGACAAGCGCTGGATCCGCGTCACCGGCGCCGGCGAGGAGTCGGTTCCCGCTATAGCCGCGCTGCTGGAAGCCGAACGCGCGGGCAACCCCGTCCTCGCCATCGCCCCCACGGCCAAGGCCACCTCGAAGCTCGTCAAGCTCGCGCTCGACGGGCGCGACGCGCTCGCCTTTGCCTGCTACCCGCCGAGCGCCGCCGATCTCGAACGCCAACTGGCCCAGACCGCACGCGAGCTCGGCCTTCGCGCCGACCCTCTCCTGCTCCGCCGCGTGATCGCGGCGAGCGGCGGCGAGTCCGCGGTCGCCGTCCGCGAGCTCGAAAAGCTCGCCCTTTATCTCGACGCCGCCGCCGACCGCCCCGCCGACCTCACCTCCCAGGCGCTCGATGACCTCGCGGCCGACCGGGGTGAAGCGGAGGCCGACCGCCTCGTCGATGCCGTGCTCGCGGGCGAACCCGCCGCGCTGGGCCGAGAGCTCGCCCGCCTGCGCGAGGCGGGGGTCTCGCCCATCCCCTGGCTCCGTCAACTCCAGCGCCGCCTACTCAGCCTGGCGGCGATGCGCGCCGATCTCGACGCGGGCGAAACCGTGGACGCCGTGATGAAGCGCCACCGCGTTTTCTTCCGCGAGGAACAGGCCACCGCGCGCGCGCTCCGCGCCTGGCCCGCTGACCAACTCGCCCGCGCCCTTACCCACATCCGCGCCGCCGAGCGCGCGATCATGGCCCCGGGCAACGCCGGCCCCGTCCTCGCCGAACGGGCCGTCGAAACGATTGCCCGCGCCCAGGCGAGGCGTCGCTGACATGTGCAACCGCTACCGCATGACCGCCGATTCGTCCGAACTCGCGGCCCGCTACGGGTTCGACCTGCCGCCCAAGGTGCTCGACATTCCACCCCCCGAGCTGTTCCCCGACCGCCCGGCCTTGGTCGTGCGCGAAGACAACGGCGCCCGCACCCTCGACGTCATGAGCTGGGGGTTCCCGTTCCAGACCCCCGGCAAGACCAAAATGCTGGAAAAGCGCGTCACCAACGTCCGCAACCTGGAGAGCGGCTTTTGGCGTAATGCGCTCACCGATCCCGCGCGCCGCTGCCTCGTTCCCTTCACCGCCTTCAGCGAATACGGCCAGACCCGAGGGCAGGACGGCAAGCTACCGCTTCACTGGTTCACCGTCCCCTCGCGCCCGATCACCAGCTTTGCCGGCATCTGGCGACCCATTGGCGACGACGCGCGCGCCTACGCCTTCCTGACCTGCGAACCCAACAGCCTCGTCGCCCCGATTCACCCCAAGGCGATGCCCGTCTTGCTACATGAGGAGGACGAGCAGCGCTGGCTGAGCGGCGAACTCGGCGATCTGGTAAGCCCGTTCCCGTCACAGCTGATGATCGTCGACGCCGACTAACGCCTTGGTAGGTTATCTTCCGGCGATACGCGCCGTCTCTAACGACCGATCGACTGAAGCCAGCGCAGGATCGCCGATTGCGACCGGGGCAGGTAGGCGAGTTCATGCCCAGCCTCGGGCACCAATTCGAATTCGCCGCGCCGTGCGACCTTTACCAGCTTCGCCCCGTGAGCTGGCGCGATCAGGCCGTCGCGTCCCCCGTGCAGGATGAGCGTCGGGGCGGCGACAAGCGCCAGCTTGGCCGCATTTTCATATCGATCGCGGATGAGCAGCCGCGCGGGGAAGAACCGCATCTGCGACGCCGCCACGTCGGCGAGACTGGTGAAGCCCGAGATCAGCACCAACCCGGCGACCTCATGGTGCGTGGCCAGCTCGGTCGCCACACCCGAGCCGAGCGAGTTGCCGACGATCACGACATTTGCGGACCGTACGCCTCGATCGGCGAGCCACCGCATCGCGGCCGCGCCGTCGCGGTACAAGCCTTCCTCGCTCGGCGATCCGGAGTTCCCGCCATAGCCCCGATATTCCGGCAACAGCAGCCCATAGCCCTCCGTCGCCAACGCGCGCGTGGCCATGATCGCGCCACCCAAGTCGTCGCCATTGCCATGAAAGAAGACGATTACGGGACGCATCCCGACGGCCGGCCGATAAAGTGCGCGGAGCCTCAGTCCGTCGGTCGTAGCTAGCCGGGCTTCCTCGAACGGCGACGGATCTTCTTTCGAGACGAAGACCGCGCGAGACGCGGGATAGATCAACCTTCGCTGCATGCCGAACAGCATGACCGTCGCCGTGACATACAGCGTGCCTGCGATCCCGAGCGCGATCAGGAGGGTCCTACCCAACCGCTCGTCGAGTAGCCGCCTCGCTCAAATTCCCTCGCCCGTCAGCCGCTGGCATACCATGTCCAGCTGATCGAGCGTCGCATAGCCAAGCGTCAGCGTACCGCCGCTTTCCCCGTGCGCGATCCTGACCGAGAGGCCGAGCAGGTCGGCAAGCTGGTTTTCAAGCGCCGCGACATCGCCGTCGGCGGCCGGCGTCGGACTCTTCGGCCCGCCGCCGACCGGGCGTGAGGGCCGCTCGGGCGCGCCCTTCGCGCCTCGCGCCAGCTTCTCCGTCTCACGCACCGACAGTCCGCGCGTCGCCACCTCGCGCGCCAGTTCCTCGACCTCGCGCGACCCGAGCAGCGCGCGCGCATGGCCCATGCTGAGCGCACCCTCGACCACCATCGCCTGCACGCTCTCGGGTAGTTCCAGCAGCCGCAGCAGGTTTGCGACATGGCTTCGCGATTTATGGACGATCTTGGCCAGCGCCTCCTGCGTGTGTCCGTACTCGCCCGATAGTCGCTGATACGCCAGCGCCTCCTCGATCGCGTTCAGGTCCTGGCGCTGGATGTTTTCGACGAGCGCGATCTCCAGTGTCTCGGCGTCGTCGAACTCGCGCACCACGACGGGCACTTCGGTCAGCCGAGCCCGCTGCGCCGCTCGCCACCGCCGCTCGCCAGCGACGATCTGGTACGCGCGCCCGTGCGGCCGGACCACGATCGGCTGGATCACCCCGCGCGCGGCGATCGATGCGGCAAGCTCGTCGAGCGCCGCATCGTCGAACCGCCTGCGTGGCTGGTCCGGATGAGGTGTCATCGCGCTCACCGGCAGCATGCGGACGCCCGGCGACGTGTCGCGCCCATCGCCCGTGATCGGCTCCTCGCGCGCGAGATCGCCGAGCAGCGCGTTCAGCCCGCGGCCCAGCCCCCCGCGCCGCTTGCCCGCCCCCTCCTTTGCGATCTCGCTCACTCGGCCGCTTCCACCTGCGCGTGGACCGGAAGGCGTCCGATCAGCTCTCGGGCGAGCGCGATATAGGCTTGGCTTCCCGTGCAGCGGTGATCGTAGATCAGCGCCGGCAGCCCGTGGCTCGGCGCTTCAGACAACTTGACGTTGCGCGGGATCACCGTGTCGAACACCACGCGTCCCAGCACCGACCGGACGTCGGTCGACACCTGCTCGGTCAACCGGTTGCGCCGATCGAACATCGTCAGCGCGACGCCGACGATCGACAGGCCCGGGTTGAACCGGGTGCGGATGCGATCGACGGTGGTCAGCAATTGGCTCAGCCCCTCAAGCGCGAAGAACTCGCATTGCAGCGGTACGAACAGCGAGTCCGCCGCCACCATCGCGTTGATCGTGAGCAGCCCAAGTGATGGCGGGCAGTCGATCAGCACAATGTCGTATCCTCGCCTAGATCGCTGCAGCGCTCGGTCGAGCCGGTGAGTCCGCTCGGGCATCTCGACCAGCTCGATTTCCGCGCCCGACAGATCCTGCACGGCGGGAACCAAGTCGAGCAATGGCACAGGCGTACGCATCGCCGCCTCGTCGATCGTCGTCGCCCCCAGCAGCACGTCGTAGCTCGACCGCAAACGCTGAGACTGCCCAATGCCGAGGCCAGTCGACGCGTTACCCTGCGGATCGAGATCGATCATTAACGTCTTCTTGCCCGTTGCCGCCAATGCCGTGGCAAGGTTGATCGCGCTGGTCGTCTTGCCGACGCCGCCTTTCTGGTTGGCGATCGCGATGATCGTCATCGGCCGAACGCGCCTCGCAGCACGACGATCTGGGACTCGGCATCGGTCAAGCTTTGTTCCACGTGAAACACCCGCGCATGCTGGGACAGTCCGGCCAGCTCCTCCGCGCTTACCCGCCCGCGCGGCAACAGCCAGACCGTGTCGCGTGATGCCACGTGCCGGGCCGCTTCCACAAGCGCCGCAATCGACCCGACCGCGCGCGCGCTGATTGTTTTCGCACGCTCGGCGACCGCCTCCACCTTGCAGGCGTGGACGGTGACATGCGGCAGTCCAAGCGAGGCTGCGGCCTCCTCCAGGAATGCGGCGCGTCGTCGGCGGGGCTCGACCAGATGCACCGCCGTATCGCGCACGATCGCTATCGCCAGCCCGGGGAAACCCCCGCCCGTGCCGATATCCAGCCATGCCCCGTCGGCGGGCGCGAGATCGGCAAGCTGAAGCGAGTCGACGATGTGCCGCGACCAGATGCCCGCCACCGTCGAGGGTGCGATCAGGTTTTGTCGTGTGGTCTCGTCGGCGATCATCGTCGCCATCTCTTCGAGTTTGCCCGCGACCTGCGCGTCGAACCGGTCGGCGACCCAGCCTCGCGCCTCGTCCTCCGTCACGCCGCTCGGCGTCCGTCCGCCCGTTTGGCATGCAGCAGAATCGCCGTGAGCGCGGCCGGCGTCACGCCGCGCACTCGGCCGGCAGCGGCTAGGCTGTCGGGCGACGCCGCGCTCAGCCGCTCCACCATCTCCGTCGAAAGCCCTGTGACCGCCTGGTAGTCGAGCGCGGTCGGCAGCGGATGATCGCCCCGCGCCCGCTCCGCCACCTCGGCTGCCTGCCGCTCGAGGTGAGGCGCATAGCGGGCATCCTCGATGATCTCGGTGACCACGTCCGGGTCGATGCCGATCTCGCTACCCGGCGCGACATCCTGAAGCACGACCGTCGGGATGCTCAGCCAGCCCCAGGCCGATCGCCGCGCCCCGTCGCGCGAGACGCGGACTTCGTTAGCCGCCAGCCCCGACGCGGTTCGCGTCACCTCCAGCCGCTCGCGGAACTCCACGCGCTCCGCCTCGCGCACGTCCAGATGCCGCAAGCGTTCGTCGGACAAGCATCCCAGCCGTCGCCCGATCGGCCCCAGTCTCGTCTCGGCATTGTCGGCGCGCAACGACAAGCGGTACTCCGCCCGCGCGGTCAGCATCCGGTACGGCTCGGTAACGCCGTGAAGTGTCAAATCGTCGATCATCACGCCCAGATAGCTCGTCGCGCGGTCCGGCAGATACGCCTCGACCCCAATCGCCGCCGCCGCCGCGTTCAGTCCCGCGACGATCCCCTGCCCCGCCGCTTCCTCGTACCCGGTCGTACCATTCACTTGCCCCGCCAGAAACAGTCCCGGCACTACCCGCACCTGCAGGCCCCGCCCGAGCGAACGTGGGTCGATATGATCATACTCGACCGCATAGCCCGGCACCGTGATGGTCGCTCGTTCCAGCCCCGCGATCGATCGCACCATCGCCTCCTGCACGTCGACCGGCAGCGAGGTGGAAATGCCGTTGGGATAGACGACGTGATCGTCCAGCCCCTCGGGCTCCAGGTTGATGCGGTGGCCTTCGCGGTCCCCGAACCGGTGGAGCTTATCCTCGATCGACGGGCAGTAACGCGGTCCCGACGCCACGATCGCTCCGTCGAACAACGGCGAGCGGTCGAGCCCCGCACGGATGACGTCATGGGTGCGCGCGTTGGTCCGCGTCACCCCGCACGCAATCTGCGGCGGACGCGTATGGCGGTCGCTCATCGGCGACATCGTCCAGACCTCGGCGTCCGACGGCTGCTCGGCGACCCGCGCCCAGTCGATCGTGCGCCCATCCAGTCGCGGCGGCGTTCCCGTCTTCAGCCGCGCCATCGGCAGCCCCAGGCCGCGAAGCTGAGTGGCCAGCGCACCCGCCGGCCGCTCCCCGATCCGCCCGCCCGCCATCCGCTCATCGCCCCGGAACATCCGTGCCGCCAGGAATGTCCCCGCCGCGATTACCACCGCCCGCCCGCTCAGCGTCGATCTGTCGGTGAACATCACGCCTGCAGCGACACCACCCTCGATCAGCAACGACGCGACCTCGCCCTCGACCACCCGCAATCCCGGTTGCGCCTCGATCATCGACCGCACCGCCGCCGCGAACAACCGTCGGTCGGCCTGCACGCGCGGGCCCCGCACCGCCATCCCTTTGGACCGGTTCAGCATCCGGTGATGGATCGCGGCCGCATCCGCCGCTCGTGCGATCGCCCCATCCAAAGCGTCGACCTCGCGGACGAGATGCCCCTTGCCCAATCCGCCGATCGCCGGATTGCACGATAAAGCGCCGATCGTCCGCCGGTCCATCGTGACGAACACCGTCGTCGCTCCCCGCCGAGCACTCGCCAGCGCTGCCTCGACGCCCGCATGTCCTCCGCCGATGACGATTACGTCGCTCATCGGGACGTCATACTCACCCTAACCTATGCGGTCAAAGTTGTTCCACGTGGAACAACTTACTTTCCGATACAGAACCGCCCGAACAGCGCATCCAGCATCGCCTCGGTGGCATCCGCTCCCGTGACTCGCGCCAGCAGCACGCGCGCTTGGCGAAGCCGTTCCGCCAGGAGCAACGGGTCGTCCTCACTTACCAGTTCGGCTGCCGCCTCTCCCGCCAACGCCCGCTGTCTCTCATTCAGCGACGGCCGGTCCTCCTGCGGCAGCAATCCAGCCGCCCGCGCCGCGATCACACGCCATAACGTCGCAATCGTCCCGGGCTGCGTGCTGGAGGTGACAACATCCACACCTTCCGGCGGCTCTCCCCGACCTGCCGCATCTGCCCGAGCCCAAACCCACACCGCCTCGCCCGGCGGTGCGTCATCGCCCAACCATACAACGATATCAGCTACTTGCGCCGCTGCCCGCGCCCGCTCCACCCCCATCGCCTCAATGGGATCCGCGCTCGCCACGACCAGCCCGGCCGTGTCGGCCAGCACATACGCGACACCTTCGCCAACAACCGGCACCTCGATCACGTCGCGCGTAGTCCCCGCGACCGGCGACACGATCGCCGCCTCGCGCCCGGCAAGCAGGTTGAGCAGCGTCGACTTGCCCGCATTGGGCGGCCCCGCCAGCACCACACGCAGCCCATCGCGCAACCGCTCGGCCGCCGGTCGCGCGAGCACCTCCTCGATCTCCGCCCGCAGCGCCGCGACCGCCCTTCCCGTATCGCCCAGATCGACCGCGACATCGTCCTCCTCCGCGAAGTCCAGGGCCGCCTCCACCTCCGCCGACAGCGCAAACACGCGCTCGCTCCATCCCCGAACCAGCGTGCTCACCATGCCCTCGGCCGCGCCGATCGCCTGGACGCGCTGCGCCTCCGTCTCCGCCGCAAGCAGGTCGGCGAGCCCTTCCGCCTGCGCCAAGTCGATCCGCCCGTTTACCAGCGCCCGCCGCGTGAACTCCCCCGCCTCCGCACGTCGCAGGCCGAGCGCCGCCAACGCCTGCTCGACCACCGCCACCACCGCCCGCCCGCCATGCAGATGCAGCTCGACCAAATCCTCCCCCGTCGCGCTGTCCGGCCCCGGGAACACCAGTACCAACGCCCGGTCGAGCAGCCGTCCTTCGCCGTCGCGGAGCGCCCTGAGCGCGGCCCGCCGAGTTTCCGGCAATCGGCCCGCCAACGCCCGCGCCGTATACAGCGCCCCAGGCCCGCTTACCCGCATTACCGCGATCGCGGCCGGCGGTCGCCCGCTCGACAGCGCGTATATCGTATCGCTCACTGGCCGGGCTTGGCTCCGGCCCCGTTTCCGGCCTCGAACAGCCGCCGCCAGAATGTCAGGCCCGCCTCGCCCATCGGCGCCCAGCTCTTGAGCATGCCCTCCAGCATCTCCGGCTTGATCCCGCCCTCCACCATCTCGCCCAACCGCGCGACGTACCGATCATGGAGCGGCGTCAAGTCCGGCAACCCGACCGCGCGCCGCGCCTCCTCGGGAGTGATGTCGACATCGATCGTGACCTTCATGCGGGAAACCCTCTTGAGCGCCGCCGGAGAGCCCGGCATTGACGGCCACCATGCGCGCGGACACGCCCCGCCCGCAACAGCCCCGGAGCATCCCATGACCAGCATCACCGTCGCGACGTCGGACGGCTCGGCCAGCTTCGACGCCTATCTCGCGCAACCAGCCGGCGCTCCCCGCGCCGCAGTGATCGTCATCCAGGAGATCTTCGGCGTCAACGAAGGCATCCGCCGCAAGTGCGATACGCTGGCGCAGGCGGGCTATCTTGCGCTCGCTCCCGACCTGTTCTGGCGTTTGGAGCCGGGTGTCCAGCTGGATCCGGATGTCGAACCCGAGCTTCAGCGCGCATTCGGCCTGATGAACCGCTTCGACCAAAATCAGGGTATCGCCGACATCGAGGCCACCATCCGCGCAGCCCGTATCCGAGTGGACGGCGGCAAGGTCGGCGTGGTCGGCTACTGTCTTGGCGGTCGCCTCGCCTTCATGACTGCGGCGCGCACCGACGTGGACGCCAGCGTCGGCTATTACGGTGTCGGCCTGGACGGCCTGCTCGGCGAGAAGCATGGCATCGCCAACGCGCTCCTGCTCCACATCGCCAGTGAGGATCATCTCGTCCCCAAGGACGCGCAGGCGGCGGTCCATGCCGGCCTCGACGACCATCCCCGCGTCACGATCCACGACTATCCCGGCGAGGACCACGGGTTCGCCGCCGAGATGGGGCGGCGTCGCTCCGAACAGGCGGCTGGCCTAGCCGACCAGCGCACCACCGAGTTCTTTGCGCGTCACCTCGCCTGAGCCGTCACTCACGCGAACAGCGTGGTGATCCCGATCTTGGGGTCGATCGCCCCGTCATAGATCATCTTGCCCGCGACATAGAGTATGACCACCAGCCCGACATAGGCGATCCAGCGATACCGCTCGATATACCGGGCGATCAAATTCGCCGCCAAGCCCATCAGCGCCACCGACAGCACCAGCCCGATGATCAGGATGCCCGGATGCTCGCGCGCCGCGCCCGCCACCGCGAGCACATTATCCAAGCTCATCGACACGTCCGCGAGCGCCACCGCCCAAGCCGCGCTCGCGAAGCTGCGCGCCGGGCGGATATTCTCGACACCGTCCTCGGTCGGGCGGCTGTGATGCAGCTCGCGCCACATTTTCCACGCCACCCACAGCAGCAGCAGCCCACCCGCGAAAATCAACCCGACGATGCCGAGCAGCCACGTCGCGATCAGCGCGAAGCCGATCCGGAGCACCAAGGCGGCGATGATGCCTATCAGGATCACTTTCTTGCGCTGCTCGTCGGGGAGCCCCGCCGCCAGCGCGCCGACCACGATCGCGTTGTCGCCCGCCAGCACGATGTCGATCAGCAGGACCTGCCCGAACGCGGTCAGCCGCGACGCTTCGGTGATGTTGGCGAAGTCGCCGAGGGCGAGCTGCCACATCTCGGACAAGGAGGGCGCGGCGGCGGTGGCCGCGGCCGCTCCGGCGGTGAGGAGGGTCAGGATCATCAGAGGCGCTTAGCGGGGGAACGCGCCGCGGCAAAGCCGCGTCGTCGGTCGTAGCTGACGCTATGCCGGCCGAGCTTGGGCGTGTCTTGCGCCAGGGTGGCGCAAGCCGCCCTGCGCTACTGATTCATACTGTCGAAGAACACCTCGTTCGACTTCGAGTCCTTCATCTTGTCGAGCAGGAACTCCATCGCGTCGATCGTCCCCATCTGCATGAGGATACGACGCAGGACCCACATCTTGGACAGCTTGGCCTTGTCGACCAGCAGCTCCTCCTTGCGCGTTCCCGACTTGCCGACATCGAGCGCCGGGAAGATGCGCTTGTCCGCCACCTTCCGGTCCAGCACGATCTCCGAATTGCCCGTGCCCTTGAACTCCTCGAAGATCACCTCGTCCATCCGGCTGCCGGTATCGATCAACGCGGTGGCGATGATCGACAGCGATCCGCCCTCCTCGATGTTGCGCGCCGCGCCGAAGAAGCGCTTGGGCCGCTGGAGCGCGTTGGCGTCCACGCCGCCCGTCAGCACCTTGCCCGAGCTCGGCACTACCGTGTTGTAGGCGCGCCCGAGCCTGGTGATCGAGTCGAGCAGGATCACCACGTCGCGCTTGTGCTCGACAAGCCGCTTGGCCTTCTCGATCACCATTTCGGCGACTTGGACGTGGCGCGTCGCAGGCTCGTCGAACGTGGAAGAAACCACCTCGCCCTTCACCGACCGCTGCATGTCGGTGACTTCCTCCGGCCGCTCGTCGATGAGCAGCACGATCAGGAACACCTCGGGATGGTTATCCGTGATCGCCTTGGCGATGTTCTGGAGCAGCATCGTCTTACCGACCCGCGGCGGCGCTACGATCAGCGCGCGCTGGCCCTTGCCCTGGGGAACCACGATGTCGATCACCCGCGCCGACTTGTCCTTGACCGTCGGATCGACCTGGTCGAGCGTCAGTTTCTCTTCGGGATAGAGCGGCGTCAGATTGTCGAAATTGACCCGGTGCCGGACGACGGACGGATCGTCGAAATTGACGGAGATCAGCCGCACCAGCGCGAAATACCGCTCGCCGTCCTTGGGCCCGCGAATCTCCGCCTCGACCGTATCGCCAGTCCTGAGCCCGAACTTGCGCACCTGGTTGGGCGAGACGTAGATATCGTCGGGCCCCGCCAGATAGTTCGATTCCGGCGAGCGCAGGAAGCCGAACCCGTCGGGCAGCACCTCGATCGTGCCCAAGCCCATGATCTCGTCGCCGTTATCGGCCTGCACTTTCAGGATCGCGAACAGCAGGTCCTGCTTCCGCAGCGTCGACGCCCCCTCGACGCCCAGCTCCTCGGCCATCCCCACCAGCTCGGCGGGCTTCTTCGATTTCAGGTCTTTGAGATGCATGCGGGGTCTGCCGACAAGGGATCGGGGAAAAGCTCGGGTTCGCGAAAGACCGCGTGTTCGAAGCTGGCGCGCGAAGACGGAGGACCCGCCTGCGGTTACATCAGGATCTAAAAGGAACCGCCGCGCTCGTCAAGGCGGACGCGGGTCGGGCTCAATCCCGCGCGAAGATCTCTACGTGGGGAATAACCAGCCCGAGCGCCGGCACCGTCAAATCCGCGGGCTCCTGATACGTTCGATCCGACCAGGCATCGGGCCCGGTTCGCTGCAACACCCTCATCCGCTCGGCGAGCGGATCGACGAAAACGATCGTGTCGATGGTCGGCACGAGCCGATATTCGCTCAGCTTCACGCCCTCATCCTCACGACGCGTGCTCGGCGAGAGGATCTCGATTGCGACCTTGGGATCGTCCAGCGCTTTAGCCTCGTCGGACGTGTCCCGGTCGCCGCCGCAATCGATGGATACGTCGGGGTAGCGCACCGAACCGGAATGGGTGCGGATGGCCATGTCGGACCCGAACGGACGACACCCCGATCCACGAAGCGCGCGGCGAAGGAACCCGTAAAGATTCATCTGCACCCGGGCATGGGCCACCGTGCCGCCCGCCATCATGCGGATCACGCCGTTATCCAGCTCCGCCTTCACGTCCGACCCGAAATCGATCCGCAGGAACTGTTCCGCAGTCAGCAGGACGAGTTCAGGTTGTGTGGCCATATCTTCGCTTACTCCAGACCACGTCGCGCGGGAAGCCGAAGCCTCAAGGCTTCACGATCGCCAGCACCACGATCACCGCGATCAGCAGCGCGGGCGCCTCGTTCGCCAGCCGCAGGCGCTTGTTCGTCAGCGTCGGCTTCCCCGCCGCGAGCTTGCGCGTGTAGCCTATCGCCCATCCGTGATAGCCGAGCAGCAACGCCACGAACAACAGCTTGGCATGCAGCCAGCCCTGCCCCCAAGCCCCCGACATCGTCGCCAGCACCACCCCCAGCACCAGCACCACGATCATCGCCGGAGTCAGGATGATCTTGCGCAACTTGCCCTCGCGCTCCACCCAGCGGGCCGCGTCCGCCGTGTCGGCCAGGTTCTCCTGATGATACACGAGGTAGCGCGGGAGCATGAACAGCCCGGCCATCCAGTAGATCACGAAGATCAGATGCGCCGCCTTGATCCAGTCATACGCCACCGATAGCCGCTCCCACATCCCGTATCAGCCCCGCACGTCGCGCCGCACCCTGGCGATCAGCCGTTCGACATTGGCGATCGGCGTATGCTGACCGATGCCGTGGCCCAGGTTGAACAGATGGGGCCGCTCCGGAAACGCCGCCAGCACCCTGTCCACGCCGCGGTCGAGCGTCTCGCCGCCGGTCAGCAGAGCGAGCGGATCGAGATTGCCTTGTACCGGCATTCCCGCCGGCAGCGCCCCGTCCGCCCAAACCGGATCGACGGTCTCGTCCAGCCCGATCGCATCGGGCGCGACCCCGGCGGCGTAGGCGGCCAGCTTGGCCCCCGCACCCTTGGGAAAGCCGATGATCGGCACCCCCGGGCACCGCTCGCGCAGGCGCGTCACGATCTCGGCGTTGGGCGCGATCACCCACCGCTCGAACTGTTCGGGGCTGAGCGACCCCGCCCAGCTGTCGAACAGCTGCACCGCCTCGACCCCAGCCGTGATCTGCCGGGCGAGATACTCGACCGTGAGTTCCAGGATCGCGCCCACGATTTCCGCGAACGCCGCTTCGTCGCGGTACGCGAAAGCGCGCGTCTCACCCTGATCCTTCGATCCCGACCCGTTCACCATATACGTCGCCACGGTCCAGGGAGACCCCGCAAAGCCCAGGAACGTCGTCTCGGTAGGCAATGCCCGCGCTACCCGCGCGACGGTCGCGTAGACCGGCTCCAGCCGCTCGGGCGCCCGTTCCAACGCACCCAGCGCGTGATCCACCAGCGGCGGCGTCAGCCGCGGTCCCTCGCCCACCCCGAAGCTGAGATCCTGCCCGAGCGCCCACGGCACCATCAAAATGTCCGAGAATAGGATAGCCCCATCGAACCCGAACCGCCGGATCGGCTGCAACGTCACTTCCGCCGCCGCTTCCGGATCGGTCGCGAGCGCGAGGAAACCGCCTTTTTCCGCCCGAAGCGCGCGATATTCGGGCAGATACCGCCCCGCCTGCCGCATCAGCCAGATGGGCGGTACATCGAGCCGTCGACCTTCCAGCACGCCGAGCAACGGTTTCAACGACGTGGGCAAACCGGGAGCTTCTCTCTTCTACCTAAAGAAAATCTTAAAAAGGTTGTGATGATAGTGGTCGCGTTGGCGACGGGGATTAAGCTGGCCTCCCCGGTTTGCCAACAGCCGCGAGCGGTTATCCACACGGGGATGCGCGTGAGTCCGACGACCGTCCCCGTTATCCACAGCCGGTGGACGATTGCTCCACCTGTGAACGAGCCTGTGGACCGACGCGGACTTGTCCACTGCGGATCGCCCGCTTGGCGGAAACCGCCGGTTCCGCTACCCCCCGTCCCCGGCTTATCCACAGATCGGTCCCTATCTTCACGTGACACGGCTCCACCTCCACCTCCTGTCGGACTCGACCGGCGAGACGCTGGAGAACATCGCCAAGGCCGCGCTCGCCCAGTATGACGCGGTCGACACGATCCGCCATTTCTGGCCCATGGTCCGAACCGAAGCGCATCTGGAACGCATCCTCCAGGAGATCGCGCAGAATCCCGGCCTCGTCATCTTCACGCTCGTCAACCAAGCGACGCGCCGCACCCTCGAACAACGCTGCCGCACGCTCGGGCTTCCCGCGGTCGCACCGCTCGATCCCGTCAACGACGCGCTCTCCGCGCTGCTCGGCCAGCAGGCCAAGGCGCGTCCCGGCCGTCAGCACGTCCTCGACGCGGCCTATTTCGCGCGCGTCGACGCCATCCAATTCACGATCGCGCATGACGACGGGATCGGTCAGGACGAGTGGGAGGAGGCCGACATCATGCTCGCAGGGGTCAGCCGCTCGTCCAAGACCCCCACCTCGATCTACCTCGCCAACCGCGGCTACAAGGTCGCCAACATCCCCGTCGTGGTCGAAAGCCCGCCGCCCCGCTCGCTCTACGCGCTCCGCCGTCCGCTCATCGTCGGCCTGACCACCAGCGCCGACCGCTTGATCGCCATCCGCCGCAACCGCCTCCTGTCGCTCAACCAGGCCACGGAGACGAGCTATGTCGAACAGGAGTCCGTCGCCCGCGAGATCGCCTTCGCGCGCCGTATGTTCGCCGATAACGGCTGGCCCGTGATCGACGTCACCCGCCGCTCGATCGAGGAAACCGCCGCGGCGATCATCGCGCTCCTGAACGACCGCGGCGGGACCACCGACAGCATCGAGGGCGTCGCGTGAGGCTGATCCTCGCCTCGCAGTCTCTTTCCCGCCGCGCCATGCTCGCCGCCGCCGCGGTGTCGTTCGAGGCGATGAGCCCGCAGGTCGACGAGGACGCCGCCAAGGCGGCGCTCGGCCGGGAACGCCCCCGCGACCTCGCCGACGCGCTAGCCGAATTGAAAGCGGTCAAATTGTCCGCGCGGTTCCCGGACGCGCTCGTGCTGGGCGGCGACTCGCTCGTCGCGCTCGACGACGGAGCGGTACTCGACAAGCCTTACAGCCGCGAGCAGGCGGCCAACCACCTCGCCCGTATGTCCGGCCGCGTCCACCGGCTCTGGAGCGCCGCCGTGATCGCGGAAGGCGGCCGCCCCGTCTGGCGTCACGTCGAGTCGGCGGAAATGTCGGTCCGCCCGCTGTCCTACAGCTTCATCGACGCGTATCTCGAGTCGGAATGGCCGGCGATCGCGGGATGCGTGGGCTGCTACAGGATGGAAGGGCTCGGGGTGCAGTTGTTCTCGCGCGTGGTCGGATCGCACTTCACCGTGCTCGGCATGCCGTTGCTGCCCGTGCTCGACTATCTCCGCGTCCGCTCCGTCCTTCCCGCGTGACGCGCGCGTACGCGTAGGGGTGTGACTTTCATGACTTTCTACGCTCCCGGCCGATCCTACGCCGAAGTGATCGGCGATCCGATCTCCCATTCCAAGTCGCCGCTCATCCACGGCTTCTGGCTCCACGCGCTCGACCTCGACGCCGATTACCGCGCCGCCCGCGTCGCGCCCGCCGATCTCGCCGCTTATTTCGCGTCCCGCCGCGCCGATCCGGACTGGCGCGGATGCAACGTCACGGTCCCGCACAAGCTCGCCGCGCTCGACCATGTCGAAGACCGGGGCGATATCCGCACTACGATCGGCGCGATCAACCTCGCCATGCGTGCCGAGGACGGCGCGCTGATCGGGGCCAACACCGATGCGGGCGGCTTTTACGCGCCAATCGCCGGCTTCGACTTCGCGGGCAAGCCGGTGGTCGTGATCGGCGCGGGTGGCGCGGCCCGCGCGGTGCTGTTCGCGCTGGCCAAGATGGCGGTCGGCCCGGTCACGGTCCTGAACCGCACGCCGCTGAAAGGCGCGGCGCTGCTGTCGACCTTCGGGCTGAAGGGCCGCGCGCTGCCTCTCACCGCCCCGCTCCCGCCCGCGGCGCTGCTCGTCAACGCCAGCCTGCTCGGCATGACGGGCCAGCCCCCGCTCGAGATCGACCTGACCCCGCTTCCCGAGGAGGCGGTCGTATACGACCTCGTTTACGCCCCGCTCGAGACCGACCTCCTCGTCCAGGCGAACGACCGCGGGCTGGAAACGGTCGACGGACTCGAAATGCTGGTCGCCCAAGCCGCGCTCGCCTTTGAACTCCTGTTCGGCGTCGAGCCCCCGCGCGAACGCGACGACGAGTTGCGCGAGCTGCTGACGGCATGATTACGATCGGCCTCACCGGCTCGATCGGCATGGGCAAATCCACCGTCGCCGCCATGTTCGCGGAAGCCGGACTTCCCGTCTTCGACGCCGACGCCACCGTCCACCGGCTGCAGGGCCCCGCCGGTCGCGTCGTCGCCGCGATCGAGGCGGCATTCCCGTCGACCACCGGCCCAAGAGGCGTGGACCGCACCGCGCTGGCCGAGGCGGTGCTGGGCGACGAGGCGGCGATGCGGCGGTTGGAAGCGATCGTCCACCCCGCCGTCGGCGAGGAACGCGCCGCTTTCCTGACGGCCAACGCCGACGCCCCGCTTATCTTGTTCGACGTCCCGCTCCTGTTCGAGACCGGCGGCGACGCCCACGTCGACAAGATCGTCGTCGTCTCCGCGGCACCGAAGATCCAGAGCGCCCGCGTCCTTGCCCGCCCCGGCATGACCTCGGCCAAGCTCGAGGCCATACTCGCCCGACAACTGCCCGACGCTTCCAAGCGCGCCCGCGCCGACTTTGTCATCGCGACCGATGTCACACTCGAAGAGACCCGCGCCGCCGTCGCTCGCGTGGTCGCTTGCCTACTGCCCGACAAAGACTGATATCGTTCCGATGCGCGAGATCGTCTTCGATACCGAGACCACCGGCTTCGACTTCTCGCGGGGCGACCGCCTGGTCGAGATCGGCTGCCTCGAGATCGTCAACCGCGTCGAGACCGGGCGCAGCTTCCACGCCTACCACCATCCCGAGCGCGCCATGCCGCCCGAGGCCGCGGCGGTGCATGGGCTCACAGACGCTTTCCTGTCGGACAAGCCGCTTTTCCACACGCGCGCCGACGAGCTTCTGGCGTTCCTGGGGGATGCGCCGCTCGTCGCGCATAACGCCACCTTCGATTTCGGCTTCCTCAACGGCGAGTTGCAACGCTGCGGCCGAGCCCCCGTTTCGCTCGATCGCATGGTCGACACCTTGCCCATGGCGCGCATCCGCCATCCCGGGGCCAAGCACACGCTCGACGCGCTCTGCTCGCGCTTCGGCATCGACCGCTCGCACCGCGTCCTCCACGGCGCTCTGCTCGACGCGCAGCTCCTGGCGCAGGTCTATGTGGAGTTGACCGGCGGTCGCCAGATCGGCTTGGGACTCCTCGCCGACACACCCGCGGCGCCCGCGCCCGCTGCCGTCGCTACCGAGCGGGTCGACCGCCCGGTCAGGGTTTTCGAGGTATCGGCGGGAGAACTTGCCGCCCACGGAGCGTTCATATCCACCCTCGTCGATCCTCTTTGGCGTTCGGCGACGCGGTGACGACAACAGAAACGGAGTGAGTTCATGGAGATTCGGGTATCGGGCCATCAGGTCGATGTGGGCGACGCGCTCAAGACCCACGTCGAGGACCGTCTCCAGGCGATCGCGACCAAGTATTTCGCCCGCGCGGTCTCGTCCAACGCCACCTTCGGCAAGGGGCCGCACGATAACGGCTTCACCTGCGACATCGTCACGCACGTCACGCGTGGGTTGGTGCTCAAGGGCCGTCACGACGCTCAGGACGCGCATCTCGCCTTCAATGGCGCGGCCGATCACATCGACAAGCAGCTCCGCCGTTACGGCCGCCGCCTAAAAGGGCATCATGTGGACACGGCCGATCTCACGGCGACCGCCGGGACCCTTGGGACTTCCGACAATGCGCGTTACACCCTGTTCCAAGACGGCCGCCACGATGAGGAGGAAGCGCCCGACGCCCCGCTCATCGTCGCCGAAACGCGTGTGGACGTGCCCGAGGCGAGCGTGGGCGATGCCGTGATGATGCTCGACCTGCGCAACACGTCCGCGCTGCTGTTCAAGAACTCCGGCACCGGTGACCACAACATGGTCTACCGGCGCGGCGACGGGACGATCGGCTGGGTGGAGCCTGGCGCAGAGGGGCAGCCCGCCACGGCCGGCTGACTCGCTCAAGCCCGGCCGGCGCAGCCCCGCTGCGACCGACGACGCGGCTTCGCCGCGGCGCTTCTTGCACTAGGAAGCGCCGCCCGCTCCCTCCCGCCTGGACTGTCCGCGAATGTCCGATCTGAGCGACCTGCTGCGGCCCGAAGCCGTCCTGTTCGACCTGGCAGGCGGCGGCAAGAAGGCTTTGCTCCAGACGATGGCCGGCATCGTCGCACCCCAGATCGGGATCGATGCACGCCATATCGCCGATCGCCTGAACGAGCGCGAACGGCTCGGGTCGACCGGCTTCGGCCACGGCGTCGCGATCCCGCATGGCCGCGTCGACGGACTGGAACAGATCGTTGCCGGCTTCGCGCGCCTCGCCCAACCGGTCGAATATCATGCGGTCGACGACCTGCCCGTCGACCTGATCTTCCTCCTGCTCTCGCCGGTTGACGCGGGTGCGGCCCACCTTAAGGCGCTCGCCCGCGTGTCGCGCACGCTGCGCGACCAGCGTTTCCTCGCCAAGCTGCGCGGAGCCGGCTCGCGCGATGCGCTCTACGCGCTATTCACGACGGACGAGGCGCGTGACGCGGCCTGAAGGCGAGGCGGCGCATCACCGGGCGCTGGAGTCGCTCTACGCCGCCGCCCCGATCAATACCTTGTTCCCTTCCACGCTCGAGATCGAGGCGGGCGGGGTCGCGCGCATCCGCTTCATGCTCGACAAGCGCCATTTCCACGCCGCCGGCGCGGTTCACGGCACCAGTTACTTCAAGATGCTCGACGACGCCGCCTTTTACGCCGCCAACAGCTTGGTTACCGACCGTTTCCTGCTCACCACCGCCTTCACGCTCTTGTTCACCCGACCACTCGGACCGGGACCCGTCGTCGCGGAAGGCCGCTGGATCAACGGCCGCCGGCGCGTCTTCAACGCCGACGCCCGCCTGCTGGACGCGAGCGGTGAGGAGGTCGCGCGCGGCACTGGCACCTTCATGCGCTCGCGCATCTCGCTGGCCACGCTCCCCGGATACGGGCTGGCGTGAGCGATCGCCTGCCCGCTTCGGTGGTCGCATCGGCGCTGATCCGCCGGGTCAACGACGCCGGCGGCTTTGCAACGGTGCGCGCCAAGGGCGACGCACAAGGAGGAACGCTTCTGCTGATCACGACGATGCGGGGCGGCGACGCGAAGCTTTTCGAACGCGGGATCGACTCGTCCGGGGCACCGGGACCGATCGACGCGACTCCAAGCAACGGGTCGATGGTCGCCGTGGAGGAGTATTGGCGCAGACGCCGCGCTCGCGATCCCGATCTATGGGTGATCGAACTGGACAGCCCGGACGCGGAACGGTTCGCCGCTGAAACCCTGCGCGCAGGTTGACGCTTCCGTCAGCCTAGACAACGGGAACTAATCGAAATCAGCGTTGTACCGAACCCGTGTGCGATACGGTGGCGGTTACGCAGTCGGGGGGCAATCCCGGACCGGTGCCACAGGCTTGCAATGTTCGAGCCGCGTCGCCCGTCCGCGAACCAACCGCATATTTGTGATAACCAGTGACGATTATTCAGCATGCCGCAACGATTGCGGCGATGACCCTGGCCCTTGGCGGCCTGGCACTCACTACGTCGACCAACGCCGCCGAACTCGATCGGCCCGCGCTTACCTCGGTTCTCATCACACCTGCCACGAACGTGCCAGTGCCGCCGCTGGTTCCAACCATTTTTCCGACGCTCGACCCTGAAGTACCTGCGGCGATCAAGCACGCGCCCGCGACCTTCAGCTCGCTCGATGCCGCCGTCGCCGCCCATGCGGCGGGCGAGACCGGCAACGAGGAGGCGCTCCGCTGCCTCGCCACCACCATCTATTTCGAATCCAAGGGCGAGCCGCTCGCTGGCCAGCTCGCGGTCGCCCACGTTGTCCTCAACCGCGCTAAGTCGGGCCGCTTCGCCTCCGACGTGTGCGGAGTGGTCAAACAGCGTGGCCAGTTCTCGTTCGTGCGTCGCGGCGTGCTGCCCGCGGTCGACGCCGTGAACCGTATGTATCGTACTGCCGAGGCCGTCGCCAAGGTCGCCCTAGCGTCTGCTTGGAAGAGCCCCGCGCCGAACGCCTTGTTCTTTAACGGCCGCAAGGTCGGACTGCCCGGGCGCTTGACGAAGGTCGCGCTGATCGGGAATCATGTTTTTTACAGGTGAAGTGCGGCCTGCGACGCCTCGTCGCAGGACTCGCACAAGCCCGGCCGGCGTAGCATAGCTACGACCGACGACGCGGCTTTGCCGCGGCGCATCCCCACCACACCCTTGTCCTGTTCGCTTCTTGTTCCTAAACGAAGGGCGTGCTTCTCCAAACACCTCCCTCCTGCATCGACCAGACCGACGGCGCGCTCTGCGCGGCCGATGTCGCGCGCGGCGTCATTCGCATGCTCCACCGCCATGACCTGACCGCGATGGCGGAGGTGCCGCTCGAGGGTGGCCGCCGCGCCGATCTGATGGCGATTGATGCTCGGGGACGTATCATCATCGTCGAGATCAAGGTGTCGCGCGCCGACCTGCTCGGCGACGGCAAGTGGCCGGACTATCTGGGCCATTGCGATCGCTATTACTGGGCATTGCCGGCCGGGTTCGACCTGTCCCCGCTCGACGCGGCACCGTTCCTGCCACACCGCACCGGCGTAATCGTCGCCGACCAGTATGAGGCGGAGATCGTCCGCGAAGCCGCGACGGCCTCGCTGCCCGCGCATGTCCGCAAGCGCTGTACGCTCGCCTTCGCACGCCGCGCGGCACGGCGGATGCTCGCGCTGACCGACCCCGACGCCTACGCGGTCTAGAGCTTGGGCCCCGATACCGCACGCGTCGCCCGCTTGGGCGCATCCTCCAGCAGCTTGGCGAGCGCCGGGTTGCGTGCGTCGCGCCGGGCGTAATCGCGCGCCGACATGCCCGCGACGTTGTCGGTCTGGTCGGGGTCCGCCCCTGCCGCCAAGAGCAGGCGCGTCACCGCCACGTCGCGCCGTTGGACCGCGCGGATGAGTGGAGTTTCGCCGCCACCATTGCCCAGGTCGACGCGCGCCCGGCCGGCGATCAGCACGGGGATCAGCCCGGCATGGCCGCCATCGACCGCGAGCAGCAGCGGCGTGTTGCCGCGCCCGTCGCGCAGGTTGGCGTCGGCACCCTTCTGAAGCAGATAGCGCGTGTAAGGCTCGTCGCCGCGCTTGGCGACGATGTGCAACGCGCCCTCCCCGTTGCCGCTGTCGCGCGTGTTGACGATGTTTGCGCCCGGCCGATCAAGGATCGCGAGCACGTCGTTGCCCTTGGCGGACTTGACCGCCTGGAGGAACTTGTAGCTCTCCGACTGCTGCTGCGCACCGGCCGGCACCGCCGGCGCGAGCAGGAGGGCGGCTTGGACAAAGGCTCTTGGCGACATCACGCGGCACCCCAGATATGGTCAGCCGGACACACGGCTTCATCCCCCGCCGCTAACAGAACAAGAATGGCCACGTCATGAACATTCGTTTCGTCCCCGCGGTCGCCGGCCTGGCGCTGCTGGTCGCAGGCTGCCGCGCGGCGAGCCCGCCCGAGCAGCCGCCGCTGGCGGGCGCGAGGATCGGCGGACCGTTCGCGCTCACGGACGAGAACGGGCGTACCGCGACCGACCGCGATCTCGCGGGCAAATGGCGCATCATGTATTTCGGTTACACCTTCTGTCCCGACATCTGCCCGACCGACGCACAGAATATCGGCGCGGGCCTCAAGAAGTTCGAGAAGGACGATCCCGAGCGAGGGGCGCGCGTCACGCCCGTGTTCATCACCGTCGATCCCGCGCGCGACACGCCCGCCGTGCTCAAGACGTTCACCAACGCCTTCCACCCGCGCATGCTCGGTCTGACGGGCAGCACAGAGGCGATTGCGCGAACCGCCAAGGCGTATGCCGTCTATTACGCCAAGGGCGATCTCGCGCCCGGCGGCGGTTATCTGATGGACCATCAGCGCGTCACCTACCTGATGGACCCGCAAGGTCGTCCCGTCGCGCTCCTGCCCGCCGACAAGAGCGCCGACGCGGTCGCGGCCGAGCTGGCACGGTGGGTGACGTGACGCGCTTCTGGGAGGACACGCCGCTCGACCGGCTCGACCGCGCCCAGTGGGAGCAGTTGTGCGACGGCTGCGGCAAATGCTGCATCCACAAACTTGAGGACGAGGATACGGGCGAGCTGGTCGCGACCAACGCCGCCTGCCGTCTGCTCGACCGGCGCAGCGGGCGCTGCTCCAACTACCGGCACCGCCGCGCGTTCGTGTCCGAATGCGTGCGGCTGACACCCGGCAACGTGCGCGGGATCGACTGGCTGCCGTCGACCTGCGCCTACCGCCTGCGCGCGGCCGGCGAGAAGTTGCCCGGCTGGCACCACCTCAATTCAGGCGACCCCGAGGCCGTCCACCGGGCGGGCGTGTCCGTGCGCGGCTGGACGATCAGCGAGGACGAGGCGGGCGACCTGGAGAACCACGTCGTCGACCGCGTGCTGTGACCCCCGACGCGTTCGAGGTCGTGCGTAACCCGCGTGCGAGGCGAGCGCGGTTGACCTTCGACCCGGCGAGCGGGCGCGCGCGGCTCGTGCTGCCCGCCCGCGCCGCGCTAAAGCCCGCGCTGGCCTGGGCGCGCGGAAAAGCCGACTGGATCGCGGAGCAACAAGCGGCGCTCCCCGAGGCGGTGCCCTTCGAGCCCGGCGCGGTGATCGAGGTCGCGGACGAGCGCCTCGAGCTTTGCTGGACGCCAGGTGGTCGTCGCGCTCTGATGCGCCACGGGGACCGGCTTCTCGCCGAAGGTCCGCCCGAGACGCTGCCCCGCCGCGTCGACGCCTGGCTCAGGCGCGCGAGCCTCGACCTGCTCGCCCGCGAGACGGCCGATTTCGCTGACAAGGCGGGCGTGGTCGTCGCCAGGGTCATGGTCGGCGACGCGCGGGGGCGTTGGGGCAGCTGCTCAAGCGGCGGCGCGATTCGCTATAGCTGGCGGCTGCTGCTCGCGCCCGGCTGGGTGCGCCGCGCCACCGTCGCGCACGAGGTCGCGCACCGCGTCCATATGCATCACGGCCCCGCCTTTCACGTATTGGTGCGCGAGCTGCTCGGGACCGACCCGACGCCTGCGCGCGCGTGGCTGCGAACGCACGGCGCGCGGCTTCACTGGATCGGTCGCTCGGCTTCCTCATAGCCGCGCGGCGGCTCGCGGCGGTACTCGCTGGGCGGCACCTCACGCCGATATGCACCGCGCGCCGGAGAGTCGCGGCGCGGCCAGTCGTCGCGCCCCGTCGCGCGGTCGATCCAGTCCTGGTCCATCCGGTCGGGCGATGCCCGCTCCTGCTCCGGGGGAGCCGGACGCGGATCGAACGCCGGCGCCGGCGGGGCGGCGGCGGGAGCTTCCCCGCCGTCCGCGAACGGGTTGCCGTTCTCGTCCACGTACGTCGTGTTGTCCGGCGCGCCGAAATAGCTCTCCTCGTCGGGTTCGATCTGCCATTCGGGGAGCGTCACCTCCGTCTCGAACTGCTCGATCGGGCGTTTGGCGACCGCCGCGCGCATGAATTGCGCGAACGCCCGCGCCGGGGCGCGGCCGCCCGACAGGCCCGCGACCGGCCGCGCATTGTCGCGCCCCATCCACACGCCCGTCGTCAGCCCGCTGGAGAAGCCCAGGAACCAGCCGTCCTTGGCGGAGGTTGTCGTGCCGGTCTTGCCCGCCACGGGCCGCCCGATCTGCGCCTCGCGCCCCGTGCCCGCATTGACCGCGGTCTGGAGCAGGTCGGTCATCTGCGCGGCGACATACGGCGCGACCAGCACGCGACTGCGGTCAACCTCGTGTCGGTAGATCTCCTGACCGTTCGCGGTCACGCGCGTGATGCCGAACGGCGCGACGGCCACGCCCTTGGACGCGACCGACGCGAAGGCGCGGGTCATGTCGATCAGCCGGACGGTGGAGGTGCCGAGCACCATCGAGGGATGCGTGTTGACCGCCGTCGTGATCCCGAACCGGCGCGCCATATCGGCCACCGTCGCGAAGCTGACTTCCTGCCCCAGCTTGGCGGCGATCGTGTTGAGCGAATAGGCGAAGGCGGTGCGGATCGAGACCACGCCCGAGTGCCGGCGCGAGTCGTTGCGCGGGCTCCACCCCTCGATCGTCACGGGCGCGTCGAGGACGGTGTCCTCGGGCTTGTGGCCGGCCTCCAGCGCGGCGAGATAGACGAACAGCTTAAAGGACGAACCCGGCTGGCGCTGCGCCTGCGTCGCGCGGTTGTAGATGGACGACACGTAGTCCTTGCCGCCCACCATCGCGCGCACCGCGCCGTCGCGGTCGAGCGAGACCAACGCGCCTTGCGTTCCCGCGGGCGCCTGCGCGCGGATCGCGGCATCGGCCGCACGCTGCATGGCGGGGTCGAGCGTGGTCCACACCTCCAGCGGCGCTTCCTGCTCGTCGATCAGCAGATCGAGCTGCGGCAGCGCCCAGTCGGTGAAGTAGCGTACGCTGTTCTGCTTGGGCGCCGGCTCCAGCCGCAGGTCCTGCGGATCGGCGTAGGCGGCCTCGGCCGGGCTGATCGCGCCGGTCTCCACCATCGTCTGCAGCACCACGCCCGCACGCCCTTGGGCGGCCTCGGCATCGGCGGTGGGGGAGTAGTTCGACGGCGCTTTCACCAGCCCGGCGATGACGGCGGCCTCCGCCAGGCTGAGCTGCCCCGCGCCGTGGCCGAAGAAGCGGCGGCTGGCCGCGTCGATGCCGTACGCGCCACCGCCGTAATAGACCTTGTTCAGATAGAGTTCGAGGATCTCGTTCTTGGAGAATTTGCGCTCCATCGCCAGCGCCAGGATCCATTCGCGGAACTTGCGCCCGAACTTTTTCTGGCTCGACAGAAATACGTTGCGCGCGAGCTGCTGGGTGAGCGTCGATCCGCCCTGCGTCCAGCGCCCGCGCTCCCACCGCACCTTGACAGCGCGCGCCAAGCCGATCGGGTCGACGCCGGGGTGGCTGCGGAAACGCCTGTCCTCGACCGACACCGTCGCGTCACGCATCACTCTCGGGATCTGGCCGTAAGGAAGCCACTGGCCGTAGCTGGGGCCGAGCGACACCAGGATCGATCCGTCGGCAGCGTGCACGCGGATCATCTGGCCGTTGGGCGACGATCGCAGCTGGTCGAAGCTCGGCAGCTGCGACCGCGTCACATACACCGCGACCACCAGCGCGCCGAGCGCAAGCAGCCCCAGCGCGAGAAGGACCTGAGACGTACGGACGATCCGCTGGCGCCAGGGTGAACGCCTGGGGGAAGTTGGACGCCGGGATGTGGGGGTACGCGATGCCATGGAACGCGCGCAGGGTTAGCGGGTCATGGTGAACGCGGCAATAACGCCGCGCCTTTCGCTCAGCCGCGCGGGCGGAACTCGAGCGACACCGAATTCATGCAGTAACGCCGGCCCGTGGGCGGCGGACCGTCGGGGAAGACGTGGCCCATATGGCTGTCGCACCGCGCGCACCGCGTTTCCGTCCGCGTCATGCCGTGGCTGACGTCGGTATGGTCGCTGACCCGGTCGGGCTCGATCGCTTGGCTGAAGCTCGGCCAGCCGGAACCCGAATCATACTTGTCGGCGCTGTCGAACAAGTCGAGCTGACACGCGGCGCAACGATAGACGCCGTCGGCCTTGTTGTCGTTGTAGCGGCCCGAAAAGGCGCGTTCGGTGCCAGCCTCGCGCAGCACGTTGAATTGCTCTGGGGAGAGGCGCTTGCGCCACTCGTTCTCGGACAGGTTCAGGCGTTCCATTCCGCTTATTTCGGCCCCCGGATGCTGGTCTTCAAGCCTCACATCATCCTGGTCGCGCGCGCAATCACCTGGATCAGGAACGGCGCGCGGGCGAGCCAGGGCAGGGCGCGCGGGGCGATCGGCCCCTCGGCCAAGTCGCGCACCAGCCCCGCCATGCGGACCGGAACTCCCGCGTCGTGGGCGAAGCGGCGCTGCCACCCCGCGCTCGCCGCCGCGCCGCCGTGCGCATAAGCGGCCGCCGCGGAACACCCGCTGGCGACCGCGATCCCCATGCCTTCGCCCGCCAGCGACGGGATGACCGCCGCCTGATCGCCGAGCCGGAACAGCCCCGCCACCCCCTTGCGCATGCGCCAGCCGTAAGGGACGTTTGCGACCGCATCGACGCCGCACCCCGACTCGCGCATCGCCAACCAGTCGCCGAATACGGGCGTCTCGCGCGCGATCGCCTGAAGGAGCGCATCGGGCGACCCCGCCTCGTGCAGTCGCGAACGGCGGACGGCGAGGCACAGATTCGCGGTCCCGTCCTCCTGCACGGCCAACCCGGCATAGCCGCGGTCGAACAGATGCAGCTCGATCGCGTCCTCGATCCGGCGACGCATCGCGTCGGTGGGCGCGATCCGGACGCGGAGCCCGAGCGCCGGGTCGTCGCCCGCTCCCGGAGTCGGCCGCGCGAGCCCGCGCAGGTCGTGCTTGCCCACGGCGAGGAACAGCGTGCCTGGCGACAGCGTCGTCCCATCCGCGAGCACCATCGATCCCGCCTCCGCGCTCCTGACCGCCACCCCGCGCTCCACACCCGCGCCCGCTCGCTCAGCCTCGGCGAGCATGACCGTATCGAACGTACGCCTGGACACCGCCAGCGCCGGGCGGGGGAGGGGAGCCTCGACCTCGCGCCCGCTTGCGAACACGTGGACGCGGCCGATCCGTCGCCGGCTGAGCCTGTCGGGATCGATGCCCAGAGCGTGCAGCCGGTCGAGCGTCCGCCAGCTCAGGAACCCGCCGCACAGCGCGTCGCCCGTCTCACGCGAGCGCTCGAGCACCACCGGCCGCGCACCGCCGCGCGCGAGCACGATCGCCGCGGCGCTGCCGGCCGGCCCGGCTCCGACGATCAGCGCAGTCGTTCGACGCATAGCCGGAACGGAAAGGCGCGGAACACGCGCGCGCCGTCGACGCCCGCCTCCGCCAGGATCGCCCGCCATTCGAGCGGACGAAACGACCGGGCGATCGATACGCGCCCATCATGGCGCACGACCGGGTGCCAGCGGGCGAGGGCGGCGAGCAGCGGCCACCCCGCATGCGCGACCCGGTGGCGGTGGACATCGTTGACGAACCAACTCCGCGCGTTGGCTTCCATGAATCGAAGAAAGGCGATCAACTGCACGGGCGTCATATGGTGCGTCACCAGGTTGGATACGACCGCGTCCCATCCGCCGCCCTGATCGGCGTAATCGCCCGTCACGTAGCGGATGGGCATATCGCCCGGCGTATGCGCAGCGGCTGCGGGCTGGCTGCGCGGATTGAGATCGACGCCGACCAGCTCCGCCGTGACGTCATGCCGCACGGCCCAGCGCGCGACGGCGCGCAGCATGTCGCCGTCGCCGAAACCGACATCGAGCAGTCGCAACCGGCCGTTCCGAACCGCGCGCGTCAGAAAGGCGAGCGTGGGCCGCCTGGCGAGCGTCACCGTGTTCACGCGCGCTAAATCACCGACCGCCGCGGCATAGATAGCGGCGTCGAGGTCGTCGGCATCCATCAACTCGTCGGCGGTAGAGCGAACGCCGAGACTCAAGTGGGGCTCCGGAAACCAAAGCCTTCAGCAGCCAGGCCGGGTCCGAAAGCGAGCGCCAGCCCCTCCTTGATCGCCGGCCCTGCAAGCAACCGGGCGAGCACGAACATCAACGTTGCCGACGACATGTTGCCGTTCTCGGCGAGCACCGCGCGCGAGCTGTCGAGCGCATGTGGAGGCAACCGGAACGCGTTCTGCACCGCGTCGAGGATCGACCGTCCGCCCGCATGCACCGCCCAGCCGTCGATCAGCTCTGCCGGGCGTCCGCCGGTCGCGTGGTGGGCAAAATCGGTGTTCGCCAGCGCGTGCGCGATCCGGCCCGGCACCTCGCCCGACAAGTGCATCGCAAAGCCGTGGTCGGTGATGTCCCACCGGATCAGCGAGTCCGAATCGGGGAGCGTCGTCGCGAACGGCCGGTCGATCGCGAAGCCATGGGGGTCGGCGGTCACGAGCGCCGCCGCTGCACCATCGCCGAACTGGAGCATGGCGAGCAAGGGTTCAAGATCATTTACCTCCTGCAGATGCAGGGTGGACAGCTCGACCGTGACGACGAGCACGCGCGCGCCCGGGTCGGAGCGGACGATGTGGCGCGCGCTGCGGAGCGCGGCGACCGCGGCGTAGCAGCCCATGAAGCCGACCAGCAACCGCTCGACCGAAGACGACAACGCCAGCCGGCGCGCGACGATCTGGTCGATGCCCGGTGCCACGAAACCGGTGCAACTCGCCACCACCAGATGCGTGATCCCGTCCAGCGGGATTCGCTCGGCCAACGCCGAGACGGCTCGGAGCACGAGTTCGGGCGCGGCCTGGGCATAAACGGCCATGCGGCGCGCGGTACCCGGGCGCTCGCCGTGATAGAAGCCGTCCGCCTCGACAGGCGAGCCGCCGCCCGGCGTCTCCGGGAGAACCGACCAGCGGTGACGGATGGCGGCGCGCGTCGCCATGCGGTCGAACAGCCTGGCCTCGCGCGGCGACACGCGCGCGCGCGCCCAGGCGATGAAGGCGTCGTGGATGTCGTGAGCAGGCACCGCGGTGCCGATGGCGTTGATGTGGGGCGTCAAGCGTGCGACTCGGAGGAACGGAAGCCCTCAACGCGCCAACCGCGATAAGTGCCCCGCACGCACCAGGGTCTGGAGGCGGGGCGGATGTGCGAACGATGATCGCTAGGTCGGGGTGGGTGACGTCGGAGGACGTCACAATGCCTGCAGCCGGGCCAGCGGCTCGCCCGCGCGGATCGGGCGCCCTTCCTCGACCTCGAAATCGAGCGTCACGCCTTTCGGAAGGAAGACGAGAATGGTGGAGCCGTGCTCGAACCAGCCCATCTCCGCACCCTTCGCGAGCGTCGCCGCGCAAGGAACGCGCGTCGACCCGATCTCGCGAAGCATCCGCTCGGTATCGAGACAATGGAGGCGGATGCTGGCCACCAGGATCGCGGCGACGGGAACCAGCAGCATCGAAATTTGCGAATTCGCGAGCCGCGCCTCGATCACCGCCCGCTCGTTGCGGCAAAACAGGCGTTCCACCCGCTTCAACGCTATCGGGTTCACGTTCCAGCAGTCACCCGACAGGTACGTCACGCCTTCGACGATCAGGTCGTGCGGTGCGTGGAAGCGGTGGTACATGCCCGCGGTCAGGCGCAGGGTCACGAAGCTTCCGCCACGAAACCGATCGGCCACGGCCGGGTCGGGCAACAGGTCGCGCAACCGGTACGGGAAACCCTTGACCTGATGGAGCCGGTCGCCCTCGATCGCGCCGTGCGCGCCGACGATGGCGTCGCAGGGGCTCGCCACCACCGCCGGGTCGGGGTCGAAGTGGCGGGCGCCTGATTTCAGGGCGCGGGTGAAGCCGTGACGCAACGACCGGAAGCGCGTTTCCGCCGAGTCGGACAGGTCGACGTCCCCGAACACGCGCCACAACGCGATCGCCGGCACCCGCACCATCGGGTGCTCCGCGCGCGCGACCCGGCCGACGAACCGCGTCGCCAATCGCCTGGGCAGTCGGTTGGTCAGGAGGAAATTGACGTCCTCGTGCAAGAGCACGCGCATGACGCCCGCCATCATGCCGCCGACCGGTGTCATGGCCGCGTCACGCCGATGCGCTTGGGTTCGGCATGATCTTTCTGCTCCTCCCCCTCGCCGCGGCGGGCGCGGGCCTGCTCGCCGCGACGAAGGGCCGCGCGCGGGTCCGGCTGTCCCGCGCCAAGCACCGTTCGCTCGGCGGTCATGTCCGCCTGGCCAAGCGCGTGGCCGGGTCGATCCCATTCTACGAATATGCCGACGACCGCTTCTTCAATGTCGACGGCGCGGCCGCCAACGTGTCGGAGCTGCGTCGCGCAGGATTTCAGCGGCTCGCGGCATCGTATGCCGAGCTGTTCCCGCGCACGCTCGAGCTCACCCGCGAAGCGCGGGAGGGCTATAGCGACCTGCAGTTCACGGGTGCGTACCGCGTACCGTTCCAATTCAGCCGCCGCGTGCGCGAGGCGCTCGGCGTCGGCGCGTTCCTCGAGCGTTCGGACGGACCGATCCTGTGGGACCTGGACGGCAACCGCCTGATCGACCTGACCGGCTCCTACGGCGTCAACCTGTTCGGCCACGAATTCTACAAGGAGACGATCCGCGAAGGCGCGGCCGCGGTGGAGGCGCTGGGCCCCGTATTGGGCGGGCTGCATCCCGTCGTCGCCGACAATGTCGGCCGGTTGCGCGCGCTGACGGGGATGGACGAGCTGTCGTTCCACATGTCGGGGACGGAGGCGGTGATGCAGGCGGTGCGGCTTGCGCGCTATCACACCCGTCGCCGCCGCATCGTGCGCTTCGCGGGCGCCTATCATGGCTGGTGGGGCGACGTGCAGCCCGGCATCGGCAATCCCGTTCCCGAGGACGGTACGCTCACGCTCGCCGAGCTGTCGGACCGGACGCTGGACGTGATCCGCCGTCGGCGCGACATCGCCTGCGTGCTGGTCAACCCGCTCCAGGCGCTCCACCCCAACGGGGCCGCGCCGTCCGACGGGCAGCTCGTCGCGGGCGGTCGGCGCGCGGGCGTCGACCGCGAGGGTTACGCGGCGTGGCTCGTCCGGCTGGCCGAGGCATGCCGAGCGGGCGGGGCCGTGCTGATCTTCGACGAGGTATTCGTCGGTTTCCGCCTCGCGCCCGGCGGGGCGGCCGAATATTTCGGGGTGCGCCCCGACATGGTGACCTATGGCAAGACGCTTGGCGGCGGATTGCCGGTGGGCGTGCTCGCCGGGCCGCACCGGCTCATGAAGCGGTGGCGCGACGACCGGCCGGTCGACATCTGCTTCGCGCGCGGCACGTTCAACGCGCATCCCTATGTCATGGGCGCGATGAACGCGTTCCTGCGCCGGCTGGATCTGCCGGAGGTGCGGGCGCTCTATGATGGGCTCGACGAGCGTTGGGACGGGCGCGCCGCCCGGCTGAACGCCCTGCTCGCCGCCGAAGGGCTGCCGGTGCGCGTCGCCAATCTCCAGACGATCTGGACGGTGCTTTACGACGCGCCGTCCGCCTATAACTGGATGCTGCAATTCTATCTCCGCGCGCACGGGCTGGCGTTGAGTTGGGTGGGCACGGGGCGGCTGATCTTCAGCCTGGACATCGACGACGCACTGTTCGACGAGATCGCCGAGCGTTTCGTCGCGGCCGGGCGGGCGATGCGCGACGACGGCTGGTTCCATTGCCCGCAGGGTACGACCGGGAAACAGGTCCGCCGCCGAGTGCTCCGGGAGGCGTTCGCGGCGCGTTTCCGCCGGAAGCGTGTTCAGGCTGCCTCCTGACGATCCATTCGCTCGCCGCGCAGCAGCCGAGCGGGTGCTCCCCGATACAGCTTGAAGTCGTTCAACGGGTCGGTGACGATCTTGGTCGCCCAGACCAGCCCCGTCTCGACATCGCGCTGGACGAAGAGCTGCAGCGAGCGGAAAGCGATCGCGCCTACCCCCAGGAACAGCCACGCCGTGCCCACGCGGCGCAGGGTCGTCGTCCAATCCGCAGGCATGTCCAACACGCCCCATAGCGTCGGTTGCACGACCAAGACGACGGGCACGGACGCCCACAACGACATCAGCACCCATTTGCGGAACAGATTATAGCCGACCTTGATCTCCTCCTTGTGAGCGTGGGTCGCGTCGTTCCGGTGATCATAGCCCTTGGGCTCGAAGAAGAAATGGCCGGCCTGGCGGCTGGTCATCGCCACGCCCCAGGCCAGCAGGCTCGCCACCGCGGCGTCCACGAACAGCAGCATGTACGCCGCGATGAAGGTGCAGGCGCTGACGAAATGGAGGCTCTGGTTGACCAGGCTGTGATGGTAGAAGCGGTGGTCGTCCCAACGCTGCTCGGCGAGTTGGGCGCGGAAGCTGGACATCGAAGAGGTTCCTTAGCGGGCGGCGTGCTTGGCGAAGCGGACGAGCGAGAAATGGCCGAGCGGGGGAAGCGGACGGCGCTCGAGCAGTGACACGTCGTCGCGATCGGCCAGCCAGTCCTCGTAGAGCGACCAGGGAAAATCGGTGCGGAACCCCAGACGACTGGTCACGGGCATCAGCCCCCGCTCGATCGCGCCGCGCATTCCGCCATCCGCGCCGACGCGGGTGGTGACAATGATCTCGCCGCCCGGCCTGCACACCCGCGCCAACTCGTCCAGCGCGCGCTCCGGGTTGGGCACGGCCGAAACCACATACTGCGCGACCACCGCGTCGAACGAGCCGTCGGCGTAGCGCAACCGCTCGGCGTCGCCGAGCTCGACCGCTTCCACATGGGCGAGCCGGAGGCGGCGTACCCGTTCGCGCGCCTTCTCCAGCATCGCCTCCGACAGGTCCATTCCGACCACGCGGCTCCGGTCGGAATAGTGGGGGAGGGATATGCCCGTGCCGACGCCCACCTCCAGGATGCGGCCGCCGACCCGCTCCGCCGCGTCCACCGCCGCGGCGCGTCCCCGGCTGAATACGGGGCCGAAGACCAGGTCGTATATCGGGGCCCAACGATCATAGGCCTTGGCGACCCCTGCGGCGCTCATGGTCGTGATTTGCAAGATGTTCTCCTGCCCGATCCGATCGCGGCTCGGAGCCGAACGCGCCGTAGCACCGGCATATTTCGATGAAGCGACGTTTTTGCTTCATCTTTGTCTCGCCGAAGCCTCCGTTCCGTCACGCTGAGTCCGTTGCTCGAACGGGGCCGGCCCATGACGGCCGAGCTTCCGCGACCGCGTGGAGATCATGAACTCCCGCACTTCCGGCCTTTGCTCGGGAACTCCGAGGTGAAGCGCAGCGGGATCAACGATGGGCGGGGGAGGGATCGTTCATGGTGCGGCCGAGAAGACTCGAACTTCCACGTCCTTTCGGACACAGCCACCTCAAGGCTGCGCGTCTACCAATTCCGCCACGGCCGCACGTGATACCGTCGATCGCGCGGATCGACGGCGGGTAGGCGAGCGTCCCTAGCGCAGCTCACCGGAAGGCGCAACGCCAAAGCCGGAGGGTGTCAGCCCTCCCGCCCCGCGAAGCTCAGCTCCAGCCGCTTGGAATTGGCGGGCACGTCGAGCTTGGCCGAATTGAAGTCGATCGCGCCGCCCGGCGCAAGCGAGCGTCGCTGGGGCGTGATCGTCCAGCTATAGACCAGCCGTCCGCCCTCGTCGCGCAGCTCGGCGCGGATGTCGGGCACGCGCTGCGACGCTCCGCTCGGATTGAGCACCTGGCCGCTGACCGCAAACAGCTCGGAGCCGTTATCGAGCTCGCGCCGCTCTATCGGATTGTCCTTGATGCGGAGCGGACTCTCGGCGGCGGCCGCGAGCCCGAGCCGGCTCGCGATGTCGGGCGCACCCAGATACAGGATCGCGCCCGTGCCGCCGAGCATAAGCAGACCCGCCGCGATCGCCGCCGCCGTCCGACGCCGCGCGGGGTTGCGGCGCGCGGGCGCGTCGGGCTCGTGGCGCGCCTTGGCGGTCGGCTCGATCCGAGGCGCGATCGGCGGTGGGGGCGCGGCGACGGGAGCGGGCGCAGGTTGGGACTCGGGCGCACGCTCGATCGGTTCGGGTCGCGGCGCGATCGCGGGCGTCGCGGCTTGAGGCGTGACTTCGGCGACCGGCTCGGGCTCGGTCGCCGCCTGGAACCAGCTGTGGCGGCACTGCGCGCACCGCACGGTCCGCCCGCTGGCCCCGACCGCGCTGTCGGGCACCAGATAGCGGGTGCTGCACTCGGGACATTCCAGGATCATCGGGCGTTTACCGGACGTAGGCGAGGGCATCCCGCATCGGTCGGGGAGGGGTAAAGCACGTCCGAGCGCGCGCTTGCAAGGGTCGTGGGGAACGATCCGCCACGCCGCGTCGGTCGTCTTGCGACGCGGGCCGAAGCTTGTAAACGTCGCCCGCGCATGACGACCATCGTCCAATTCGAGAATGTCGGCTTGCGATACGGCACGGGACCCGAAACGCTGTCCGACATCAGCTTTTCACTGGGACCCGGCGCGTTCCATTTCCTTACTGGCGCGTCGGGGGCGGGCAAGACATCGCTGCTGAAGCTCCTGTATCTTGCGCAACGGCCGAGCCGGGGCGTGATCCGGCTGTTCGGCGAGGACGCGGTCACCATGCCGCGCGCGCGACTGCCCGGATTCCGGCGGCGGATCGGCGTGGTGTTCCAGGACTTCCGGCTCGTGCCGCATTTGTCCGCCTGGGACAACATCGCGCTCCCGTTGCGCGTCGCGGGGGTGGTCGAGGCCGATCTGGAGCAGCCGGTGCGCGAGATGCTCGGCTGGGTCGGACTCGCCGAGCGGGCGCATGCGCGGCCTGCGACCTTGTCCGGCGGCGAGCAACAGCGCGTCGCCATCGCGCGCGCGGTGATCGCGCGGCCCGAGCTGCTCGTCGCCGACGAGCCGACCGGCAACGTCGACCCGGAGATGGCCGACCGGCTGATGAACCTGTTCGAGTCGCTCCACCGGCTCGGCACCACCGTCGTGATCGCGACGCACGACCTCCATCTGCTCGGCCGCGTTCCGCACGCGCAGATGCTCCGGCTCGACCGGGGTCACCTGCTCGATCCGACCGGCGGGCTGCGCTACCCGCCGCGCGCGCCATCATGAGCGGGGGCGGGGAGACCGGCACCCGAGTCCTCGACGAGGCGGGGGGACTGCGCGCGATGACGGGGATCATGGGGATCATGCTGTTCCTGCTGATGCTCGCCGCCGCGCTTGGGCTGGGGACGCTCGGCGCGGCGCGGACGCTCGACCGGCGGCTCGCCGGGCGGTTGACGGTTCAGGTCGTCGACGGTGACCCGGCCGCGCGCGACGCCGCCGCCGAGCGGGTGACCCGGGCCTTGCGCTCCTCGCCCGGCGTCGCGCGCGTCCGGCCGGTAGGCCAGGCGGAGCTGCGCCGGTTGGTCGAACCCTGGCTTGGCTCCGACGCGGGCGTGGGCGCGCTGCCGATCCCCGCGCTGATCGATGTCGACCTGACCGGCGAGGGCGCCGCGCCCGCCGTCGCCGCGGCCGTCAGGCGCGCCGCCCCGACCGCGCGCGTCGACCGGCATGCGGCGTGGATGTTGCCCGTCAGCCGCTTCATGGCGCTGCTGACCGGGCTCGCCGCCGCGCTGGTCGGGGTGCTGGCGGCGGCGACGCTCGCGGTGGTGGTGCTTGCGGTGCGCAGCGGGCTCGACGTCCACCGCGGCACGATCGAGGTCATGCACATGCTGGGCTCGACCGACATCCAGGTCGCGCGGCTGTTCCAGCGGCGGATCGCGATCGACGCGCTGATCGGCGGAGGGGTGGGCGGGCTGATCGCGCTGGGCGTCGTGTGGCTGCTCGGCCGACAGCTCGGCGCGCTCGGGTCGGAGCTGCTGGGCGGCGTGACGCTGGCGCGGCGCGACTGGATCCTGCTGCTGCTGCTCCCGCCGGCCTTCATGCTGCTCGCGGCGGCCGCGGCGCGGCGCGCGGTGCTCGGCCACCTGGCGCGCACGCTGTGATCCTGCGGCTGCTGTCCGCGTTGGTCATCGCCTGGGGCCTGGGATTCGCGGCGTTCAGCGTGTCGCTGCCCGGCCCGCTGTCCGGCGCGACCACCGATGCGATCGTCGTGCCGACGGGCGGGCCGGGCCGGATCGACCGCGGGCTCGAGCTCATGGCGGCCAAGCAGGCCAGGCGCATGCTGGTGACCGGCGTGGGCGCGGGCGTCCGGCCGCGTGATCTGGCCGCGACCTACGACGTGCCGCCGCGGCTGTTCCGCTGCTGCGTCGATCTCGGCCGCGAGGCGGTCGATACGCGGTCGAACGCGGAGGAGACCGCGCGCTGGCTGCGCGGGCACCGCTACCGCACCGTGCGGCTCGTCACGGAGGATTGGCACCTGCCGCGCGCGCGGATGGAGCTGGAGGCGGCGATGGGGCGCGACGCGGTGATCCTGGGCGACGGGGTGCCCGGCGAGCCGCGTTTCGGAACGCTCGTCAATGAATACAACAAGCTGCTGCTGCGCCGCGTCGCGCTGTGGGTAGGGATCGGCGGATGAACGGCTTCCGGACCCTCCTGTACCGGCTGATCTTCTATGCGGGGTCGGTGCCGATCGTCGGCACCGCGCCGATCTCCGCGCTGTTCGGGCGGCGGGCGGCGATCAACCACGCGCTCGCCTGGTTCACCTGGCACCGCTGGTGCACCCGCTGGATCGTCGGCATCCGCACGCGCGTCGAGGGAACCTGGCCGACCTATCCGGTCCTGTATGCGGGCAAGCACCAGGCGATGTTCGAGACGATCGAGGTCGCGCTGATGCTCGGCGGGCCCGCGATCGTGCTCAAGCAGGAGCTGACCCGGATCCCGTTCTGGGGCTACGCCACGCGCAAATACGGCCACATTTCGGTGGACCGCGAGGCTTCGGCCAGGATGCTTCGCCGGATGATGGCCGAAAGCGCCGAGCTGAAGGCGGAAGGACGGTCGATCCTGATCTTTCCGGAAGGAACGCGGGTGCCGCCGGGCGAGCAGCCGCCGCTCCGGGCCGGATTCGCGGGACTCTACAAGGTGCTGAAGCTGCCAGTGATCCCCGTGGCGGTCGATAGCGGGCTGGTCTGGCCCCGGCACGGCCCCAAGCGCCCCGGCGTGATCACGATCCGCTTCGGCGAGGAAGTGCCCCCCGGCCTGCCGCGCGAGGAGGCGGAAGCGCGGGTGCATGCGGCGATGAACGCGCTGGAGGTGTCGTTGTAGGCGGCACCGGCCCGCTCCCCCACCCGGCCGCCCATCCAGGATATTCTGTGGGCGGCCGGGTGGGGGAGCGGGCCGGTGCCGCGTCCGGCGTCAGTCGGACCTAAGGATGTGAGCGCCCGAAATCCTGCCCGTCATCGTCCTGCCCCTGCTCGACGACCGAGCGGCGGACGGCGCGGGTGCGGGTGAACAGCTCCTCCAGCGCGTCGCCGTCGCCCCAGCGGATCGCCCGGCTGAGCGCGGACAGGTCCTCCGAGAAGCGGCCGAGCATGTCGAGCACCGCCTCGCGGTTGGACAGGAACACGTCGCGCCACATGACCGGGTCGGACGCGGCGATGCGGGTGAAGTCGCGAAAGCCGCCCGCCGAGTATTTGATCACCTCCGACCGCGTCACCTCCTCCAGGTCGCTCGCGGTGCCGACGATGGTGTAGGCGATCAGGTGGGGCAGGTGGCTCGTCACCGCGAGCACGCGGTCGTGATGGTCGGGGTCCATGCATTCGACCTGCGCGCCCAGCTCGCGCCAGAAGGCGGAGACCCGTTCGACCGCCCATGGCGGCGAGGCGCTCGTCGGGGTGAGGATGCACCAGCGGCCCCGGAACAGCGTGGCGAAGCCCGCCTCCGGCCCGCTGCGCTCGGTGCCCGCGACCGGGTGCGCGGGGACGACCGCGACGCCGGGGAGCGCTTCGGCCAGCGCGCGCGAGACCGATCCCTTGCACGACCCGACATCAGTCACGACGACGCCGTCGGGCAGGTCGGCCGCGAGTTCGGCCGCGACCGCGCCGATCTGGCCGACGGGGACGCACAGGATCACCAGGTCGGCGTCGATCACCGCCGCGCCCGCAGAGTCCGCGACGTCGTCGCACAGCTTCAGGCCCACCGCCGCCGCGCGCACCTCCGGGCTGGCGTCGTGACCCGTCAGCCGCACGGTCGGCATCGCCGCCCGCACCGCGCGCGCGACCGACGAGCCGATCAGCCCCAACCCGATCACCGACACGCGCGTGAAGGGAAGCAAGTTCAGGCCGTCCGCTCGACCAGCCGGCGGAGCGCGGCGGCGACGCCGCGCGTCTCGTCCGCCGTCCCGATCGTGATGCGCAGCGCCTGGGGCAGCTTCTGGCCGGGGAGCCAGCGGACGATGTAGCCCTCGTCCATCAGGCCCCGGTACGCCGCCTCGGCGGTCAGGCGACCCTCGAACACGACCAGCACGAAATTGGCCTGGCTGGGGATCGCGCGCAGGCCGGCATTGCCGAGACTCGCGACCTCGCCCGCGAACCAGCGGCGGAGCTCGGCGTTCTCGGCCCGGCAACGTCCCACCCAGTCCGGATCGGCGAGCGCGGCGACGGCGGCGTGCTGGCCGGCGATCGTGACCGAGAAGGGCAGGCGAATGCGGTGCATCGCCTCGATGATCGGGGCGGCGGCGTAACCCCAGCCGATCCGCTCGGCGGCCAGCCCGTACATCTTGGAGAAGGTGCGCGTTACGAGCACGTTGGGCGCGGTCGCGGCGAGTTGCATCGCGCCGTCGTCCTCCCCCTCGTCGATATATTCGGCATAGGCGTGGTCGAGCACGAGCAGCACGTGCGGGGGCAGCGCGGCGTGAAGCCGGGCGATCTCGCCGCGCGGGGCGTAGGTGCCCGTCGGGTTGTTCGGATTGGCGATGAACACGATGCGCGTCCGCTCGGTGACGCAGGCGAGCACCGCGTCGATGTCGGTGGCGTAGTCGCGGTCGGGAGCGATCACCGGGGTCGCGCCGTTCCGCCGCGCCGCGATCTCGTAGACCGCAAAGCCGTAGCGCACGAACACCACCTCGTCGCCGGGCCCCGCGAAGGCGCCCGCCGCCAAGTGCAGCACCTCGTCCGAGCCGTTGCCGTAGATGATGCGCCCCGGATCGATGCCGTGCGTCGCCGCCAGCGCATCGCGCACGATCGTCGCGCCCGCGTCCGGATAGCGCTCCAGGCTGTTCGCGGCCTCCGCGAACGCCGC
>NZ_CAXSBH010000022.1:0-37552 GCF_964235535.1 uncultured Sphingomonas sp.
CTCACGACCTCAGCCTTACCAAGGATGCGCTCTACCACTGAGCTACGGCAGCACTCGACCCCGTTCGGGCGAAGCGCGCCTAGAGCGGACGGCACCTGTGTTGTCAAGGCGCGCGGGCGAGGCGATACGGGCCGCATGGGCGAGAAGGACGCCAAGTACGATAGGGCCGAACGGCTGGCGGCGCAGCTGCGGGCGAACCTGCTCAAGCGCAAGGCGCAAGCGCGCGAACGGGCGCACGAGCCGAGCGTTCCGCCCGCCGACACCCATGAATAGCGCGCTCACCGGCCTAGAGCGGAGCGCATTTGGCGACGAGCCATGCGCGGTCGTCGCCATCCAGTTCGGGGCCTAGCGTCCCGGCCACTTTGGCGTGGTACTCGTCGAGCCAGCTCATTTCGGCCTTCGTCAGCAGGGCGGGGTCGATCATCGTCCGTTCGATCGGGGCGAGGGTGAGCGTTTCGAAACCGAGCATCGGGCGGTCGCCGCCGGGCACGTCGCGCGAGACGACCAGCACGAGGTTCTCGATGCGGATGCCGTATTCGCCGGGCTTGTAATAGCCGGGCTCGTTGGAGAGCATCATGCGGGCGCGGATCGGTTCCAGCGCCGCGCCACCGGGGTAGTTGGGCGCGGCGATGCGTTGCGGTCCTTCATGGACCGACAGATATGCGCCGATGCCGTGACCGGTGCCGTGGGGGTAGTCGAGCCCGGCCTCCCAGAGCGGCCGTCTGGCGAAGCTGTCGAGATGGCCGCCTAGCGTCCCGTCGGGGAAGGTCGCGGTCGCGAGCGCGATGTGGCCCTTGAGCACGCGGGTGAAGCGGTCTCGCATTTCGGGGGTGGGATCGCCGATCGGCATCACGCGCGTCACGTCGGTGGTGCCGTCGGCATACTGACCGCCCGAGTCGATCAGGAACAGCTGGCCGGGTTCGATCGGAGCGTTTGACTCGTCGGTGACGTGGTAGTGCGGGATCGCGCCGTGGGGGCCGGTGGCGGAGATGGTCGAGAAGCTGGTGTCGATCAGCGCGCCGGTGGCTTGGCGGAGCTCCAGCAGCTTGGCGGCGGCGGAGAGTTCGGTCTGGCCGCCGCGAGGGCATTCGGTCTCGACCCAGCGGAGGAAGCGGGTGAGCGCAGCGCCGTCGCGGATCGAGGCGGCGCAGTGGCCGGCGATCTCGGCGTCGTTCTTGAGCGCCTTGGCGAGGACCACGGGATCACGGAACGCGAGGACGGTCGCGCCCCCTTGCTCCAGCCGGTCGAGGATCGCGGCGACCGTGCGCTCGGGGTCGGCGACGATGCGTTTGTCGCGGAAGTTCACTAAGGTCACGCCGAAATCGGCTCGGTCGTGGACGCGCACCCCGTTGCCGAGATGGCGGCGGACGGCGTCGTCGAGCTTGTCGGGGGCGACGAACAGGTCGGCGGTGCCGTCGGCATGGACCAGCGCATAGGACAGCGCGACGGGGGTATGGTCGACATCGGCTCCCCGGATGTTGAGCGTCCAGGCGACCGAGTCGAGCGCTGACAGGACGACCGCGTCGGCGTTCCGCGAGGTGAGCCAATCGGCGATGTCGGCGCGCTTGGCGGCGGAGCTGCGGCCGGCGAGTTCGTCGGACTGGAGGGTCAGCTTGGCGGGTGACGGAGCCGGACGGTCGGTCCAGATCGCGTCGACCGGGTTTGCCTCGACCGCGACCAGCATCGCGCTGACGGGGGCGAGTGCGGCCTCCAGCGCGCGGACATCGGCGCGGGTGTGGAGCCAGGGATCGTAGCCGATGCGCTGGCCCGCCTTCGCCTGTTCGCCGAGCCAGGCGGCGACGCTCGTTTCGGGGACGCCGACATATTCCCAGTCGTCGGACGAGACCTGCTCGCAAACTTGGAGCGTATAGCGTCCGTCGGTGAAGATCGCCGCCTCGTCCGCCAGCACGACGGCGGTGCCGGCCGAACCGCCGAAGCCGGTCAGCCAGGCGAGCCGCTGGGCGTAGGCACCGACATATTCGCTCATATGCTCGTCGGTGAGTGGGACGACGAAGCCGTCCAGACCCTGTGTCGCGAGCTGGGCTCGGAGGGCCTGGAGGCGGTCACTATGCGGAAGCATCGGCGTTAACCATTCTGAACAAGTTGACACTAGTTGACGCGTGGACGCGGATTTCGACTGGCCCGTGATGGCGGGTCGATCGGGGCAGAAAGCGCGCGGTCGTCATGGCGGGGCGAGTCGTGGCAGATGGCGATCTTGTAGGACAGCGTAGATCGTCAGCCCGGACCCACGACGCCGATCGCGCGGAGCACGACCGCTTGGGCGAGCATCACCGCCAGCCAGATCGCCGCTTCGGCAAGCGCGCGTGGCCAGCCGACGCCGCGGGTGACCAGGCCGATCGTTACGGTGGGCAGGACGAAGCCGATCCAGATGATGAAGGCGCTGCCGAGCGCGACGGTCCAGACGCCCGCCGTGACGGGGGCGAGGATCAGCGCGCCCGCCAGGATCGCGGCGAGCCACGATAGGAGCGCAAAGGTGGCGAGGAGGATCGGCGTGGTGGTGCAGCCGCGCCAGGCGACGGCGATGATGGCGGTGCCGATCAGCCCGGCCAGGAGGATCGGGAGGGCGTTGATGAGGATGTAGGACATGGGCGGACGCTCCGTTCGGGTCGGGGGCGGAACGCTTAGGACGCCATGAGGGACGCCAGTCGGCGGCCGGACAGCCACGCCGCCTCGACGCGCGGGGCGAGGAGCCAATCGCCGCAGATGCCGAGCCTGCCGTCGCCGTCCCAGAGCGCGCCGGGAGCGTCGGCGGGCGGACGGCTGCGAGCGAAGCGCCAGCGGTGGGCGGCGAGGTGGACGGGGTGGGGCAGGTTGACGCCGAGATGCTGCGCGAAAAGGGCCAGCAGGGTGGGGGCGATGGTGTCGGGCGTCTCCTCCAGATGCTCCTGCGACCAGTCGGGGGGGGCCTGGATCACCCAACTTTCCATGCCGGCGCGGCCGGGCTTGGCTCCGTCGCGCGCGGCCCAGCCGATCGGGCCCGCGTCCTTGACCACGTCGGGAACGCCCGCGAGCGGTTCGGCGAACACGGCCATCGCGGTCCAGCAGGGGAGCGTGCGCGAGGCGGCGGCGGTCGTGGCGAAGGCCGGGTAATGCGGGGCGAGGAGCGGGGCGGCCTGCTCGGCGGGGAGCGCGATGACGACCGCGTCGAACGGCTCGGTTTCCGCACCGTCGAGCGTCCAGCCGTTCGCGTCGAGGCGGAGTGCCTCGACCCGCGTGGTCCAGCGGACGTCGTGCTCGGCGGCGAGCGCTCGGACGGGGGCGCTCATGCCGGGGGTGCCGACCCAGGCATCGGGACCGGCGGCGGGCCAGCGGGCGACGACGCCCTGTGCCTCCCACGCCGCGACCTGGGCGACGAAGGCGGGATCGCGCGCGGTCATGTATTGCGCGCCGTGGTCGAAGGTCAGGGTGCGGCCGCCGACCTCCACCCGGCGGGTCGACATGCGGCCGCCGGGGCCGCGGCCCTTGTCGAACAGGACCGGCGCATGGCCGGCGGCGGCGAGCCCGCCCGCGCAGGACAGGCCGGCCATCCCGGCTCCGGCGATACCGACGCGCATGCTGTCGCTCCAACTGGTCCCGCGGGCGGGTCGCCCCCATCTGCGTCCCCATGGCACAGGTGACGGTCTGGTACGACGGGGGTTGCCCGTTATGCGTGCGCGAGATCGCGCTGATGCGGCGGCTCGACCGGGGCGAACGGATCGAGTGGGTGGACGTGGCCGATGGGAACAGCGTCTGCCCGATCGACCGGGCCGAGCTGCTGGCGCGGTTCCATGCGTGCGAGGGCGGCACGATGCGGTCGGGCGCGGCGGCGTTCGCGGCGATGTGGCGGGCGATCCCGGTCATGCGGCCGTTGGGGCTGATCGCGCGGGTTCCGGGCGTGCTGCGGGTGCTGGAGGCGGCGTATCTCCGGTTCCTGCGGGTGCGGCCCCGGCTACAGCGGTGGATGCGAGAGCGGTAGCGCGCGGGCGGCCCTGACCGCTATGGGGCGGGGATGACCGATATCCAGCCTCCCGTCGCGGACCGCCGTCCGCACAGCTTCACCATGCACGGCGTCACCACCCAGGACCCGTATCACTGGTTGAAGGACCCGAACTATCCCGATGTCGAGGACGCGGACATACTCGCTTACCTGGAGGCCGAGAACACGTATTTCGAGAGCGTCATGGCCCCGCACCGGCCGCTGGTCGACCGGATCTATGAGGAGATGAAGGGGCGGATCAAGGAGGACGAGTCGTCCGTGCCGCAGAAGGACGGCGACTGGCTTTATTGGACCGCGTTCGAGACGGGCGGGCAATATCGGTTGTGGTGGCGCAAGCCGGCGGCGGGCGGGCCGGACGAGCTGCTGCTGAGCGAGCCCGAGCTGGCGGAGGGGCACGAATATTTCCGGCTGGGCGCGTTCGCGGTATCGAACGACGGGCGGCACCTGGCCTATGCGGTCGACGACAGCGGCGCGGAGCGGTTCGAGGTCAGGGTCAAGAACCTCCAGACCGGCGAGCATCTGCCCGAGGTGATCCCGGGAATGCTGTCCGACATCGTGTGGACGGCGGACGATGCGGGTTTTTTGTACGGCGTCGCCAACGAGCAGTGGCGGACCGACAATGCGCGTTTCCACAGGCTGGGGACGCCCGTCGCGGATGATGTCGAGCTGTTCAAGGAGGCCGATGAGGGTTTCCGCGTGGCGGTGGGGGAGACGTCGTCGCGCGCGTGGATCGTGATCGGCACGGGCGACCATGTGACGAGCGAGGTGCGGCTGCTGCCCGCGGACGACCCGTTCGCCCAGCCGATCCTGGTCGCACCGCGCCTGGTCGGGCGCGAGTATGACGTGGACGAGCATGATGGCGTGCTGTTCATCCATACCAACGACGTCGACCCGCAATTTCGGCTCTGCACCGCGCCCGTCGCCGATCCGGGAAACTGGACCGAGCTGATCGCGCCCTCGCCGCAATTCTACATGACGGGGGTGGAATGCTACCGCGACTTCTTCGTCGTCGAGGGGCGCGAGGATGGGTTGGATCAGGTGCTGATCCATTCCTATGAAGGCGGCGATCCCAAGCGGATCGCGTTTCCGGAGGCGAGCTACGCGGCGGGGCTGGGCGACAATCCCGAGTATCATGTCGAGAAGCTTCGGCTTGGATACGAGTCGATGGTCACGCCGGGGACGGTGTATGATTACGACCTAGCGACGGGCGAGATCGAGACGTTGAAGGTGCAGGAGATCCCGTCGGGGTATGACGGGTCGCGCTACCGGACCGAGCGGCTGAAGATCGTTGCGCGCGACGGGACGGAGGTGCCGGTGTCGATCGTGCATCCGGTAGGCTTCCCGCGCGACGGGACGGGGCGCGTGTTCCTGTATTCCTACGGCGCGTACGGCCATGCGATCCCGCCGGGTTTCTCGACGGGGCGGCTGTCGCTGCTCGACCGGGGGTTCGCCTATGCGATCGCGCATATTCGGGGCGGGGACGATCTGGGGCAGCAATGGTACCTGGACGGGAAGCTGGAGAAGCGGGCGAACACGTTCAACGACTTCGTGGATGTCGCTCGTGCGTTGATCGCGCAGGATTGGACGCGCGAAGGCCGGATCGCGATCGCCGGCGCGTCGGCGGGGGGCGAACTGATGGGGGCGGTGGTCAATTCCGACCCCGAACTGTGGGGCGCGGTGATCGCGGACGTGCCGTTCGTGGACGTGCTCAACACGATGCTCGACGCGGAGCTGCCGCTGACGCCGGGCGAATGGCCGGAATGGGGGAACCCGATCGAGGATCCGGCGGCGTTCGAGCTGATCCGGGGATACAGCCCTTACGACAACGTGCAGGCTCAGGACTACCCGCCCCTGTTCATCTCGGGCGGGCTGAACGATCCGCGCGTGACCTACTGGGAGCCGGCCAAGTGGGCGGCGAAGCTTCGGGTGATGAAGACGGACGGGAACATGCTGCTGCTCAAGACCAACATGGGTGCTGGGCATGGGGGCAAGTCGGGGCGGTTCGAGAGCTTGCGCGAGACGGCGGAAGAACATGCGTTCGTGCTGTGGCAGATGGGGGTCGAGCCGCCGCCCGCGCCCGCGGGCTGAACCGGGAATGACGCTCGATCCGCTCGTCGCGCGCTATGGCCTGCTGGCGCTGTTCCTGGGCGCGGGGATCGAGGGGGAGACGACGGCGACCCTGGGCGGGGTGTTCGCGCATCGGGGCTCGTTCCCGCTGCCCGCCGCGATGGCCGCCGCCGGGGGATCGTTCGCCGCCGACCAGATCCTGTTTGCGGTCGTCCAACTGGTCCGGTGGCGGCGAGGCTGGGGGGCGTGACGCTTTTCTCGCTTCCGTTCACCGCGTGCGACGGCGACATCGACGAGCTGGGCCACGTCAACAACGCGGTGTGGGTGCGGTGGGTGCAGGAGCTGGCTGTCGCGCATTGGGAGGCGGTCGCGTCGGCCGCGCACCGGGCGGCCTGCGTATGGGTCGTGGTGCGGCACGAGATCGACTACCGGGGCAACGTGACGGCCGGGGAGGGCGTGACGGGCGAGACCTGGGTGCCCGGCCCGCCGCGGGGCGCGCGGTTCGACCGGCGGGTGCGGTTCGTCGGCGCGGACGGGCGGGTGAAGGTCGAGGCGCTGACGACCTGGGCGCTCATCGACCGGGAGAGCGGGCGGCTGCTGAGGATATGGCCGGAGGTCGCGGCGCCGCTGCTAAGCTGATCGTCTTCTTAGCCGCTGTTCCTGAGTGCGGTCGCGATCGCGTTGATCGACAGGAGGATGCCTTCCTCGACGCGGGCGTCGGTTTCGCCGGCGCGGTGGCGCTTGAGCAGTTCGATCTGGAGGAGGTTGAGCGGTTCGATGTAGGGAAGGCGGAGGCGGATGCTGGCGTCGAGGGCGGGGTGGTGCTCGAGGAGGCGCGACTGGCCGGTGACGCGCAGCAGCGCGTCGTGGGTGCGGTGCCACTCGTCCCGGATGCGGATGAAGATGGGATCGCGCAAGGACGCGTCCTCGACGAGCGCGGCGTAGCGGGCGGCCAGGCCCATGTCGGATTTGGCGAGCACCATCTCCATGTTGGCGAGCGTCACGGCGAAGAGCGGCCAACCCTCCGCCATGTCGGCGAGAAGCGCGGGGTCGCCCTCGGCCAGCGCGCTGCCGACGCCGTACCAGCCGGGGAGCATGACGCGCGCCTGCGCCCAGCTGAACACCCAGGGGATGGCACGCAGGTCCTCGATGCGGTCGGACTTGGTGCGGCTGGCGGGGCGGGAACCGATCTTCAGGCCGGCGATCTCGGCGATGGGGGTGAGCTGGCGGAAGAAGGTGCGGAAGCCTTCCGTGCCGTAGACGAGGTCGCGGTAGGTGCGGAAGGCGGTGGCCGACGCCCCATCCATGGCGGCGGCGAAGCGCTCGTTCTCGGCGTTCGAGAGGCGGGGCGGCTCGAGGCTGGCGAGGAGGGTGGCCGACGCCATCGCCTCCAGGTTGACGAGCGCGCTCTCGCGGGTGCCGTATTTGCCCGCGATCACCTCGCCCTGTTCGGTGATGCGGATGCGGCCCTGGACGGTGCCGGGGGGCTGCGCGCGGATGGCGGCGAAGGCGGAGCCGCCCCCGCGCCCGACCGCGCCGCCGCGGCCGTGGAACAGCTGCATCGCGACGCCCGCCTCGGCGAAGACGGGAGCGAGCGCGGAGGACGCCTTGGACAGGCTCCAGGTCGAGGTCAGGTAGCCGCCATCCTTGTTGGAGTCGGAATAGCCGATCATTACTTCCTGATGGCCGCGCGCGCAGGCGACGGCCGCGACCTCGGGCGTGGCGAGCCAGGCGCGCATGATGGCGGGCGCGGCTTCGAGGTCCTCGATCGTCTCGAACAGGGGAACGGCCATGATCGCGGCGGTGGGCGGGATCCCTGGGCGGTAGAGGCCGACCTCCTTCAGGAGCAGGTTGACCTCGAGCAGGTCGGAAACCGATTTGGCCATCGACACGACGTAGTTGACGATCGCGGCGGAACCGTAGGCGCGGTGGGCGTCGGCGGCGGCCTGGAGGATCGCGAGCTCGGAGGCGGTCTCGTCGGAGTAGGCGGTGTAGCGGCTCGCGAGCGGGCGGGGGCCGGCGAGCTCGCGGCGGAGAAGGGCGACGCGGGCGTCCTCGGGGAGGGCGAGATAGTCGGGTTCGACCCCGGCCACCGCGAGCAATTCGGCGACGACGCGTTCATGGACGGCCGAGTTCTGGCGGAGGTCGAGCGGGGCCAGGTGAAAGCCGAACAGCTCGACGGCGCGGATCAGGCGACCGAGCGCGCCACCCGAGGACAGCGCCTCGCCGGTGGCGGCGAGACCCTTGGCGAGGGTGACGAGATCGGTGCGGAGCGCGGCGGGGTCGAGGTACGCCTCGCCCCTCAGCGCGCCGGGGCGGGGGGCGGGCTTGCCGGCGAGGTGGAGGTGCGTCGCGGCGAGACGTGCGTGGATCCCCGACAGCGCGCGGCGGTAGGGTTCGTCGGCGCGGCTTGGGGCGCTGTCGCCCGAGCGGTCGGCTAGGTCGCGCACGCCGTCGGGGATGGCGGCGTGCTCGGCTGATATCGAGAGTTCGGCCCCCAGCGCGTGGACGCCCTCGAGATAGTGGCCGAGCACCGCCTCGCAGGACTTGGCGAGCGCGGTGCGGAGCGAGGCGGCGTCGACGTTGGGGTTGCCGTCGCGGTCGCCACCGATCCAGCTGCCCGGACGCAGAAACGCGGGCACGCGCCGCCCGAGCGCGCGGTCCCAGCGCTGGTAAAGCACGGGGAGGGTGGGAAGGAACACGTCGCGCAGATAGCTGAGCGCTGTTTCGACCTCGTCGGCGACATAGAGGCGTTCGCGGCGCAGCACGCGGGTCTGCCAAAGCAGTGCGATCTGGCGGGCGACGCCCTCGGCGATCAGGTCGCCGTCGGAAGTCTCGGTCGTACCGCGATCGCGGAGCGCCATGAGCTCGGCGATGCGGTTACGGTGATCGATCATGCTCTTGCGCCGCACCTCGGTGGGATGGGCGGTCAGCACGGGGGCGATCAGCGCCCGCGACAGCAGCGTCTCGACGGCGGCGTGGTTGACCCCGTGCTCGGCCAGGCGGCGGAGCGCGCCGTCCAGGTCGGCGTCGGCGTCGGTCTGCACGCCCTGCCGATCCTCGGCGAGGTTGGCGAGCATGGAGAAGAGCATGAAGCCGCGCACGAAATCGAGCGTCTCGTCGAGGCCGAGCGCCTCGAGCCGAAGGTCGAGCGCTTCTCCGCTACCACCACCGCCCCGGTGGCGTTCGACGGAAGCGCTGCGGATCGCCTCGGTGGCGTCGAACAGGCGGTCGCCGCCCTGCGCGCGGATGACGTCGCCCAGCAGCTTGCCGAGGAAGCGGACATCCTCGTTGTTGGCGATGGGGGGCAGGTCGGGCGTCGGGGAGCTGGCCATCGATCCATGCTGCGGCGCGGCGGCGATGCCGTCAATATCAGGGATCAGTCGGCGGCGATCGTGCCGTTCTGCGTCGTGTCCTGCTCTTCGGAGGTGACGGTGCCGTCGCGGTTCAGATCCATCCGGTCGAAGCGCCCCATGGTGGCGGTGGTGAACTCGATCTTGGTGATCTCCCCGTCGCCGTTCGCGTCGCCGCGGACCAGGCGGGAGTCGACGCGGGGGAACTCGTTGGCGGTCAGCTTGCCGTCGGCGTTGCGATCGAGCACGGCGAAACGGCGTTCCTGCTGTCCGCCCCAATCGAGGCGCGAGGTGACGGCCGGAGGCGTGAAATCGGCGGCCTTGGCGTCGGCGGCGGCGCGCTCCGAAACTTCGTCGCTGCACCCGGCGAGCAACGCCGCCATTCCGAGCACCACCGACCGCATTCCCGCCCCCGTCACGCTTCCAATTCGATGTCCCAATAGAGCCAGTCGCGCCATGTGTCGTGGAGATAGTTGGGCGGAAAGGCCCGGCCATGTTCCTGAAGATGCCAGCTGGTCGGGCGGATGGGTTCCAGATGGAGCGGCATCGACGCCTGCTTGGGCGTGCGGCCGCCCTTTTTGAGGTTGCAGGGCGCGCACGCGGTGACGACGTTTTCCCAGGTGGTGCGCCCGCCTTGCGCGCGCGGGACGACGTGGTCGAAGGTCAGTTCGCGGTGGCGGCCGCAATATTGGCAGTGGAAGCGGTCGCGCAGGAACAGGTTGAAGCGCGTGAAGGCGGGAAATTGCGAGGGCTTCACGAACTGCTTGAGCGCAATGACCGAGGGCAGCTTGAGCGACGTATGCGCGCTCCGCACCTCGCGCTCGTAATGCGAGACGATGTCGACGCGGTCGAGGAACACCGCCTTGACCGCGGTCTGCCACGGCCACAGGCTGAGCGGATAGTACGATAACGGGGTGTAATCGGCGTTGAGGACGAGTGCTGGACAGCCGTCCGGATGGCGGATCAGGTCGGGATGATACACGGCTCCTCCCCAAATACGTTACGCGTGCGCCCCTGCCCGGGCGCGGTGACGGCATGATGACAGCACGGGGGACAACGCGCGGTCAAGCGCGAGGGTTGCCGCTAGTGGTTGTGGGTGATCCAGGTGAACGGCGCTAGCTGATGGAAGGCGGGCCCGTGGTCACCCGTTTCGCGCCGAGCCCGACGGGAGCGCTGCATCTGGGTCATGCCTATTCCGCCTTGCGCGCTCGTGCTTTCGCGCGGATGCGGGGCGGCGCGTTCCTGCTCCGCATCGAGGATATCGACGGGGCGCGGAGCCGAGCGGAGCATGTCGCGGGCATTCTGGACGACCTGCGCTGGCTGGGGTTGGATTGGGACGGACCGGTGACGTTCCAGTCGGCGCGGCTGGAGGGCCACGCGGCGGCGCTCGACGCGCTGGCGGCGCGGAGGCTGGTGTACCCGTGCTTTTGCACGCGCGCGGAGATCGCCGAGGCGGCGTCGGCCCCGCATGGGCCGGCTGCCGTCTATCCGGGGACGTGTCGGGACATCGATGCGGGGCCGCGCATGGGCGAGGCGCATGCCTGGCGGCTGGACGTCGCCCGCGCGGTCGCGGCGGCGGGGCCGATCGATTGGTGGGACGAGCATGCGGGGGTCGTGTCCGCCGTGCCCGAAGCGCAGGGCGACGTGGTGCTGGCGCGCAAGGGCCTGGCGACGAGCTACCATCTGGCGGTGACGGTCGACGATGCGGCGCAGGGCGTCACCGACGTGGTGCGCGGGGTCGACCTGTTCGACGCGACGCATATCCACCGGCTGCTTCAGGCGCTGCTCGGGCTGCCGACGCCGCGCTATCGCCACCATCCGCTGCTGGTGGGGGCGGACGGCGAACGGCTGGCGAAGCGGCGGGGGAGCCCGTCGCTGGCGAGCCTGCGCGCGGCCGGGGTGGAAGGACCGAAATTGGCCGCCGGATTGATGAAGGATATCGCGCCCGCTGGATATTCGATCGGGCGCGACTAGATCGGGGTCATGAATACTTTTCTCATCATCCTCCTCGTCGCGGCGATGATCGCGACCGTCGTGGCGCTGGTGCGGGGGGTCATCGCGTTTCTTCAGGACTCGAGCGCGGAGGTGAAGGGCGGGCCGAGCACGTCGTCGCTCAAGTCGAACAGCATGATGCAGCAGCGCATCTTCTTCCAGGGCATCGCGGTGGTGATCATCGTTGTGATCCTGTTCGCCGCCGGTCGGACGTAAGGAGTTGGTCAAGCTCAACCGCATCTACACGCGGACCGGCGACGCAGGGCATACCGGGCTGGTCGACGGATCGCGGCTGTCCAAGGCCGATCCGCGGTTGGCGGGGATGGGCGATGTCGATGAGGCCAACTCGTGCATCGGGGTCGCGGTCGTCGCGCTCGGCGATCATCCGATAGCCCGCGAGCTGGCGACCGTGCAGAACGAGTTGTTCGATCTGGGGGCGGATCTCGCCACGCCCGGCGACGACTTCACGCCGTCGGAGATAGTGCTGCGGATCGTGCCCGCACAGGTCGAGCGGCTGGAGCGCGCGATCGATGCCGCAAACGAGCATCTGCCGCCGCTGACGAGCTTCATCCTGCCCGGCGGGAGCGCGGGCGCGGCGGCGCTGCACGTCGCGCGCGCGGTCACCCGGCGCGCGGAGCGGAGCGTGGTGGCGATGGGGGCGCACGCGAACCCGCACGCGCTGGCCTACATCAACCGCTTGTCGGACTATCTGTTCGTCGCCGCGCGCGCGGCGAACGGCGCGGACAGCGACGTGCTGTGGAAGCCGGGCGCGACGCGCTGACCCGATCTAGGCAGGAAACGCTGCTCCATGTTAGGGGCCGGACATGACGACGGTCCCAGCGATCCACGAGGCGGACGCGCTCGTCCGGCGGTTCGAGACGGTGCGTGGCCTGTCGCTGGCACTCGCCGCGCCGCTGTCGGACGCGGACGCGACGGTGCAGTCGATGCCCGACGCGTCGCCCGCCAAATGGCATCTGGCGCACACGACCTGGTTCTTCGAAACGTTCGTGCTGCGCGATCATGTGCCTGGATACCGGCTGCATCATGACCGCTGGCCATTCCTGTTCAACAGCTATTACGAGGCGGAGGGAGCTCGGCAGGCGCGGGATGCGCGCGGGCTGATGACGCGCCCGACGCTGGACGAGGTGCGCGGATACCGGGCGTATGTCGATGCGGCGCTGGTCCTCGCGCTGCCCGACCTGCCGGGTGCGGCGCGGGCGCTGGTGGAGCTGGGCTGCCGGCACGAGGAGCAGCATCAGGAACTGCTGCAGACCGACATCCTCCATCTGTTGTCGCGCAATCCGCTCGAGCCCGCGTTGTGGCCGCCCGCCCCCAAGACGCCGGTGGCGATGCCGGGGCCGACCGGATGGATCGAAGGACGCGAGGGGCCGGTCGAGGTCGGCCATTCAGGCGCAGGCTTCGCATTCGATAGCGAGGGGCCGCGCCACACCGTCTGGCTCCAGCCGCACGCGCTTGCCGACCGGACGGTGACGAATCAGGAGTGGTTCGCCTTCATCGACGACGGCGGCTACCGGGACCCGCGCCATTGGCTGAGCGAGGGTTGGGCCTGGGTGCGATCCGAGGAGGTCGAGGCTCCGCTTTATTGGCAGAAGCGGGATGGCGGGTGGACGCGCTTCGGGCTGGACGGGCGGCGCGCGATCGATCCGGCGGCCCCGGTCACGCATGTGAGCCTGTACGAGGCGGACGCCTATGCGGCTTACGCGGGCGCGCGGCTGCCGACCGAGGCGGAATGGGAATCGGCCGCCGCCGCGCACGATCCGGCGGGGGGCAACCAGCTGGACGCGGCGGGTCCGGTCGAGCCGCGTCCTTCGCCCGGCGGACCGGCCTTTTTCGGGGACGTGTGGGAATGGACGGGGTCCGCCTTCCGGCCTTATCCGGGGTTCCGCGCGGTCGAGGGCGCGGTGGGTGAGTATAACGGCAAGTTCATGAGCGGGCAGTTCGTGCTGCGCGGCGGATCGTGCGCGACCCCGCGCGGGCACGTCTCGGCCAGCTACCGCAATTTCTTCGCAGCCCATCAGCGGTGGCAGTTCACGGGCGTCCGGTTGGCGCGCGATTTGTGAGCTTCCGTGACGACGTGCTCGCGGGGCTGAGGGCGCGGCCGCGCGCGATCCCGGCGCGCTGGTTCTACGACCGGGCGGGGTCCGAGCTGTTCGAGCTGATCACCGAACTGCCGGAATATTATCCGACGCGGACCGAGACGGCGATTCTGGAGGCGGCCTGCGACGAAGTCGCGGCGCTCGTCGGACCGGGTCGCGCGGTGGTCGAGTTCGGATCGGGCGCGTCGACAAAGACGCGCGTGCTGCTGCGCTGCGTGAAGCCGGCGGTGTACGTGCCGATCGACATATCGGGCGACTTCCTGCGCGAGGCGGCGCGGGTGCTGGCGGGCGAGTTCCCGGAGGTCGAGGTGGTGCCGTTCGAGGCGGACTTCACCCGGCCGATGACGTTGCCGGCCGCAGTGGCGGATCGCCCCAGGCTGGGGTTCTTCCCGGGTTCCACGATCGGCAATCTGGAGCCGGCGGGCGCGGTTGACCTGCTCCGCGCAATGCGGGCGTCGTTGGGCGAGGGCGCGACCCTGCTGATCGGCATGGACCGGGTGAAGGATGTCGGCGTGCTGACCGCCGCGTATGACGACGCGGCGGGCGTGACGGCACGCTTCAACCTCAATCTGCTGGAGCGGATCAACCGCGAGCTGGACGGTGACGTGCCGATGGACGCGTTCCGGCATGTCGCGCGGTGGAACGCGGGCGCGGCGCGGATCGAGATGCATCTGGAGGCGACACGCGAGGTGGAGTTCACCGTGGCGGGCGAGGCGTTCGGGATGGCGGCGGGCGAGACGATCCACACCGAGAACAGCCACAAATACACCGCCGACGCCGCCCGGCTGCTGCTGCGCGCGGGCGGGTGGGAGCCGGTGGCGGAGTGGACCGACCCGGACGCGCTGTTTGCGGTGCTGCTGGCGGAGGCCCGGCCGGTCGGCGCAACTCCTTAACGACGCGCGTTCGTGCCGGGTTGCGGTCGGGCGGCGGCGGCGGCAAGGGCTAGGAGGAACATAGGCGAGGGCTCCACTGACCGTTCGCCCTGAGCTTGTCGAAGGGTCGTCCTCCCGCAACGGTCGCGAGGAAGAACGATGCTTCGACAAGCTCAGCACGAACGGGTTGGGGCGGGCGATCGGACAGGAACCGGCATGCAAATCGTGGGCGTCATTGGGGCGGGACAGATGGGCGCGGGGATCGCGCAGGTCTCGGCGCAGGCAGGGTTTCGCGTGCTGCTGTCCGACGTGTCGCTCGACCGCGCCGGGGCGGGGCTGGCGGGGATCGCCAAGCAGCTGGATCGCTCGGTCGCCAAGGAAAAGATCGCCGGCGCGAACCGCGACGCGGCGCTCGCGCTGATCGAGCCGGTCGAGGGCGCGGCGGCGATGGGCGCGTGCGACCTGGTGATCGAAGCGGCGACCGAGCGGGAGGCGATCAAGCGCCAGATCTTCGCCGATGTGGGGCAGGTATTGCGCCCCGACGCGATCCTGGCGACCAACACCTCCTCCATCCCGATCACGCGGCTGGCGCAGGCGTCGCCCGATCCGGCGCGGTTCGTGGGTGTGCATTTCTTCAATCCGGTTCCCGTCATGGGGCTGATCGAGTTGATCCGCGGGCTGGCCACCTCCGACGCGACGGTGGCGGCGGTCGAGGTCTACGCGCAGGCGCTGGGCAAGCGGGTGGTACGCGCGAACGATGCGCCGGGCTTCATCGTCAACCGGGTGCTGATGCCGATGCTGAACGAGGCATGCTTCGCGCTCGGGGAGGGGGTGGCGACGATCCCCGACATCGATGCGGCGTGCCAGCTGGGGCTCAACCACCCGATGGGGCCGTTGACGCTCGCCGACTTCATCGGGCTCGACACCTGCCTTGAGATCACGCGCGTGCTGTTTGAGGGGACGGGCGACCCGAAATTCCGGCCCGCGCCGCTGCTGGTGAAGTATGTCGAGGCCGGGTGGCTGGGCAAGAAGGCGGGCCGAGGCTTCTACGACTATGGCGGCGAGACGCCGGTGCCGACGCGGTGAGCGCGAACGCGCGCATGACGGCGGTCGGCATCTATGGCAGCCTGGGGCGAATGGGCCGCACGATCGCCGACGTGCTGGAGGATGTCGGCGCGGGCAACGCGGGTGGGGTCGACGCCAAGGACGATTGTCGCCCCCTGGCCGGGCGCGCGGACGTGCTGGTCGACTTCTCGGTCGCGAGCGCGCTGACCGAGCATCTGGAGGCGGCGCGCATCGCGGGCAAGCCGATCCTGATCGGCACCACCGGCCTGTCGGCGCGGCATCACCAGCTGATCGACGCGGCGGCTGCGGAGATCCCGGTGCTTCAGACGGGGAACACGTCGCTGGGCGTCACGCTGCTCGGGCTGCTGATCCGCGAGGCCGCGGCGCGGTTGGGGCCGGAATGGGACATCGAGATCGTCGAGATGCATCACCGCCACAAGGTCGACGCGCCGAGCGGCACCGCGCTGATGCTGGGCGAGGCCGCGGCGAGCGGACGGGATACGACGCTGTCGGAGGTGCGGGTGGACGGGCGCGCGGGGCTGACGGGCGCGCGGACGGAGGGGACGATCGGCTTCTCTTCGCTTCGCGGCGGATCGGTGATCGGCGACCACCATGTCGTGTTCGCGACCGACGGCGAGCGGATCGAGCTCGGCCACCGCGGCGAGGACCGGGTGATCTTCGCGCGCGGCGCGGTGCGCGCGGCGTTGTGGCTCGTCGGGCAAGCGCCGGGGCGCTACCGGATGGGGGATGTGCTGGGCCTGTGAAGGAGGCGGAGGTCTTCGAGTTCTATCGCCGGCTGGCGGAGAACGACCCGGCACCGGAAACCGAGCTCGCCTTCATCAACCCCTATACGCTGCTGGTCGCGGTGGCGTTGTCGGCGCAGGCGACAGATGTGAGCGTCAACAAGGCGACGCGGCCGCTGTTCGCGGTCGCCGACACGCCCGCCGCGATGGTCGAACTCGGCGAGGAGGCGCTCCGGGGCTACATCCGCACGATCGGCCTATATAATACCAAGGCCAAGAACGTCATCGCGCTGAGCCAAAGGTTGCTGGACGAGCATAACGGCGAGGTGCCCGCCGACCGCGCGTTGCTGGAGCGGCTGCCCGGCATCGGCAGCAAGACCGCCGCCGTCGTGATGAACGTCGCCTTCGAGGCGGGGACGATCGCGGTCGACACGCATGTGTTCCGCGTCGGCAACCGGACCGGCCTGGCCCCAGGCAAGACGCCGCCGCTGGTCGAGGCGGGGTTGGAGGCGGTGACGCCCGCGTCGTTCAAGCGGGGCGCGCATCACTGGCTGATCCTGCATGGGCGTTATGTCTGCAAGGCGAGGCGACCGGAATGCTGGCGATGCATCGTCCGCGACCTTTGCGCGTTCGAGCCCAAGACCCGTCCGCCCAAGGCGGAAGTCGAGAAGGATATCGGCGATGCGTAAGCTCCTACCCGTCCTGATCCTCGCAGCCGTCGCCACGTCGGGCGGCGCGGTCCAACGGCGAGGTGAAATCCCGGCCGCGACCCCGGTCGGCGAGGCGCGAACCTGCATCCCGCTCCGCTCCATCCGCGAAACGCGGGTGCGGAGCGACCAGGTGATCGACTTCATGATGTCGGGCCGCCGCACCTACCGCGTGACGATGCCCCGACCCTGCCCGGGGCTGGGCTTCGAGGAGCGGTTCACCTATTCCACGTCGCTAAGCCAGCTGTGCGCGCAGGACATCATCACCGTACTGCAGCAGGCGGGCGGCATCCAGCGCGGCGCGAGCTGCGGCCTCGCCACGTTCCAGCCGGTCACGCTCGCGGCCAAAACCCGCTAGCGCCCGGCGCGGCGCGCTGCTATCCCGGCGACACGCATCCGTAGCTCAGCTGGATAGAGCACTGCCCTCCGAAGGCAGGGGTCACAGGTTCGAATCCTGTCGGGTGCACCACCTTAGACATTTACGCTTCCTTTATCAGTGACTTGGCGTCGCGATTGGCTAACCGTTGAGCGAGGTTAGCCATCAACTTCTCCGCAGCGGCGTCGGAAAGCATCTCCTGACTTGCCGCCGCCGTGTACCGCGCGACCTCGGTATCGGTAGTGTGTCCGGTCCAGCTCTTGATCTCCTGATTAGAGCATCCGGCTTCCGCGAAGCGCCGCGCCGCCGCCTTGCGGAGGCCGTGCGCGGAGCACTTCGGCAATCCGGCTTCGTCGCACCACTGGCGGACCTTGTTCCCGAACCCCTTGCGGCTGAACGGCTTCCCGTGTTCGCTTAGCAGGAACACCATGCCGCCGGATGGGGTCGCGAGGATCGACGCCGCCAGCGGGGCTAGGATGGGCAGGGAGACGGTCGCGCCGGTTTTCTCCTGCGTCACTGTCAATCGCCGGTGGCGGACGTTTCCCGGTCCCATGACACGGGCCTCGCCGCCACGCTGCCCCGTGTAGAGCATAAGGTCGAGCGCGAGCCGCGCCTTGCTTCCGACCAGGTGCCGCGCCTCATAGGCCGCTATCTCGTCCTCGTTCCAAGTGTGAAAGCCGCCACCCCCAACCTTGAACGGGCGCGTCACCGTTACCGGGTTAGTCGTAGTCATCCCGATCCGAACCGCGAAGTTCATCAACGCGGATAGCCGCTTGCGGAGCATGTTCGCCGCAGTCTTATGCGGGAGAACTTCGGTCAGCATCGCCTCGACGTGGCGCGGCTGTAGGTCTTTGATCGGCACGCCGCCGTAGCGCCGGCCGTTGCGGGTTCGCTCGCGCCATCGCTCCAGCACGCCACGATATACAACCCGCGTCCGGTCGCCGGGATTAAGGAAGTCGGGGGAGCGATAGTAGCGCGATAGCAGGTCGTCGAATGTGCCCGGCACGATCCGATCCGCGCCCGCCTCGATCGCCGGGGCCGCTATGCCCTCCTCGCACGCGCGCAGCTCTTGGCGAAAGCCTTCCGTGCCGGGCGGGTTTTTGAAGCAGTAGGGCGCGAAACCCTTCCGCCGATAGCGCCAACGAGGCTTGCCGTGCCGATCGCTGAACTCCGACACGTACTTGGGGAGCCAACGCTTCTTCACCCGAACATCCCGTCGAGGACGTTAACGGTGCCCGCGTCCCTCCCGAACTGGACTTCGATCGCGCCGTTGGGATCGATGCGGTAGCCGCTCGGCTTCAAGCCCGCCGCGACGGCCGCGCGCAATGCACGGGTCGCGTCGGCTTGTTTGAAGGTCGAGCGACGGGCCATGCTAAATCAGCTGGCCCGGCGTACCCGGGTTGGGAACTTCGCCCACGACCTCGGGGAAGCGGACGATCTGTTCGGCCTCCACACCCTTCCGACTGACGGTGTAGAACTCGCACGTTCCGCCCACGCCGCAGCGCCCGCCCAGGCCCGCGAACGGGACGCGCCGTTGCTCCTCTAGGATGCGGCGGGCGTCGGCTTTCGGATCGGTGATGTAGCCGTGCGGTAGCAGGCGCTTGATCGTCGCAGGATCAAGAGCCGGTGACACGTAGCCTTCGATTTCGCGAAGCCTGTAGGCATCCCCGGGCGGCTCGTCGCCGATCGGATCGGATATGATCGACAACGCGCGTGGGCGTGCCCTAATGCGATCGTAGGCGGCGATGAACACGCGCACCTGATTATGCCCGCGCGCCTCGTCATCCGGCCAGTCGACCGCCAGCCGATAGCGCACCTCGCGAACGGCCGCTGGCATCGCCTGCAATATCGCACCTTGGGTCAGCTCGCGAACGGGTGAGACATGGCGGTCAAGCGCGGCGATGATCGGCCCCGGATAGCCCCGTCCCGTGACCGCGAACGCCATGTGGAGCGACGGCATCATCACAGCCTTGCTCCCCAGCTCGGCAATCGCGCCGGTGTCGCAATTGAAGGCCGCGCCGTCGGTCGCGAGGTACGCGCGGCGGTTGTCGGTGAACACGTTGACGGCGGACATAGGAGGCTTCCCGGTGATGGGCGCGGCTAGGGCCGCAGGCGTGGCAACGGCGGCGGCGATGGCGGCGATTTCCGGGCGGCCGACGGCAATTGCGATCGTCGATATGATCCCGGCAACTTTTCCGACGGTGCGTAGTGCCTTAGCCATCCGTCACCGCCCGCGGGTTCCAGCCCTCAATCTGGCGGATTTCGTCCGTGTCGAGCACGCCCGTCTCAACGGCGATCTTGTGCGACGCCCACCGCGTTTCCGGGTCGGAGCGGAGCAAACTCGACATATCGAACTCGACCTCGAACGGGCTTCCCGCGCCGAACAGCGCGCGGTTAAGCTCAGCCTCCAGGCGGCGCACGCGCGGGGTCAGGGTGAACTGCCCGAACCAGCGCGCGGCTTCCCGGCTGTTCGTGAACGTGCCGTGCGACAGGTCGCCGACCATGGGCGGGGGTACGCCGTAGATGCGGGCGATCTCCTCGACCGCGAACCGGCGCGAGCCCAGCAGCTCGGCATCCTCGGGTGATACCTGCATGGCCTCCCACTTCATGCCGTCGTCGAGGATCAACGCCCGCCCGGCCTTGCCCGCGCCGACGTGCCCCTCGTTGAACGATAGGCGGATTTGGTCGCGCTGTTGCGGCGTGAGCGGGGCGTCGAGGCTGATGACGCCGGACGGTTGCGCTCCGCGCTCCAGGAAGGTCCTCGCGAACGTCTGTTGCGAGGTGGCGGTTAGGAACACGTCGCGGGCGCGGGATAGGCGCGAGCGCCCGACCAGGCCGTCGTCGGAACGGTCCTTCAAATGGAGCACGTCCGCCGCCAGCAACCGCCGCTTGACCGCTCCAGCGCCGGGCATGACGGGCTCGTACACGTCGAACGCCATGCGACCGCCGGGGAGTAACTGGACCGTCACCCAGCCCCAAGGCAGGAAACGGAAGCCGGTGATCGCATCGCCGTCGCGGATGATCTCGACAAGCGCGTTGCCGTGAAGCTCGACGCTCGCGACCGCGCTTTCGACCAGCGCGCCCCACGTCTGATATGGACCGGGGCCTTCCCGCATTACGCGCGTGAACCAGTGATCCAGGACCTCGACGCGCGCGTTGCCGTCGCGGCGGTAAACCAGCACGGGGAAGCTCGCGATGTTGCTCGCGATGACGTTGATGCAGGACAGCACGACCGCCAGGTTCTCGGCCGCCGCCGGGGTCGCGGCTTCCCAGCCCTCGACGCTCGCGACGGTGACGGGGTGCGCCGGGGTCCAGGTGTTCACGGCCGATCGCCGCGCCAGGCCGGGAAAGAGGTCGCTCAGCTTCATGCGTAGAGCCTCAGCCGTAGGCGCATGGCGTCCAGCTCGGCCGCCGCGCGGGAGCGCGCCTCGACGCTCGTTCCCTTGTAGGCCGGGTGCGAGGTGATGACGCTGATTTCGTGTAGAGCGATGCGGCGCAACGTCCGCCGCGTGCCCCGCCATTCGTCGCCGCCGGGCGGGACGGTGAACCCGAACGACATACCGCCCGCGTCCCCGCGCTCGACCAGCGCAAGCACGTCGCGCGCCGCCGTCGTGTCGGGGAGGTCGATCGCGAATGCGAGGCCGCGCGCTTCGTCGTTCAAGCGCAGCGTGCCGGACCGGGTGCGGCCCAGCACCTTGCCCGGATCGTGATCGACCAGCGCAAGCACGTCCACCCCGCCCGCCAGCGCCGCCGCGACCGCGCCGGGGGCGATGGTCTCGACGCCGCCCGCGATGCGCGCCTCGTCGCCATAGGTCAGGGCGTAGCCCGTGAGAGTCCGGGCTTGCGCCCGAACCTCCCCCATGGCGCGAAGCTCCATCACGGCTTGATGCCCACGATCTTGGCGAGCGCCGCCGGGCGCGCGACCTGCACGTCGGCGCGGAGCCACCCGACAAAGCCGATCTGGCCGAACTCCGCGAACCGCTCCTGCAGGACGGTAATCTGCAACTGAGTGCGGATGCCCACTAGCACCTGCGAAAAGTCTCCCAGGAACGCCGCCGACGTGTTGTTCGCCGTTCCCTGCGTGGTGTTGACCGGAATGCCCGTCGTGGTGAGAACGGGGATATTCTCGATCACGGCTGGCTTGCCAAGCGGCTGGCCTTGCCCGTCGACCAGGCCGTTGAACGTCCGGCCGGTCCGGGGTGCGAGCACGATCGCCGACACGGTGCCCTCGTTCGCCGTTTCCAGCGCGAGCAGCGCGTCGAGGAATGGGGCGTAGCCGGTCGGGGTCGCGCCGTTCGTGCCCATCGACACGGACTGGACGCCGGGCGTGTTGGCGATGCCCAGCGGCTGTTCGTTCTCCCCGGTGCCGTAGAACACAGCTTCGTCGAGGCCGCGCGCGAACGCCGCCGCCATAACGGACCGCAGCGTCGCGTCCATGTTGGGCGCATCCTCCAGCAACTCGCGCGACGCGGTGAACCGGACCGCCAGCGTGTGCGCCGTCATCGACACGTCGCCGAACACCGGCTCGCTTTCGGGGATAAGCGCGTTCTCGGGCCGCCAGCCGGGGACGGGATCGGAAATAACCTTCGCCATGCGGAGCGTCTTCGCGGTCATGGGCACGGTGCGTGCGCCCGCCTGAAACGCGACGTTGCGGACGCGGGCCGCGTCGATCACCTCGGTTGCGAGCGGGGTGGGGAGGTAGGCCCCGCCGGTCGCGACCGCGCCTTCCGCCAGCGCGCGCCGCTCCAGGTCGGTACGCGGGCCGTTGACCAGCGCCCGCATGAACCCGGATAAGCCGATCTGCGACGCCGCGTCCTCGCCCGCCGGGGCGTAGTCGCCGATGCGCTGTTCGACGGTGAGCACCGGCACCCGGTCCCCCTCGGGGGTTCGCCAGCCGTCGCCGGTCGGCTCGGCGCGGGTCGAGACGCCCGCGAAGACGCGGTGCTCGACGGTGCCCTTGTCCGGCTCGCCCGCCAGCGTTACGCCGCGCGCTTCCTTGTCGTCGCGCTCCATGCGCTCGGCGCGGTCGAGGTCGCCAGTGATGCGGTCGAGGTTCGCGACGTGGCCGTCATAGGCCGTGCGCTGTTCGTCGGTCAGGGTCCCGTCCGCTCCGGCCGGGGCGTTCAGGATCGCCGATGCGCTAGAGCGCAGCTCGGCCTTGCGGGTGCGTAGGTGATGAATGTTCATGCGGTCGTTCCTTCAAGCTGGCGGGGAGCCTGAGCCCCCCGCGCGGTGAACCCGTCTGTCTCTCGACGATGGAATAGCCCGACCTGCCGGTGCACCGGCTTCGCAGTGCCAAACGCGGCGGCACGCCCGGTCGGAAGGCGAAGGGTGTTCATCAGTCGTCGTGCTTCGTGTTGAACTCGTCCTCGATCATCAGCCGGACCAGCGCGCGGGTGTTCCGAAGATCGAAGATTTGCGTGAACAAGATCGGTAGGCCTGACAGCTTCGTAACCTCCGGATCGAAGTGAACGCCCGGTGCCGTGTAGGACCGCTCCGGCCCATTGTGGCGTAGCGTCACGAACTCGGCTTCGGGCTCGGTCGTCAGCGCGTCGCGAATTTCTTGGGCGATGCGGCCCGCCAAGCGAGCGGGGTAGCCCGCGCCGTCGAACTGAGTGAACAGGGTTAACGCGATGAGATCGCGTTCATCGAACAGCCGCGACACGCCCGGCGACGTGGGCGGCGCAGCAGTATAGTCCTTGCTCGCAATGACGTCGCTGAGACGCATCCGATCAATGTTCGCGACGCGACACGCCGCCTTCGTTCCGAGTTTCCGCTTATCCACTTTAACCTCCAGCAATTTTGCCTTTGGTATCTTACCTGTGGATAAAGGACAATAGGTAATTTCCTGTCAGCCAGCGATGCGCCCCGCCGGGCAATTATTCCCCAAACTGCGGAACAACTCCTGCGAGCGGGGCAGGTTGTCAGGACGCCTTGCCGTTACGTTTCCGACGCGACGCAGGAGGTTTGAACTCTACAATCGAATCGCGCTCGCGAGCGGACCGCTCGTTGACCGCCGCGTTGATCCGATGCGCCAGCAGGTTTGCGGCCTTCGACGTGAATACGAAGCACATCGTTTCGGTCCCGCTCACAACGTCGATCGCGTAGTGGCCGTGCCGGTCGGATACGTCGGGAGTCGCCTCCACAAAAAGCAACGGGCCGCTCATGACAGCGCCGCCAGCCGCCGCACGTCGGCAAGCAGCTTTTCCTTCAAATCGTCGAAAGGCTCCCCGCCGTCCCATGCAATCTCCAACGCCAGTGCGAACTCGGCCACGGTCGAGGCCGGGGTTGTGTCCACGGTGCGGAGCGCATCAAGGTAAGCGCCCTCAATCCGATCGTATCCGGGATCACTAATTCCGGTTGGCTTGTAGGCGTTCAACCGGTCGCGCGCTGTGACGTACCGGGCATGGGCGGCCATGAACGGGGACAGGGTAAGCGAGGCGAAGGCGGGAGCGGTCGCTAGCACGGAAAGGGCAAGCGCACCGGCGATGAGCGCGCGGCGCGTCGGGGCATTGGCGGGCGTCGAGCCCGTCGGTAGGGTGGCAACAGCCATGATCGTTCTCCTGGAACGGTTGCGGTTAGGCCGAACCGGGGAGGTAGGATGCCCCGCTTCGGCCGCTTGTCCTCTGGCATGGCTTCTGGTATGCCGTCAAGCATAGCTTTCGGCATAGGTGATCAATGACTGACAAGATACTTGAGAACAGACTCCGGCGAGTCGCGGAGCGGCGAGGCTGGCACCTTCAAAAATCCCGGCGGCGTGATCCTAACGCGATTGACTTTGGCGGCTTCATGCTGGTTGACGCGGCCTCAAACAGCGTGATCTTAGGCGGGTCGCCTTACGCATATAGCGCAACCCTTGATGACGTACGGGAGAAGCTGAATTGATCGAAGTTACGTTTTTCGAGGGCAAACAATTCGACAGTGCTGATGAGATTGACACGTTTCAGATGCCCGCTGTCCCAAGAATTGGTGAGATAATCACGCGCCCGGTCGAACAGAATTTCCGTGTGACAGAAATCGAATACCGCATTGGTCTTGATGGGCAAGTTGCCGTGCGCGCCCTAATCACGAATGAACGTAAGTCATATACCTACAATGTTGACACTTTGATTGATTAAACCCAGCTTAGCCCCGCGCCCCGGTACACCTTTGGCCCTTCGTCGGTAGTCGCCAGCCCGCAAGCCATGATCGCCGACACGATCCCGTCTATTCGGTCGATCGACTTGTTCTTCGCGGGTTTGCGGTTCCCGGCCGGGTCCGTCTCGACCACGACGTTGCCTGCTTGCCATTTCAGGATGGGGGATCCGCCGTGCCCCATCCGCCGCTCCAGCACCGCGCGCTCGAACGCGTCGACCGCAGCCGCGTAGCTCTTGAAGCCCGGCACGAACTCGACCAGCGGAAGGTCAATTCCCTCGTCCGATAGCAGCTTGCCCAGGTCCTCGAACCGCCAACGGTCGAAGGCTATACCCTGCACGTCGTACCGGCCGCGAATGTCCGCGAGCTGGCGGGCAATGGCGACGCGATCGGTAGCGCGGCCGGGCGTCGTAATGATCCACCCGGCTTCCGCCCACCGATCGTAGGGCACGCGGTCCCGCTCGACCCGCTCGCCGATCGTGTCGGCGGGGACGAAGTGCCAGGCGAGCAACCGGCCCTGATCGGGGAACCACAACGCCAGCGCCGTGAGGTCGCGCGTGCTGGAGAGGTCTAGGCCGCCATAACAGCGTTGCCCCTCCAGCTCCGCAGGGTCGAAGGGCTCCCCGTTCGCTTCCCAGTCCGCCGGGTTGAGGAACCGCCCCTCCGCCGCAATCCGCTGATTGAGATTGAGCAGGCGAAACGCCGGCTCGAATGACGGTGAGCGCGCCGCCATCGCAGCGGCGTCAGCGAACTCGGCTTCGTTGAGGAATGCGCCAAGCGCCGGGTTCGCAGCTGCCCAGGCGTCGCGATCGTCGAGCGCGCAATCCTTGGGCGCGGCGTGCAGCTGGACGTACACCGACGCCGCCGGTTCCGCGTCCAGCATCTCGCTCCAAAAATGGTGATCGTCGGCCGCCTGCGTCGAGATGGTAACGCCTAGCGCATGCGCCCGCTTCGCCATGCCGGTGCGCAGGTTGTCCCACAGCTCGCGTGAGCGCCATTGCGCCACCTCGTCCGCCACCCAGAACGACGGCGCTAGGCCGTGCGCCTTCCGCGCGTCGGACGTGAGCGCCCGCCACAGCGAGTTGCTTTCATGGTCAGTGATTTCCTTGGTCTGATCGCGGATGTTCACCCGCGCCGCCATCCAGGGTACCGCGTAGATGTAGGCGCACGTCATGCGGTAAAGGACGCTCGCCTGTTCCCGATCGAGCGCCGCCGCATAGCACTCGCCATAGGGCTCTAGCATCGGCCCCAGCAGATGCCCCAGCGACAAGCCCGCCAGCAGGCCCGACTTGCCGTTGCCGCGCGCTACGCTCAGCCCCGCTAGTCGCACGATGCGTTCGCGATCCGTCTCGGCATAGACGCCGCGAACGAACTGTTCCTGGAAGTCGAGCACTTCCATGCGCTCGCCGGCCTTGATACCCGACACGATCGGCAGCGTGCCCAAGAAGGCCATCATCCGCTCCGCCGCTGGCATCCCAGCCTTGTCCCAGGGGTGTTCAGCCGTCGCCGGGGCACGTGCCGCGACGGTTTTCAGGCGAGCCGCGCCGGGTCCTCTAGCGCCCATTCCGGTTGCCTTTTGAAACTAACTGATTGCGAAGGGGGACGGCGGTCCGCGTCGCGTCAGCTCCGAGCGATTTATCTCGCCACGGGTGAGCGGGGTCGAGCGGATTGCCGTTCGCGTCGCACCCCTTGCGCGGTTGCACCTTGCGCGTCGTGCGCACCGCGCCCGCCTCGACGCCCCGTGCCGTCTTGATCGAATGGCATGACGCACAAAGGCTCGCGAGGCCGTCATGGGCAGGGAAGGGCGGACCGCCCGCGCTTATCGGAACACGGTGGTCGACCGTGTTCGCGATGGTGAGCCGCCCCGCTTGTTCGCACGCCTCGCATGTCGGGTGCATGGCGAGGTGCCGCCTGCGCAGCCGCTGCCAGCGGGCCGTGTTGTACGGGTAGTCAGCCACGCCCCACCTCTCTCGCGATGCGGTGCAACGCCCGTTCTATCTCCTGCCGATCGGCGAAGTAGCGTTCGGGGTTGCTCCAGTCGGGGCGCAACCGTCCGACCCGCCGGGCAAGGTCGGCTATCTTGGGATCCGGGCTCATGCTCGCGCCTCTGCCATGAGACGTTGCACGGTGCCGCTCAGGACAGCGCCGATTGGGGTAGGCTCGCTTTCATGCCGTCGTCGCTCATTCGCTCGCGCCTTCTCAGCCGCCTTACGGCACGTCTCCGAACAGAACCGCTTGGCGTGAGGTCCACGGCCGGGACCCTCGACTACGCCGCCGCATCGTTCGCAACCGCACTCCGCAAGAGCAGGTTCGATCACGCATCGGAGGCCCGATCCAGTTAGGGGAGTCTCAGATGAGCCATTATCCCCTTTGTGCTTCCCTTCGGGCACCAGGGGATATGGCTTAACTATAAGCGATACCGCACCGGTAGCAGATGAGTTTTGGGATTTGGCGGATTTGCGTCTGTGATCGACTAGCCTTGCTATCGCACCGGTAGCAGTTCGGTTCACGCCTGCTATCGCACCGGTAGCAGATTGGGGGTCCGCTGCTACGACACCGGTAGCGCTAGATTTCCCCGCTTGGGGGTTCCAACGGAGATAGTCGTTTCCCGCCGCCGCGACTTTCGTCGACACGAACGTCAGGCGATACTGGCGAGCTTGACGGGTTTTCCATTCGCCCTCGACCGTCACGTCAAGCATGCCGTGCTCCATGAGGTCGGTGATCGCGGCGACGATCCGATTAGGCGAACAGCCTAGCGCCTCGACCAGCTCGCGCTGCGACACGGCAATTTGCCCATTGTTGTACCCGTTCATGCGAGCGGTAAGCTCGACCAGCACGGCGCGGGCGTGAAGCGAAAGGTCGCGGTAAGCGGCGCTATCAACCAGCACCTTGGGGATGCCTGCCCAGGACCCGCCGCGTGTGTCAGCCCGGCAATCAGCCCTTACCTTCTTGCCCTTACCCCCGGCCACGAGTAAGTTCCTCTAGCCCGCCCGCCCGGTAGGCAATGCTTGCGCTCGACCCGGTTGCCGCCAGGTCGGGCGCTTCGCTTTCGGGGTCGGGAGGGTCGCCGGAACGGTTAGCCATCGGGTGCGGAACGCGGCGGAACTCCGTGCGCGGAACCGACCCTGTTAGCCCTCGGTTGTTACTGTAATCGCTTGTTTCTTGCACCCCTGTCGGGTGCACCATCTTAGACAGCCAGCGGCGTGAGATGGCGGGTTAGCCCGAGGCGGCCGTTACCTCAATCGTCGAGAGCTTGACCGGATGCGTGTACAGCAGCGCGTCGTCGAACGCTTGGTACAGCGTGGCCAAGTCGGTCGGAGCGCGTCGCGCTAGTTCCGCGCGGTCGGTCCAGTCGACATGCACCCGCCAAGGCTTGTCCTTCAGTACGGCCAACTGCCTGCAGCCCAGGATCATCGACGTGGCGACCGAGACCTCGACGAACAGGTCCATCGCGGCGAACAGACCTAGATACCGGCCGACCGGACGCAGCGCGTCGCGGCGCAACGCGAAGAAGTCCGAAAAGGCGACGGCGAGCGGGTAGGGCAACGCCGGAGTCGTCGGCTTCCGCCGCGCGAGTTGGCCCAGCAGGCCTCCATCGCCGACCGGCCGCCAGGGCTTCGGCGACTTTTCCGACTCGATCCCGTAGCGGCCGAAGAGCCGGCGTGCTTCGTCGACAGGAGGCAGATGACGGGTGAAGTCTTCCACGCCGCCGCCGTGGAGCATCGATGTCGGCTCCAGAAGGCGGGTCAGGATACGGTCGTTCCAAGGCCAATCTTCCCTGCCCGGACCCGAAAACGACTCCGGTTCGGGGATGAAGCCGTCATGCCGGTCGAAATTCGTGACCTCCCAGAAACTCGCGGGCGTCAGCGTGGGGTGGAGCAATAGATCGTCCTGGCAAAACAGATACAGTTCGCTCCCTCGCGCCTCGAGCGCCCCCAAGGCGTCGGCGATGTGACCGTGGAAGTTGAAGCCGCCGCGGTAGACGGTGATCACCGCCGGATCGTCGACGGTGACCACCGGCATCAGGAAAACGATGTCGGCGAACCGCGCACCTTAGATGGCGCGCAGCTTTTCGATGTTCTTGGGGAATGGGTGATTGAAGATGACGACGAGCGTGCAGCTGGGGGACGGCATGCGTCGATCTTTTTTGTCGGGAAGCGGACCGGCGTTCAACGGCCCGGTGTCGAGCGCCGGTCCCAGTCGTCGCGGTGTGTCTGGAACCAGGCGTAACTATTCGCGATTCCCTCGCCGAGCGGCGTCTTCGAACGCCATCCCAGGTCCGCCAGCCGCGACACGTCCATCAGCTTGCGCGGCGTGCCGTCGGGCTTGTCCAGATCGTGCTCGATCGGCCCGTCATAGCCGACGACCTCCATCACCAGCCGGGTGAGATCCAGGATGGAAAGGTCCTCGCCCGAGCCGATATTAATATGGCCGTCATCCGAGTAGCGCTTGAGCAGATGGACGCACGCGTCGGCGCAGTCGTCGACATATAGGAACTCGCGACGCGGCGTGCCCGTGCCCCACACCTCCACCGGACCGCCGCTCGCCTTGGCCGCGTCCACCTTGCGGATCAGCGCGGGCATGACATGCGAGGCGCTCAGGTCGAAATTGTCGCCGGGCCCATACAGGTTCGTGGGCATCGCCGAGATGAAGTCGTGGCCGTACTGGCGGCGGTAGGCCTGCGCCATCTTGATCCCGGCGATCTTGGCGACGGCGTACCATTCATTGGTGGGCTCCAGCGGGCCGGTCAGCAGCGCGCCCTCGGTGATCGGTTGGGGCGCGAACTTCGGGTAGATGCAACTGGACCCCAGGAACAGCAGCTTCTCCACGCCGCTGGCGTGGGCACCGCGGAAGATCGCGGTTTCGATCAGCAGATTGTCGACCAGGAAGTCCACCGGGAAACTGACATTGGCGTGGATGCCGCCCACCTTGGCGGCCGCCAGGAACACCGCGTCGGGGCGGCGGTCGGCCATCCAGTCGATGACCCCGTCCTGGTCGCGCAGATCGAGCTCGTCGCGTCCGACCGTCAGAACTTCGCAGTCTTCCGACCCGAGACGGCGGACGATGGCCGAGCCGACCATGCCGCGGTGGCCCGCCACCCAAACCCGCTTGCCGGTCAGGTCGTACATGATCGTGCTCCATTTCCGGGTAAAAATAGCCGAAGCTCAGCTAGCGCACCGGCGCTCCCCGCAACAGCTCCAGCGCCGCCCATTTGAGCTCGCGTTTCATGTTGCGCGGCTTGGATCGGAACGTCGACGGAGTGGAAACGGCCTCGGTCCAGTCGTCGCTCATCAGCCGAGATAAGATGGCGGCGATCTCCGGATTGTCGGATCGGTAAAGCGGGATGAACGCGACCGGAAAATAGGGAATGTCGGCGAACAGCTTGCTGGCTGCACAACGATAGATCTCGAGCTCAGGTTTAAGCACCTTGGTGAAAGCCGATAGCGCCGATGACGTTTTAAGCACCGCACGGCATCGCGACAGGACCACACAATCGAGCAGAGCGCGATCGGCCTTCGCCAGACCCTCGGACTGCTCCCCGTCGGTCTTGTGGAAGCCCACCGGGCCGAGATCGATCACTTCACGATCGACTTGGTGACGCAAGTGGCCGGCAAATACATCGTCATCCGTCGCGACGAAGATGCGGTCGATTTCGGGCCGGCGATGAAGGAAATCATTTATGATCGCGGTCATATCCGACCGCTCAACCGGATTAGTGTCCCAAGCGGCGGCGAGCTTGTCGGTGCCGCGATAATGGACGCCCAACGTCCGCTCGGTCGAACCGAGTTCGTCGGCCTTTCGCTCAACCCGGTCAGGGACGCGGAAATACGCGCTCCATAATTCATTCAGGGCACGCCAATCGTTGCCAAGCTGTGAGCAATGGCGGTCGCGCAGCAGCGACAGCGGCACGTCGTCCGTCACTGGACCCGGCCGGTACGCCAAGTCCAGGACGCCCGGTATGGTCATGGTCTGGTCGCCACCGTAGAAACGGCTCTTGATGCTCCAATCCGGGAAGCTTCCGCGTTGACGGAGGTAGGGAAGCACTTCGAAGACGTAGAGGATGACTTGTCCGAAGAGTCCTTCCGGAAGCTCGTCGGCTTGGCTTACTATGCGTACGGTTTCACCCGACATTTCGTATTATCCTTTCCCCGCGTCCTTCGGGCCGCTCGAGAATACGCTACGTTCGCGATCAGGCCCCTTTGCCGATCGGCGCAGTCCCCATGATAGCCATGTCGGCCAGCACCATTTCGCGCGCGAGTTCGCGCGGGCTTGTCTCGTGTGTCCAGCCCAGCTTCCGATTGGCCTTGCCCGGATCGCCGATCAAGAGATCGACCTCCGTGGGGCGGAAGTAACGCGGGTCGATTTCCACCAGGCATCGACCGGTGTCGGCGCAAAAGCCCTGCTCTTGCACGCCCTCGCCCCGCCACTCCAGCGTGATGTCGGCATCGGCGAATGCCCATTCGACGAACGTGCGCACCGGCGTCGTCACGCCGGTCGCCAGCACGTAATCGTCCGGCTCGTCCTGTTGCAGCATCATCCACATGCCGAGCGCGTATTCGCGGGCATGACCCCAGTCGCGCTTGGCGTCGAGGTTGCCGAGGAACAACTTTTCCTGGCGGCCCAGCGCGATCGCCGCGACCGCGCGGGTGATCTTGCGCGTCACGAACGTCTCGCCGCGCAAGGGGGACTCGTGGTTGAACAGGATGCCGTTCGACGCGTGAATGCCGTACGCTTCGCGGTAGTTCACGACGATCCAATAGGCGTAGAGCTTGGCCGCCGCATACGGACTGCGCGGATAGAAGGGCGTGGTCTCGCTTTGCGGCACCTGCTGCACCAACCCGTAAAGTTCGGAGGTCGACGCCTGATAGAAACGAGTGGTCTTCTCCAGCCCGAGGATGCGGATGGCCTCCAGGAGGCGAAGCACGCCGATGCCGTCGGCGTTGGCGGTGTATTCCGGCGTTTCGAAGCTGACCTGTACATGGCTTTGCGCCGCCAGGTTGTAGATCTCGGTCGGCCGCGTCTCTTGGACCAGCCGAATCAGATTGGTCGAGTCGGTCATATCGCCGTAATGCAGCGACAGGCGCGGGTCGGCGACGTGCGGATCCTCGTAGATGTCCTCGATGCGGCCGGTGTTGAAGGACGAGGAACGCCGCTTCAGGCCGTGGACGCGGTAGCCTTTTTCCAGAAGCAGTCGCGCGAGATATGCGCCGTCCTGGCCGGTAACGCCCGTAATCAACGCGACTTTCTCGTTCACGCGCTTTCCCCCTTAGAACCGTCGCGCGACGTCGTTGTCGGCCTTACGGGCTGTAATCTAGTCCAACTCGCCGTTTTTGATCGGTCGGCCGGATCGGCGGACCCATCCCCTTGGGCGAGGTGACTACGCGAGTCGTTCGAGACCGTCCAGCATGGGTTGGGAGTCGCGCCGCTTCGCTACATCACCAGGGGCGCGGCGTAGCCGGTCAGTTCGAGATAGCCGCGGCCGCCGGTCGTGCGGACCGCGCCTTCCCAATAGACGGGCAGGCCGCTGGCGCGCGCGTCGAGTTCCTGCGCGGGGAAGAGCGGGCGGAGGGGGAAGCGGCGGATGCCGCCGGGGAGGCGGACGGTCAGCTCCTGCGCGACGGGGTAGGTCGCGCCGGTGCGGGCGGAGCGCCAGGTCGCGAGCGGACGGAAGCGGACGTCGCTGGGGGCGAACACGACGCGGCGGCCGTGCGGATAGCGGTAAGTGCCGCCCGCCCACACCGTTCCGCCGCCCCTGCGCCGGATGCGAAACGCCATCAGCGCCGCGCCGTCGTCGAGATTGAGGCCGGTCCAGTCCCAGCCCTCCGCCGCCGGGGCGAGATAGTCGGACGACCATTCGCGGTCCAGCCAGGCCTCGCCGACGACGCGCGTCGCGGTGCGGCCGCGCGTGACGGTGCCGGTCGTGCGCATGTGCGGCACCGAATAATAGTAGCTCGCCTGGTCGGGGCGGGGGCCCTTGCGGCTGTAGCCGTTCGACCCTTGCGCGAGCGGGGGTTGGGTGGGGCGAAAGGCGAGGTCGAGCGCGAAGCCCGGCGCGGCGATGCGGGTGGCGAACCGGCCGTCGGGCAGGCGGCGCAACCGCCAGTCGCGAATCGCCACGTCCGCGTCGCCCACCTTCGCGCCCGCCAGCCCGAAGCCCGCGCGGGCGGCTCGCTCGCCGTGAAGGATGCGGCCGACCTGGGGATCGGACAACGCGGCGTGGGCGAACAGGATCTGGCCGGCGGCGAAGCGGCTGGGGTTGGCGACGTCGATCTGCGGGCGGGTCCGGAAGAAGGTGACCTGGAAACCGAGATCGCGCCCGTCCGCCGTGCAGAGCCAGCCGGTGACGTACCACCATTCGGTGCGGAAGGCGGGATGCGCGCCGTGGTCGGCGGGGAAGCGGAGCGTAATGCTGGGCTGGACTTCGGGGTAAGGTGCGGGCGCGGCGAGCGCGGCGCTCGCGATCAGGGCGGGTAGCGCGAAGATACGTCGCATCACCAATCCTCCCTCACGGCGAGCACCGCGTCGGTCGCGGTGGCGCGGCGGCCCGCAAGGACGGCGGTGCCCGCCCCCGCCGCGATCAGCGCGACCACGACGCCGAGAACGGTGCCGACGGGGATGCGCGTTTCCATGGTGAAATTGAAGGATTGCGGGTTGATGACGTGGATCAGTACCTGGCCGAGCACGCCGCCGAGCAGCACCCCCGCCAGTCCGCCGATCAGCCCAAGCAGCGCGCCCTCGGTCGCGAGCATGGCGGTGATCTGGCGCTTGGCGACGCCCAGATGCCGCAGCATCCCGAACTCGCGCGTGCGCGCCATCGTCTGCGCGGACACGGTTGCGGCGACGCCCGCGAGGCCGACCAGGATCGCGACGCCTTCGAGGATGTAGGTCACGGCGAAGCTCCGATCGAACAGCTGGAGCGCGAAGCGGCGGAGCGTGGCGGGCGCGGCGACCTGCGTCGCGGCGCGCCTATCCGGGGGCAGCGCGGCGACGAGCGCGCGGCCGACCGCCGCGCCGTCCGCGCCGGGCGTGAGCGTCGCCGCCGCCTCGTCGCGGGTCGTGTCGCCGGTCAGGCGGATATAGTCCGAGTCGCGGATCGCGACCGCGCCGGCCTGGCGGGCATAGTCGCGCCATACGCCCGCGACGATGAAGCGGCGGCCGCCCGCGATGGGCAGCGCGATCGCCTCCCCCGGCTCCCAGCCATACAGGCGCTGCGCGGGTTCCGACACCCAGATGGGGGTCGCGCCGGGCGGAACCGCGGTCTCCTCGATCAGCGGGAGGAGCGACCCGGGGTCCTCGTTGACGCGCCGCGTGACGAGCATGACCGGCGGCCGGTCGGGCGCGAGCGTCAGCGGCAGCTGGCGGCTGAAGGCGAGCGAGGCGACGCCCGGCACGGCGCGCAGGCGGGCTTGGGCCGCGAGGTCGAAGCCCGAGCCGCCCTCCGTGCGCAAGTATAGGTCGGCGGAGAGGAGCTGGCCCAGCCACTCGTCGACCGCGCCGCGAAAGCTGCCGACCATGGTCGCCATGGCGATCATCAGAGCGGTGGAGGCGACGATGCCGCACAGCGCGGTCGCGGCCTCGCCCGGCGCGCCGTGGATGTGGCGGACGGCGAGGAGCGTCGGGACGGACCGGGTCGGACGTTTCGCCCAGCCGGTCAGGAGGCGGCGCGCGAGCCAGGGCACGCCCGCGACGCCGCCTGCCAGCAGCAGTGCCATGCTCGCGAAGCCGAACAGCGGCAGCCCGGCGACCGCGGGTAGGAACGCGGCGGCTCCGCCGAGCGCGAGGAGGATCAGCGCGGGTCGCCAAGGCACCGGCGCACGCGGGTCGATCAGGTCGCCCGCGTTCTTGAGCGCGGCGGCGGGGGCGGCCTTGGCCGCGGCGCGGGCGGGGAGGACACTCCCGAGCACGGCCGCTGCCAGGCCGAGGGAGAAGAAGGCGAGCGCGGCCACGGGCTGGAAGGCGAGGCGCGACGCTCCCCCGGCGAAGTAGCCCGCCCCCAGATCGCCGCCGAACAATCGCAGCGCGAGCACGGCGAGGCCGTACCCCGCGAGCAGGCCGAGGCTCGCGCCGATCAGCCCGATCACCACACCCTCGACCGCGACCGCCGCGACGATCCCGCGCCGGGGCAGACCCAGCGTGCGGATGAGCGCGAACGCGCGCAGACGCCTGGCGACGGAGAGCGACTGGGCGGAGAAGACGAGGAAGCCGCCGGTCAGCAATGCGACCAGCGCGAGCATGTCCAAATTGACTCGGTAGGCGCGCGATAACGTCTCGGCCTGCGCCGACTCCGCCTCCGCGCCGCCGATCACGGCGGTCGCGGGGAGCAGGCGGGCGAGCGCGGGTTCGGCGACGGCGCGGTCGGCGAGCTTCAGGTCGACGCGGTCGAGCTTGCCCAGCCGGTCGAAGCGCCACTGGGCGGCGGCGATGTCGAGTACGCCGATCGGCTGGCCGTCGCCGACGCCCGCGATCAGCCCGGCGACGGTGAGCGGGACGGTGCGGCCGCCCGCGGTGACGGACAGGCGCGCGCCGACCCGCGTGCCCAGCCGGGTCAGCGCATCGCGCGACAGGAACAAAGCCGAGTCGTCGAACGCCTCGTCGCCGCGCGCCTCTGGGCCGCTCGCGCGCAGGCCTATCAGGCTGGGGGTGACGGCGGCGGTGCGGATCACGTCCAGGCCGAGCAGGGTGAACGTCTTCCCGTTCGCACGGGCGGAGAGGCGGACAACCGGGCTGGCATCGGCAACGCCGGGCGCGGTCGCGACGCGGGGATAAAGCGCTTCGTCGAAGCCGAGTGGGCTGGCGGCGCGCACCGCGAGCTCGGCCGAACCGTTCACGCCCCGGATCGCGGTGTCGAAGGTCGCGAGCGCGGAGCCGTTGACGAGATGCACCGCGAAGCCGAGCGCGACGCCGACCGCGATCGCGACGGCGGTGAGGAGGAAGCGGACGGGGTGCCAGCGCCACTCGCCCCCGATCAGCCAGCCGAGCGCGAGGCGGGCGGACAGCAGGCCGGGTTCAGCCACTCGGCACCAGGCCGTGCGCGGTCAGCGTCAGCACGCGGTCGGCGACGGCGGCGGTGGCTGCCGAGTGGGTGACGAGGAGCGCGGCCGCGCCGCCCGCGCGCACGGCGTCGGCGAAAAGCGCGAGCACGCGCGCGGCGGTGTCGGGGTCGAGATTGCCCGTCGGCTCGTCGGCCAGGATCAGCGCGGGGCGGTGGACGAGCGCCCGGGCGATGGCGACGCGTTGCAGCTCCCCGCCCGACAGATCGCGCGCATAGCCGTCGCCCCGGTCGCTGAGTCCGACCGCATGGAGCATCTCGTCCGCGCGCGTAGCGGCGGCGCGCGCGTCGGGGGAGACGAGCGCGAGCGGGAGCGCGACGTTCTGGCGCAGCGTCAGATAGGGCAGGATGTGGAAGGCCTGGAATACGAAGCCGACCCGCTCCCGGCGCAGGCGGGTGCGCGCGGCTTCGTCCAAGGGCCCGAGCGCTTGTCCCTCGATCCGCACCTCGCCCGTGTCGGAATCGTCGAGGCCGGCGAGGATGTTGAGGAGCGTCGATTTGCCGACGCCGGACTCGCCCAGGATCGCGACCACCTGTCCGCCCGCGACCCGAAGGTCGAGGTCGCGGAAGAGCTGGCGGGCGGGAGGCACCGACTTAGCGAGCGAGCGGACGTCGAGAAGCGGGGCGTCGAGAAGCGGGGCAGCGGGTGGCGGCAAGCTAATTCCAGTGCCGAGAGTCGAGGAGTGAAGCTTCGGGCTAGCCGAACGTTCCCGCGCGCTCCATGCTCCGCTTACGGGAGAGGTGTCATGGCGCATTACGGCGATTATCAGAACCAGATCTACGGGGCTGGTTTGCAGGGGGTGATCCCCAAGCTGCCCGTCGATTTCGCCACGCTCGAGCGGCGCGCGCAGGCCGCCATGCCGCCGCAGGTGCTCACCTACGTCCAAGGCGGATGCGGGGATGAGGCGACGCAGGACAGGAACGCCGCCGCGTTCGGCCATTGGGGCATGGTGCCGCGGATGATGGTCGACGCGACGACGCGCGATCTGTCGGTGGAGCTGTTCGGGCGGCGGTATCCAAGCCCGTTGTTCATGGCGCCGGTCGGGGTCAACGGCATCTGCACGCAGGACGGCCACGGCGACCTCCATGCCGCGCGCGCGTCGGCGATTACGGGCGTGCCCTTTTGCGCTTCGACGCTGTCGAACGATCCGTTGGAGAAAGTCGCGGCGGCACAAGACGATACGCCGGGTTTCTTCCAGCTCTATACACCGCGCAACAAGGAGCTGGCGGAGAGCCTGGTGTCGCGCGCGGAGGCGGCGGGATACGGGGCGATCGTGGTGACGCTCGACACCTGGGTCACGGGCTGGCGCCCGCGCGACCTGAACGTCTCCAACTTCCCGCAACTTAGGGGAGCGGTCCTGCAGAACTATTTCAGCGATCCCGTCTTCCGGTCGATGCTGGCCAAGCCGCCGGAGGAGGATCTGCGTTCGGCGATAATGACTTGGGGCGCAAACTTCGGGAAAGTTCTGACATGGGACGATTTGCCCTGGCTCAAGGGCATGACGAAGCTGCCGATCGTGCTGAAAGGCATCTGCCACCCCGACGACGCGCGGCGCGCGGTGGATGGCGGGGCGGACGCGATCTATTGCTCCAACCACGGCGGGCGGCAGGCCAATGGCGGGATCGCGGCGATCGACATGCTGCCGGGCGTGGTCGCGGCGGCGGGCGAAACGCCGGTGCTGTTCGATTCGGGTATCCGGTCGGGGACCGACGTGATCAAGGCGGTGGCGCTCGGCGCGCGGATGGTGGGGGTGGGGCGACCCTATACCTACGGTCTGGCACTGGACGGCGCGGAGGGCGCGGCGCACGTGCTGCGCTGCGTGCTGGCGGAGGCGGACCTGCTGATGGCGGTCAACGGCTATCCGACGATCGCCGACGTGCGCGCGGCGGGGGCGGTGCGGGTCTAGGCGCGCGGTTTGCGCCACGTGGAAAACGCGGCATAGACGGTCCGCATCCGCATCCGCGGGGGAGGAACGCCGGTGTCGTCGACGATCGCTGTGCTCGAGGCCAAGCGCGCCGCGGCCCGCTTAGGCGGCGGTGTGACCCGCATTGCGGCCCAGCACGCCAGGGGCAAGCTGA
>NZ_CAXSBH010000023.1:0-37364 GCF_964235535.1 uncultured Sphingomonas sp.
CGCGGTGCGCCTCGACCAGATTGGCCAACTGATCGAGCACCGCCGCCCGCTCCTCGACCAAGGTCGCGGACCACGCCGGGAAAGCAGCAAGCGCCCGCCCGATCGCTTGCCTAACCTCGGTCGCACTCACCCCCTCCGTCACCCCGGACTCGATCCGGGGTCCCGCTCCTCCCTCGCCGGCCACATGAAAGCGGGACCCCGGCTCAAGGCCGGGGTGACGAGGGGTGGGCGGGGTCGCACATACCGCCACCGTCCGCTCCAAGACCCCTCGGTCGCTCAGATCCAGCCCCACACTATTCCGCCGCTCCTTCCCGAACAATGCTCCCGGCAACGGGATCGACGGGTGCCGCGTGCCCCCCACCCCCGCGATCCGCACCACCGGATCGGCCAGGATGTCCGCCTCGCTCAGCCCCTCGTCCGCCAGCTGATGCACGAAGGACGAGTTCGCCCCATTCTCCAGCAACCGCCGCACGAGATACGCCAGCAGGTCCCGGTGCCCCCCGACCGGCGCATAGATGCGGCACCGATAACCGTTCTCGGCGACCAGCCGTTCATACAGCCCCTCGCCCATCCCATGCAGCCGCTGGAACTCGAAGTCCCGCCGGTTCCCCGCCCACTCCACGATCATCGCCACCGTCAGCGCGTTATGCGACGCGAAGGCGGGCCGAATATTCTCCGCATCCAGCATGTCGCGCGCGACCGCCAGGTAAGACACGTCCGTCGAGGCCTTCCGCGTGAACAATGGGTAATCCGCCAACCCCTCGACCTGCGTCCGCTTGATCTCGCTGTCCCAATAGGCGCCCTTCACCAGCCGCACGTTCATCGGCCGGTCCAGGCTATTCGCCCAGGCGACCACCGGCCGCGCGCGCTTGCTGTAGGCCTGCACCGCCATCCCGAACCCGTCCCAGCCCTGCAAATGGGGCGAGCGCGCGACCGCTCCGATGATGTCGAGGCTCATCTCCAGCCGCTCCGCCTCCTCGGCATCCACCGTCAACGCGATGCCCAGCCCCGCAGCCCGCACCGCCAGCGTCTCGAGCATGCCGGTCAGCTCGGGCACGCACTCGTCCCACCGCGCCACCTCGTACCGTGGATGCAGCGCCGATAGCTTGACCGAGATCGAGTGCCCGGACCCCGCCTCCCGCCCTACCGCGTCGATCGCGGCCGCGTACGACTCGAAATACCGCCCCGCATCCTCCCGCGTCCGCGCCGCCTCGCCCAGCATGTCGAAGCTCGCGGTGAAGCCCCGGTGCTCGGGCCGCCGCATCCGCTTGGACGCCTCCTCGATCGTGCGGCCCATCACGAAGATCTCGCCCATCGTCTTCATCGCCACGCCGACCGCCTGCCGCACGAAGGGCTCGCCCGCGCGGTTCATCAATCGGCGGAGCGGACCCGTCTCCCCCTCCCCGACCAGCGCGCGCCCGACCACCAGCCCCCACGTCGCCGAGTTGACCAGCGCCGACGTCGACTTGCCCGCATGCGCCCGCCAGTCCGCGTCGCCGATCTTGTCCGCGATCAGCAGGTCCGCCGTCTCCGGATCGGGCACCCGCAGGAACGCCTCCGCAAGGCTCAGCAGCGCGACGCCCTCCGACGAGTTCAGCCGATATTGCTGCAGGAACCGGTTCACCCATCCCTTGGACTGTGCCGCGCGCAGATCGACCAGCATCCCGCGCGCCGTCGCCATCACCCGCTCGCGCGCGTCCGCCCCCAACCGCGCCCGCTCCAGCAGCGGCTTTAGAACATCGGGTTCGGGCGCGCGGTGCAGCGCGCGCATGGTGTCTGAGGTTGCGGTCGTGGCCATGTTCGTGCTTCCGGTCGGGTGAGGCTTGCGGGAACGCATCCGCGCGGCCTAGAGAAGCGCCCGCGCTTAGCGTCCAGTTCAACAGATGGGGACCCCGTGGCGACTTTCACGCCCGCCGAAATGACTGCCCGCATCGGCACGGAAAGCGTGTCGGATTGGGTCCTGGTCGACCAGGCGATGATCGACAAGTTCGCCGACGCGACCGGCGATCACCAGTTCATCCATGTCGACCCGGCCGCCGCCGCCATGACCCCGTTCGGCGGCACGGTCGCGCACGGCTTCCTGACCCTGTCGCTGATGCCGCTCCTGTCGTCCAAGGTTCCCGACGCGCCCCGGCTCGCTGACGCCAGGATGGGCGTCAATTACGGCGGCAACAAAGTCCGCTTCATCACCCCCGTGCGTTCAGGCAGCCGCGTAAGAGGCCGCTTTAAGCTACTCAGTTTCGACAAGAAACGCCCCGGACAATTCCAACAGACCAACGAGTTCACCGTTGAGATCGAGGGCGCCGACAAGCCCGCCCTGATCGCCGAATGGATCGCGCAGATCTTCATCTAACTAACACTCTCCCGCCTTTGCGGGAGAGGGACAGGCGCGAAGCGCCAGGGTGAGGGCTGGACCTCTCCAAGAAGAAGTGCCCTCACCCGACCTCGTTACACTCGGCCACCCTCTCCCGCAAAAGCGGAAGAGGGGAAAAATAAGGAAGAACACCCATGCGTTCCGCCGTCATCGTCTCCACCGCCCGCACCCCCATCGGCCGCGCCTATCGCGGCGCGTTCAACAACCTCCCCTCCCCCACACTCGCCGGCCACGCGATCAAGGCCGCCGTCGAGCGCGCCGGGATCGACGGTGCCGAGGTGCAGGATGTGGTGTTCGGCTCCGCGCTCCAGCAGGGTCATCAGGCCGGCAACATCGCCCGCACCTCGCTCCTCCGCGCCGGGCTGCCGACGACGGTGTCGGGCATGTCGCTCGACCGCCAATGCGCGTCGGGCCTCATGGCGATCGCCACCGCCGCCAAGCAGATCGTCGTAGATCACATGGACGTGACGATCGGCGGCGGCGTCGACTCGATCAGCCTCGTCCAGACCCCGCAGATGCGCGTCGCCCCCGATCCCGAACTGCTAGCGATGCACGCCGACATCTATATGCCCATGCTCCAGACCGCGGAGATTGTCGCCAAGCGCTACGGCATCGACCGCGACGCCATGGACGAGTACGGCCTCCGCTCGCAGCAGCGCACCGCCGCGGCGCAAACGGCGGGCAAGTTCGACGACGAAATCGTCCCCGTCACCGCCACCATGGCGATCGTGAACAAGGAGACCAAGGAGGTCAGTCACAAGGAGGTCACGCTCGCCAAGGACGAGGGCAACCGCGCCGACACCACGCTCGAAGGCCTCAAGTCGCTGAAGGCGGTGCTGCCCGACGGCACCATCACGGCCGGTAACGCGAGCCAGCTCTCCGACGGCGCTTCGGCCTCGGTGTTGATGGAGGAGTCGGTCGCCACCGCGCGCGGCCTGACCCCGCTCGGCCGCTATGTCGGCATGGCCGTCGCGGGCACCGCGCCCGACGAGATGGGCATCGGCCCCGTCTTCGCGATCCCCAAGCTGCTCGAGCGCTTCGGCCTCAAGATGGACGACATCGGCCTGTGGGAGCTGAACGAGGCGTTCGCGGTTCAGGTGCTCTATTGCCGCGACAAGCTGGGCATCCCCGACGAGCTCCTGAACGTCAACGGCGGCGCGATCTCGGTCGGCCACCCCTACGGCATGAGCGGTGCCCGCATGACCGGCCACGCCCTCATCGAAGGCAAGCGCCGCGGAGCCAAGCACGTAGTCGTCACCATGTGCGTAGGCGGAGGCATGGGCGCGGCCGGACTGTTCGAGGTGCTGTGATCGGCGACATTGAAAATATACGAGTGTTAGGCTAGCTAACGCTTGCGAGGCTCATGAGGCTTGCTCCTTGTGTCAGCGAACCCCGGTCGTGCCAGCGGCCGGGGTTTTTCGCGTTCGGGGCCCAGCTGCCAGGCCGGACCCCTCCCGTCGTGCTACTTGGGCCGCGTCGTCTCGACGACCTTGAGGATCAAGGTCGCAAAGGCGATCATCAACCCAAGGACCATGCACAAGCTTGCGAGGCTCATGTGCTTCTCCTTGGTACGGCGGCGGGATTGCCGCCGCCGTTCCCATGCAGGAGCTGTTCGTGTTTCGCCATGCCCGCCTAGGCGGGCATCACCCGACCCGCGCAACCAACCCCGGCCCGCGTCGTTCTCCACCCGAACCAATTGCAAGGGAGCACGCGCATGGCCGACCACGACAGCCCGCAGGAGATCGCCGCCAAGTTCATCGCCAAGGTGAAGGAGAGCCCCTTCATCATGCTTAGTCTGATGAACGGCGAGCATTCGGAGCCGATGAACGTCAAGATCGACGACGACCAGCCCAACGCGCTGTTCGTGTTCGCGGGCAAGGACAACCGCGCGGCCAAGGGCGGCGACGCCATGGTGCAGTTCGTCGGCAAGGGCCACGACTTCTTCGCCTGCCTGGCGGGCACCGTCAGCCAGGACAACGATCCCGTTCAGGTCGACAAGCTGTGGGACAACCGCATCGAAGCGTGGTTCCCGAACGGCAAGGCCGACGCGACACTGCTGCGCTTCGACGTCGAGTCGGCCGAGTTGTGGGAAACCGACGTCTCGCTCGCCGGCCGCGTGAAGATGCTGTTCGGCGGCACCATCAAGCCGAGCGAGTCGTCTAGCCACGCCAAGGTGGACTCGCTGGCCTAGGAACGCGAACGCGAGGGGACGGCGCGAACGGCCGTCCCCCGCTAATTCAGCCGTGCGCGCCGATCCACTCCTCGACGACCGGCGCGGTCTTGTCGCGCCACCGCGCCCCATTGAAGATGCCGTAATGACCGGCACCCTCGACCATGAAATAGCGCTTGCGCTCCTCGGGCAGATCGGTCGCCAACGTCAACGCCGCCCTGGTCTGCCCCAGACCGGAGATGTCGTCCCGCTCGCCTTCGATCGCGAGCAGGGCGATGTCGGTGATCGCGCGGAGATCGACCGGCCGTCCCCGGTGCGTCATCTCGCCCTTGGGCAGCGCATGCGACTGGAACACGACGTCGATCGTCTGGAGGTAGAACTCCGCCGCCATGTCGCACACGGATCGGTACTCGTCGTAGAACGCCTTGCCCGCATCCGCGCTCTCGCCGTCGCCGCGTACCAGATGTTTGTACATCTCGAAATGGCTCTGCATGTGGTCGCCCAGATTCATCGACATGAACCCGGCAAGCTGCAGAAAGCCCGGATAGACGCGGCGGCCCGCCCCAGGATAGCCGGACGGAACGGTCGCGATCACGCTTTGCTCGAACCAGGAATGCGGCCGTTCCGTCGCGAGCGTGTTGACCGACGTCGGCGCCTCGCGCGTGTCGATCGGCCCGCCCATCATCGTCAGCGTCTTCGGGCGGCAGGGATGCGAGTCGGCGCTCATCAACGCCGCGGTCGCGAGGCATGGGACCGACGGCTGACATACCGCCAGCATGTGCGCGCCTGGTCCGATCGCCTCCAGGAACCCGGTCAGATAGTCGATGTAATCGTCGAGGTCGAAGCCGCCATCCGTCAGCGGCACCTGCTTCGCGTCGTGCCAGTCGGTGATGTAGACGTCTGCGCTCTGGAGCATGCGCGCCACGGTTCCCCGCAGCAACGTCGCATAATGACCCGACATCGGCGCCACGATCAGCAGCTTGGGCGCGCCCTCGACGCCCTCGCGCCGGAAGCGCTTCAGGTCGCCGAACGGCTTGGCGAGCACGATCTCCTCGACGACCGCGACTTCGCGCCCGTCGACCGTCACCCGGTCGATCCCGAAATCCGGCTTGCCTCTGGCCTCCGCCGTATGGGCGAACACCTCCAGCGCCGATGCCATGGCGTCGCCGCCGCCCAGGTAAGCGGGATGCCGCCACATCTCGGCTTGCCAACCCGCCATCATTCCTGCGGTGGTCAGCAGCGAGCGCTGCACCTCGTACACGTTATACAGCATCCACTATCCTTTTATCCGAAATAGGTTGCCGAACCCGTAACGCAAACGCCGCACTCGGCAATGCTAGGCACGGCCGCGCCGTCGTTGAGCCGTCCCGGCCACCCTGCTACGCGCTCGCCATGTCAGTGAACGTCAGCACGCCCCCCGCACCCCGCCGCCGGCTGGGCAACCTCGCCATGGTCTGGCGCTACGCCACGCGCTACCCGGCCCAGATCGTCGCCGCGCTGCTGGCGCTCACCGTCGCCGCCGGGGCGACCTTGTTCATCCCCTACACCTTCAAGCAGGTCGTCGATAACGGCTTTGCGGCCGGAGCCGACGCCGACCGGATCGCGCCCTATTTCGAGGGGCTGATCGGCGTCGTCGTCGCGCTCGCGCTGGCGACCGCCGTACGCTTCTACTTCGTTTCCTGGCTCGGCGAGCGCACCGTGGCGGATATCCGCGCCGACGTGCACCGCAACCTGATGCGCCTCGCGCCGCGCTATTTCGAGGAGAACCGGCCATCTGAGATCGCCAGCCGCCTGACCGCCGACACCGCGATCATCGAGCAGGTGGTCGGCTCCACCGTCTCCGTCGCGCTCCGCAACCTAGTGATCGGTGTCGGCGGTGTGATCTACCTGTTCGCGCTCGCGCCCAAGCTGGCGGGCGCGCTGCTGCTGGGCATACCGGTCCTGATCCTGCCGATCGTGGTCCTGGGCCGCCGCGTCCGCGACTATTCCAAGGACAGCCAGGACCGGCTCGCCGATATCGGCGCGATGGCGGTCGAGACGCTCGGCGCGATGAAGATCGTCCAGGCCTTCGGGCAGGAGCGGCGCGAGGCGGACCGCTTCGAGGAGGCGGTCGGACGCGGCTTCGCCAGCGCCCGGCGGCGCTTCCTTCTCCGCGCGCTGATGACCGCGATCGCGATCGGGCTGCTGTTCGGCGGCGTGGTCTGGATCATGTGGGTCGCCGTCCAGGACGTCGCGAGCGGCCGGTTCACGGGCGGCTCGCTCACCGCGTTCGTGCTGACCGCCGGCATCGTCACCGGCTCGTTCGGCGCGCTGACCGAGGTCTGGGGCGACCTGCTGCGCGCGAGCGGCGCAGCGGCGCGGCTGGCCGAGCTGCTGGCCGAACAACCCGAGATCGCCGCGCCGGCCCGCCCAGTCTCACTGCCCGAGCCCGCACGGGGCGCGCTGCGCTTCGACGCGGTCGAGTTCCGTTATCCGACCCGGCGCGAGACCGCCGCGCTCCACGGCTTCACGCTCGACGTGAAGCCCGGCGAGACGGTCGCGGTCGTCGGGCCGTCGGGGGCGGGCAAGACGACGTTGTTCCAGCTCGCCCAGCGCTTCTACGATCCCGACGCCGGCCGCGTACTGATCGACGGCGTGCCGCTGACTGACGCCGACCCTGCCGCCGTCCGCGCGCGCATCGCCATGGTGCCACAGGAGACGGTGATATTCGGCGCGTCGGCGCGCGACAACCTCCGCTATGGCCGCTGGGACGCGAGCGACGACGAACTGTGGGCCGCCGCCGAGGCCGCCAACGCCGCCGACTTCCTCCGCGCTCTCCCCGACCGACTCGACACCTTCCTGGGCGAGGGCGGCGCGCGCCTGTCGGGCGGGCAGCGCCAGCGCGTGACGATCGCCCGCGCGCTGCTGCGCGACGCCCCCATCCTCCTGCTCGACGAGGCCACCAGCGCGCTCGATGCCGAGTCCGAGCAACTCGTCCAGCAGGCGCTCGAACGGCTGATGGCGAACCGCACCACGCTCGTCATCGCGCACCGCCTGGCGACGGTGCGCGCCGCCGAGCGGATCGTGGTCATGAACGAAGGCCGCATCGTCGAGGAGGGCAGTCACGCGCAACTGATGGCGCGCCCGGGCCTGTATGCCCGCCTCGCCAACCTGCAATTCAGCGAAGCGGCTTGAGGGAGCGGCCGTGACCAGCGACTTCGACATCGTCGTGTACGGCGCGACCGGCTTCACCGGGCGGCTCGTCGCGGAGTATCTGGCGCAGTCCTACACCGGCCCGGATCGCCCGCGCTGGGCCATGGCCGGCCGCTCGCAGGCCAAGCTGGAGGAGGTTCGCGACCTGATCGGCGCGCCCGGCGACACGCCGCTCGTCGTCGCCGACGCGAACGACCCCGTATCGCTCCGGACCATGGTGGAGCGGACGAAGGTCGTCCTCACCACGGTCGGCCCGTATCAGCTCTACGGCTCCGATCTGGTCGCGGCGTGCGCGGCGGCGGGCACGGCCTATGTCGACCTATGCGGCGAACCCGCCTGGATGCGGCGGATGATCGACGCGCACGAGGCGACCGCCAAACGCACCGGCGCGCGCATCGTCTTCTCCTGCGGGTTCGATTCGATCCCGTTCGACCTGGGCGTCCTCACGCTGCAGGAGCGCGCGGTCGAACGGTTCGGCATGCCCGCCCCGCGCGTGAAGGGCCGCGTCCGCAAGATGCAGGGCAGCTTCTCCGGCGGCACCGCCGCAAGCCTGAAAGCCACGCTGGCCGCCGCCGCGCGCGAGCCGTCGCAGTTCAAGCTCCTCGCCGACCCCTTCGCGCTCACCCCCGGCTTCACCGGTCCGCACCAGCCGACCGGGCTGCTGCCCGAATACGACAAGACGCTGGAGAGTTGGGTCGCCCCGTTCATCATGGCGCCGATCAACACCAAGAACGTCCACCGCACCAACTTCCTGCTCGGCCACCGCTGGGGGGCGGATTTTCAGTATGACGAGATGATGGTCGCCGGCCTGGGCGACATGGGCAAGGCCGCTGCCGAGGCGATCGCCAAGCTCAACCCGTTCGCGGGCGACAAGGGTCCCAAGCCCGGCGAAGGCCCGTCCAAGGCGGAGCGGGACGCGGGCCATTACGACCTGCTGTTCGCGGGCCTGATGCCCGATGGCGCGCGCATCGACGCGGTCGTCACGGGCGACCGCGACCCTGGCTACGGCTCCACCTCCAAGATGATCGCGGAAGCGGCGCTGTGCCTGGTCCGGGATGTCGAGGGCGAGGGTGGCGTCTGGACGCCCGGCGCGCTGATGGGGCCGCAGCTACGCGACCGGCTCGAGGCCAGGGCCGGACTGACCTTCACCGTCGGCTGACCTAATCGTCACCCCGGACTTGTTCCGGGGTCCATTGTCGTCCGCAACCGGCGCTGTCCGGGTCGGCACAGCGATGGATGCCGGAACAAGTCCGGCATGACGGGTGTGGGGGTAAAATCAGCGTCGCCCGCCCTGGTGGCGGATGTTCGCCGGCCGCCCCCGCCGCTTGAGCACCCGCGCCGTTCCGCCCCGCCGCGGATCGGCCTCGCGCGCCGCGCCCTTCCCCGTCGGCAGCTCGAAGCGGAGCGCGCCGGAGACGGGGTTTGCCTCCGCCAAGCGCAGCTCCAGCCGTTGGCCGAGCGTGTAGAGCTCCCCGCTCGTCTCGCCGGTCAGCGTCCGCGCGGCCTCGTCGAACCGGAAATACTCCCCGCCCAGATCGCGCACGGGCATCAGGCCGTCGCCGCCGACCCCCTCGACCGTGGCGAAGAAACCGTAATTCTGGACGCCGGTGATCCGCGCCTCGACCGTCTGGCCGACGCGCTCCGACAGGAACGCGGCGACGTAGCGGTCGATCGTGTCGCGCTCGGCCTCCATCGCGCGGCGCTCGAAGCCGCTGATCGACTGGCCGATCCGCTCCATCCCCTCCGCCTCGCCCGCCGTCAGCCCGCCGTCGCCAAGCCCGTAAGCCCGAACCAGCGAGCGGTGGACGAGCAGGTCGGCATAGCGGCGGATCGGCGACGTGAAGTGCGCGTAGCTCCCCAGCGACAGCCCGAAATGGCCGGTGTTGGCCGGACCGTAATAGGCCTGCGTCTGCGTGCGCAGCACCTGCTCCATCACCTGCGGCCGGAACTCGGCCTCGCCGACCTTGTCCAAAATGCGGTTGAAGGTCTTGGGCAGGACGACCTGGCCCAGCGTGAAGGCGATCCCGAACGTTTCCAGATAGTCCTTCAATGCCGTCAGCTTCTCGCGGCTGGGCGGTTCGTGGTCGCGGTACATGACGGGGGACTTCTTGGCCTCCAGCGCTTTCGCGGCGGCGACGTTGGCGGCGATCATATAGTCCTCGATCAGCCGGTGCGCGTCGAGCCGCTCGCGCGGCGCGACCGACATGATCCGGCCGAGTTCGTCGAGCACGACCCGACGCTCGGGCAGGTCGAGATCGAGCGGTTCGCGCTTCTCACGCGCGGCCAGCAGCGCGCGCCAGCAATCCCAGAGCGGCCGGAGGACGTCCACCATGCCTGTCGCGTCATGACTCTCAACTGGCTGCTCTTCGTCCGACGGTGAAGAATGCGAAGCTATTCCCTCCCCGTTCGCCCTGAGCTTGTCGAAGGGTCGTTCTTCTTCCGGCGTTTGCGAAAATGACGACGCTTCGACAAGCTCAGCGCGAACGGAAGTATGCGCCTCCCCGGCACTATCGATCAGCGCCTGCGCCTCCTCATAGGCCAGGTTGGCGGCGATCCGGACGACAGCGCGCGTGAAGCGCCAGGATTTGAGCGTGCCCGACGGCGTGACCTGAAGGTGGCAGGCGAGCGCGGCGCGGTCCTCGCCCTCGACCAGCGAGCAGACATGCGCGGACAAAACCTCCGGCAGCATCGGCACGACGCGGTCGGGGAAGTAGACCGAGTTGCCGCGCCGCCGCGCCTCGCGGTCGATCCCGGAGCCGGGGCGGACATAGAAGGATACGTCGGCGATGGCGACGATCGCGCGCCACCCACCGGCGTTGGCCGGATCGTCATCGGGCGCGGCCCAGACAGCGTCGTCATGATCGCGCGCGTCAACCGGGTCGATCGCGACGATCGGCAGGTGCCGGAGATCTTCCCGCGCACTCCCTTGCGTTTTTGCCGCATCCTTCTCCGTTCGTGCTGAGCTTGTCGAAGCATCGTCCTGCTTCCCGCCCGCCGGTAAGGACGGCCCTTCGACAAGCTCAGGGCGAACGGTTCCAAGCGGAAGCGGATAAGCTCGGACGGGGGATGAGTATGTGTCCCCGAGCGGCAGCGTCGCGACCCGCTCGGCCTCGTCCAGCGTCTCCTGCCCGAACTGGTCGGGGATGCCGTGCTTGTGGATCGCGATCAGCGAAAAGGATCGCGGAGCGAAGGGGTCGCCCAGACGATCGGTCACGCGCACGGTGATGCGCGGTGGGCGGCCGGTCTTCTCGGCGAGTACCAGGTCGCCCGCCGCCGCGCCGCCGGTGTCAGACACCGCGAACTCGCGCCTCTCCTTCTTCTCGACGCCGGTGAGCCAGAACCGGTCGCCCTCCGCGCGCAGGACGCCGAGCACTTGTTCGGACGCCTTGGCGAGCGTCTTCAGGGGATGCGCGATCCAGCCCGACCCGGCCTCCTCCGTCCGGGCGAGGACGCGCTCGCCGATGCCGAGCTGCCCGCGCCTGCGCTCGCGGACCCGCAGGCGCGGCGGCGGGGTCTCCGCCTCCCAATGTTCGGGGACCGCCCACACGTTGCCGCCGTCGTCGACGTCGGCGACGCGGAGCACCGTGACCTTGGGCAGCCCGCCCATCTTGTGAAACGCGCGGCCGGGAGCGGAGTCGATCAACCCCTCGTCCGCCATGTCGCCGAGCAGCGCCTTGAGCGCGATCTTGTCCTGCGCGGACAGCCCGAACGCGCGCGCGATCTCGCGCTTGCCCGCGGGTTCGTCGGTGGAGGCGATGAAGTCGAGCACTTGCTGGCGGGTCGGCAGGCCCGGGGTAACGCGTTTGGACATCGGTCGAAGATAGGTGCGAGCACTCCCCCCGTCACCCCGGACTTGTTCCGGGGTCCATCGGTGGCCACAACAATCGGATGACCGGGAACGCGCAACGATGGATGCCGAAACAAGTCCGGCATGACGGGAGTGAGAACGCTTACGACCTGCTGATCGTCGGCGGCGGGATCAACGGCTGCGCGATCGCGCGCGAGGCGGCGCTGAACGGCTGGTCGGTGCTGCTGGTCGAGCGTGACGACCTGGCGCAGCACACCTCGTCCGCCTCGACCAAGCTGATCCATGGCGGCCTGCGCTACCTGGAGTATTACGACTTCCGCTTGGTCGCGCATGCGCTGGGCGAGCGCGAGCGGCTGGTGAAGGCAGGGCCGCATCTGATCCGGCCGATGCGCTTCGTGCTGCCGCACTCGAACGCGGTTCGCCCCTGGTGGTTGGTGCGCGCCGGGCTCCTGCTCTACGACCGGCTGGGTGGACGGTCGACACTGGCGCGGTCGCGTGGGCTCAAGGCGTCGGACACGGCCTACGTCGCTTCGCTCAAGGACGGACGGCGCGGGTTCGTCTATTCGGACGCTTATGTCGACGACGCGCGGTTGACGCTGCTCAACGCGGTCGACGCGGCCGCGAACGGGGCGGAGGTGACGACGCGCACCGCGCTGGAGAGCGCCCGGCGCGAGGACGGGATGTGGGCCGCGCGGCTATCCGATGGACGCGAAGTGCAGGCAAAGGCGCTGGTCAACGCGGCGGGGCCTTGGGTGGCGGAGATGCTGGGCAAGCTGGGCGTCAACGCGGGCGCGGGCGTGCGGCTGGTCAAGGGCAGCCACATCGTCGTGCCGCGCCTGTATGAGGGCGACCACGCCTATATCTTGCAACAGCCCGACCGCCGGATCGTCTTCGCCATCCCGTACGAGGGCGGGACGGAGATCGGCACCACCGACGTGCCCGTCGATCGGCCCGAGGACGCGGTGATCGACGCGGACGAGATCGCCTATTTGTGCGAAGCCGCGAACGGCCACTTCAAACGGCAGGTCACGCCCGCCAACGTGACGAGCAGCTGGTCGGGCGTCCGCCCGCTCTATGACGATGGCGCGAGCGAAGCGCGCGAGGTGACGCGCGATTATGTGCTCGAACTGGACGCGAACGGCCCCCCATTGCTGTCCGTGTTCGGCGGCAAGATTACGACCGCACGCCATTTGGCGGAGGAGGCGGTCGGCAAGCTCGCGCCCGCGGTTGGGCGGAAGGTGAAGCAGGTCACGCAGGAGCGGAAGTTCCCCGGCGGCGACATCGGACCGTTCGACGAGTACCTAGCCGAGGTGCGGTCACGCTGGCCGTTCCTGGGCGACGCGCGATCGGAGCGGATGGCGCGCGCCTACGGGTCGATGCTTGAGGCGCTGCTCGCCAAGGTCGAAGACGAGGCGGACATGGGCGAGGCGTTCGGCGCGGGGCTTACGGCCGTAGAGGCGCGTTGGATGCGGGAGCGCGAATGGGCGCGGTCGCCCGACGACGCGCTGGAACGGCGAAGCAAGCTGGGCCTGCACCTAACGTCGAACGAGCGGGGGCGGTTCGAGGATTGGTGGGCGGAGGAGGCGGGCGGACTTAAAGCCCCTCCTCTTTAGAGGAGGGGTTGGGGGAGGAGGACGCCGGTCACCGAGTGAACACCATCGCCCAACCCACAACCGGCCTGCTCCTCCCCAAACCCCTCCTCTGAAGAGGAGGGGCTTCAGAAGCTCACGCCCCCTCCGCCGTACTCCGCAAATTCAGCTCCTTCAGCTGCTTGGCCGACACCGGCCCCGGCGCGCCCATCATCAAATCCTCGGCGCGCTGGTTCATCGGGAACAGCACCACCTCGCGGATATTGGGCTCACCCGCGAGCAGCATCACCATCCGGTCGATCCCCGGCGCGGAACCACCATGCGGGGGAGCGCCGAACTTGAAGGCGTTGATCATGCCCGCGAAATCGCGGTCGACGTCGGCTTGGGCATAGCCCGCGATCTCGAACGCGCGGTACATGATCTCGGGCCGGTGGTTCCGGATCGCGCCCGACGACAGCTCCACGCCGTTGCAGACGATGTCGTACTGATAGGCGAGGATATCGAGCGGATCGCGGCTGTTCAGCGCCTCCAACTCGCCCTGCGGCATCGAGAAGGGGTTGTGGCTGAAATCCACCTTCTTGTTATCCTCGTCCCACTCGAACATCGGGAAGTCGACGATCCAGCAGAACTCGAAGCGGTTCGGGTCGATGAGGTTCAGCTGTTCACCGACGCGCGTGCGCGCCAGCCCGGCGAGCTTGGCCGCCTGGGCTTCCTTGCCGGCCGCGAAGAACACGCCATCGTCGGGGCCCAGCCCCAGCGCCTCGGCGATCTTGGCCATGCCCTCCTCGCCGTGGTTCTTGGCGATCGGCCCGCCCCACTCGCCGCCCTTGCGGGTCGCATAGCCGAGCCCCGCAAAGCCCTCGCCCTGCGCCCAGCCGTTCATGTCGTCGAAGAACTTGCGGCTCCGGTCGGCGGTGTTCGGGGCGGGGATGGCGCGGACCACGTCGCCGCCCTCGACGATCGTGGCGAAGCGGCCGAAGCCGCTGCCGGCGAACAACTCCGACACGTCGGTGATGACGAGCGGGTTGCGCAGGTCGGGCTTGTCGTTGCCGTATTTCAGCATAGACTCGCGGTAGGGGATGCGCGGGAAAGGTAGCGCGGAAACCTGCCGACCCCTGCCCTGCCAGTCGGCGAACTCGGCGAACAGGCCGTGGAGCACGGGCTCGATCGCCTGGAATACGTCCTCCTGCGTCACGAAGCTCATCTCGAAATCGAGCTGGTAGAACTCGCCGGGCGAACGGTCGGCGCGCGCGTCCTCGTCGCGGAAGCAGGGCGCGATCTGGAAATACCGGTCGAACCCCGCGACCATCAGCAACTGCTTGAACATCTGCGGCGCCTGCGGAAGCGCGTAGAACTTCCCCGGATGAACGCGGCTGGGGACGAGATAATCGCGCGCGCCTTCCGGCGAGGACGCGGTCAGGATCGGTGTCTGGAACTCGGTGAAACCCTGGCCGATCATACGCTGGCGGATGCTCGCGATTACCTGAGAGCGCAGCATAATGTTGGCGTGGATGCGCTCGCGGCGAAGGTCGAGGAAGCGGTAGCGCAGACGGATCTCCTCGGGATACTCGGCCTCCGCGGCGACCGGTAGCGGGAGTTCCTGGGCGACGGAACGAACCTCGACCTGCTCGGCGACAACCTCGATCTCGCCGGTCGTCAGATTGGCGTTGGTCGCGTCCGCGCCGCGCGACACGACCTGTCCGGTAACGGTGATCACCGACTCGGCGCGCAGGCCTTCAAGGAGTGCGATGGCGTCGCTGCCCGCCTTGGCGACGATCTGCGTGAGGCCGTAATGATCGCGCAGATCGATGAACAGGACACCGCCGTGATCGCGCTTGCGGTGCATCCAGCCTGACAGGCGGACGGTCTCGCCGACGTTCGCGACGGTCAGCGCGGCGCAGGTGTGGGTGCGGTAGGCGTGCATGGCAGGGGTAGTCATGGGCGGGCGCTTCCCCCGCGCCGCCCCGCTTTGTCAACCCGGCCCGCCCGCGCTAGTGACGGCCGATGCACGTACATCCGCTCATCACCGACAGCGCCACGCTCGCCAATCTGTGCGTCCGGCTCGCCGCCTCGCCCTTCATCTTCGTCGATACCGAGTTCATGCGCGAGAACACCTTCTGGCCCGAGCTGTGCCTGATCCAGGTCGCCGATGCCGACGAGGCCGCGGCGGTCGATCCGATGGCGCCGGGCATCGACCTGAAACCGCTACTCGACCTGATGACCGAGAACGAGGAGGTCCTGAAGGTCTTCCATGCGGGCGGGCAGGATATCGAGATCGTCTATAACCTGACCGGCAAGACGCCGCATCCGCTGTTCGACACGCAGGTCGCGGCGATGGCGCTCGGCCAGGGCGAGCAGATCGGCTATTCGAACCTCGTCGACAGCTGGCTGGGCGTCCAGATCGACAAGGGCGCGCGCTTCACCGACTGGTCCAGGCGACCGCTCGACGAGCGGCAGGTCGATTACGCGATCGGCGACGTGACCTACCTCGCCGAAATCTTCCCCAAGATGCTCGAGCGGCTGAAGAAGACCGGGCGCGGCGGCTGGCTCGATCAGGAGATGGAGCGGCTCGCGGACCCCGCCAACTACGCGCAGGACCCCGAGCTCGCCTGGAAGCGCGTGCGGGTGAACAGCCGCAAGGCCGACGTGCTCGGACGCCTGAAGGCGATGGCGCGATTCCGCGAGCTGGAGGCGCGGGGCAAGGACCTGCCGCGCGGACGCATCGTCAAGGACGAGACGCTGGCCGACCTGGCGGGCCACGCGCCCAAGCGCCAGGCGGACCTCGCCAAGGTGCGCGGGCTGTCGCCGGCCTGGGCACATAACGAGATCGGCGCGCGGCTGATGGCGGCGATCGAGGGCGCGCGGCCGCTCCCCGACGCCGAGATGCCGCCGCGCGACGACCGCAAGCCGGGGCTGGGCAAGGAGGGGTCGCTCGTCGCCGACCTGCTCAAGTTGCTGCTCAAGATCAGGTCGCGCGATATAGACGTCGCGGCCAAGCTGCTGGCGCGCAGCGACGAGCTCGAGGCGCTGGCGGCGGGGCAGCGCGACGGGCTGGCGATGCTGGAGGGCTGGCGCTTCGACCAGTTCGGGCGGGACGCGCTCGATCTGGTGGAGGGACGGCTCGCCTTCGCGGTGGTCGGCGGCAAGCTCAAGATGACGCGGGCGGAGGCGGCCTAGCCCGCCAGCACCGGCGTCCGGCCGAGGAACGCGGCCAGCGCAGCATGCCGCTTCTCGACCGCCTCACCGTACAGCGCGCGGTCGGCGGGGGCGAGGTGGAGCGTGATCGCCGCGCCATCGTCCGATATGCGCGACCGTTCGAGCGGCCCCGCGACGCCGCCGCTCAGCCGCTGGCCCACGCGGACGGCGAGGCCCCAGGCGATCGCCTCGTCGAGCCGCGATGCGGGGGCGAGACGGTTCAACGGCTCGGGCGTCGTGATCCCCCCGGCCAGCGCGGTGGCGAGGCACTGCGCCAGCACCGCCCGACCCGCGCCGTCGATCGCCACCCAGGATCCGTGGAGCGCGGTCTCGATCCCGCGTTCAGCGCGGAAATCGGGGTTGGCGTGCCAGCCGACATCGGCGAGCAGGCACGCGGCGTGGCGCAGGCGCGCTCCGTCGGCCGGCCTGGCAGGGAACAGCGGCGCGATCCAGCGGTCGAGCAGGTCGCCGTGCTCGGGAAAGCGGCCGAGCAGCCGCCCCTCCTCACGCGCGCCCACGATCAGCGGGTCCTGCGCGCGCGTTTCCGCATCAAGCGCTCCGTAGAGCAGGCCTTCGCGCAGGCCGAACGACGATACGACCGTGGTCGTCGCGCCCAGCCGCCGCAACACGACGGACAACAACGCCGCCGCATCGCCGAGCAGGCCCGCCCGCGTCGAGTTGATGCCCGCGACTTCGCGCAGCCGCTGGCGCGGCATCGGCACGATGATCCCCTCCAGCTCGGCGATGCGGGCGGCCGACAGCGCATATTGATGGATCACGGGCAGCGGATAATCGGTCAGCGCCATGTCGAGCTTGGCGAGCGCGCGCCACGATCCACCGACGAGGTAGAAGGGCAGGTCGCGCCCCCTCCCCGCCCAGCCTGCGCCGTCGATCATCGCAGCGACCTGGCGCTCGAACTGGAGCGGACCCCACTCGCGAAGCTTGGCGATGCGGAGCACGCCCAGCGGCAGCGAGACGCGCTCGCCGACGCGGCCGTCCTCCACGCTGACCAGCTCCAGGCTCCCGCCGCCCAGATCGCCGACAATGCCGCCCGCGTCCGGGATGCCCGACAGCACGCCCTCGCCCGCCGCCAGCGCTTCCTGCTCGCCCGGCAGGATCTCGACCCGCAGGCCGAGCCGGTCGGCGTCGTCGATCAGCTCGGCCCCGTTCGATGCGTCGCGGACGGCGGCGGTGGCCACGGTGCGGAGGTGCTCCACCTCCATCACCCGCGCGATCGCGGCGAAGCGGGCAAGCGCGGTGCGCGCCTTGCGGAGCGCGCCCGGCTCGATCGCGCCGGTGGCGGCTAGCCCCCGGCCCAGGCCCGCCATCACCTTCTCGTTGAACAGGATGGCGGGGAGGCGCGCCGGTCCCTGATAGACCACCAGCCGGACCGAGTTGGAGCCGATATCGATGATCGCGGTGCGCGGGCGTGGCTCATCGGGCGGCAAGGCGCGGCTCGCCACCTCGCTCAGCGCCTGCGCCGGAGCGACAGCGTCGGCACCTCACCGCTGGTGTCGAGCGCCGCGCCGCGCCCCGACAGCGACGGGTTGGTCATGAAATAGCGGTGGAGGTTGAACGGCCGGTCGCCCGGCTCGACGCGGGTATAGTCGCCGTCGGGGCCGAGCACCCAGCTCTGCTCGTTATCGAGGAGGTTGGCGACCATCACCTGGTCGAGGATCTGGTCGTGGACCGTCTCGTTGACGATCGGCAGCATGTATTCGACGCGTCGGTCGAAATTGCGCGGCATCCAGTCAGCCGACGAGATGAACACCTTCGCGCCGTCGCCCGGCAGCCCCTCTCCGTTCCCGAACGCCCAGATGCGGCTATGCTCCAGGAACCGCCCGACGATCGACTTGACGTGGATGCGGTCGGACATGCCGGGCACCCCGGGACGCAAGCAGCATATGCCGCGCACGATCAGGTCGATGTCCACCCCGGCCCCGCTCGCCTCGTATAATTTCTCGATCAGCTCGGGATCGACGAGCGAGTTGACCTTGACCCAGATCGCGGCGGGCCTCCCCGCGCGGGCGTGGGCGATCTCCGCGTCGATCAGCTCGCCCAGGCGCGGGCGCAGGTCACGCGGCGACAGCGCGAGGCGGTGGAGAGCGCGCGGCTCGACATAGCCGGTGATGTAATTGAACATCTGCGCCGCGTCCTGCCCCAGGTCGGGGTCGGCGGTGAAGAAGCTCAGGTCGGTATAGATGCGCGCGGTGACGGGGTGGTAGTTGCCCGTGCCGAAATGGCAGTAGCTGCGGAACTCGCCGCCCTCGCGCCGGACGACCATCGACACCTTGGCATGCGTCTTCCAATCGATGAAGCCGTACACGACCTGGACGCCCGCGCGCTCCAGCGCCGACGCCCAGTATAGATTCTGTTCCTCGTCGAAGCGTGCCTTCAGCTCGACGATCGCGGTCACGGACTTGCCCGCCTCGGCCGCGGCGATCAGCGCGTTGATGATCGCCGACTGCTTGCCCGCGCGGTAGAGCGTCTGCTTGATCGCGACCACGTCCGGGTCGACCGCCGCCTGCTTCAGGAAAGCGATCACCACCTCGAACGTCTCGTAGGGGTGGTGGACCAGGATGTCCTTGGACCGGATCGCCGCGAAGCAGTCCCCGCCGAACTCGCGGATGCGCTCGGGAAGACGCGGCGCGAAGGCGGGCCATTTCAGGTCGGGGCGATCTTCCTCGACCAGCGCGTCGAGGTCGTTCAGCCCCAGGAACGATCCCGACTCGGTGACGATCGCACCGCCCGCGCCCAGCTCGCCCTTCAGGATCGCCGCGAGCTCGTCGGGGATGCCGGTCTCCAGCTCCAGCCGGATGACGCGACCGCGGCGGCGGCGCTTGATGGCGTTGGCGAAGTACTGGACCAAATCCTCCGCCTCTTCCTCGATCTCGATGTCGCTGTCGCGCAGCACCCGGAGCTCGGCCGCGCCGCGCACCTGGTATCCGGGAAACAGCAGCGCGGAAAACCGTTTCACCAGCGACTCGATGGCGACATAGCGCGCGGGCTCGCCCGGCAAACGGACCAGGCGGGGCATCGTCGCGGGCAGCATGACGAGCTCGTGGATCGGCTCGCCGTCCGAGTCGCGAATCAGGTCGAAGATCACCGCCAGCCCGCGGTTGGGCATGAACGGGAACGGGTGCGCGGGGTCGAGCGCCTGGGGCGTCAGGATGGGGAAGATTTGCCGCAGGAAATGCTGCTGGAGCCACTCCGCCGCCTCGTCGTCGATCTGGCGGCTGCCCAGCACCTGTATCGCCGACTCGCCCAGCTCGCGCCGCAGGTCGCGCCAGACCGTTTGCTGCGACGCCATCAGCGCGTCGGCCTCGGCGATGATCGCGGACAGCTGCTGCGCCGGGGTCATGCCGTCGGCGGACAGACGCTCCACGTCCTGCAGCTGCTGCCCCTTCAGCCCCGCCACGCGGACCATGAAGAACTCGTCGAGGTTGGAGCCCGAGATCGACAGGAACCGCACCCGCTCGAGCAACGGATGCGCGCGGTTGGACGCCTCCTCCAGTACGCGGCGGTTGAAGGCGAGCCAGGACAGCTCGCGGTTGAAATACCGGCCCGCCGGGGCGGCGGCGAAGGGATCGTCGTCGGCGTCGGCCAAGCGGCTTATGTGCGCAGGTCGGTTCATGAGGGGTCTGGCTCCGCCGGGTCGAGCAGCCCGGCCTCGTGTAACGTGGCGCGTGCGAAGGGAATGGACAGCCCGCGCCGCCGTTCCATGGCGCGCGCGTCGAGCGCGTCCACGGTCCGCATCGCGGCCAGGTGGCTCCGCTCGATCCGCGTCGCCAGCCAGTCGACCAGATCGGGCCGCGCGTCCAGCCCCCGGCGGGCGAGCTGCCGCTCCAGCAACGCCCGGAACAGCCGGTCATCGGGCGTGCCGATCTCCGCGACGGGGCTGGCCGCGAGCCGCGACCGGAGGTCGGGAAGGCGCAGGCCCCATTCGGTGTGCGGCCGTTCGGCGACGAGCAGCAACGGGGTCGCCGCCTCCTGCGCGCGGTTCCAGGCGTGGAACAGATCGATCTCGGGCAGGCGCTCGGCGTCGTCGACGATCGCGCCGCCGCTCCTCCCTCCGAAAATGCGCGCGAGCAGGCTGCGGCCGGATTTGCGCGGGCCGATCAGGAGCGCGGTGCGGACCGGCCATTCCTCGGGCCGCTCCAGCCGGCGCACCGCCCGCTCGTTCGACGGGCCGACCAGGAACGCATCGTCGCGGGGGTCGGCCGGCCAGGCGAGCGGCAAGGCGAGCTGGCTCATTCCGGCGGCGGCGGGGGCGGAAGCGGTTGCGCCTGGACGGGCGGCTGCGGGGCGCGCGCCGCGCGGCTGATGCGCAGCGACTGACCGCCGCCCGATACCTGGAATCCGCGCGCCTGCAGCGACGCGGCCAGCGCGGCGGGATCGCCGTCATAAGCGACCCGCATCAGCGACACGCCGCCGAGCGCCAGGCTGGTCGTCGCGGCCGACCGTACGCCGACGATGCCGCGCACGGCCGCCTCGATGGCGGTGACCGCGCCCGCGTCGGGCGTCTCGAACTGCACCGTGACCGCGACGATCGCTCCCACCGGAGCCGAGCCGTCGGCGGAGAGCGAGCGTATCTCCGCGTCGGTTGTCGGGGTCGATACCGGCGCCGGAGTTGGCGGCGGGAGCAGCGTGGGATCGGCGCGGAGCACGCCGGCGCGGAACGCGCCCTGGTAAAGCTGGTCGACCCGCGCGACGCCCACATCCATCAGCTGCGGCAGCCCCGCCTCGCTCCCGACCCGCAGCGAGAAGCCGCCCAGATACTGGTTGTCGGGGCCCCACCGTGCCTGGAACGCGCCGACCACGGGGCCGCCGGGATATTGGCGGAACAGCCGCACCACCGGAATCACGACGTCCGATGCGCCGTACTGGTCGATCACCGCGCGCCACCAGCGCCGCCCGGGGCGGCTCACCTGGCCGGCGTTCAGCAGCAGCGGATCGGCGCCCGTGCCCGCGGGCCGGACGTAATCGACGGTACTGTTGCCGGTACGGTAGCGCGCCCAGGCCTGCTGCCACTGCGTCCGCGCCTCGAACACCTGACCGACACCGCCCGAATATTGGACGGGGATGACGAGCATCGGCGCGGACCGCGTCGATCCCGTGGCGATGCCGAGCAGCGACCCGACGCGGCCCCGGTCGAACAGCACGCCGAGCCGCGCGACATAGCGCGTCGGGCCGATCTGCTCGCGCTCCACCACGATCGCCGAGACGAGCTGGTCGAGCGTTCCGTCCGACACCGCCGCGCCGCCCGCCCCCAGGCGGCTCGACAGCTGCGTCCACGCCTTGCGCTGCGCCACGCGCCAACCGCCATAGCGGGCCGCGTCGGGCGTCTTGGCGACGACATCGACCGCGATCCCCGCCACCTCGAGGTCGCCCGAACTGTCGATCGGCGCGACGCCGCGGTCCCCGCCCTCGATTTGGGCGCCGGCCCCGGCGGACAGGAGGAGTGCGGCCGCCGCGGCGAGACGGAGCGGCGTCGAGCGGGGCTGATCCATGATGTCGCGCCTTTTGGCGAAGCGGACGTGGAAATCCAAGCGCGTTCTCGGTAGGCGGTCGGACCATGAGCGGAAACGAACCCTATACCTATGCCGATGCGGGTGTCTCGATCGCCGCAGGCAATGCGCTGGTGCGCGCGATCGGGCCGCTCGCGCGCGCGACGCGTCGGCCCGGTGCGGACGCCGAGCTTGGCGGGTTTGGCGGGCTATTCGACCTCCGCGCGGCGGGGTTCCACGATCCGCTGCTCGTCGCCGCGAATGACGGGGTCGGCACCAAGCTCAAGCTCGCGACCGAGTGGGACCGCCATGCGGGCGTCGGCATCGACCTGGTAGCGATGTGCGCCAACGACCTGATCGTCCAGGGCGCCGAGCCGCTGTTCTTCCTCGATTATTACGCCTGCGGCAAGCTCGACCCGGCCGTCGCCGAGCAGGTGGTCGCCTCGATCGCGGAGGGCTGCCGCCAGGCCAGCTGCGCGCTTATCGGCGGCGAGACGGCCGAGATGCCGGGCATGTACGCCGAGGGCGACTACGACTTGGCGGGCTTTTGCGTGGGCGCGGTTGAGCGCGACCGGCTGCTGACCGGCGACCGGATCGCGCCGGGCGACGCGGTCCTGGGGCTCGCCTCGTCGGGGGTGCATTCGAACGGCTTCTCGCTCGTCCGGCGGCTCGCGGCGGACCGGGGCTGGAAGCTCGGGCGTCCCTCGCCGGTCGACCAGGACCACCTGCTGATCGACACGCTACTCGCGCCGACGCGGATCTATGTCGCCAGCCTGCTCCCGCTGCTGCGCGAAGGTCGGATCAGGGGCCTGGCGCACATCACCGGCGGCGGCCTGCTCGAAAACGTGCCCCGCGTGCTGCCCGGCGGGACGCATGCGGTCATCGACGCGGACGCCTGGCCGCAGCCCCGGCTGATGGCGTTCCTCCAGGCGCAGGGCGCGATCGAGCCGCAGGAGTTCGCGCGCACCTTCAATTGCGGGATCGGCATGGCCGTGATCGTCGGCGCGGACGAGGCCGATGCGGTCGCGGCCGCGCTCACGGCGGCGGGCGAAACGGTGTACCCCATCGGCCGCATCGAGGCGGGCCCGCGCGGCTGCACCGTACGCGGCTCCGCCGACACCTGGAGCGCCCGCGCCGACTGGACCGTCACGCATGCGGCGTGATCGGTGAGGCGCGTCGGCGTCCTCCTGTCCGGCCGCGGATCGAACATGATCGCGCTCGTCGAGCAGGCACGCGGCTACGATGTCGTCCTGGTCGCCTCCGACAAGCCCGACGCGCCCGGCCTCGCCTGGGCGGCGGAGCACGGGCTGCCGACCTTCGCGCTCTCGCCGCGCGGCATCGGCAAGCCCGCCTACGAGGCCGCACTCGACGGCGCGCTCCGGGAGGCCGAAGTCGAGGTGATCGCGCTGGCGGGCTATATGCGCCTTTTGTCCGACGCGTTCGTGGCCAGGTGGCGCGGGCGGATCGTCAACATCCACCCCTCGCTGCTGCCCGCCTATAAGGGCCTCGACACCCACGCCCGCGCCATCGCCGCGGGAGACGCCCGAGCGGGCTGCTCGGTCCACCTCGTCACCGAGGAGCTCGACGGCGGCCAGGTGCTCGGCCAAGCCGAGGTGCCGATCCTGCCCGGCGACACCCCCGACACCCTCGCCGCCCGAGTGCTGACCGCCGAGCACCGGCTCTATCCCTGCATCCTTTCGGAGTTCGTGAGGCGATGACTGATCTCCTGACCCTGGTCCGCGACGTCGCGATGCAGCTTCCGGGCGCACAGGAGCGGGTGGTCGAGGGCGGGGCCGAGTTCCTGGTCGAGGGTAACCCCTTCGCGCGCGTGATCGGCGGCGCGCTGTCGGTGCCGAGCGGCGGGGATGGCTGGGCCGAGCCGAAGCACGGGGACGACGCCGACCAAACCTTGATCGAGGACGCCGTCGCGCGAAGCTGGGAACTAACCGCCCCCGCCGGACTGCTGGAGGCGGGCGGACGATGAGCGAGGAGACGCGACGGAGGCGGCGCTGGCTAAACCTCGCCGAGTTCGTCGCGATCGCCGGTCTTCTGATCGCCGCGCTAGGCGCCTGGAGCAGCTGGTCCGAACGCCGCGACGCCGCGACCGAGAAGCGGGCGGCGGCGGTGGGGGAGGCGAAGGGCCGCGCCCGCTTCGAGCTGCGGGCCGAAGTGGTCCGGAATGGTCGAGAGGTCAGACTGAGCGATCCCCGCCACGAAATACAGGACGTGACGATCGCCTTTCCCGGCACGCTGGGGATCACCGACCGCCGCCCCGCCATGACGCGGATCGAGCTCGACTGGTTCGACCGTGCGTTGCTGAAAGCGACTGACGGAGCCGCGGACGAGCGGGAGGGCCGCCTGCCCGTCCTAGTGACCGCCCGCTATCTCGATAGCGACGCCGTCCTGACCGCGTCGGCGATCCTCGACATAATTTGGCGGACCGAAGGTCGGGTGCTGGGCGGGCGTACGATCACGATAGAAGCCGCCCGCCTGCGTAAGCGTGGCGGGAGCCGGACGGAGATCGATGCGCTATGGGCGCGCGAGCTGGCCGCCTCCGCTAGATAGCGCGAGCGTAGACCGGATCGGCGAAGACGGCCGCGCCGACCTGGAACCTGCGCTCGCCCACGATCCGGAAGCCGTGCCGCTCGTAGAACGCCCGCGCGCGCACGTTCCCCGGATGCACCCCCAGCGCGAGCCGCGCCTTGCCCAGCCCACGCGCGTCCTCGACCGCGCGCTCCATCAGCGCCGCGCCCAGCCCCGATCCGTGCGCGGTCGTTAGGACGTAGATGCGGCGCAGCTCGATCGTCTCGGGGCCGAACGCGACCGGGAAATCGGGCGGGGTGAGCGCGGTGAAGCCGAGCGGGGCGGCCCCGTCAGGATGCTCGCTCAGCGTCAAGAGGTGGTCCGCGCTCGCGATCCACGCCCCGAAATACCCGGCCGAGCATTTCGTCGCGCAGTGAGCGAGCATGTCGTCCCGCGACACGATGCCCGCATAGGTCTCGAGGAACGTCGCCGCCGCGACCAGCGCGAGCGCGGCCTCGTCGCCCGCCCCCGCCCGCCGCAGCCGCCAGTCAACGGGGTTCATCGGGTTCCCCGATTGACTTTTCGCGCGGACGCAGTATCTGTCTGGGCGGTTTCGCCGTCCCGTCTGCTGGAATTGGACCAGGTGACGAGGGGATGGCTCTTGCGGACCCCGGCTGCGGCAAAGTGGCGGCGAAACCTTTTGAAATGAAATGCGGCAATGCATCGCGAGCGGCCTGTTCGATTTGCTTTCGAATCCAGTTATGTCCTGCTTGTTTTCCGTACATGGACAGGACCGTGTTCGGACTTCCATGGAGACCGGGAACAATTGGGACGACGACCGGGTCGCCTTGCGCGTCGCTGACTACTAGCACCACGACGAGGCTGTGATCTCGCTTGGCCGAGGGCACGACGGCGATTGGCTTTCCGACCAGCCGTGGCAGATCATGCCATACGGAGAGCGGAACCTCCGGATGATCGCGCCGGCATTGCGCGATTTTACCGGCCGCCATAGCCAAGTCGACGGGTCGCAGGCCTAGTTGTTGCAACAAAGGCGGCGTCGGTCCGAGCAGCACCATCGACTGCCGGGGCCGCTCGCCGCGGAAGATCGCGTCGATCACACGCGCCCAGCTGGTGAGCAGGCGATCGTCGTCGCGCATGGCGCCTTAGCCGACGATCTCGTCATCCCGGAAAAAGTATGCGATCTCGGTCGCCGCGTTCTCTTCGGAGTCCGACCCATGGACGGTGTTCGCCTCGATCGACTCCGCCAGTTCCCTGCGGATCGTGCCCGCGTCGGCGTTGGCCGGGTTGGTCGCGCCCATCACGTCGCGATTGCGCTTCACCGCATCCTCGCCCTCCAGCACCTGCACGACGACCGGCCCGGAGATCATGAAGCCTACGAGATCGCCGAAGAACGGCCGCTCGCGGTGGACGGCGTAGAAGCCTTCCGCCTGTTCGCGCGACAGCTGGACGCGCTTGCTCGCCACGACGCGCAGGCCCGCCTCCTCCAGCATCTTGACGACGGCCCCCGTCAGGTTGCGGCGCGTGGCGTCGGGCTTGATGATCGAAAAGGTTCTGGTCGCGGCCATGGCGGTCACGGGCTCCTGTATGCTGCAAAGCGGAAATCGCCCGAAGCCCTAGAATGGCGGACCGCCCCGCGCAACCGTCACGCCGCCTGCTCCCACCGGCCCGCCTCGTTCTGCTTCCAATAGCGGCGATCGACGTCGTCCGCCCCGGCCAGCCCCTTCCAGGCGACCCGCGCGTCGGCCACGCGCTCCTCGTCGAAGAACAGGAACGCCCGCTCGAAGCCGAGCGCCTCGTCGCGCCATCGCCCGTCGGCGAGCGCGACGTTGCGCGCCGCGTTGCCCGCCTCCGTACCTGCCGCGATCAGCACCGGCTGCGCGGCATCGTCGCCCGCGCCCGCGACCGCATGCGGCAGGAACCCGTCGCGGCTATATTCCCACAACAGCCGGTCGATCCCCTCGCGCCGCTGGGCGTCCGCGTCGACGATCAACAGCCGCCCGCCGCCCGCCACCACCTTCTCGGCGATCTGCGGCAGCACCCGGTCGAGCGGCTGGGCGGTCAGGTGATAGAAGTCGACCTGCATCTAAGCTCGCCCCTCTTCCGTCATCCCCGCGAAGGCGGGGACCCACCTCCGGCGTGCGGTCGAACAGCGTCCGGTCGCCGATGACGGCCCGGCCGGAGATGGGTCCCCGCCTTCGCGGGGATGACGGGACTTGATCGCCACCACGACACCTCAGCCCTCGAAATTGTCGGCCACGAACCGGTCGAGCACCCGCACGCCGTACCCGGTCGCGCCCTTGTCGTGCGTCGCGCCCGCCTTGTCCGACCAGACCATGCCCGCGATGTCGAGATGCGCCCAGCGTACGCCCTCATCGACGAAGCGCTGGACGAACTGCGCCGCCGTGATCGACCCCGCGCCCTTGCCGCCGATATTCTTCATGTCGGCGATCGGCGAATCGATCATCTTGTCGTAGGTCGCCGACAGCGGAAAGCGCCACAGCTTGTCGCCGGTCGCCAGTCCCGCCGCGAGCAGCTGATCGGCCAGCGCGTCCTCGTTGGCGAACACGCCGCCATATTCGTTGCCCAGGCTGACGATCATCGCGCCCGTCAGCGTGGCGAGGTCGACGATCGTCCCCGGCCGATGCGTCCGCTGCACCCAGGTGATCACGTCGCCCAGCACCAGCCGCCCCTCGGCATCGGTATTCAGGATCTCGATCGTCTGCCCGGACATCGACGTCACCACATCGCCCGGCCGTGAGGCCGCGCCATCGGGCATGTTCTCGACCAGCCCGCACACGCCGATCACGTTCGCGCGCGCGCGGCGGGTCGCCAGCGCCTTCATCGCGCCGACGACCGCGCCCGCGCCGCCCATGTCCCACTTCATGTCCTCCATGCCCGGCCCGGGCTTGAGCGAGATGCCGCCCGTATCGAACGTCACTCCCTTGCCCACCAGCGCCAGCGCGGGATCGCCCTCCCCCGCGCCGCTCCATTTCAGCGCGAGCACCCGCGCCTCGCGCACCGAACCCTGGCTGACCGCGAGCAGCGCGCCCATGCCGAGTTCGGTCATCGCCGCCTCGTCCAGCACGCTGATCTCGAGCCCAAGCCCCTCGACGTCGGCGCGGACGCGCTCCACGAAGGTCTCGGGATACAGCACGTTGGGCGGCTCGGTCACGAGGCCCCGCGTCAGCTCCAGCCCGGCCGTCACCGCCGCTTCGTGCGCCCAGGCGTCCTCCGTCCCGTTCGGCGCGCCCGCAATCGTCACGGCCTCCAGCGTCGACTTGGACTTGTCGGGCAGCTTGGTGCGGTAGACGTTGTGGTGCCACCCGCGCCGCACGATCGCCGCCGCGAAGCGCGCGGCCGCCTTGGCCGTGGCCGAGCTCCCCGACAGATCGACCGCGACCTCGGTGACGCCCGACGCCCCGAAGCGCGCGGTGATCGCGCCGCCCGCCTTTTCCCAATCGGGCTCGTCCCCGCCGCCGACGCCCAACAGCACCAGGCGGCGCACCGGCTCGCCCGCATACAGCTCCAGCATCGCGCCGGCCTCGCCCGTGAACCGGTCCGCCGCCGCCGCGCCCAGCGCGAGCGCGCGGAAGGTCTGATGCGCGCTCCACTCCACCCGGTCGATCCCGTCCTTCTCGACGGGCAGGATCATCACGACGGCGTCGGCGGGAAGGGTCGGCTGGAACCGGATGGCGATGGACACGGGTGCTGGGGCCTCGTCGTTGAGTGATCGCCCACCCCCTAGGCCAGCCCGCCGCCCCCGCAAAGCGCGCGATTGCGGTGGGGCGGTTCGGATGCGATAGGCGACGGGTCCGAGCCGGCCGTCCAGGGCGTGCGCCCGGGAGCAGGTGAAGGGTCGAAACTCCTGTCCGTATCGCGTTCCCATCTGTTGGCGGGTGCCGTGCTCGCCTGCGCACTGTGCTGGGCAGGGTCCGGGTCCGCGCAGGACCTCCAGGACCGGCCGGGGGCTCCGCCACCTCCGATCGACGCGCCCGCCACACCTGACGCGCCCGCCCCGGAAACGCCCGCCGCCGACCAGGTCCGCTTCAGCGCCGGCGAGATCGAATATGATATCGAGGGCGAGATCGTCACCGCGACCGGCGAGGTCCGCATGACGCGCGAGGGCGAACGGCTCCGCGCCGACCGCGTCACCTGGAACCGCACCACCGGCCAAGTCGTCGCGACCGGCGGCGTCGCGGTCGCCAACCCCGCGGGCGACGTGGCGTACGGCGATTCGATCGAGCTCACCGACACGCTCAAGGACGGGGTGGTCGACAATCTGCTCGTCGTCCTCGAACAGGGCGGTCGCCTGGCCGCGGACAAGGGCGTGCGTCAGGAGAGCGGAACCTACCTGCTCGACCGCGCCGCCTACACCCCGTGCGCGGTGATCGATGCGGAGGGCTGTCCCAAGGAGCCGTCCTGGAAGGTCACCGCCGCCCGGATCGCCTACCGACCGGACCGTTCGCGCGTTTATTTCACCCGGCCGGGCTTCCACCTGTTCGGCCTGCCCGTCCTCCCGCTCCCCAGCTTTTCGACGGCGGTCGGCGGCGGCAGCGACAACGGCTTCCTCGCCCCCGATTTCGGCTACAACCGGGCCAACGGCGTCAACGTCACCACGCCCTATTACTTCCGGCTCGCGCCCAACCGCGGGCTGCTCGTCGCGCCGACCGTCTTCTCCAGCGTCCTGCCGATGCTGCGCGCCGAGTACCGGCAGCTGGACAGCAGCGGCGCGTTCCGCATCGGCGGCTACGTCACCGCCAGCCGCCGCTCGGACGACCTGACGGTGCAGCGGCCGGGCGACACCAGCATGGGCGTGCGCGGCTACCTGGACGGGCTCGCGCGCTACCAGCTCTCGCCCGAATGGTCCGCCAGCGGATCGCTCCGCGTCACCACCGACCGCACCTTCCTGCGCCGCTACGACATATCGCGCGACGACCGGCTGCGCAGCACCGCGCGGGTCGAGCGGATTGACCCGAACAGCTACCTGTCGATCACCGGCTGGGCGGTTCAGACGCTGCGCGTGAACGACCGCCAGGGCTTCCAGCCGATCGCGCTTCCCGAGATCGACTACCGCCGCCGGTTCGAGGACGGGCTGACCGGCGGGCGGTTCGAGGCGCAGCTGAACACGCTCGCGCTGACCCGCACCGACGGTCAGGACACGCAGCGCGCCTTCGCCTCGCTGCGGTGGGACCTGCGGCGGCTGACGACATTGGGCCAGGAGGTGACCCTCACCGCCTACGCCCGCGCCGACGCCTACAACACGAACGACATCCTCTCGACCGCGGTCCAGAGCTACCGGGGGAGCGACGGCTTTAGCCACCGCGCGATCGGCGCGCTGGCGGCCGACGTGCGCTGGCCGTTCGTCGGACCCTTGTGGGGCGGCACGCAGCGGCTGATCCCGCGCCTGCAGATCGTCGCCTCGCCTCGCCTCGCCAATCTGTCGATCCCCAACGAGGACTCGCGCGCGGTCGATCTGGAGGATTCGAACCTGTTCTCGCTCAACCGCTTTCCCGGCTACGACCGGTTCGAGGATTCGCCGCGCGCCACCTACGGCGTACAATGGATCGCCGACCTGCCGGGCCTCTCGATCGACACTTTGGTGGGCCAGAGCTACCGGCTGACCCGGCGGGAAAGCATCTTCTTCGACGGTACCGGGCTCAGCGACCGCTTCTCCGACTATGTCGGCCGCACGGAGGTTCGCTTCCGCGATTTCGTGTCTCTCACCCACCGCTTTCGCCTCGACCATGACGGCTTCGGCGTCCGCCGCAACGAGGTCGACGCGACGGTCGGCACCAGGGCGACCTACGCGCTGCTCGGCTATATCCGCCTCAACCGCGACATCGCGCCCCTGACCGAGGATTTGCAGGACCGCGAGGAGGTGCGCGTCGCGGGCCGCGTCCAGATCGCGCGCTTCTGGTCCGCCTTCGGCTCGGCAGTCGTCGACCTGACCGACCGCGACGAGGACTCGCTGTCGGTCGCCGACGGCTTCGACCCGATCCGCCACCGCCTCGGCGTCGAATATGAGGACGACTGCTTGCGTCTCGGCTTCACCTGGCGCCGCAACTACCGCGCCACCGGCGACGCGCGCGCGGGCAACAGCTTCCTGTTGACGCTGGCGTTGACCAATCTGGGCCGCTAAGCCTCCGTTCAGCGACAAGGAGGCAGGGCGCGGGGGCGGTCGGGAGCTCCCGCTGCAAACCCGGCGATGGTGAGTATAGATGACGGACATGAAGCGATATTCCGGCACGGCGCGCGCCGCTTGCGCGATCGGCCTAGCTCTCCTGACCGGCGCGGGTGTTGCCCAAACCGTACCCGACCGCAGCGTGCCCGACACGGGCGGGCTCAACATCCCCGCCAACCTCCAGATCTTCGGCAAGGTCGACCCTAACGTCCGCAAGGCGACCGCGATCGTGAACGAGGCGGTGATTACCGGCACCGACGTGGACCAGCGCGTGGCGCTGATCGGCGCGGCCAACAGCGTCAAGATCGAGGGTGACGAGCGCGAGCGCCTGAAGCTCCAGGTGCTGCGCCAGCTGATCGACGAGACGCTCCAGATCCAGGAAGCCAAGACCAAGGACATCACCGTCACGCCCGCCGAACTCAACCAGAGCTTCGACCGCGTCGCGACCAACTTCAAGCAGCAGCCCGCGGGCTTCCGCGAGTATCTGCGCAACTCGGGCTCGTCCGAGCGCTCGCTCCGCCGCCAGATCGAGGGCGAGCTGGCCTGGCAGCGTTACCTGCGCCGTCAGGTCGAACCGTTCGTCAATGTCGGCGACGAGGAGGTGAAATCGATCCTCGACCGGCTGGAGGCGTCCAAGGGCACGACCGAATACAATCTCAAGGAGATCTACCTCGCCACCCCGCCCGAGCGTGCCGCGGAAGGGGAGGCCAACGCCCGGCGCATCATCGGTGAGATCCAAAAGGCGGCGCAGCCGTTCGAGTATTATGCGCGCAGCTTCTCCGAGGCGTCGACGCGCGCCGTCGGCGGCGATCTGGGCTGGGTGCGCGCCGACCAGCTCCCCGCTGAGCTGGCGCGGGCGGCCGCCGAGATGCAGCCCGGCCAGGTCGCCGGGCCGATTGCGGTGCCGGGCGGCGTGTCGATCCTGTTCTTGGGCGATCGCCGTCAGATCCTGACCGCCGACCCCCGAGACTCCAAGCTCAGCCTCAAGCAGCTGACCGTCCGCTTTCCCGCGAACACCAATCAGGCGGAGGCGACCAAGCGCGCCGCCGCCTTTGCCACGGCGACGCAGGCCCTGCGCGGCTGCGGCACCGTCGATCAGGTCGCGGCGACGCTCAACGCCGAGGTCGTCGACAACGACACGGTGCGAGTACGCGACCTGCCGCCGCAGCTCCAGGACATCATGCTCAAGCTCCAGGTCGGGCAGTCGACGCCGCCCTTCGGCTCCCCGGAGGAGGGCGTGCGCGCGCTCGTGTTGTGTGGCCGCGATGACCCGACCACCGGCCAGCTGCCGCGCGCCGACCAGATCCAGAACCAGCTCGAACAGACGCGTGTGAACCTGCGCGCGACGCAGAAGCTGCGCGACCTCCGGCGCGACGCGGTGGTCGAATATCGCTGAGACGCCCGCCTGCTTGCCGCTGCCACCTTCGCCGCTGGTCGTCGCGATGGGCGACCCAGCGGGCGTCGGTCCGGAGATCGTGGCCAAGGCGTGGGACGCGCGTAGCGAGCGGGCGCTGCCCCCCTTCGTCGCGGTCGGCGATCCGCGCGCGGTCGAGCGGGTCTGGCGCGGCCCGGTCGCGATCGTCCGCGACCTGAACGAGGCGCTGACCGTGTTCGACCGCGCTCTGCCCGTGCTGGCGATCACCAACGCCGACGAGATCACGCCGGGCGTCCCCGACATCGAGGGTGCGCGGTGCGCGCTCGCCTCGCTTGAGACCGCCGCCGGGCTCGCCCAGTCGGGGGCCGCGCGCGCGCTGGTAACCGCCCCGGTATCGAAGGCGCAGCTCTATGCGATCGGCTTCACCCATCCCGGCCAGACCGAATTCGTCGCCGAACGCTGCGGCGTGTCGGCCGACAACGCGGTCATGATGCTCGTCGGGCCGACCTTACGCGTCGTGCCGATCACCACGCACATCGCGCTCGCGCAGGTGCCGGGCAGCCTGTCGGTCGACCTCGTCCTCGCCAAGGCGCGCGCGGCGGTCCGCGGCCTGCGCAAGAATTTTGGGCTAGCCCAGCCGCGCCTCGCCTTCGCCGGCCTCAACCCCCACGCCGGCGAGGGCGGCGCGCTAGGCCGCGAGGAGATCGACATACTCGAACCCGCGATCGCGCTCCTCCAGGCCGAGGGGATCGACGCGGTCGGCCCGCTCGCCGCCGACACCATGTTCCACCCCCGCGCGCGCGAACGCTACGACGCGGCGATGTGCTGCTACCACGACCAGGCGCTCGTACCGCTCAAGACGCTGCATTTCGACGAGGGCGTGAACTTCACCCTCGGCCTGCCGATCGTGCGCACCAGCCCCGACCACGGCACCGCCTTTCCTATCGCCGGCCGCGACGCCGCCAATCCCGGCGCGATGATCGCCGCGATCGCGATGGCGCACGCCGCCGCCGAGCGGCGCTTCGCGGCCGCACTGAACGCGTGACCGCCCTCCCCCCGCTGCGCGAGGTCGTCGCGCGGCATGGGCTCCAGGCGTCCAAGGCGCTGGGACAGAACTTCCTGTTCGACGGCCAGCTCCTCGCCCGCATCGCCGCCGTCCCCGGCGACCTGGAGGATGCCGAGGTGCTGGAGATCGGCCCCGGCCCCGGCGGCCTCACCCGCGCGCTGCTCGCCGCCGGCGCGCGCGTCACCGCGATCGAGCGCGACCGCCGCTGCATCCCCGCGCTCGCCGAACTCGCCGACGCCTATCCCGGTCGCCTGCGCGTCATCGAAGGCGACGCGCTCGCGATCGACGCGCCCGCGCTGTTCGAGGGAACGCCGCACATCGTCGCCAACCTCCCCTACAACATCGGCACCGCGCTCCTCGTCGGCTGGCTGACGGGGCCGTGGCCCCCCTGGTGGCGCTCGCTCACCCTCATGTTCCAGCGCGAGGTCGCCGAGCGCATCGTCGCCGCCGTCGACACCGACCATTACGGCCGCCTGGCCGTGCTCGCCCAGTGGCGCGCCACCGCGCGGATCGCGATGCCCGTCCACCGCTCCGCCTTCACGCCCCCGCCCAAGGTCATGTCGGCCGTCGTCCACCTTCTACCCACCCCCGCACCCGCCGGACTCGACCCGCCCCTCCTCGAACGCCTCACCGCCGCCGCCTTCGGCCAGCGCCGCAAGATGCTCCGCCAGTCGCTCAAAGGCGTACCCGGCGCGCTCGAGGCGCTGGAAATACTCGGCATCGAGACCACCCGCCGCGCCGAGACCCTACCCGTCACCGACTGGATCGCCGTAGCCCAGGCGATGAAGGGGTAGGACGAGACCCCCCCCCGTTCGCCCTGAGCTTGTCGAAGGGTCGTTCTCCATGCGACGGATATGAAGAACAACGACCCTTCGACAAGCTCAGCGCGAACGGACAAGGTTATCTAGGGATTGCCCTCGGTCTTGGGCGTCGGCGGCACGACGGCGGCGGTCGTGACCGGCGGCCCCCTGGCGATCACGCCCGTCAGTTGCACCGCGTCGGGGCAGCTGCCCTTGCACAGCGTCCTGATCCGCGCGAGGTTGTCGCGCGCCCTGGCGACCGCGCCCTTCTTGACCAGCGCCTCGCCCTGCCCGCGCAGCGCGGCCACGTCGTTGGGTTCCAGCAGCAACGCCTCGCGGTACAACCGGATCGCCTTGCCCGGCAGGTCACGCTGATCCGCCACCTGCGCCAGCAGCAGGAACCCCGCCCGGTTGCGCGGGTCCACCGTCACAGCCGTCTCGAGCAGGTCGGTCGCGCCCTCCAGGTTCCCCGCCGCCCGCGCCGCGCGCGCCTGCGCCACCAGCGCGACCGAGCGCGCGTCGATCTCGTCGTCGGGCCGCTGTCCGCTCAGCGACGTGGACAGCGACGCGGCCGTCAGCGCGGCGGCGATGGCGAGGGAAGTCACACGCATGATCCACTCCGGTCCGGACACGAACGCTCGGCTAGCATGGCCGTTTCAGGCGTGCGACGAAAAAACCGTCGGTCCCGTCATGCGCGGGCGTCAGCCGCAGCCCCAGCCCATGTGCCCGCCCGAACCCGACGCTCGGCCGCTCCGCCGTCCAGCCCGGATGCGCCGCCAGGAACGTCGCCACCTGCCCGCGCCCTTCCCCGTCGAGCAGCGAGCAGACCACATGCACCAACGCCCCGCCCGGCCGCACCAGCTCGGCCGCGACCTCCAGCAGATGCGCCTGCAACGCGACGAGCCGCTCGAGCCGCTCGGGGGTCAGCCGCCACCGCGCCTCCGGATTGCGCCGCCACGTTCCCGTCCCCGAACACGGCGCGTCGACCAGCACGACGTCCGCCGCGCCCCGCCACTCGGGCAGCATCTCCATCTCGCGATTGGGGTTCAGCAACCGCGTCTCCACGATCGTCACCCCCGCCCGCTCCGCCCGCGGCGGCAGCCGCTGAAGCCGCCCGCGATCGGTGTCGCACGCCAGGACCGTGCCCTCGCCCGCCATCATCGCCGCGAGCGCGAGCGTCTTGCCGCCCCCGCCCGCGCACAAATCGACGACCCGCTCCCCCGGGCACGCCAGCGTGGCGAGCGTGACCGCCTGGCTCCCCGCGTCCTGCACCTCGACCAGCCCCGAAAGCGCCGCGACATCCGTCCCCGCCGGCAAGCGCAGCGCATCGGGCAAGCCCGCGACCGCCTCCGCCCCCTCCAGCCGCGTCGCGATCTCCGCCGGCTCGGCTCGCAGCCGGTTGACCCGCAAATCGAGCGGCGCTCGGTCGACCAGCGCGGGCAGCTCCCCCTCGTCGATCCCGCTCGCCCTGAGCAGCTCGGTCAGCCAAACCGGAGCCAGCCCCACCTCCGCCGCGCTCTCGTCCGCCCCGATCGGCTCGGGGCCATGCGCCGATCCGTCGAACGTCGCCGCCAGGCCCACGTCCTCGCCCGCCACCGCCAGCATCGCCGCGCGTCCGCCCGCCGGCCGCTCGCCGCACCGCCGCACCGCCCGGTACACCAGCTCGCGCACCGCCCGCCGGTCCTTCGATCCCGCATAACGCCGGTCCGCGAAATACCGCCCGATCAACGTATCCGCCGCCGCCCCGCCCTCGGCGGCGGCCGCGACGATCCGGTCCAGCAACTCGATCGCCGCCTGGGTGCGCGCAGGCGGTGTCATACCACCTTCTCCCTCTCCCCTTTGGGGAGAGGGTGCCGAGCGCAGCGAAGGCGGGAGAGGGACTGTTCAGAGCGCGGCCCTCTGAACAATCCCTCTCCCCGACCCTCTCCCCAAAGGGGAGAGGGAGAAGGCTCACTGCGTCGGATAATTGGGAGCCTCCCGAGTGATCGTCACGTCGTGCACATGGCTTTCCTTCAACCCCGCTCCCGTGATCTGCACGAACCGCGCCCGCTCGCGCAGGTCCTCCAGCGTCGCCGATCCCGTATAGCCCATCGCCGCCTTCACCCCTCCGACGAGCTGATGGATCACCTCGCGCGCCGGGCCCTTGAACGGCACCTGTCCTTCAATCCCCTCGGGCACCAGCTTCATCTGATCCTTGACGTCCTGCTGGAAATACCGGTCCGCCGATCCCTTCGCCATCGCCCCGACCGACCCCATGCCGCGGTACGCCTTGTATGCCCGCCCCTGATACAGGAACGTCTCGCCCGGCGCCTCCTCGGTCCCCGCCAGTAACGACCCGATCATCACGCAGGACGCGCCCGCCGCCAGCGCCTTGGCGACGTCGCCCGACGTGCGGATGCCGCCGTCCGCGATCACGGGTACGCCCGACCCCTGAGCGCCCTCCGCGCAGTCCATCACCGCCGTGAATTGCGGCACACCCACCCCCGCGACGACGCGCGTGGTGCAGATCGACCCCGGCCCGATCCCGACCTTGACCGCGTCCGCCCCCGCATCGATCAGCGCGCGCGTCGCGTCGGCGGTGGCGACGTTGCCCGCGACCACCTCGACCGCGTTCGACAGCTTCTTCACCCGCTCGACCGCGCGCGCGACATCGCGGTTGTGGCCGTGCGCAGTGTCGATCACGATCAGGTCGACGCCGGAATCGACCAGCGCCTCCGTCCGCTCGAACCCCGTGTCCCCGACCGTGGTGGCGGCGGCCACCCGCAGCCGCCCCGCCCCGTCCTTGGTCGCATTGGGATGCGCGACCGCTTTCTCGATGTCCTTGACCGTGATCAGCCCTACACAGCGATATTGCTCGTCGACCACCAACAGCTTCTCGATCCGCCGCTGATGGAGCAGCCGGCGCGCCTCCTCCTTGCCTACGTCCGCGGGCACCACCGCCAGGTTCTCGCGCGTCATCAGCTCGGCGACCGGCTGCAGCGGGTTCTCGGCGAAGCGCACATCGCGGTTGGTCAGGATCCCGACCAGCCGCCCGTCCGCCTCGACCACCGGCACGCCGCTGATCCGGTTGCCGGTCATCAGCGCCTGCGCCTCGGCCAGCGTCGCGGTCGGCGCGATCGTGATCGGGTTGACGACCATCCCCGACTCGAACCGCTTGACCTGGCGGACGGCGGCGACCTGCTGCTCGACGGTCAGATTGCGGTGGAGCACGCCGATGCCGCCAAGCTGCGCCATGACGATCGCCATCTGGCCCTCCGTCACCGTATCCATCGCCGCCGACAGCACGGGAATGTCGAGCGCGATTCCCCGCGTTACCCGCGTCCGCGTATCCGCCCCGCTCGGCAGCACCGCGGACGCCGCCGGATACAGCAGCACGTCGTCGAAGGTCAGGCCGAGCCGGATGTCCATGGGTCGCCGCGTCCAAGGGGGAGGGAGTGGCGGGCCATGTAACCACAAGGGCCGGGCTAAGCTAGCCCGGCCCTTGCGCCCCCGCGCAGGCGGGGCCCAGGGCGACAGGCGCTCCCCGTCGTGAGTGGCCCCTCCCTTGCCGTTCGCCCTGAGCT
>NZ_CAXSBH010000024.1:0-37319 GCF_964235535.1 uncultured Sphingomonas sp.
CCGAAATGCTTCTTGATGCTGATCATCTTCTGCTGCGCGATGAAGCCGTGCCAGCATCCCAGCGACTGAGTGTAGTTCGCCGGGTCCGCGTCGTACGCCGCCATATCGGCCCGCATGATCCCGGCCGTGTAGCGCGCGATGTCGAGGCCTGTGCGGAAGCGGTTCTGCGCCCGCATCCGCGCCACCGCCTCCGGATCGATCCCGTCCCAGGTGCCGCCCTGCGCGCCGATCAGCTTGGCGGTCTGCGCGATATGATCCTGATAAGCCAACGCCGGTTCCTTCACCTGGGGAGATTGCAACGATCCATACACGTCCGCGCTATCGCCCCAACCGAAATAGCGCGCCGCCGATAGTATTCGAGTCTAGGTCGAGCGGCAAAGCCCTGTACGTATGTAAACTGCCATACAATCCGATCCTCTCTTGCAATGTTGGATTCCACCCGGAACATACCGGGAATGCCCCGCCCGCTCACCCCCGCCCAGGCGCAGCAAAATGCCGCCTTCCTCCGCGAGCTGCGCCGCCTGGGCAACGCCCGCGCCGCCGCGGACGCCATCGGCGTCCACCGCGCCGCGCTGACCCGCCGCCGCGCCAAGCACCCCGCCTTCGCCGCCGCCTGGGACGCCGCGCTCGCCCACGTTCACGCCCGGCTCGCGGGCGAGCCCCGCGCCCACCGCACCCCGTCGGGCCGCCGCCAGATCCGCCGCGTCCGCCCCGGCGGCATCACCCATGCGGTCGAGCAGCGCTTCCTCCTCGCGTTGTCGGCGACCGCCAACATCCGCCTGTCGGCCAGGGCGGCCGGCTTCTCGCCCGCGAGCTTCTACGTTCGCCGCCGCCGCGATCCCGCCTTCGACGAGCAATGGCGCGACGCGCTGTCGGTGGGCTACGGCCGCGTCGAGCAGGCGCTCCTCGAAGCCGGCCTGGCCCGCGACGCCCCCCGCGACGCCTGGGCGCACAACGATCCCCCCGCGCTCCCGCCCATGACGCCCGCCCAAGCGCTCCAGCTGATGTACCTCCACCAAAAGGAGGTCCGCCTCCAGGCCGAGCCCGCCCACATCAAGCGCCGCCGCGGCGAGTCGCCCGAGGCGCACTCGTTCCGCCTGTCCGCCATGTACCAGGCGCGCCAGGAGCAGGACCGCTAAGCCTTCCGCCGCGCCGAAGCCGCCCGCGAGGCGAGGGGCGAAGCGCGGTATCTGCCGGTAGAGGTGGTCGGGCTGCCGGATCTGTCGCAGGTCGAGGGTTGGAGCCAAGCGGACCCGACTAAGGTGCCGCACGATCCGGGCCGGGCGCTGTTCGGGGGATTGCGGGCGGGGGATCGGAAGAAGCGATAGCGGGAAAGCTCGCGGCTGGCGTTAGCCCTGCCGTATCGTTACCGGCGCGCCATGCCGCGTAATGAAGCCGATAGCCGCGCCGCCCTGATCGACCCCGCGTTGCTCGGGCGCGGCTGGACCAACGATCTGGTCCGGCGCGAGGTGACGGCCGCCCCGATCGAGTTCGACACGCTGACCGGTAAGGCCCGACGCAAGGGCGAGGGCCGCGCCGACTACCTGCTCCGCTACCAGCTTCATCCCCGCACCCAGGCGGTCGCGATGGCGCTGATCGAGGCCAAGGCCGAGGACAAGTCGCCCGGTCACGGCTTGGAACAGGCCAAGGGCTACCGCGCGCGGCACAATGTCCCGTTCGTCTTCTCCTCGAACGGTCATCGGTTCGTCGAGTTCGACGCGACGACCGGGCTGACTACCGCGCCCCGGCCCATGGTTGACTTTCCGACACCGGACGCACTCCGCGCACGGTGGGAAGCCGCAAAGGGTTTCGCACTGGACACCCCGGAGGCTGCACCGCTGATCGAGCCGTATCGCGGCGGCGAGGGCCAACGGCGCTACTACCAGGACGCGGCGATCCGCGCGGTGCTGGAAAAGCTGGCGACCGGCGAGACGCGCGCTCTTCTCACGCTCGCCACCGGCACCGGCAAGACCTTCATTGCGACCAAGCTGCTCCACAAGATCGCTAACGCCGGCAAGCTGACCCGCGCGCTGTTCCTCTGCGACCGCGATGAGCTCCGGACGCAAGGGCTTACGTCGCTCAAGGCCGATTTCGGGGCCGACGCTGCGATCGTCGAGCGGCGCGGTAACAGGAACGTCGCCGCCAACGCGCGCGTCCATGTCGCGACCTACCAGACGCTCGGCATCGCCACCGACGACGACACCGCCAGCTTCCTCCGCGAGTTCTACCCGCCGAACTATTTCAGCCATATCGTCATAGACGAATGCCACCGCTCCGCCTGGGGCAAATGGTTCGAGGTGCTGGAGCGCAACCCGGACGCGGTGCATATCGGCCTGACGGCCACCCCGCGCACTTTGAAAATCGGCGAGCGGAGCGACGAGGCCGACCGCGACCGCGCGCTGATCGCCGACAACCTCACTTATTTCGGTGAGCCGGTCTACGAATACGAGATCGCGCAGGCGATCGACGATGGCTATCTCGCGGCGTGCGAGATCGTCCGGCGCGAGGTGTTCATCGCCGACGCGGAGGCGATCGAGGAGGAGACGGGCGTCACTGGCGGCCAGGTCGCCGAGCACAAGCTGTCCTACAAGCATGATGGGTCGACGGCGTCGGCTGACGACCTGAAATCGCATTATGGCGCTGGCCAATTCGAGTCCGCGATCAGCATCCCCGAACGCACCCGCGCAATGGCGGACGATTTGTTCGCGCAACTGCTCGCCACGGGTGGGCCGCACCAGAAATGTATCGTGTTCTGCGCGAGCGACGATCACGCGGGCGAGGTCGCCGTCGCGATCGGCAATGCTTATGCGCGCTGGTGCGCCGACGCTTGCGAGAAGCCTGCCGACCGCTACGCTTTCCGCTGCACCGCCAAGTCGGGCGGGGCGGCGATGATCCCCGACCTGAAGGGCGCGGCGCGCAGCCACTTCGTCGCCTGCACCGTCGACCTGCTGTCGACGGGGGTCGACGTGCCCGCGCTGAACAACGTCGTGTTCTTCCGCTACATGCGCTCGCCCATCACCTTTTATCAGATGATCGGGCGCGGCACCCGCATCGACGAGGGATCGGGCAAGCTGATGTTCCGCGTCTACGACTATACCGACGCGACGCGGTTGCTGGGCGAGGACTTCATCTCGCGCGCACCGGTGGTCGGTGCGCCGACCACCGGTGCGCCGGCCGGCGCAGGCGGTTCGGACGACCCGCTCGCGTCCGACGACGCGCCGTCGTCCAGCCTGATCGTGGTCGAGGGGCTGACCGTCCGGATCGAGGACGGCGGCCGGTACGTGCTGACGCGCGAGGACGGGCGCGACACCCGCCTGCCCGTCGAGGAATATCGCCGCCGCTTGGGCGAGGCGCTGCGCGGAGAAGCCGTCGATGTCGGCGCGTTCCGCCGTATCTGGATCGAGCCGCCCCGGCGGCGCGCGCTGATCGACGCGCTGCTGGCGCACGGCTTCACCCCACGCGTCATCGCGCAGGTCGACGGCATGGCCGCCTATGACGAGTTCGACGTGCTGGCCAAGACCGCCTACCGGGCGACGCCGCGCACCCGCGACGACCGCGCCGGGCGCTTCCCGCTCGACAACGAGGCGTGGCTGCGGCCGATGCCTGCCGACGGCCGCGCGGCCGTGCTGGCGCTCGCCGCCGCCTTTGCGCGCGGCGGGACCGACGAGCTGGAGAATAGCGGCGTGCTCCAGACGCCCGCCGTCCGGCGCGCGGGTGGGCTGGCGGCGATCGCACGGGTGGGACCGCCCGCGCAGGTGCTGCGGGATACGCGCGAGCGGCTGTTTGCAGCGTGAACCAGGCGATGATGGTAAGGATCGACGCCGTAGCCTCATTGGTTGGCGAGACAATCAATCCGCAACGTAGGCGTGATGAGCTATTTGCTCATTACAGCATCCCTGCGTTCGACGACGGCAAGCAACCTGTTATCGAACGAGGTGCCGAAATCTTGAGCAACAAGACGGCGTTCCCGCGCGGAGCGGTCCTGTTCTCAAAGCTCAACCCACGTATTTCGCGAGTATGGTGCGTTCAGGATGTTCAAGACGCCCAGCGCGCGTGTTCGACGGAGTTTCTTCCACTACTACCCAACCCGGAGCGATGTGAGGCACGCTTCCTTACGTGGATGCTCAGGTCAGACCCGTTCATCAAATCAATTGCAGGGCCTAGCGCCGCGACTAAAAGCCGCGAGCGGGTTAAGCCTGCTGACGTCACAACGGCCAGCATTCCGCTCCCCTCGCTCCCTGAGCAGCGCCGCATCGCCGACCGGTTGGACGCGGCAATGGCGGACATCGCCGCCGCGTACGCGGCGGCGGCGCGGCAGCGTGTTGATGCCGAGCGCTTAGCCTCTGCTGCTGTCGAGGCCGCGATGGGCGGGCGCGCCATCGCCGCCGCGGGCGATCCGATCGCGGCCGGACCCGATTGGCTACCGCTGGTGGAGGTAGCTAAGCTAGAGAGCGGGCATACGCCGAGCCGTCGTCATCCCGAATGGTGGGGCGGCGACGTGCCGTGGATCGCGCTGCCCGATATTCGGGCCCTGGACGGCACCACTGCTATGTCTACCGATGAACAGACAAACGAACTCGGACTGGCAAATTCATCGGCCAGATTGCTACCAGCCGGCACGGTAGTGCTCTCGCGCACAGCATCGGTAGGCTTCGTCACCGTATTAGGTGTTCCGATGGCGACGAGTCAGGACTTCGTGAACTGGGTGCCCGGTGATCGTCTGCGCCCGTGGTTTCTGGCCCGGTCACTTATTGCCGCTCGCGATTATGTGCGCGGATTATCGGAAGGGGCGATCCACAAGACGGTGTATATGCCGACACTGAAGGCGCTGCGTATCCGGCTGCCTTCTCTCAAGGACCAAGACCGCGCGCTCGCCAGGGTCGATGCCGCCTGTGGTATTGTCGCTGAGGCGAACATTGCTCTTACCGCGCAAGCCGCCGCGCTTGACGCACTAGGCCCTGCGCTCCTCGCTGCCGCCTTTTCCGGGAAACTTTAATGGCCCTCGACGATCCCAAGGCGACCCGCGCCGAGCTTGATGCCGCCGTGTGGGGCGCGTGCGACGTGATGCGCCGCTCCAACGTCGCGGGCGCGCTGCAATATGTGCCCGAGCTGTCCTGGCTGCTGTTCCTCCGCGTCCTCGACGCGCGCGAGGAGCGCGAGGCGGGGGAGGCCGAAGCGTTCGAGGAGGCATTCGCGCCGTCATTGACCTCACCCTATCGCTGGCGCGATTGGGCCGCGCCCAAGGGGACCAAGCGCGTCGAGCTGCAAAGCGGCGCGCTCAACGCCTTCAAGGGCTTCGTCGACCGCGACCTGTTGCCGCACTTACGCTCGCTTCGCGACCTGCCCGGCGCGACCCCGCGCCAAAAGGTGATCGGCGAAATCGTCACCGGGACGGAGCGCACCCGCATCGACACTGACCGCAATTTGGCCGACGTGCTCGATCGGCTCGACAAGCTAGATGTCGCAGGCGACGACTATGACGACCTGTTCCCGCTATCGCAGGTCTATGAGGGCCTGCTCCTCAAAATGGGCGAGAAGGGCAACGACGGCGGCCAGTTCTTTACCCCGCGCGACCTGATCCGCGCTGTCGTCAAGGTGATCGACCCCAAGCCCGGCGAAACGATCTACGATCCATGCTGCGGGACCGCGGGCTTCCTGATCGAGGCGTTCAAGCACGTCCGCGAAGGGTTGGACAAGGACGACCGATCGACCGGGGCCGACGTCCGCGCCACGGGCAGCCGTCGGCTGTACGGGCGCGAGAAGGAGAACCTCGTCTTCCCCATCGCGCTCGCCAACCTCGTCCTCCACGGCATCGACGCGCCGAATCTATGGCACGGTAATACCTTGTCGGAGGTCGCGCAGTTCGATGGCCTGTGGGAGCGCCCGCCCGAGCTGTTCGACGTCGTCGTCACCAACCCGCCTTTCGGTGGGCAGGAGAACACAGACGTCCAGAGTACGTTTGACTACCGTACATCGGCTACGCAGGTCCTGTTCCTGCAGCACATTATCAAAAAGATGGCGGACGGCGGTCGGTGCGGGATTGTGGTCGACGAGGGAGTGATGTTCCGCACCAACGAGAACGCCTTCGTCCAGACCAAACGACGGTTGCTCGACACCTGCGACCTGTGGGCAGTGGTGTCGTTGCCGTCCAGCACCTTCACCGCAACGGGGGCGGGGGTGAAGACCAACCTCCTGTTCTTCACCAAGGGCAAGCCGACCGAACGGACTTGGTATTACGACCTGTCCGACGTGAAAGTGACCAAGAAGAAGCCGCTGACGCTCGCCAGCTTCGACGATTTCTTAGCGCGGCTGCCCGGGCGTGAGGACTCGGAACGGAGCTGGACCGTTGAGCGCGAGGCGATCGAGGCGAGGAAGTTCGACCTGAAGGCGGTGAACCCGAACCGCAAGGTCGTGGTCGACCCACGGACGCCGATAGAGATCGTGGGCGAGATCGAGGCCGCGGGCGCGGAAGCGGCTGCGGCGATCGCGCGCTTGCGGGCGCTGCTCGGCTAGGGGTGGGCGGACGCGGGAGTAAATCCCGCGTCATCGTCGGACGGGTTCGCTGGCGCGACCCGCCGGCCGGCGGGCACCGTCTCGCTTCTAGCTACGCTAGGCGCGTGCGGACGTGAGGCTGCGCCTCACTTGCTCCGCTCGACCTGCTCGAAATCCAACTCGACCGGCGTCGCCCGCCCAAAAATCGAAACCGATACCTTCACCTTCGACTTGTCGAAATCGAGCTCCTCCACCGTGCCGGTGAAGCTCGCGAACGGGCCGTCCAGGACCTTGACCGCGTCGCCGATCTCGTAATCGACCTTGACCTTCTGCTTGGGCGCCGCCGCCGCCTCCTCCTTGGAGTTCAGCATGCGCGTGGCCTCGGTCTCGCTAATCGCCTGGGGCTTGCCCATCGCGCCCAGGAAGCCCGTCACCTTGGGCGTGTTCTTGACGAGGTGGTACACCTGGTCCGTCATGTCGAGCTTGGCCAGCACGTATCCGGGCATGAACTTGCGCTCGACCGCGATCTTCTTGCCGCGGCGGGCTTCGGTCACCGTCTCGGTCGGGACCTCGATCTGCTCGACCAGCCGGTCGAGCCCCAGGCGCGTCGCCTCGGCCATGATCGCGTCGCGGACCTTGCCCTCGAACCCGGAATAGGCATGGATGATGTACCAGCGCGACATGTGTTGAGCCTTTATTGTGCGAACTTGAGCAGCGCCTGGACGACCGCGTTGAAGAACGAGTCCACCCCCAGGAAGAACAGCGCCAGGATCGTGGTCATGATCACCACCATGATACCCGTCATCACCGTCTCGCGGCGGCTGGGCCAAACGACCTTGGCGGTCTCCGCGCGGACCTGGGCGATGAACTGGGCGGGGGATGTCTTCGCCACGTCGGGGATACTCGGTTGGGGTTGGGCGGACCGCGCCGCCGCTCCGGTAGGGAAGCGGCCGGTGGACCGATGCGGGGTCTGCAAGCCCGGCCATCTAACCGCGCCGCCCCTCTCGCGCAAGCATCGCGAGGATGGCAGGGGCACTCGGACTCGAACCGAGGGCCTTCGGTTTTGGAGACCGACGCTCTAACCAGCTGAGCTATGCCCCTATCCCACCCCCAATAAATTCCAACAAACGGCCGTGCGAGCCGAGGTGTCGGGATCGGAATGGCGACATCGACCGGGTTAGACTTGGAAATCCAACATTGCAACGGCATTTCCGCACCACCCGTTGACCCTACCGAGCTCTGCGGGTATTGGCATAGGCCGTCCGGCTAAGGCTTGCCTTCGTCCGGTCGATTGAACATTGCTGGATGCATTCCAGGGCCTTGTCGGATGACGCTAGCCGTCCCGCATGGCCCCATTTTGTATTCGCGGGGCGTCAAGGCTCCAGCAAAGTAACCACGTGAAAGGTGAAGGCTTCAATGCCCACGATCAATCAGCTGGTGCGCCACGGGCGCGACCCGCAGAAGGCCAAGTCCAAGGTTCCCGCGATGGAGCAGAACCCGCAAAAGCGTGGCGTCTGCACCCGCGTCTACACGACCACTCCCAAAAAGCCGAACTCGGCCCTGCGCAAGGTCGCCAAGGTCCGCCTGACTAACCAGCGCGAGGTCATCTCGTACATCCCGGGCGAGGGGCACAACCTCCAGGAGCATTCGGTGGTGCTGATCCGCGGCGGGCGCGTGCGCGACCTGCCGGGTGTGCGCTACCACGTGCTGCGCGGCGTGCTCGACACGCAGGGCGTCAAGGACCGCCGCCAGTCCCGCTCCAAATACGGCGCCAAGCGTCCGAAGTAAGCCGGTCGCTGCTGCGACTCCCTAGGCTGAAGTTAGAAGAAGGAAGTATCTGATGGCTCGTCGTCGTCGTCCCGAAAAGCGGGAAATCCTGCCCGACCCCGTTTATGGTGACGTGGTCCTGTCGAAGTTCATGAATTCCGTCATGCTGGACGGCAAGAAGTCCGTCGCCGAGCTGATCGTGTACAGCGCGATGACCACCGTCGAGACCCGCGCCAAGCGCGAGCCGATCGGCGTGTTCCACGACGCGCTCAACAACATCAAGCCGGGCATCGAGGTCCGATCGCGCCGCGTCGGCGGTGCCACGTACCAGGTGCCCGTCGAGGTGCGGCCCGAGCGCGCGCAGGCGCTGGCGATCCGCTGGCTGATCGGCGCGGCGCGTTCGCGGTCCGAAAACACCATGTCGGCACGTCTGTCGGGCGAGTTGATGGACGCCGCCAATAACCGGGGCAATGCCGTAAAGAAGCGTGAGGACACGCACCGCATGGCGGAGGCTAACCGCGCCTTCTCCCACTACCGCTGGTAAGATCGGTCGGCTCGCGCCGACGGATTGGCGCTGGTAAGCACCACACCTACATGATGGGGAGCCGGATCGTCCGACTTCCCAAGTCTCAAGGAAGCAACGATCATGGCCCGCAGCCATCCGCTCGAGCGTTACCGCAATATCGGCATCATGGCGCATATCGACGCCGGGAAGACGACGACGACCGAGCGCATCCTCTATTACACCGGCAAGTCCTACAAGATCGGCGAAGTGCATGAAGGCACCGCGACGATGGATTGGATGGAGCAGGAGCAGGAGCGCGGGATCACGATCACGTCGGCCGCGACGACTTGCTTCTGGAAGGCCGCCGAGGGCCAGGGCGAAGAGCACCGGATCAACATCATCGACACGCCGGGCCACGTCGACTTCACCATCGAGGTCGAGCGGTCGCTCCGCGTGCTCGACGGCGCAGTGGCATGTTTCGACGGGGTCGCCGGCGTGGAGCCGCAGTCGGAGACGGTCTGGCGGCAAGCCGAGAAGTATCACGTGCCGCGCATGTGCTTCGTCAACAAGCTTGACCGCACCGGCGCGAACTTCGAGCGGTGTGTCGAGATGATCAAGGATCGGCTCGGCGCGCGTCCGGCGGTGCTGTACCTGCCGATCGGCATCGAGGGCTCGTTCAAGGGGCTGGTCGACCTCGTCGAGAACCGAGCGATCGTGTGGCTCGAGGAGAGCCTCGGCGCGAAGTTCGAGTATCAGGATATCCCGGCCGAGCTGGCCGACGCCGCCGCGACCGCGCGGTCCGAGCTGATCGAGATGGCCGTCGAGCAGGACGACGACCTGATGGAGGCGTATCTGGAGGGCACCGAGCCGACCAGCGCGCAGCTCAAGGCGCTGATCCGCAAGGGTACGCTCAATTTTTCGTTCGTCCCCGTGCTGTGCGGCTCGGCGTTCAAGAACAAGGGCGTCCAGCCGCTGCTCGATGCGGTGGTCGACTACCTCCCGAGCCCGCTCGATATCCCGCCCGTCGAGGGGCTGAAGCTGGACGGCGTGTCGCCCGAGGCGCGGCCCCCCGAAGACGGTGCGCCGATGTCGGCGCTGGCATTCAAGATCATGAACGACCCGTTCGTCGGCACGCTCACCTTCGCGCGCATCTATTCGGGCAAGATGGACACCGCGTCGGTCGTCATGAACTCGGTGAAGGACAAGAAGGAAAAGGTCGGGCGCATGCTGCTGATGCATGCGAACAGCCGCGAGGACATCCAGGAGGCGTTCGCGGGCGACATCGTCGCGCTGGCGGGGCTGAAGGACACCACGACCGGCGAGACGCTCTGCGCGCTGAACGCCCCGATCATCCTCGAGCGGATGATCTTTCCCGATCCGGTCATCGAGCTGTCGGTCGAGCCCAAGACCAAGGCCGACCAGGAGAAGATGGGCGTCGCGCTCAACCGGCTGGCGCGCGAGGACCCGTCGTTCCGCGTGTCGTCGGACGCCGAGAGCGGCCAGACGATCATCAAGGGGATGGGCGAGCTCCATCTCGAGATCCTGGTCGACCGCATGAAGCGCGAGTTCAAGGTCGAGGCGAACGTGGGCGCGCCGCAGGTCGCCTACCGGGAGTATCTCGGCAAGAAGGTCGATATCGACTACACCCACAAGAAGCAGTCGGGCGGCTCGGGTCAGTTCGGCCGCGTCAAGGTGACGGTCGTCCCGGGCGAGCGCGGCACGGGCTTCCAGTTCTTCGACGAGACCAAGGGCGGCAATATCCCCAAGGAATATATCCCCTCGGTCGAGAAGGGGATGCGCGAGACCGCCGAGACGGGGTCGCTGATCGGCTTCCCGATCATCGATTTCGAGGTTCACCTGACCGACGGCGCGTATCACGACGTCGACTCGTCGGCGCTGGCGTTCGAGATCTGCGCGCGCGGCGCAATGCGCGAGGCCGCGCAAAAGGCGGGGATCAAGCTGCTCGAGCCGATCATGAAGGTCGAGGTCGTCACGCCCGAGGATTATCTGGGCGACGTGATCGGCGACATGAACTCCAGGCGTGGCCAGATCCAGGGCACCGACAGCCGCGGCAACGCGCAGACCGTCGAGGCGATGGTGCCGCTGGCGAACATGTTCGGTTACGTGAACCAGCTGCGTTCGTTCACGCAGGGCCGCGCGCAATATTCGATGCAGTTCTCGCATTATGACGAGGTACCGGCGAATGTTGCCGACGAGGTCAAGGCGAAGCTGGCCTGAGCCGCGACTTCACACGCGTGTAACATAACACGGGTTGTACCCGGTCCGGCGAGCGTCGGGCCGGGTTTTTCGTGTCGGGACTGGCATGACCATCCGCTGACCTCGATAAGGGGACGAAGCGGATGCGATCGCGTGTTTCGATAGTTGCGCCATTCCTGATACTCGCTGGATGCGGCGGGGATTCGGCGGAACTCGCCGGGCAGGCGGCGCCCCCGGCGGCGTCCGCGCCGACCCCTGTACCGCCGCCAACACCCACGCCGGTTCCCGTACCGACACCGACGTCGACTCCCTCGCCGACACCGGCCGGATATCTGACGTTCGCCGAGATCCTGTCCTTCCGGCTGGGGGCTTCCCTGTCGCTACCCAGCGGGTGCGCCGGGTTCGCGTTCGCGGAACAGCCGCCCGCCACCCTGCCGGTGACGGCGTATGGGCGCGGGCTCTCCTTCCGGTATGTGGTGACGCCGCAAGTCTGGTCGATCGGCGGCGATGTCTCGGCCGGGTTCGACGGTCGCGACGGCGTCACGCCCGGTCCGGGCGAGGAAGTCGCGCTTGCCCGGACGGTGGGGGCGGACCTTGTCCGCTTCGCGGTCGTCCGGCCGGTCGCGGCCGGGGCTGGGCTGGAATATACCCGGCTTGCGTCGGTGTCCGCGCCAGTGGGCGGGACGCCGCGGTCATATCAGTGCGTACTAGGTGTGCCGACCTTGCCCGCCGACATCGCATCGTCGCCGTCGGGCGCGTCGCGGCGGGGCGTCCTTCTCGCCACCGCCTATGTCGGGCAGGGTTCGGCCGTCCGGGCCTACTCGCTCGAGCGGAGCGTGGTATCGGCCTCGGCCGACCCGGCGGCGGGGCGGGTGACGATCTCGGTCAGGCTGATCGGGACGGCGGCGGGCGTCCCCGACCTGGAGCTCGGCACGCTGGCGACATCGACATCGATCGATCCGGCTACCGGCGACTTCGCGGCGAGATTGAACGGCGGCGACCGCACGGTCGATGCGACCGTCAGCGGTCGGTTCTTCGGTCCGCGGGCCGTCGAGATCGGCGCAGCGCTCGGTGGAACCGTCGCCGAAGCGGGCGGTGCGTCCGGTTACTCGTTCGCGGGCACGGTCTACGCCGCCCGATAAGTCATGCGCCCGGACGCGGCGTCGATGACTGCAGGAGCGGGTGCGGAACGATTTTGGGGCTGGCGTCCTGCCTACGCTTGAGCTATCCGCGCCAACTCGCGAGAGGCTGGGTGGGGACGCCCGGCTTCTTGTGCTTTGCGGGCCCGCCCGCTCCATATTAATTCGTGGTCAAGCGGCCCGCCGGCTCTCCAGGCGGCGCGCTGTAGAGGGAAGAACATGGCGAAGGCAAAATTCGTTCGCGACAAGCCGCATCTCAACATCGGCACCATCGGTCACGTCGATCACGGCAAGACGTCGTTGACGGCCGCGATCACCAAGGTGCTGGCCGAGACCGGCGGCGCGACCTACACGTCGTACGACAACATCGACAAGGCGCCCGAGGAGCGTGAGCGCGGCATCACGATCTCGACCGCGCACGTCGAGTACGAGACGTCGGCGCGCCACTATGCGCACGTCGATTGCCCTGGCCACGCCGACTATGTGAAGAACATGATCACGGGTGCCGCGCAGATGGACGGCGCGATCCTGGTCGTGTCCGCGACCGATGGTCCGATGCCGCAGACTCGCGAGCACATCCTGCTCGCGCGCCAGGTGGGCGTGCCCGCGATGGTCGTCTTCATGAACAAGGTCGACTTGGTCGATGACGCCGAGATCTTGGAGCTGGTCGAGTTGGAGATCCGCGAGCTGCTGTCGTCTTACGAGTTCCCGGGCGACGATATTCCGATCATCCAGGGCTCGGCGGTCGCCGCGCTCCAGGACAAGACCCCCGAGATCGGTCATGACGCCGTGCTGAAGCTGATGGCGGCGGTCGATGAATACATCCCGCAGCCCGAGCGTCCGCTCGACAAGCCGTTCATGATGCCGATCGAGGACGTGTTCTCGATCTCGGGTCGCGGCACGGTCGTCACCGGCCGCGTCGAGACCGGCATCGTCAAGGTCGGCGAGGAAGTCGAGATCGTCGGCATCAACGACACCCGCAAGACCACGGTCACGGGCGTCGAGATGTTCCGTAAGCTGCTCGACCAGGGTCAGGCGGGCGACAATGTCGGCGCGCTGATCCGAGGCGTGGGCCGTGAGGACGTCGAGCGCGGTCAGGTGCTGTGCAAACCGGGCACGATCAAGCCGCACACCGACTTCTCGTCGGAGGTGTATGTGCTGTCGAAGGAGGAGGGCGGTCGTCACACTCCGTTCTTCGCCAACTATCGCCCGCAATTCTACTTCCGCACCACCGACGTGACCGGCACCGTCGAGCTGCCCGAGGGTACCGAGATGGTCATGCCCGGCGACAACGTCGCGCTCGGCATCAAGCTGATCGCGCCGATCGCCATGGACGTGGGCCAGCGTTTCACCATCCGTGAGGGCGGTCGGACCGTCGGCGCAGGGGTTGTCAGCGGCATCACCAAGTAGTAGGCGCGCTGACCTGAGTTAGGGGGCGGCTCCGGGAGACCGGGGCCGCCCTCCGCTATTTACGGGAGGCTCGTCGGCTTCCCTCAAGCGTTTCCCAGATATCAAGCCGCTCGGCGGCCAGCTCTTTCGCATCGGTAGGACCCATGGACAACAATATCCGCATTCGCCTCAAGGCGTTCGATCACCGCGTGCTCGATCAGGCTGCCGGCGACATCGCCGACACCGCGCGCCGCACCGGCGCGCTGATCCGTGGTCCGATCCCGCTGCCGACGCATATCGACAAGTTCACGGTCAACCGCGGCCCGCATATCGACAAGAAGTCGCGCGAGCAGTTCGAGACGCGGACCTACAAGCGTCTGCTCGACATCGTGCAGCCGACCCCGCAGACGGTGGACGCGCTCATGAAGCTTGATCTTGCCGCCGGCGTTGACGTGGAGATCAAGTTGGCCTAACGGCGCTTCTTCCGCAGACGGCCTTTGGCCGCGCGGGAGCTACGACATCGAGATACCGCCGACGGTCTGCCGCCGGGACAGCGTCTCCCGTCATGTTCCCTCACGGGGACGACCAGCCCGGGACGGGGCCGCTTTTCACACATCGGGCTACACGCACCTCGGAATGGTCCGACGTGCCTCTGTAAGGAGTATGGATCATGCGCACTGGCGTGATCGCGAAGAAGTTGGGGATGACCCGCCTGTTTCAGGATGACGGCCGGCATGTGCCCGTCACCGTCCTGCAGCTTGATGGCGTACAGGTCGTCTCCGTTCGCGAGGAGACTCGGGACGGCTACACCGCCGTCCAGCTTGGCGCCGGGAGCGCCAAGGCCAAGAACCTTTCCAAGCCGCAGCGTGGCCATTTCGGCAAGGCCGAGGTCGAGCCCAAGGCGATCCTCGCCGAGTTCCGTGTCGATGGCGATGCGCTGCTCGATGTCGGGGCCGAGCTGTCGGCCGACCATTATGTCGCTGGACAATATGTCGACATCCAGGGCCGTACGCAGGGCAAGGGCTTTGCCGGCGGCATGAAGCGCTGGAACTTCGGCGGCCTGCGCGCGACGCACGGCGTGTCGGTGTCGCACCGTTCGCTCGGTTCGACCGGTCAGCGCCAGGATCCGGGCAAGGTCTTCAAGAACAAGAAGATGGCCGGGCATATGGGCGACAAGTACCGCACCCAGCAGAATCTCGAGATCGTCGGCACCGACGTCGCGCGCGGTCTGATCTTCGTGAAAGGCTCAGTGCCAGGATCGAAGGGCGGCTGGCTGTTCGTCAAGGACGCGGTGAAGGAAGCCCGCCACACGGACGCTCCGTACCCGGCTGGTTTGCGCAGCGCGGCGCATGACGAGGAGCCGGTCGTCGCTTCGGTCGAGGAGGGCGCGGTCCATGAGTTGCCGCCGTTGCCGAGCGCCGAAGAGGTTCAGGCCGGTGTCGATGCTTCGGACGACGCTTCCGGCCTGCGTACGCTCGATCCCGGCAACGTGTCGGACTCCGGTGACGACGCCACCACCGGCCGGGAGGGCTGATCATGCAAATCAAGGTACAGTCTTTCGCCGGGACCGAAGGTGCGGACATCGAGCTGAACGACGAGGTATTCGGCCTCGATCCGCGCGCCGACATCCTGCACCGCGTCGTCACCTGGCAGCTCGAGAAGCGCCGCGCCACTGCGCGCGGTACTCGCGAGCGCGCCGACGTCGCGCGGACCGGCAAGAAGCTTGGTCGCCAGAAGGGCGGCGGCACGGCGCGTCATGGCGATCGGCGCGCGCCAATCTTCGTCGGCGGCGGCAAGGCGCACGGTGCCCGCGTTCGCGATTTCAATCCGAGCCTCAACAAGAAGGTTCGCGCGCTTGGCCTGAAGATGGCGCTGTCGAGCCATGCCAAGGCGGGCTCTTTGGTGGTGATGGACTCGCTCGCGGTCGAGGGTGGCAAGACCAAGACCTTGAAGGGCGATCTGGCCAAGCTGGGCTTCGGCAAGCGCGCGTTGGTGATCGACGGCGACATGGTCGATACGAGCTTCGCGTTTGCGGCCGGCAACTTGCACGAGGTTAACATCCTCCCGGCGGTCGGCGCGAACGTGTACGACATCATCAAGGCCGACACGCTGGTGCTGACGCGCGCCGCTGTCGAGAAGCTGGAGGCACGCTTCAATGGCTAAGCAGCAGCAGCAGGCGGCGATCGACCCGCGTCATTACGACGTGATCGTGGCGCCCCACATCACCGAAAAGGCGACGCTCCTGTCCGAGCACAATGCGGTGGTGTTCCGCGTGTCGCAGGACTCGACCAAGCCGCAGATCAAGGCGGCGGTCGAGGCGTTGTTCGGGGTGACGGTCACGGGCGTCAACACGATCGTGCAGAAGGGCAAGACCAAGAAGTGGAAGGGCGCTCCGTACCAGCGCTCCGACATGAAGAAGGCGATCGTGACGCTGGGCCAAGGCCAGTCGATCGACGTCACCACGGGGATCTGAGGCGATGGCGCTCAAGCAATATAATCCGACCACGCCTTCGCAGCGTGCGCTGGTCCTGATCGACCGTTCGACGCTGTGGAAGGGATCGCCCGTCAAGGCGCTGACCGAAGGCAAGCGCAAGTCGGGCGGCCGCAACAACAAGGGTCACGTGACCAGCCGCGGGATCGCGGGCGGTCACAAGCAGCGTTACCGCTATGTCGACTTCGTTCGGCGCAAGTGGGACGTCGAGGGCACGGTCGAGCGGATCGAGTATGATCCCAACCGCACCGCCTTCATCGCGCTCATCCGCTATCCCGACGAGGAGGTCGCCTACATCCTGGCGCCGCAGCGTTTGGGCGTCGGCGACAAGGTGATCGCGGGCAAGAAGACCGACGTGAAGCCGGGCAATGCGATGGAGCTGGGGCAGATGCCCGTCGGCACCATCGTCCACAATGTCGAGATGAAGCCCGCCAAGGGTGGTCAGATCGCGCGTTCGGCCGGGACGTACGTCCAGGTCGTCGGTCGCGATCGCGGCATGGTGATCGTACGGCTCACCTCGGGCGAGCAGCGCTATATCCGCGGCGAGTGCATGGCGACGGTGGGCGCGGTGTCGAACCCCGACAACCAGAACCAGAACTTCGGCAAGGCCGGCCGTAGCCGTTGGATGGGCAAGCGCCCGCTGACGCGCGGCGTCGCCAAGAACCCGGTCGACCATCCGCATGGCGGCGGCGAGGGCCGTACCTCGGGCGGCCGTCACCCGGTCACGCCGTGGGGCAAGCCGACCAAGGGTGCGCGTACCCGTCACAACAAGTCGACCGACAAGATGATCATCCGGTCGCGTCACTCGACGAAGAGGAAGGGCTAAATGCCTCGTTCAGTCTGGAAGGGTCCGTTCGTGGACCTGCATCTCCTGAAGAAGGCGGAAACCGCTCAGGACGCCAACGCGCGCGCGCCGATCAAGACCTGGTCGCGCCGCTCGACGATCCTGCCGCAGTTCGTGGGCCTGACCTTCTCCGTGTATAACGGCCGCAAGTTCGTGCCGGTATCGGTCAACGAGGACATGGTCGGCATGAAGCTCGGCGAGTTCGCGCCAACACGCTACTTCCCCGGCCACTCCGCCGACAAAAAGGGCAAGCGCTGATGTCCAAGCCCAAATCCCCCCGCAAGGTCGGCGACAAGGAAGCCTTGTCGGTCGGAACGCAAATACGCGGCTCCGCTCAGAAGCTTGATCTCGTTGCCGCGCTCATCCGTGGGCAAAAGGCAGGCGCCGCGATGAACATCCTGCAATTCTCGACCAAGGGCATAGCGGTGGACGCGCGTAAGGTGCTTGCGTCGGCGATCGCCAATGCGGAAAACAACCACAATCTCGACGTCGACGCGCTGGTCGTGTCGGAGGCGAGCGTGGGCAAGTCGATCACCATGAAGCGATTTGCCACGCGCGGCCGCGGCAAGTCGACCCGCATCCTCAAGCCGTTCAGCCGTCTGCGCATCGTCGTGCGCGAGCAGGAAGAAGCATAATGGGTCAGAAGAGCAACCCGATCGGCCTGCGTTTGCAGATCAACCGTACCTGGGACAGCCGCTGGTTCGCTGAAGGTGCGGATTACGGACGGCTGCTACAGGAGGACCTGAAAATCCGATCGCACATCATGAAGTCGCTGCCGCAGGCCGCGATCTCGAAGGTGGTAATCGAGCGTCCGGCCAAGCTGTGTCGTATTTCCATCTTTGCCGCGCGCCCAGGCGTTATTATCGGCAAAAAGGGCACCGATATTGAGCGGCTGCGCAAGGTCATCGGTGGAATGACCGCGTCGGACGTGTCGCTCAACATCGTCGAGATTCGCAAGCCCGAGGTCGATGCGCGGCTTGTGGCGCAGGGGATCGCCGATCAGCTGGAGCGTCGTATCGCGTTCCGCCGTGCGATGAAGCGCGCGGTGCAGTCAGCCCTGCGGTTGGGCGCCGAGGGCATCCGGGTCGCTTGCGGTGGTCGCCTCGGTGGTGCGGAAATCGCGCGGTCGGAGTCGTACCGCGAGGGCCGTGTGCCGTTGCATACGCTGCGCGCGAACATCGATTATGCCGAGGCTGAGGCGCACACGTCCTACGGCGTCTGCGGCGTCAAGGTCTGGGTGTTCAAGGGCGAGATCCTGGGTCATGATCCGATGTCAACCGACAGGCTGATGATGGAGGCTCAGACCTCCGGCGTGCGCCCCGCGCGCGATGACCGTCGCTAAGGGGCAGGGACACTAATCATGCTGCAACCGAAGAAGACCAAATTCCGGAAGGCGTTCAAGGGACGCATTCACGGTGATGCGAAGGGCGGGACCGCACTGAATTTCGGCTCGTACGGGCTGAAGGCGATGGAACCAGACCGCATCACCGCGCGGCAGATCGAGGCGGCGCGCCGTGCGATCACGCGTCATATCAAGCGTCAGGGGCGGTTGTGGATCCGCATTTTCCCCGACGTGCCGGTGTCGTCCAAGCCTGCCGAGGTCCGGATGGGCAAAGGCAAGGGCTCGCCCGAGTTCTGGGCTGCGCGGGTCAAGCCGGGCCGTATCTTGTTCGAGCTGGACGGGGTCGAGGGCCAGATCGCCGCCGAGGCGTTCGAGCGCGCGGCAATGAAGTTGCCGATCAAGGTCAAGGTGGTTGCCCGGCTGGGCGACACGTCCCATTTGGGAGGTGAGTGATGGCGCAGAAGGATTTCGTCGGCCAGTCCGAGGACCAGCTGAGCGAGAAGTTGGGCGAACTGAAGCGCGAGCAGTTCAACCTGCGCTTTCAGGCGGCGACCAACCAGCTGGAGAAGCCCAGTCGCGTGCGCGAGGTCCGCAGGGATATTGCGCGGATCAAGACCATGCAGGCGCAGCGCTCCAGCGCCGCGTCGGCCAAGTAAGGATTTAGGGACATGCCGAAGCGCATGCTGACCGGGCTGATCGTGTCCGACAAGGGCGAGAAGACGGTGGTTGTGAACGTGGAGCGCAAGGTCAAGCACCCGCTCTATGGCAAGATCATTCGTCGCTCGAAGAAGTACCATGCTCATGACGAGCAGAACGAGTTCAAGGCGGGCGAGACGGTGCGGATCGAGGAGACCGCGCCGATCAGCAAGCTGAAGACCTGGAAGGTCGTTGATCGGGTGAACACCCATGCGACTCCCGAGCGGGTCGACGTCGACGCCTGAAAAGCGTCGTTTCTGAAGGCGGGGCTGGGTCGGTATCCACCCCATAGTGAGAAGGAAGCGGATCAGTGATCCAGATGCAGTCCAATCTCGACGTCGCGGACAATAGCGGCGCGAAGCGGGTCCAGTGCATCAAGGTGCTTGGGGGTTCCAAGCGCCGTGTTGCGGGTGTCGGCGACATTATCGTCGTATCGATCAAGGAAGCGCAGCCGCGCGGCCGCGTGAAGAAAGGCGACGTCCACCGCGCCGTCATCGTGCGCACCGCCAAGGACATTCACCGCGCCGACGGGTCGACCATCCGGTTCGACTCGAACGCGGCGGTGCTGGTCAACAAGAACGAGGAGCCGATCGGCACCCGTATCTTCGGCCCGGTCGTACGCGAACTTCGCGGCAAGAAGCATATGAAGATCATCTCGCTCGCGCCGGAGGTGCTGTGATGGCATCCGCGCGTATCAAGAAAGGCGATCAGGTCATCGTCCTGTCGGGCAAGGACAAGGGGCGTACCGGCACGGTGACCGCGTCCATGCCCAAGCTGGACAAGGTGATCGTCGGCGGCGTCAACATCGCCACCAAGCATCGGAAGGCGAGTCAAGCCGATCCGCAGGGTGGTCTAGAGCGCGTCGAGGCACCGATGCACGTGTCGAAGGTCTCGCATGTGACCGCCGACGGCAAGGCTACCCGCGTTCGCTTTGAGGAGCGTGACGGCAAGAAGGTCCGCGTGGCCGTGAAGACGGGGGACGTAATCAATGGTTGAGCAGACCGCTAACGGGTATGTCCCGCGCATGCAGGCGATTTATAACGATCGCATCATAAATGCCATGATCGATAAGTTCGGTTACAAGAACAAGCTTGAGATTCCGCGGCTCGACAAGATCGTGCTCAATATGGGCGTGGGCGAGGCGACGCAGGACAAGAAGCGCGTCGATCAGGCCGCATCCGAGATGGAGCTGATCGCGGGCCAGAAGCCCGTGATCACCAAGGCCAAGAAGTCGATTGCGCAGTTCAAGCTGCGCGAGGGCATGCCGATCGGCGTGAAGGTGACGCTGCGTCGCGAGCGCATGTACGAGTTCCTCGACCGGTTCATCACGATCGCGCTTCCTCGCGTTCGCGATTTTCGTGGGTTGAACCCCAAAAGCTTCGACGGGCGGGGCAATTACGCCTGCGGCCTGAAGGAGCAGCTGGTGTTCCCCGAGATCAGCTACGACCGCGTCGACAAGGTGCGCGGCATGGACGTGATCGTGACCACCACGGCGAAGACGGACGACGAGGCGCGCGAGCTGCTCCGGTTGTTCGGCTTCCCGTTCCCGATCGAGGAAGAAGTCGCCGAGAAGAAGGCGGCGTAACGTTTTCGCGTTCCCGTGTCCCGGACGCGTACAGGAAAGAAGAGAGCTTAAGTCGATGGCGAAACTGAGTTCGATCAATAAGAATAACCGTCGCAAGGCGATGGTGAAGCAATATGCGCCGAAGTATGCGGCGCTGAAGGCGAAGGCCAACGACCAGTCGCTAGACGATGGCGAGCGGTTGATCGCCCGGCTGAAGATGGCCGAGTTGCCGCGAAATGCGAACCCGACGCGCATTCGTAACCGGTGCGAGGTCACGGGACGTCCGCGCGCCTATTACCGCAAGTTCCGCCTCGCCCGCGTCATGCTGCGCGATCTCGCCAATAAGGGCATGATCCCCGGCGTCACCAAGTCGAGCTGGTAAGGATACACTCATGGCAGTGACCGATCCCCTGGGTGACCTGCTCACCAGCATCCGCAATGGGCAGCGCGCGAAGAAGGACTCCGTCCTGACGCCTGCGTCCAAGCTGCGCGTCCGCGTACTCGACGTGCTCCAGCGCGAGGGCTATATCCGTGGTTACAGCGAAGAACAAATGGGCCCAGCTGCGGGCTTGCGCGTCGAGCTGAAATATTTCGAGGGCCAGCCCGCAATCAAGCATGTGGCCCGCGTGTCCAAGCCCGGCCGACGCGTCTATTCGGGAAGCCAGGCGCTTCCCCGCGTTATGAACGGCCTGGGCATCACCATCGTTTCGACGCCGCGCGGCGTGCTTTCGGACGCCGAGGCGCGCGAGCAGAATGTCGGCGGCGAAGTGTTGGCGGAGGTGTTCTGATGAGCCGTATCGGTAAGAAGGCGGTCATTGTCCCCGCTGGTGTCACGGCGAACATTGCCGACGGGCTGTTGAGCGTGAAGGGCCCCAAGGGGACTCTGAACCTCTCGCTCCGCGACGAGATCAGCTACGCGCTCGAGGACGGTGGCATCTCGGTCAAGCCGGCCAACGACACCAAGCAGGCGCGTGCCTTTTGGGGCATGCAGCGGACCCTGGTGCAGAATCTGGTCACGGGCGTGAGCGAGGGCTTCACCAAGAAGCTGCTGATCACGGGCGTCGGCTACCGCGCCGCGGCGCAGGGGCGCAACCTGAAGCTGCAGCTGGGCTATAGCCACGACATCAATATCGACGTGCCGGCCGACCTGGAGGTCAAGACGCCGGACAATACGACGATCGAGATCAGTGGCGCCGACAAGCAGAAAGTCGGTCAGTTGGCCGCCGAGATCCGTCGTTGGAGGAAGCCGGAGCCCTATAAGGGCAAGGGCATCAAGTATGCCGGTGAGTTCATCTTCCGGAAGGAAGGGAAGAAGAAGTAATGGCTAATCATCTATCCCTCTTTGAAAAGCGGCGTCGCCGCAACCGTACGGCGCTCCGTTCGCGGGCGGGCGTCCGGCCGCGATTGTCGGTGCATCGCTCGGGCAAGCACATCTATGCGCAGGTGATCGACGATGCCGAGGGCCGCACGGTCGCGGCCGCGTCGACGCTGACCATCGACGCTAAAGCGGTGTCGGGCGCAAACATGGAGGCAGCGGCCGGGGTTGGTCGGCGTGTCGCGGAAGCGGCCAAGGCGGCGGGCGTGACGCAGGTCGTGTTCGACCGTGGAGGCTTTCTGTTCCACGGACGCGTCAAGGCGCTGGCCGAAGCCGCGCGTGAAGCCGGATTGGAGTTCTAAGACATGGCCGACGACAACAACCAGTCGACTACAGGGGCCGAGAATGCGCCGCAGGACCCAGCCGGTGCTGCTCCCGCCGGCAACGCTGGCGGTCCCGGCGGCGGCTATCAGGGCGGTGGCGGTGGCGGCTACCAGGGCGGTGGTCGCGGTCGTGGCGGTCCTGGTGGCGGCGGTGGTCCGGGCGGTAACCGTGGGCGTGGTGGCCCCGGCGGCAACCGTGGCGGACGCGACGGCGGTCGTGGGCGCGATAATCGCGGCCGTGGCGGTCCCGGGTCGGACGACGGCGGCGAGGAACTGATCGAGAAGCTGGTCCATATCAACCGCGTGTCCAAGACGGTGAAGGGCGGCAAGCGCTTCGGCTTCGCGGCTTTGGTCGTGGTCGGCGACGGCAAGGGCCGGGTCGGCTTCGGCCACGGGAAGGCGCGCGAAGTGCCGGAGGCGATCTCGAAGGCGACCGCCGCGGCCAAGAAGGCGATGGTCCGCGTGCCGCTCCGCGACGGGCGTACGTTGCATCATGACGCGAACGGGCACTTCGGTGCCGGCCGTGTCACGGTCCGTGCCGCGCCGCAGGGCACGGGCATCATCGCCGGTGGCCCGATGCGCGCGATCTTCGAATCGCTCGGCGTCGCCGACGTGGTGACCAAGTCGGTCGGTACGTCCAACCCTTATAACATGATCCGCGCGACCTTCCAGGCGCTGGGCGACCAGACCTCGCCGAAGGCGGTGGCGCAGCGTCGCGGCAAGAAGATCGCCGATCTGCTGGGCCGTGGCCCGGGTGGCTCGGCAACGGCCGAGGCGGAAGCCATGATGGTGACGGAGTAGAATGGTGGCCAGCATCAAGATCAAGCAGACGGGTTCGCCCATCCGCCGTACGTCCGACCAGCGCGCGACGCTGATCGGGCTCCGGCTCAACAAGATGCACCGGGTCAGCGAACTCGAGGATAGCCCCGAGATTCGCGGCATGATCCGCAAGGTGCAGCATATGGTCGAAGTGGTGGAGGGCTAGCCGCCTCTCCCCCTTTTCCTCTCCCGCTTTTCCGGGAGAAGGTGGCCGGGCGTAGCGAGGTCGGGTGAGGGAAGTCGACAACACGCACTCCCCTCACCCTGGCGCTTCGCGCCTGTCCCTCTCCCGCGAAGGCGGGAGAGGGTTAGAATTCAACCAGCGCGACAAAAGCGAAAGCGAGTGCACGACATGAATTTGAACGAACTTCACGACAATGAGGGTGCCCGTAAGAGCAAAATGCGCGTCGGACGCGGCATCGGCTCGGGCAAGGGCAAAACCGGCGGGCGCGGCCAGAAGGGTCAGAAGAGCCGCGAGGGTGTGTCCATCGCTGGCTTCGAGGGCGGACAGATGCCGCTCCACATGCGGCTGCCCAAGCGCGGGTTCAACAACGTGTTCGGGACCGACTACGCCGAGGTGAATGTCGGCGCGATCCAGCAGGCGCTCGATGCGGGCAAGATCGATGCGAGAGTAACGATCGATCATGCGGTGCTGAAGGCGGCGGGCTTGGCGCGTGGCGGCAAGGACGGCGTTCGGCTACTCGGCAAGGGCGCGATCACGGCCAAGCTTAGCTTCCTGGTCCAGGGCGTGTCCGCCGGCGCGCGCACCGCCGTCGAGGCGGCGGGCGGTTCAGTCGAGGTGCCGACGCTCGTGCCCGCGGCCGAAAAGGCCGCGGCCAAGAAGGGCAAGGTCCGCGCGGCCCGCATTGCGGCGCGTACGGCCTGAGCCGAGAGGTCGCTCGCTAAGGGCGCGCAGCTTCGTATGTTAGACAAGCGCCTCCATGCGCTTATATGAGCGGCAGGGTGGATCGTAATCTGTCCTGCCGTTTTCGTTTCCAGGATATCCCCGACCCATGGCGACATCAGCCGACCGGATGGCGCAAGGCCTGAACCTCGCCAAGTTCGCCAAGGCAACCGACCTGAAGAAGCGATTGTGGTTCACAATCGGCGCGCTGATCGTATTCCGACTGCTATCCTACGTGCCGCTGCCGGGCATAGACCCGACTGCGCTCGGGTTGTTGAACCAGCAGACGCAGGGCGGGGTGCTCGATTTCTTCAACACCTTCTCGGGTGGCGCACTCAGCCGCATGTCGCTGATCGCGCTTGGGATCATGCCCTACATCACCGCGTCGATCGTGGTGCAGCTGGCGACCAGCTTGTCGCCGACGCTTGGCGCGATCAAGAAGGAGGGGGAGAGCGGGCGCAAGCGGCTGAACCAGTATACGCGATACGGCACGGTCGGGCTGACCGCGATCCAGGGCTACTTCATCGCGGTCGGGCTGGAGGCGCTGGGCGCGACGCAGGGCGTGCAGGCGGTGATCGAGCCGGGCATGACGTTCCGCGTAGCCGCCGTCATTTCGCTCGTCGGCGGCACCATGTTCCTGATGTGGCTGGGCGAGCAGATCACCAGCCGGGGCATCGGCAACGGCGTATCGCTGATCATCATGGCGGGGATCGTGGCGAGCCTGCCGACGACGTTGGTGCAGTTGTTGGAGGGCGGGCGTTCGGGATCGCTCGACCCGATCCGGATCATCGGCATCGTCCTGCTCGTGATCGCGCTGGTGTTGTTCATCTGCTTCATGGAGCGGGCGCAGCGACGCATCCTGATCCAGTATCCCAAGCGCCAGACACAGCGCGGGATGCAGGCGGATCGCAGTCACTTGCCGCTCAAGATCAACACCGCGGGCGTCATCCCGCCGATCTTCGCCTCGTCGCTGCTGCTGATGCCGCTAACGGTCAGCCAGTTCGCTGGCCAGCGGATCGCGGGCGAGAGCGCTTACGGCGATTTCATCATTGGGCTGAACCAGTATCTCCAGCACGGGCAGCCGCTGTACATGTTCCTTTACGGTGCCGGGATCATCTTCTTCTCGTTCTTCTACACGGCGGTGGTGTTCAATCCGGAGGAGACCGCGGAGAACCTGAAGCGGTATGGTGGGTTCGTGCCGGGCATTCGGCCGGGTAAGAATACCGAGACGTATTTCGATTACGTACTCACGCGCATTACCGTGATCGGGGCGGCGTATCTGACGACGATTTGCTTGTTGCCCGAATATATCACGGCGGCGCTGGGCATCCCGTTCCTGCTGGCGGGAACCAGCCTGCTGATCGTCGTCAACGTGACGATGGACACGGTGACGCAAATCCAGTCGCACCTGCTGGCGCATCAGTATGGCGACCTGATCAAAAAGGCGAAGCTCAAGGGCGGTCGCCTGCGCTAAGCATCCACGAGCGCCCGATCGGAAACGTCCGGTCAGGAATGGAGGGGAACCGGTCGCGTGAATATCATCCTGTTGGGACCGCCCGGGGCGGGCAAGGGTACACAGGCGGCGCGCCTGGTCGCCGAGCGGGATATGGCGCAGCTGTCGACGGGCGACATGCTGCGCGCGGCGGTCAAGGCGGAAACGCCCGTGGGGCTGCAGGCCAAGGCAGTGATGGAGGCGGGCGAGCTCGTGTCGGACGCGATCGTATCCGCGCTGATCGGCGAACGTCTCGATGTTCTTTTTGAAGAAGGCGGGGCGGAGACGGCCGGGGGTGTGATCTTCGACGGTTATCCGCGGACGGCGGCGCAGGCGGACGCGCTCGATATGCTGCTGTCGGATCGCGGGCGCGCACTGGATTGGGTGATCGAGCTGGAGGTCAACGAGGCGTCCCTGACCGAGCGCGTGGTCGGGCGCTATACCTGCGCCAGTTGCGGCGCGGGATATCACGATCGCTTCAAGGTCCCGGCGGTGGCGGATACGTGCGACGTGTGCGGGTGTCACGCGTTCAAACGCCGACCCGACGACAACGCCGAAACCGTGGGTATCCGTATGGCCGAGTACCGGGCCAAGACCGAGCCGATCCTGCCGATCTACGAAGCGCGCGGATTGGTAAGGCGTGTGGACGGGATGGCGGAAATGGATGTCGTTGGCGAGGCGATCCACGCCATCCTAGGTGGTCGGGCGGACTGAGGCGTCCGAAGTACCAAACGACCCCGTCGCGCGGTTGACACCTGTCGTCGCAAGACATAAAGGACGCGCTACTTCAAACGCATTGATGAACGGCGGCGCTTCTTGGCGCTCGCCGCGACCGTGCGTTCGGAGCCGCCCGCGACGATATGGGGTTTGTGCGGCCATGCCGACCCTGTGGAGCTAGGAGAAGCATTTCATGGCACGTATCGCCGGCATCAATATTCCATCCAACAAGCGCGTTGTCATCGCGCTGACCTACATCCACGGGATCGGGCCTTCGAAGGCCGAGCAGATCGTGGGCAAGCTCGGCATTGTGCCCGAGCGTCGCGTGCAGGACTTGACCGACCAGGAGGTGCTGCAGATCCGTGAGACGATCGACGCCGATCACCAGGTCGAGGGCGACCTACGTCGCACCACCGCGATGAACATAAAACGCCTGATGGACCTGGCCTGCTATCGCGGCCTGCGTCATCGCCGGGGTTTGCCGGTCCGTGGCCAGCGTACGCACACCAACGCCCGCACCCGCAAGGGTAAGGCCAAGCCGATCGCCGGCAAGAAGAAGTAGGCTTGAGCCGCGTTCCGGCGCGGCTCGCTCACTCGATCTTATCGACACGGCATTTCAGGTTAGGATTACGGAATGGCTCAGGCCCCGCAGCGCATCAAGCGGCGTGAACGCAAGAACATCACATCGGGCGTCGCGCATGTGAATGCGTCGTTCAACAATACCATGATCACCATCACCGACGCGCAAGGCAACACGATCTCGTGGTCGTCCGCCGGCACGATGGGCTTTAAGGGCAGCCGCAAGTCAACGCCCTATGCTGCGCAGGTTGCGGCTGAGGATGCGGGCAAGAAAGCTGCCGAGCATGGCGTCCGTACGATCGAGGTTGAGGTCAAAGGTCCGGGTTCAGGCCGCGAGTCGGCGCTGCGCGCGTTGCAGGCAGTGGGCTTCCAGATCACCTCGATCCGCGACGTGACGTCGATCCCGCATAACGGCGTGCGCCCGTCAAAGCGGCGCCGCGTCTGACTTTTCCTGCCCGCAGCGTTTTCCATCCACGCCGCGGGCCGTTCCTTATGGCCGGCGGCGATCGTTCGTCCGGCTCCCAAATCAGGGGAAGCAAATGGCTGTCAACGCAAAGAACTGGCAGGAGCTCAAGAAGCCCAGCGGTCTCGAAAAGCGCGGGGGCGACGGCAAGCGCAAAGCGACGTTCGTGGCCGAGCCGCTGGAGCGGGGCTTCGGGCTGACGCTGGGCAACGCGCTGCGCCGGGTGTTGCTGTCGTCGCTGCAGGGCGCGGCGGTGACGTCGATCAAGATCGAAAACGTGCTGCATGAATTCTCGTCGCTGGCGGGCGTCCGCGAGGATGTGACCGACATCGTGCTGAACGTGAAGCAGCTGGCGATACGGATGCAGGGCGAAGGTCCCAAGCGGCTGCAGCTGGCCGCCACCGGCCCGGGCGAGGTGAAGGCGGGCGACATCGCGGTGTCGGGCGACATCGAGATCATGAACCGTGATCTGGTGCTGTGCCATCTGGACGAGGGCGCGATGCTCAACATGGAGCTGACCGCCGACACGGGTAAGGGTTACGTTCCCGCGACGGCGAACCGGCCGGCGGACGCGCCGATCGGGTTGATCCCGGTAGACGCGTTGTACTCGCCGGTTCGTCAGGTCAGCTACAAGGTCGACCCGACGCGCGTCGGGCAGGATCTAGATTACGATAAGCTGACGCTGACGGTCGAGACCGACGGCACGGTGACGCCGGAGGACGCGGTCGGGTATGCGGGGCGTATCCTGCAGGATCAGCTGGCGCTGTTCGTGCAGTTCGAGGAGGGCCAGGTGGTCCGCGCCTCCGCCCCGATCGGCATGGCCGCGCCGTCGTCCATGGGGTCGAGCGAACCCATCGGCGATACGCAGCAGATCAACCGCTACCTGCTCAAGAAAGTCGACGAGCTGGAACTGTCGGTCCGGTCGGCTAACTGCCTGAAGAATGACAACATCATCTATATCGGTGACTTGGTTGGCAAGACCGAGGCGGAGATGCTCAGGACGCCTAATTTCGGGCGCAAGTCGCTGAACGAGATCAAGGAGGTGCTGTCGTCGATGGGCCTGCGGCTAGGCATGGAAATCCCAGGCTGGCCGCCGGAGAATATCGAGGAAATGGCCAAGAAGCTCGAGCAGGAGATTATGGGCTGAGCCGCACGGAGCCAGGCAAGGCTTGGCCCCGAGACGGCGCAAGCTCGGCCGACGGGTTGGCTAGCCGAGCCCGTTCGACGTTATGGGGCCTCGGCGACAAGCCGAGGCCCTTTTTTGTTTTCCTGCTTCGAACGACAGCCGCACGTCCAGCGGCCCGCGCGGCGCGGCTTGGCCGCGACCTCGGATAGATAGCGGAACCCCGGATCAAGTCCGGGGTGACGGGAACGTGGCGGAGGCTGAGCCTCTTACCGCCGGTACGGGCTCGTCATCGTGCCGACCCAGCCGGCGGTGGCCACCGGAGTAGCGGGAGACGCGGTCGATACGGCGATTGCAGGTGCCCCCTTTGGCGCGACGATGGCGCGGCCGCGCGCCGCGTCGGGGTCGATCGGCTCGGCGAAGCGCAGGCCGGCCGCATCATCCCTCACCCAGACTACCGTTGCGCCGATCGCCGCGAGCATGCCGACCGAGATCAGCACGGTCGAACCGGGTTTGAGCGATCCCGCCCGGTCTACGCGCGCGCCGGTCGTCGACAGATCCTTGATGCGATGCTTTGTCGTTGCGCCGGCACCGAACCCCGCGATCTCGACGCCCAGCAGCACCTGTTTGCGCGGGCTGCGCTCCGTCAGGTCGTCGAGGGCTGCGGGCGACATCGATTGCTGATCCTCTTTCGTGATGGTGATTTCCCGCGCGACGCGATCGGCTAGAACTTACGTCGTAGGCGTTAATGGACTCTCAAGCGGTATCTCAGCGGCCGTCCTCTCGTTGACCGGGTTTGTTTCGTGATAAAAGCGTAACGGTTGCCACTATTCCGCTCGTTCGCTGGTTTGATCCGTGATTGACGGGAGAACGAATATGCCAGGTTCCTGGGCGGACGACCGGATCGTCGCCGTGGGATTGCTGACCCGGCGCGATCTCGACGTGCTCGGGCTGGGCTTCTCGCGACATTTCCCGGTGGCGGAGGACGACGCGTTCGGCGAACTCCTAGCCAAGCTGGACGGGGTGGAGGCGACGTCCGCCGCGCGGCGGATCAAGGTGACGGTGGCTGAGGATTAGGGCCGTGCCTTGACTTCGAGGGCAAGGCGGTGTGTAGGCGGGGCCTCTCGGGCGGCTCCTCCGCCCGGCTCGGGGTACCTCGTACGGCCCCTGGACGAACCGAAGGACTTAGATCATGCGCCATCGCGTCGGCGGCCGTAAGCTGCAGCGTACCTCCGCCCACCGCCTCGCCCTGTTTCGGAACATGGCGGCGGCATTGATCAAGCATGAGCAGATCACCACCACGGTGGCCAAGGCCAAGGAACTGAGGCCTTACGTCGAGAAGCTGGTGACGCTCGCCAAGCGTGGCGGGTTGTCAAACCGTCGGCTGGCGCATGCGCGGCTGCTCGACGACGCGCAGCTGATTAAGTTGTTCGATGTGATCGGGCCCCGGTACGAGGCGCGGAGCGGCGGTTACACGCGCATCGTCAAGGCGGGCATTCGCCTGTCGGACGCGTCGCCGATCGCGATCATCGAGTTCGTGGACCGGGACGTGTCGGCCAAGGGCCAGGATAGCGGCCCGGTGATGACCGACGAGGATTACAGCGAAGCCGCCTGATCGGGATTGGCGGGATCGGACAAGCGCGGCTACACGCGCTTCCATGAACCACCCCGACACCATCCTGATCGTCGATTTCGGTAGCCAAGTCACGCAGCTGATCGCCCGGCGGGTTCGCGAGGCGGGGGTTTATAGCGAGATCGCGCCTTTCAACGCCGCCGCCGAGGCATTCGCGCGCACCCGGCCGGCGGGCGTGATCCTATCGGGCGGGCCGGCGTCGGTGGTCGATGCGGACTCCCCGCGCATACCCGACGCGATCCTGCATGCGGGCGTGCCTATGCTGGGCGTATGCTACGGCCAGCAGGCGCTGACGGCGCAGCTGGGCGGAACGGTCGAGCGGGGAATGGCGGGCGAGTTCGGATCGGCGTTCGTCGACGTCGCGGACGGGTGCGCGCTGTTCGACGGAGTATGGACGCCCGGTGAACGGCATCGGGTTTGGATGAGCCACGGCGACCATGTCGCGGCTTTAGCCCCCGGGTTCCGGCCAGTCGCGGCGAGCGCGGGCGCGCCCAATGCGGTGATCGCCGACGACGCGCGGCGTATCTATGCGATGCAATTCCATCCGGAAGTCGTCCATACGCCCGACGGCGCAAGGCTGATCGCAAATTTCGCGCGCCATGTCTGCGGGTTGACAGGCGACTGGACGATGGCGGAGTTCCGCGCCGCTAAGATCGCCGATATCCGCGCGCAGGTCCGCGAGGGCCGGGTCATCTGCGGGTTGTCGGGCGGTGTGGATTCGGCGGTGGCGGCGGTGCTGATCCACGAGGCGATAGGCGAGCAGCTGACATGCGTGTTCGTCGACCACGGGCTGCTGCGCGCCGGTGAGGCGGAGCAGGTCGTCGGGTTATTCCGTGGTCATTACAACATTCCACTCGTCCATGTGGACGCGGCGACCCTGTTCATGAACGGGCTGGCGGGGATCACCGACCCGGAGCTCAAGCGCAAGTTCATCGGCAAGACGTTCATCGACGTGTTCGAGGACGAGGCGCGCAAGATCGGCGGGGCGGGGTTCCTGGCGCAGGGGACGCTGTATCCCGACGTGATCGAGAGCGTGTCGTTCACCGGCGGGCCGTCGGTGACGATCAAGAGCCACCACAATGTCGGCGGCCTGCCCGAGCGCATGGACATGAAACTCGTCGAGCCCTTGCGCGAGCTGTTCAAGGACGAGGTGCGCGTGCTGGGGCGCGAGCTGGGGCTGCCGGACGCGTTCGTAGGGCGGCATCCGTTCCCCGGGCCGGGGCTGGCGATCCGCATCCCGGGCGAGGTGACGCGCGAACGTTGCGAGATCCTACGTCGGGCGGATGCGATCTATCTGGAGGAAATCCGCACGGCGGGGCTGTACGACGCGATCTGGCAGGCGTTTGCGGTGCTGCTGCCGGTGCGCAGCGTCGGCGTGATGGGCGATGCCCGGACATACGAGTCGGTGCTGGCGCTGCGGGCGGTAACGTCGACGGACGGGATGACGGCGGAAGCGTTCGAGTTTCCGGGCGGCTTCCTGGCGCGGGTGACGACGCGCATCGTCAATGAGGTGCGGGGGGTGAGCCGGGTGACGTACGACTATACGTCCAAGCCGCCCGGGACGATAGAGTGGGAATAGCCGGGGTCGGCGACGCCCCAGCAAATGGCGTATCGCGGCAGTCGCTGGCGGTCGCGGCGTTCTCGACGGTGGTCGAGTGGTACGATTTCACCTTGTATCTCTATATGGCGACGATCCTGTCGCGCGTGTTCTTCGGAGGAGGGGCGGGGTCGCTGGCCGCCGTGCTGGTGGGGTTCGCCGTGTCGTACCTGATGCGGCCGCTGGGCGCGCTGGCGTTCGGGTCGATCGGCGACCGGCATGGCCGGCGCGCGGCGATGCTCATCTCGATGGCGCTGATGACGGCGGCGATGGTGGCGACGGCTCTGCTGCCCACCCGCGCGCAGATCGGCCCCGCCGCGGCCTGGGCGTTGCTGGCGCTCAGGTGCGTGATGTCGTTCTCGGTCGGCGGCGAATATACGGGCGTCGTTGCATATTTGCTGGAGGGCGCGCGGCGCGACCGGCGCGGGCTCGTCACCTCGTCCGCGGCCGCCGCCAGCGAGATCGGCGCGCTGCTGGCCGCGGGCGTGTCCGCGGTGACGGTCGCGTCGCTCGGTACGGCGGCGCTCGATGCGTGGGGATGGCGCATCCCGTTCTTTGTCGGCGCGGCGCTGGCGGGCAGCGTGTGGATCATGCGGTCTTGGATGGAAGAGTCGCCGGATTTCGAGCGGCAGCGCGCCGGCGGCACCGTCCCGGGCAGTCCGTTGCGCCACGCGCTCGCGCGACACCGCACGGCGATCGCGCGCGGGTTCGCCATCTCGGCGCTCGGGTCGATCACCTATTATGTCGGCATCACCTATGTTCCCGTGTTCCTGGCCACGGTACGCGGAACGAGCGAGGGCGCGTCGCTCCGCTTGTCCGTGATCGCGGCGGTCGTGGTCATCCTGGTGACGCCGGTCACGGGCATGCTGGCCGATCGGTGGGGACGCAGGCCGGTCCTGCTGGCACTATGCGGATGCGGCATCGTCCTGCCGATCACGATGTTCGCGCTGATGGCGAGCGGCGGTTCGAGCGGTGGCGTATTCTGGGCGCTGGTCGGCGCGGTGGTGTTGGCAGGTGTCGGCGGCGGCGTGAGCGCGGTCGGCGCGGTCGCCACGGCCGAGCTATTGCCGGGCGAAGGACGCATGACCGGGCTTGCACTCGGAGCGACGACTGCCACCGCGATCTTCGGCGGGTTGACGCCGCTCGTCGCGCAATTGCTGATCGAGCGGACCGGATGGCCGCTGGTGCCGGGCGCGATGATCGCGCTGGTGGCGGCGTGCGCGCTGCCCGTCCTGCTCGGACTACCGGAAACTCGTCCCTTGCCGATCCGGCGCTGATCCGTTCGGGCGATCCTAGGCGGGGACGTACCCGGCCGGGGTGGTCGCCACGGCACCGACGCGCGCCTGGATGAATTCGACGTCCGCGCCGTCCAGCCGGACGGCGGTGAGCACGCCGGTTTTGTAGGCACCGGTGTCGATGCCGATCCGACCGGGCGTGACGACGGGTGCGTCGGACGTCCAGCTGTGGCCGTGAACGACGATCTTTTCGAAACGGTGGTCGCCGCCGAGGAACTCGTCGCGGATCCACAGGCAGTCCTCGTCCTCCTGTCGCGCAAGCGGCACGCCGGGCCGGAGACCGGCATGGACGAAGACGTAATCGCCGCATGTCGTCCGCACGGGCAGCCCGCGCAGGAAATCGAGGTGCGACGCGGGCATCCGGTCCATCAACGCGTCGCGCAGGCGCCAGGGATCGGCATCGCCGTCGCCAGCGGGGTCGACATCATAGGCGCGCAGCGTCGCGCCGCCGTCCGACCGCAGCCAGGGTAGGCTTTCGTCCGGCCTGTCGAGAAAGGCGAGCAGCATCGCCTCGTGGTTGCCACGCAGGAACGCGACCTCGACCGCGGCATGGCGGGACAGCCAGACGAGCGTGGCTAGCACGTCGCGGGTGCGTGGACCCCGGTCGACATAATCTCCGCAGAAGATCAGCAACGGGCGTCCGGCGGGGGCGAGCGCGACATCCGCGACGATGGCCTGCAGCAGCGGGGTCAGCAGGTCGTAGCATCCATGAATGTCGCCCACGGCGTAGACGACCCGGTCGTCGGTCGTCCTGGCGGGCGATGCGGGGTCGTGATGCGCGCTCCGAGTCACGTCAACGAACGGTCGGGAGCGCAATGCGTTTTGCGTCACTCGGCGTCTTCGCGGCGCTTGTTGTCGAGCGCGGCCGCGAGTCGATCGTAGCGGCGGATCGTGCCGTCGGGATCGTCGAGCGAGTCGTAGCGTGCATCGACCCAGCGACGCTTGATGGCCGACATCCACAGGTTCGCGGTGCCCGCCTGCAGGGCGCGGTCGTAGGCCCGCCGCAACCGAGCATCCGCAGCGAGGACGTCCTGGTAGATGCACCGGTCGTCCTCGCTGCCGGGAACACAAGGCCGAGCGGCCGCCGCAGTCCGAGACCGCGCGGCGCGGCGGGACGCGGCGATGGCGACCGGCGACGAAGCCACCCGGCGCGGCTCCGCCTCCGGCCGGGCAGGCACTGTTGCTCGCAGTAAGCGGGCCGGCGGGACCGGATCGATTGAAGCAGCGGCGCGGGGTCCGGAAGCGGCCTCGTCGGCGCGACGAGGAAGCACCGCAGCAAAGGCCGCGACGCGTGGTGGCGACGTGGCGGGTCGGTTCGTGGCGGAAGGAACCGCAGGGGAACCCTCCGGCGACGGGACCGTGGCGGGCGATGTCGCGTTCGACCGTTCGTCGATCGTTGAAGAGATGGACGGAACAGGTACGTCGACCGTGGTCGGGAGCGACATAGGGGGCGGTACGGCCGCGGCAATCCTGGTCGCTCCAGGAGTAGAGCGATCGGTGATACCGTAGCCGATCGCCAGCGCCGCGACGATCAGCGCCAGCAGCGCGGATGCGGCGTACGGTGCCCATCGCCGAGCGCGACCGGCCCGGCCGCGTCGACGGGGCCGCTCGTCATGGTGAAAGGCCGGCACGAGCGCGCGGCCGGCGAGCGGCTGGAAGATACGCTCCATATCGGCCGTGACCGCGTCGTGCGTTTCTAAACCGGTCGCCATCGCCGTCCTTTTCCCCTGCGCGTCAATCGCGCCGAATGCCTGAACCGCGCGTTTACGGTCATACTTAACGACCGTGTGGTGCAGCGGAAAGGGGACGACCCGACCCCGGCCCCTTCGTCACAGCCCTCGCACGAACGCTTCGAGCGCGGCGTTGACGGCGGCGGGCACCTCCTGCTGCACCCAGTGTCCGGCCCCGTCGATGATGGTGGTGCCGCGGTGGTCGTCCAGATGAGCGGCGGCGTTCGCGTAGGTGTCGTGGTCGGGGATGAAGCGGCGGACGGGGTCGAGCGCGCCCGCGATGAAGGCGGCGGGCTGCGTGATTCGCTTGCCGGCGACGGGTGCGCGCGCCTCCCAATCGAGGCGTTGCGCGCGGTAGCGGTTGAGTGGGCCGCGCCAGCCGCCGTTGGCGAAAGCCGCGTTGTAGAAAGCGAGGTCGTCGGCACTCAGCCAATCGGGCAGGCGGTCGGGTTTGGGCATGCCGGTCAGGAATCCGTCGGCGCGGGTCTTGGGGGTGGTGAAGGCGTGGGCGACGCCCTCGCCGGAAAGGCCCCAGTAAATCTTGAGGAGAGCGTCCGGATCGGCGGCGAACTCGGCTTCGGCGATCTCCTCCTGCTGGAAATAGAGCTGGTAGAAAAAGCGGTCGGGATGGATTTGGTCCATCAGGTCGAGGAAGAAGCGGTCGCCGAGCGGCGTATAGGGGACGCTGAGGCCCGCGACCGCGACCACGCGTTCCGGATGACGGATTGCGGTCTGCCAGACGATCGGAGCGCCCCAGTCATGGCCGAACAGAATCGCGCGGCCTCCCAAATGGTCGATGACGGCGGCCACATCGGCGCAGAGTTCGGCCATGGCGTAGGCGGCGATATCGTGCGGCTTCGAGCTTTCGCCGTAACCGCGGACGTCCATCGCGGCGATGCGGTGGCCTGCCTGCGCGAAATGGGCGAGCTGGTTCCGCCAGCTGTGGGCGAGTTCGGGCCAGCCATGGACGCAGAGGATTGGGGGGTGGGGAGAGTCGGCGGAGCCGTTCACGATGACGTTGAGGTGGATGTCGCCATTCTTGACCTGAGCTTGTTCCACGCCTGGTCTCCTTTCGTCCGCCGGGAGAGCATGGAGCCGGGTCGTGCTGGTAGCAAGACGGACGGGCGCGTGGATGCCGGGTGCGGCACGCCGTCACGTACGCTAGTTCTCGGCGCATGCCCGCGATGATGCATCTCGATCGGCTGGAGGCCGAGGGCATCCATTTCCTGCGTGGGGTCGTGGCGGAGGCGACGCGGCCGGCAATGCTTTACTTGATGGACAAGGGTTCGGCGGTCATGCTGCATCAAGCGAAAATGGCGTTCTTCCCAGCCGCGCCACCTTATCTCGCGGTGACGCGGCCGACGGTCGAGCGAGGTGGCGTGATACTGATGGTCGATGACGACCGGTCCCGGATGCGGCCGGGGGAGGTGCCGGTGGACAGTTCGATCCGGTTCCGGACGTTGGGCCACTATCCGCTTACGGGGGGTGGTGGAGAGCGGTGCGGCGGCGCTGGACGCGGTGATCGGGGACATGCTGGCGACGACGACCTCGGAGCGGATAGGTCGGGTGATCGATGTCGAAGGGGCGGGTAGCATGGAGCGCAACAAGCGGGAGGGGTGTTTCTGATGGGGAGGCAAAAGACTCCCTCTCCCTGCTTGCGGGGAGAGGGCTTGGGAGAGGGGCTGTTCAAAATGCCGTCCTCTGAACAGCCCCTCTCCCCGACCCTCTCCCCCGAGGCGGAGAGGGAGGCGCCCGACCTCGACGCGTTCCTGCTGGCGCATGAGGGCAAGTCGCTGCTGAGGTTCATCACCTGCGGCTCGGTCGATGACGGGAAGTCGACGCTGATCGGGCGGCTGCTGCATGATACGCGGGCGGTGTTCGACGATCAGATGGCGGCCCTGAAGGCGGGCTCGGCGCGGATGGGGACGCAAGGGGCGGGGATCGACTTCGCACTGCTGGTGGACGGGCTGCAGGCCGAGCGCGAGCAGGGGATCACGATCGACGTCGCCTACCGGTATTTCGCGACCGCGCGGCGCAAGTTCATGGTCGCGGACACGGCGGGGCACGAGCAATATACACGCAACATGGTGACGGGCGCGTCGACCGCCGACCTGGCGATCATCCTGGTCGATGCGCGTAAAGGCGTGCTGACGCAAACGCGGCGGCATGGGTATCTGGTCAACCTGCTGGGCGTGCGCCGGGTGGTGCTGGCGGTCAACAAGATGGACCTGGTCGGATGGGACCGGGCGCGGTTCGAGGCGATCGCCGCCGACTACGCCGTATTCGCGGAGAGCATCGAGGCGGAGGCGGCGGTGGCGATCCCGGTTTCGGGCTTCCTGGGCGACAATGTCGTCGCGGTATCGGCGGACATGCCTTGGTACGAAGGGCCGACGCTGCTCGGGCATCTGGAGACGGTGTCGGTAGATGCGGGTGCGGCGCGGCCGTTTCGGATGCCGGTGCAATGGGTGAACCGGCCAGACCCGGACTTTCGCGGCTTCGCGGGAACGGTGGCGAGCGGAACGGTCAAGCCGGGCGACGCGGTGCGGGTGCTGCCGTCGGGGCGGACCACGAGCATAGCGCGCGTGGTGACGTTCGACGGCGATCTGGACGAGGCGGAGGCGGGGCGGGCGGTGGTGCTGACGCTGGCGGATGAAGTTGACTGTGCACGCGGGGACGTGATCGCGGCCGCCGCCGATCCGCCGCCGGTCGCCGATCAGTTCGAGGCGACGATCGTGTGGATGGCCGATGCGCCCATGCTGCCGGGGCGCGGATACTGGCTGAAGCTGGCGACGCAGACGGTGACGGCGCAGGTGGCGCAGCCCA
>NZ_CAXSBH010000025.1:0-35819 GCF_964235535.1 uncultured Sphingomonas sp.
CAGCTCAACAAGCGCCCCGACCAGCTCTATCCCAACACCGCCGAGGGCCGCGCCGCGCTCATCGCGTCCTTGAACGAGGGCGTGCGCGACATGACGACGCGCCTGCCGAACGCTTTCTCCGAATTGCCGAACAAGCCGCTCGAGATCCGCGCGGTCCCGGTCGAGATCCAGGACGGCGCGTCCAACGGCTATTACCGCCGCGCCGCGCTCGACGGATCGCGGCCCGCCATTTACTACATCAACCTCAAGGATACGGGCGACTGGCCCAAATACAGCCTTCCCGCGCTCACCTATCACGAGGGCGATCCGGGGCATCACCTCCAGATATCGACCTCGCAGAACTCGACCGACATCCCGACACTGCGCAAGATCGGCTTCTTCGGTGCCTACACCGAGGGCTGGGCGCTATATGCCGAGGAGGTCGCGGCCGAACTGGGCGCGTACAAGACGCCGCTCGAGCGCGCGGGGTATCTCCAAAGCTTCCTGTTCCGCGCCGCGCGCCTCGTGGTCGACACCGGGCTCCACACCAAGCGCTGGAGCCGCGAGAAGGCCACGCAATATATGGTCGACACAACCGGCTTCGCGCAGCCCCGTTCGCAGCGCGAGATCGAGCGTTACTGCACCCAGCCCGGCCAAGCCTGCTCCTACAAGGTCGGTCACATGGCCTGGAGCCGCGCCCGCAAGAACGCGGAGAAGGCGATGGGCCCCCGCTTCGACCGCAAACGCTTCCACGCCCTGATCAAGGAAGGCGCGATGCCCCTGTCGATCATGGAGCGCCTGGCCGCGGAACGGATGGTGTAACGAGAAACCCTCTCCCGCTTTCGCGGGAGAGGGTTACTCCGTCCGCATCCGCTCGTGATGCCGGATCACCTCCCCGATGATGAACCGGAGGAACGCCTCCGAGAACGCCGGGTCCAGCTCCGCCTCCTCCGCCAACCGCCTGAGCCTGGCGATCTGGGCCTCCTCGCGCCCCGGATCGGCCGGCGGTAGCCCGGCCTGCGCCTTGTGCCGCCCGACCGCCTGCGTTACCTTGAACCGCTCGGCCAGCAGATGCACCAGCGCCGCGTCGATATTGTCGATGCTCCGGCGATAGCCTCGCAGCACCTCGTCGCTCATGCCGATCTCCTATGTTTCCCGGGCTATCCTGCGCGGGCGCGGACACCGGGCGCAAGGCTTGCGTTCGCCGCGCCCGCCCGCCACATCGCGGGCGCACCATGACCGCCGCCGTCCACCGCCTCCGACCGGGCCAGCCCTCGCTCGATCCCCTGATGGCGCTCGTCCAGGGCGACATGAACGCGGTCAACACCGTCATCCTGGGCCGGATGCAGTCGGAGATCCCGCTGATCCCAGAACTCGCCGGTCATCTGATCGCGGGCGGCGGCAAGCGCATGCGCCCGATGCTGACGCTCAGCTCGGCGCGGCTGATCGGCTATACCGGTACCCGGCACCACCGGCTCGCCGCCGCGGTCGAGTTTATTCACACCGCCACGCTCCTCCATGACGACGTAGTCGACGGATCGGACCTGCGCCGGGGCAAGCGCACCGCCAACATCATCTGGGGCAATCCCGCGAGCGTCCTGGTCGGCGACTTCCTTTTCTCGCGCTCCTTCGAGCTGATGGTCGAGGACGGCAGCCTAACCGTCCTCAAGATACTGTCGAACACGTCGGCGGTGATCGCGGAGGGCGAGGTCAACCAGCTCACCGCCGCCCGGCGGATCGACATCGGCGAGGACCGGTATCTCGACATCATCGGCGCCAAGACCGCCGCGCTGTTCGCCGCCGCCTGCCGCATCGCCGCCGTCGTCGCCGAACGGCCCGAGGCGGAGGAGAAGGCGCTCGACACCTATGGCCGCAATCTGGGGATCGCGTTCCAGCTCGTCGACGACGCGATCGACTACGTCTCCGACGCGGGCACGATGGGCAAGGATGCGGGCGACGATTTCCGCGAAGGTAAGATGACGCTTCCCGTCATCCTCGCGCACGCACGCGGCAATACCGACGAGCGCCGCTTCTGGAAGGACGCGGTGGAGGGCCGCCGCGCCACCGACGACGATTTCGCCCATGCGGTCGCGCTCGTCCGCCGCTCGCGCGCCGTCGACGACACCCTCGCCCGCGCCCGCCACTACGGCCAGCGCGCGATCGACGCGATCGCGGGGTTCGGCGGCGGTCGCGCGAAGGACGCGATGGTGGAGGCGGTCGAGTTCGCCGTCAGCCGGGCTTACTGACTTGCGGCCGGGGGTCGGCGAGGTTGATACCGTTCGACGTCGCGGCGGCTCTGCCATCGTTGCGTGCCCCACGGTTGCCTCAGTCGACGCGCTCAATCACGAGCCGGCCGATGCTGGCGATATATTCGTCGTCGGTGACAGCATGGTCCACGAGCGAGATCATCAGTTCGGCTAGATCAAGGTCGTCGGGATCGATGAAAGTGTAGCCGTTAATCCATAAAAAGCGAAACAACGCTACCTGGGCCGTCCGCTTGTTGCCTTGCTGGAAACAGTGGTTTCGCGCGATCGACATGGCGAGGGTGCAGCCGAGAACGACGACATCCTCTACGCCTCGATAATAGGCCACGTTGACGGGACTGAGAGCCGACTGTTCCAGCAAGCCGGGCTGTACGACGTGAAATGGTTCGCCGGTGTCGATCACGATGGATCTGTTAAGGGCGATAAGATCGTCCGCGGTGATCCAGGTCGGCTCCTCGCTCACTCGGCGAGGCGCGCCATCACCTTCGGATAGATCGACTTGGCCTGTTCCAATGCGGCTTGGGCGTCGAACTTCTCGCCGGTCGAGCGGGCGCGGCGCACCGGGGGTCGCTCGATCTTAGGCAGGGCAACCATCGTCAACTCCCTGGAAAACGTGATTCATATGCGCTTATTGCGGGCACAATCAACAAAAGGTTGATTTGCCGCCCGCCGTATCGACAACTCGCACGGGGCTCCTCGAACCTGATGCTGCTCCGCCACCACCTGCAACTGAGATGAATTCTACTGATCCTCCGCTCTATATGAACCCTCCTCTTCCCATCGAACAGGTCCTTCCCGATCTCCTCGCCGCCTTGCGCGAGGGTTTCAATGCCGTCGTCGTCGCGCCGCCTGGTGCGGGCAAGACCACCGCGATCGCCCCCGCGCTCCTCGCCGAACCCTGGTGTACCGGCGAGATCCTCCTCCTATCCCCCCGCCGCCTCGCCGCCCGCGCCGCCGCCGAACGCATGGCCGCGCTTGCGGGCGAGCCTGTCGGCCGCACGTTCGGCTACGCCACCCGCCTCGACTCGAAACGCTCGGCCGCGACCCGCGTCACCGTCGTGACCGAGGGCGTGTTCGCGAACCGCATCCAATCCGACCCCGAACTCGCGGGCATCTCGGCGGTGCTGTTCGACGAGGTTCACGAACGCGGCCTCGACGGCGATTTCGGCCTGGCGCTCGCGCTCGACGCGCAGGGCGGGTATCGTCCCGACCTGCGGCTCGTCGCCATGTCCGCCACCCTCGATGGCGCGCGCTTCTCGGCGCTGATGGGTGACGCCCCGGTCATCGAGAGCGCGGGCCGCAGCTACCCGCTCGAGCTGCGCCACCTCGGCCGCGCGGCGGAGCTCCGCATCGAGGACTCGGTCGCGAGCGCCGTCCGCCGCGCGTTGTCGGAGACCGAGGGCGGCGTGCTCGCCTTCCTCCCCGGCGTCGCCGAGATCGAGCGCGTAGCCGAGCGCCTGACCGGCCTACCCGACCATATCGTCATCCACCGCCTTCACGGCCAGCTCGACCCCGCCGCTCAGCGTGCCGCGATCGCGCCCGACCCTTCCGGAAAGGCCCGTCGCAAGCTCGTCCTCGCCACCTCGATCGCGGAGACCAGCCTGACGCTCGACGGCATCCGCGTCGTGGTCGATTCCGGCCTCGCCCGCCGCCCGCGTTACGACCGCTCGGCCGGCATGACCCGCCTCGTCACCGAACGCGCCAGCCAAGCCGCGGCCGTCCAGCGCGCCGGCCGCGCCGCGCGCCAGGGTTCCGGCGTCGCCTACCGCCTGTGGGAGGAGGCGGCCACCGCGGGCCTGCCGCGCTTCGACCCGCCCGAGATCCTCGAAGCCGACCTGTCGGCGCTCACCCTCGCCACCGCAATCTGGGGCGTCGCCGACCCGCGCGACCTCCGCTGGCTCGACCCGCCGCCTGCCGCCGCCGTTGCCGAAGCGCGTAGCCGCCTCACCATGCTCGGGGCGATCGACGCGGACGGCCGCCCTACGCCGCACGGCCGCGCGGTCGCCGCGCTGCCGATGCCGCCCCGCCTCGCCCACATGCTCCTGCGCGCCGCCGAGCTGGGCCTTGCCGATATCGCCGCCGAGGCCGCCGTCCTCCTCGCCGAACGCGGCCTGGGCGGTCCCGACCCCGACCTAGAAGTCCGCCTCCGCCGCTGGCGCACCGACCGCGGCCCCAAAGCCCAAGCGGCCCGCAAGCTGGCCGAACGGTGGGCAAGGCTCCCTCTCCCCTTTGGGGAGAGGGTCGGGGAGAGGGGCCGTACAAAGCACGGACCGTTGCGCCCGGAACAGCCCCTCTCCCCCCAAGCGAGGAGAGGAAGCGACCTTGGCACCTGCATCGCCCTCGCCTACCCCGACCGCCTTGCCCGCCGCCGCGACGCGATCGGTGAGCGTTGGGCCTCGGTCGGCGGTCGCGGCTTCCGCCTCGACCCGACCTCCCCGCTCGCCCGCGCCGAATGGCTCGCCGTCGCCGAAACGCAAGGCTCCGCCGCCGGCGCACGCATCCTGGCCGCCGCCCCGCTCACGAATGCCGACGTCGAAACCCTCTTCGCTTCCGAAATCCAACTTCGCAAAGTCGTTCGTTTCGATATCGCAACGAACTCCGTCCGTACCGTCCGCGAACGCCGCCTCGGCGCCCTCCGCCTGAGCTCCGGCCCCGACGCCGACGCCGATCCCCAAGCCATCGCCGCCGCCCTGCTGGAGGGGGTCCGCACCCACGGCCTCCATCTCCTCCCCTGGCCCCCGGCGGCCCTCGAACTGCGCACCCGCGGCACTTTCGCCAACATCGGGCTCGACGACCAAGCCCTCCTCACCAGCCTAGACGAGTGGTTGCCGCCCCTGCTCGTCGACCGACACCGTATCGACCAGATCCCGCCCGCCGCGCTCACCGACGCGCTCCGCACGCTCCTGGGCTGGGACGGCCAGCGTCGCCTCGACGCGCTCGCCCCGGCCGACTTCACCAGCCCCGCCGGCTCGCGCCACCCGATCGACTGGCTGGCGGAGGGCGGCCCGCGCGTCGAGCTCCGCCCCCAAACGCTGTTCGGCCTAGCCGTTCACCCGGCCGTCGGCGCGGATCGCATACCATTGGTCCTAAGCCTGCTCTCGCCCGGCGGTCGCCCCATCCAGACCACGCGCGACCTGCCCGGCTTCTGGGCTGGCTCATGGGCCGCGGTCGCGCGCGAGATGCGCGGCCGTTATCCCCGGCATCCCTGGCCCGAAGACCCCGCCGCCGCGCCTGCGACGCTCCGCACCAAGAATGCGGATGCGCGAGCGGTCCGCCCGCGTTAAGGACAGGCCATGTCCCTCGCCCTGATCTCCAAACGCCCGCAGCTCGGCGCCGAACACGGCTCCGGCCGCGTCAAGTCGTGGCAGCTGATCTTCGACCGCCAGACTCCATTGCGCGCCGACCCGCTCACCGGCTGGGCGGGCGGCACCGGCGACATGCGCCCCGACCAGGTCCGCCTGCTGTTCGATACGCCGGCGGACGCGGTCGCTTATTGCGAGCGTCAGGGCCTGGCCTACGAAGTCCAGCCCGACCCGCCCCGCCCGCTCCAGCTCCAGAGCTACGCCGACAACTTCAAGTAACGCCCGGCCCGAGCAGCGCGGCCGCGAGCACGACCAGCAGCTTGGAGTCGATCGCCAACCCCTCGCGTCGCTTGGCCTCCACGAAACCGGCCAGCTCGGCCATCGGCACACGGTGGACGGTGATGCTCTCGCCTTCCACACCGCCGCCCGCGCCGACCCTGGTCAGCCCCGACGCCCGGACGAGCGTGAACGCCTCCGACGTCATTCCCGGCGAGGAATGGAACAGGCCCAGCGACTCGGCCCGCTCGGCGCGGTAGCCGCACTCCTCCTCCAGCTCGCGGATCGCCGCGATCTCGACCGGCTCTCCCGCTTGGTCGTCGCCGATCAGCCCGGCGGGCAACTCGATGCACCGCCGCCCGACAGGTATGCGGTACTGCTCGACCAGCAGGATGTGCCCGTCGTCGATCGCGACGATCACCGCCGCCTCGATCCCTCGGGCGCGGACGGCGTACTCCCAGGTTCCCTCGACCTCGACCGCGAGGTATTTGCCCTCCCAAACGCGCTCGCTCACAGCTCCACCAGCCGGTCGGACAGTTCGTTGATATCACCTTCGGTCCGCGGGAAATGCTCGGCCAACACCGCGCCGATGCGCTCGACCGCCGCCGCCATGCCCTCGCCGGGTCGCCCGTCGCGCGTCGCCGTGAGAAGTCCCCCCATCGCTTCGCCCCAGACCTCGGGCGCTACACGCGCATAAATCGCCGCGTCCGCGATGATCTCCGCGCGGCGCTCGGCGAGCGAGAGATAGAGCATCACGCCCGTCCTCGCCCTGGTTTGCCGCTCCGCAGCGACGCGGAATAGCTCGACGGCGCGCCGCCGTACCCGCCGCGCCTCAGTGCTTCCCGGCGTCAGCGCAAGCCGGAGCGGCATCCACGCCAGCAACAACCTCGCCAGCAGGAACGTGGCCGTGACGAGTACCAACGCCACCGCGAGCAGCCCGCCGGTCGGCGACCGCGTCGCCCAGGGGTCGACCAGCGCCCATCCCCGCTCGGCGGTCCACGGAAACGCCGCCAGCAGCGCAAGCATCCCCAGCATCGCCAGCACCGCCCAGTGGAGCGCCACGTCGTGATAGCTGTCGGATTGCGGCGCGACGACCGTCACGATCTCGCCGTCGGTCCGCTTCTCGGCGGCCGTGACCGCCGCGCCCACCGCCGCGTGATCGGCCTCGCTCAAGCGCGTCACCAACTTCCCGACGCCCCGCCGCCGCCGAACGATCCGCCGCCCCCGCCAGAGAAGCCGCCGCCTCCCCAGCCGCCGGAGTCGCCGCTGGAACCGCCGCCGTATCCGCCGCCGCCACGCCCCATCTGGCTGCCCAGCGCCCACAACGCGATCGGCAAGCCACTCCCGCCGCCACCACGATAGCGCCGACCGCCGCCCCGCCGTCCACGCAACATCGGCAGCACGACGAAGGCGAAGATGACGCCCCAGAAAATGAGCGACCCCGGCACCCCGCCGCCCCCGTCCTGCTGCGTTCGGCGGCGATGCGTCCGGTCGAACTCGGCGACGGCGGCGTCGGTGCGCGCCTTGGCCTCGTCGGGGCTGGCGCGCAGCTGGGCGACGATCGCGTCGACACCGGCGGTCATCGCGCCGGGCACGTCGCCGCCCTTCAGCCTGGGCATCATCCGTTCGTTGATGATGACGCTGCTCAAAGCGTCGGTCAGCACCGGCTCCAGTCCGTATCCGACCTCGATCCGCGGCCCGCGCTGGCCCGGCGGCTCGTTCGGCGCGATCAGCAGGATCGCGCCGTTGTTCACGTCGGCGAGCCCGACGCCCCAGGCGCGGCCGAGCCGATAACCGTAATCCGCGATCGGATAGCCTTGCATGTTCGCGACCGTCGCCACTACGAGTTGGCGCTTGGTGTCGCGTTGTAGCGCGCCCAGCTTCGCAGTCAGGTCCGCCTCGACCGCGGGCGGCAGGACGTTCGCCGCGTCGACGACGAGCCCCGTGAACTTGGGAAAGGTCTGCGCCCGCGCCGCGCCGGCGAGGACCGCCAGCAGCAGCGCGAGGATCAAGCGCCAGCCGGCCACGTCAGCCGAAATTCACCTGCGGGGCACGCTCCGCGCCCGGCGTCGTCGCCTGGAACGGAGTGAGCGGCTTGGCGCCGTGGATCACCCTGGCGCCGATCGCGTCGGGGAAGGTCCGGATGCGCGTGTTATATTCCTGCACCGCGCCGTTATAGTCCCGCACCGCGATCGCGACGCGGTTCTCCGAACTTTCGAGCTGGCTCATCAGCGTGCTGAAATTGGCCTGGCTGCGGAGTTCGGGATAGGCCTCCTGAAGCGGACGCATCGCCAGGCTGAGCGCGCCCTGGGCGGCGGCGAACTGCTGCATCCTGGCGGGGTTCGACAGGTCGTCCCCGCTCAGCTGCACCGAATTGGCGCGGGCACGGGCGTTGATGACGTTGGTCAGCGTCTCGTTCTCCGCCTTGGCAGCACCCCGCACGGTCGCGACGAGGTTGGGAATCAGATCGGCGCGGCGCTGGTACGCCGCCTGCACGTCGGCCCAGCGCGCCTTGGCGTTCTCCTCCGACGTGGGAACGCTGTTCAGCCCGCAACCGGCGAGCAGGACGGAAGCGGCGATGGGGGCGAGAGCACGATACATGCGGTCCTCCGGATGGTGGTCGGGGCGATATAGATTGCACGAGCGGCTTGGCGAAAGGACAATCGTCTTTTAGCGTTTCGCCGAACCGGTGGGAGGCGATCGATGCTCAAGGAATTCCAGGCGTTCATTGCGCGGGGCAACGTGCTCGACCTGGCGGTGGCGGTGATCATCGGGGCGGCGTTCGGGCGGATCGTCACCTCGCTGACGGAGGACGTCATCATGCCGGTCATCGGTCGCGTGCTCGGCGGGCTCGACTTCTCCTCCTATTTCGTCGCGCTCGGCCCCGTGCCGGCGGAGCTCGCCGGGACGACCGACTACCTCGCACTCAAGAAGGCGGGGGTGCCGCTGCTCGGCTACGGCGCGTTCCTGACGCAGGCAGTCAATTTCCTGATCGTCGCCTTCATCATCTTCATGCTGGTGCGTACCGTGAACCGGATGGTGGGCGTGTTCGAGCGCGAAAAGGCCAAGGCCGCCGACCTCGCCACCGCCGAGCCGACCGACATCGCGTTGCTCCGCGAGATCAGGGACGAGCTGCGGGCGCGGCCTTCCGCCTGATCTCCGGTTTCGGCTTGTCGCGGCGGGCCCAGGCGAGGGCGGCACCCGCCGCGACCAGCACCGCACCGCTGACGCTCGTGCCCCTGCCCAGCCGCGAAAGGCCGAACGCGGTGAGCAGGGTCGGGATCAGCCCGGACTTGCGGCCCGTGACACGGCTGGCGGTGCGTAGCGCGAAAGCCGTTGACGCCACACCGGGTCCGTCCGGCTTCTCGGTCTCGCCCGCCACGGTGTCGGCCGCGGCCGCGCCGCGCGCGCCGATCGGGCGGTTCGTGCCGGTTGTGGTATCCTTGGCCGTCTGGCGTTCCAGCTCCGAATTGAGCTCGGCCCCGAACAGATAGACGTAGGCCGTGAGCCACAGCCACGTAAGCAGCACGATCACCGATCCCAGCGCGCCGTAGGTCGCGCCGTAGCTGCCGAAATTCGCGACATAGAAACCGAACAGGGCGGTGCCGGCGAGCCACAGGACGGTCGCGATCACCGACCCCGGCGTCAGCCAGCCCCATTTCGCGTTCGCGCGGTTCGGACCGTAGCGATAGAGCGCCGCCCCCGCCGACACGGCCAGCGCGGCGATCACGGCGTAGCTCGCCAGCCGGATCAGCACGACCACGAACCCCGGCGCATTCGGGAGCAGGCCGCCGAGAAAGGCGAGCACGCCCGTCGCGGCGATCGCGCCGAAGATCAGCAGCACCGCGCCCAGCACGATCGCTAGATTCAGGAGGGTGAGCTTGACGAAGCCGCGCGTCTCCTTTTCCTCATAGGCGATGTTGAGCGCGGTCACGATCGCCGCCGCCGCCTTGGTGCCGCCGTAAAGCGCCAGCGCCAGCGCGATCAGCAGCCCCAAGCCTTTCTTGCCGCCTTCCGACCGGACGGCGGTGAGCAGCTGGTCGCTGATCAGCCGGGCGGCGTCCTGCGGCAGCGATCCGAACAGTCCCTGGATATTCGTCACCACCGTCTGCTGATCGGCGAAAAGGCCATAGCTCAGCACCACCGCCGCCAGCACGGGGACGATCGACGCGAAGGCGTAGAAGGCGGTGCCCGCCGCGATCAGGCCGACATTGTCGTCGTTCATTTCGGTGCGCGTCCGCTTCAGCGCCGCCCACCAACCGCCCGCGGGCATGGTGAAGGGGCTCGTCGCGCTCCGGCCGTCGCTGTCGGTCATGCGGTCAGTCTTTCTTGGGATGCCGGTTCGCCCGCCATCTGCGCGGCGACGTCGACCACCATGCGCAGCGATCCGACATAGCGGTCGGCACCGAGGGTCTGCTGGATCTGGTTATCGGTCAGCGCCGCCTCGCCCTCGGGCCAGAGGCCGACCATCACCTGGGCCGCGCCCGCCGACCGGCGCAACCGACGGACGAGATAGCGCAAGTGGCTCGGCGTCCCGCCCAATTCCAGATAGGACAGGCACACCAGCCGCGCGCCGGTGAAATCGTTGCCGGCGATGCGGTCGCGCGCGACTTCGGCGTGGGTGATCCGCCGGACGCCGAAGCCGCGGTGGCGCAACAGTTGCTCGATCATCGCGGTCACGGCGTCGTCGAGAACGCCCCGCCCCGCAACGCAGACGACCGCGCCCGGCTCGCGCCATTCCGGCGGCAGCCCCTCGCCCTCGACCGCGTGGTCGTCGAGTTCGTGGATCACCGCGAGCATCGAATCCACGATCCGCGTGGCGCGTTCGCGGTCGACGACGCCGCGCCGGGCATCGAAAGCGGCTAGCTTCAGCCCGGGGAGCGCGACCTCATCGTAATAGTCGACCAGCGACCGCTCGACGAGCTGCGCCTCCGCCTGATCGAGCGCCTCCTCGGGATCGTGCGCGAGCATGCGTTGGTAGAAGCTCTCGATGGGGGTGAGCGCGGGCCGGTCGCCGAGCAGCACCTCCATGAACTCGAGCGAGGGGACGTGGCGGCCCAGAACCACGAGGCACAGCGTCAGCGGCATCGACAGCACCAGCCCGACCGGCCCCCATATCCAGGTCCAGAACACCGCCGCCAGGATCACCGACAAGGGCGAGAGGCCGGTCGAATGGCCATACAGCAGCGGCTCGATCACGTAGCCGACCAGGGGCTCGACGACGACGAACAGCGCGACCACGAGGAGCGGCATGGTCCAGCCCGGATCGACCCCGGCGGCGACGACCAAAGGCAGCACCGCGCCCAGCAGCGCGCCGATATAAGGCACGAAACGCAGCACCCCGGCCAAGATGCCCCAGACGGCGGGGACGGGTACGCCGATCAGCCACAGGCCGACGCCGACGACCAGCCCGAAGGCCGTGTTCACCGCCAGCTGCGACAGGAAATACCGGCCCAACCGGTCGGCGGCGTCGTCCATCGCGGTGGTGGTGCGGTGAAGGTCGGACGACCCGAACAGCCGGATCATGCGGTCGCGCAGATCGTCCTTCTGCAGGAGGATGAAGATCGCGACGACGAGCACGATGACGAACGTCTCGAACGGTCCGAGTATGGGCGACAGCACGTCGCCCGCGATCTTGAGCGGGTTGGGCTCGTCGTCGACGACGCGCACGGGTATCGGCTCGCGCGCCTGCGAGGCGATGGCGTCGCTGACCGGGGTCGGCGCGGTCGCGGCGGCGGGTGGGCGATCGCGGCGGGTGAAGACGGCGGCGCGTTCCAGGGCGTAGGCCCGGGCGCGGGCTATCTTGCTCTCGATGGTCCGGGCGTAGGCGGGCGCATCGTCCGCCAAGCTCGCCGCCTGAGTGCCGACCACGGTGCCCAGCCCACCGAGCAGGCCGAGCGCGAACAGCACCGACACCAGCACCGCGGGCGCGCGGGGCACGCGCACTCGGCGGAGCAGCGCGACCACGGGCGACAGCACGAACGACAGGAGGATGGCCAGCGTGATCGGAATCAGCACTTCGCGCCCGAAATATAGCCCAGCGATGACGACCACCCCGATCGCGAGGCCGAGCAGCCCCGTCAGCCCCGGCACATGCACCGCCAACGCCTCGGCCCCGCCATACGTCGGGGACGATCCGGGTCGGATCGGCTGGTGGTCTGCAATCAAACAGCATGCCCTTTTCGCCTCGGCCGACACGGCCGATGATGCGGGATAACGCGGCCACTCGAATTTCGTGCCGGGTGATGTGAGGATCCGACGTGACGCACATGTCACGCCCGTTCGGTAATTCCGTGTCGTGTGCTTGTAACATTGTTGCGCGTCGGCACCGCGCGACGGAGAAGAGATCGGGCGCCGAGCCGGCAAAGAGAAAGACCGAGTCGCGACCTAATAGGCCTGAGCTCTTGTAGGACAGCGTTTTTGATTGCTCCCGAGCGGATAAGCCTATCGACCGTGACCAACACTACGCGCTCGAAGCGATGCGAGACCACCGCCCGGTCAGGGAAGCAGGAAGACGCCTTCGATCACCGTGACGCACCGCCCGCCGAGCACCACGCGGTCGCCCTCCGACCGGCAGGTCAACCGTCCCCCGCGCACGCTCGCCTGATGGGCGGTGAAGCCGTCGCGGTCGAGGCGCTGCGTCCAATAGGGCGTCAACACGCAGTGGGCCGAGCCGGTCACCGGGTCCTCGTCGATCCCCGCCCCGCAGGCGAAGACGCGGGACACCACGTCCGTCTCCGATCCGGGTGCGGTGACGATCGTGAGCACATCGCCCTCGCGCGCCAAAGCGCGGAAGTCGGGGCGGAGCGCACGCACGGCGGCTTCATCCTCGACCACCACGAGCGCGTAGGCGCTCGGATGCCACAGCGTCGCGACCGCCTGCTCGAGCCCGAGCGCGGCGAGAATCGCGGGAAGCGGCTTGGGTTCGGCGGGATAGGCGGGCAACGCCATGGCGTAACCCAGCGCGTCGAGTGCGACCTCCAGCAATCCCGCCTTGCGCGTCACGAAGGTGACGCGTTCGCGGGTTGGTTCGGACCGGAGCACGACGTGGCCGCTCGCCAGCGTGGCGTGGCCGCATAGCTCGACCTCGGTCGTGGGCGTGAACCAGCGCAGCTCGAAGTCCGCCTCGCCGCCGTCGGCCGGGATCAGGAAGGCGGTCTCGGACAGGTTGTTTTCCGCCGCGATCGCCTGGAGCGTCTCGTCGGGAAGCCAAGCGGAGAGCGGCATCACCGCCGCCGGATTGCCGCCGAACGCTTCGTCGGCAAACGCGTCGACCTGTGTGAACGGGATCCTCATGCGCCCTTCCTAAACCCGCTTGCCGAACCAGTGGGGGGTCACGTCGGTCTCGACCAGCGGATTGTCGGTATCGACATGACCCTCTGGATCGAGGTGGATCAGCACCTCGACTTTGGGGAAGGCGCGTTTCAGGTTCGCCTCGACGCCTTCGACCAGATCGTGCGCGTCGGCGACGGAGATGCGCGGATCGACCTCCATGTGGAATTGCGCGAAGTCGTGCGTGCCTGAACGGCGGGTGCGGAAATCGTGGATGCCGCGCAGACCCGGTTCGCGCGCGGCGACGTCCAGGAACGCGGCGCGCTGCGCGTCCGGCCATTCCTTGTCCATCAGCTGATCGATCGCGTTGGACGACGCCTTGAACGCGCCCCAGGCGAGCCACAGCGCGATGGCGATGCCGAACACCGGGTCGGCCCCGCGCACCCCGGCATATTGCTCGATCACGAGCGCGGCGATGACGGCGCAGTTGAGCAGCACGTCCGACTGATAGTGGACGTTGTCGGCGTGGATCGCGACCGACCCGGTGCGCCGGACGATCGACCGCTGGTAGGACAGCAGGCCGAACGTCACCGCGATCGCGACGAGCGAAACGAGGATGCCGAACCCGGCATCGGCGGCGGTCACGGGCTCGGAGAAACGCTCGATCGCGCGCCAGGCGATGCCCGCCGACGATATCGAGATGAGCGCGACCTGGAACAAGGCCGCCAGCGCCTCCGCCTTACCGTGGCCGAACCGGTGATCGTCGTCGGCGGGCGTCGCGGCGAGACGGACGCCGTAAAGCGTGACCAGCGAGGCGAGCAGGTCGAGGCCGGTGTCGGCGAGCGAGCCGAGCATCGCGACCGACCCCGTCGACCAGGACGCGTAGCCTTTAAGGATCAGCAGGAATCCCGCCACGCCGACGCTGGCGAGCGCGGCGCGGGTCGCCAGCGGCAGATGGCGGCGGCGTTCGTCCAGGGTCATCGGAGCGTCATGGAAAGAGCAGCCCTTCGCGCCAAGCACCCGAGCCGTCGGGCGTGAACAAACGGCGTTCATGTAGGCGGTGTTCGCGGTCCCGCCAGAATTCGATCCGCTCGGGCGCGACGCGGTAGCCGCCCCAATGCGGCGGGCGCGGCACGTCCCGGCCCTCGAACCGCCGCGCGGCCTCGTCGAAGCGCGCCTCGAACGTGTCGCGGCTGTCGAGGTCGCGCGACTGGTCGGAAGCCCAGGCACCGAGCCGCGAGTCCCGGCCGCGGGAGGCGAAATATGCATCGGACTCCGCGTCCGACACGCGCGACACCGTGCCCTCGATGCGGACCTGGCGGCGCAGCGTCTTCCAGTGGAACAGCAGGCTCGCCTGGCTGCGCGCATCGAGTTCGCCGCCCTTGCGGCTGTCCCGGTTGGTGTAGATCACGAAGCCGCGCTCGTCGTGACCCTTGAGCAGCACCATGCGCACCGATGGTCGACCCGACCCATCGGCGGTGGCGAGCGCGACCGCGTCGGGATCGTTGGGCTCGGTCGTCTTGGCCTCGGCGAACCAGGACTCGAACAAGGCGTGGGGGTTTTCGATCACGTCGGCCGTCATAGCTGAACTGACGGGGGGAATTAAGTCCCTCGTTCCGGGTGAACTGACCACACCACGTCGCGGCAAAGCCGCGCCGTCGGTCGACACGGCTGGACTAAAGCCAGCCGGTCGCCGGGGCACCCCGCAAAGTAATACTTTGCGGGGTGCCCCGGCGACCGGACTGACGCGGGAGGGCCGGACAAGCGCCGCTTGTCAGGCGCGCGTCAGTCCTGCTTCGTTACGGCATTGACGTTGCCGACATCGGCATCGACGTCCGTGCCGCCCTGCCCGGTGCCGTGATAGGCTATCTTCGTCTGCCCGCCGTGGCCCATGAAGCCACCGCCCTCGGGCTTCTTGCCCGTCTGGGGATTGGGATAGCCGCCGCCGCCGCTCTCGCCCGCCGCATCCTTGCCGCTCGGCGCGGTGGCGACACCATCGGCGGCGCCTTTCCTACCGTCGGTGGGCATGGCTTGGTTGGGTTGCTTGTCGCTCATGGTCATCACTCCTTTTCCGCAGGTCAACGCCCGGGGGGCGAGTGACGTTCATTTTGTTCGCGCTAGGCATTTCCGATTACGCTACGCCCGATTGCGCGGTGTGGGGCGTGACCTACATAGACGAGTAACACACCCCCGGGGGAACGATGGCCGATCCATATGCGACGCTCGGCGTGGCGCGCGGCGCCGACGAGGCGGACATCAAGAAGGCGTACCGCAAGCTCGCCAAGGAGCTGCATCCCGACCGCAACAAGGACAATCCCAAGGCGTCCGAGCGCTTCAGCCAGGTGACGTCGGCCTACGATCTGTTGACCGACAAGGATAAGCGAGCGCGTTTCGACCGGGGCGAGATCGACGGCGACGGCAACCCAGCGTCGCCGTTCGGGATGGGCGGGGCCGGGGCGCGCGGTGGCGGTGGTGGGGGCGGCGGCGGGTTCCGCAGCCAGGGCTTCGAGTTCGGCGGCGACACGGCCGAGATGGGCGACGTCTTCGAAGGGCTGTTCGGCGGGAACCGATCGGGCGGCGGATTCGCGAGCGGCTTCGGCGGCGGGCGGCGGGCCGCGGCCAAGGGTGCGAACCTCGCCTACAAGCTCGCGGTTCCGTTCACCGACGCCGCGACGCTCGCCGTGCAGCGGGTGACGCCGGCCGACGGCAAATCGCTCGATTTGAAGCTGCCCGCCGGGGTCGAGACGGGAACGCAGATGCGCTTGGCGGGGCGCGGCGAGGAGGGCCCGGGCGGCGCGGGCGATGCGATCGTCACGATCGAGGTCCAGCCGCACCGGTTCTTCACGCGCGACGGCGACGACGTGCGCCTCGACCTGCCGCTGACGCTGGCCGAGGCGGTGCTGGGCGGGCAGGTGCGCGCGCCCACCGTGGACAAACCGGTCATGCTGACGGTGCCCAAGGGCACGAGCTCGGGCCGCGTGCTCCGCCTGAAGGGCAAGGGTTTCCACAAGAAGGGCGGGGGGCGCGGCGATCAGCTGATCACGCTGATGATCGACCTGCCCGCGGGCGACGCCGAACTGGAGGGCTTCGTCGCCAACTGGCCGGGCGCGACAGGCGGAAATCCGCGCGCCGCGATGGGCGTGTGACGCCGGGCATGGACGAAGGCGCCGCTCTTACCCCGGAAGCACGATCGCGGCGGCACGGCCGCACGCGCGCCTATCTCGCCCGGATGCGTCCGGGCGAACGCGCCTTGGAGGTGACCAAGCGGTCGCTATTGGGCGTGTACAATGTCGGCTTCATCCACGCCGGCAACCTCGCCTATCTGGCGCTGACCGCGATCTTCCCGTTCTTCATCGTCGCCGCCGCCATCCTGGCGCTGTTCGGGCAGGATGACGAGACGCAGCGCACCGTCATGTCATTCCTGCGGACGTTACCTCCCGACACGGCCGAGCTGCTGAGGAAGCCGCTCGCCGACGTGATCGCGGCGCGGACGGGGTCGCTCCTGTGGCTGGGGGCGCTCGTCGGGCTGTGGACGGTGGGGAGCTTCATCGAGACGATCCGCGAGATCGTGCGCCAGGCCTACGGCTATGTCAGCAGCGCGCCGTTCTGGAAGGCGCGGTTAAGCTCTTCGCTGGTGATCGTCGGTTCGGTAATCCTCGCGCTCCTCTCGTTCCTGATCCAAGGCGTGATGACCGCCGCCGAGCAAATCATCTACCGGCTGTTCCCCTTTGCACAGGATGTCGCGGGGTGGGTCGGGTTGTCGCGGCTGGTACCCGCGCTCGTCATGTTCGGGGCGTTGTACGCGCTCTTCTACACGGTCACGCCGCGCAAGTACCGGAGCTGCCCGATCTGGCCCGGCGCCGCCTTCACCGCCGCCTGGTGGGTGGGCATGACGCTCGGCCTGCCGCTCGCGCTGGCGCAGTTGGGCGGGTACGACATGACATACGGCAGCCTGGCGGGGGTCGTGGTGCTCCTGACGTTCTTCTACCTGATCGGGTTGGGGCTGGTGTTCGGCGCGCATCTGAACGCGGCGCTGGCGGAACCGCCCGAACCGGCGCTAGGGAACGGGTCGGCGGAGGACGAGGCCGCGGCGGCGTGAAGGAACCAAGGTTGGTGACGGGATTGATGGCGGGCAAGCGCGGGCTGATCATGGGCCTCGCCAACGACCGGTCGCTGGCGTGGGGGATCGCCAAGAAGCTGAGCGAAGCGGGCGCGGAGCTCGCCTTTTCCTACCAGGGGGAAGCATTGGAGAAGCGGGTGCGCCCGCTCGCCGAAAGCCTGGGCGCGGCGCGGTTGATCGAGTGCGACGTGTCGGACATGACCGCGCTCGACCGCGCGTTCGCCAAGCTCGGGGAGGAATGGCCGACGCTCGATTTCGTCGTCCATGCGATCGGCTTCTCCGACAAGAACGAGCTGCGCGGCAAGTTCGTCGATACCAGCCTGGAAAACTTCCTGCTGACGATGAACGTGTCGGCCTACAGCTTCGTCGCGGTCGCCCGGCGCGCGCGCGCGATGATGCCGGAGGGCGGATCGCTGCTGACGCTGACCTATTACGGCGCGGAGAAGGTCGTGCCGCATTACAACGTGATGGGCGTCGCCAAGGCGGCGCTGGAGGCGAGCGTCAAATATCTCGCCATGGATCTGGGGCCGGAGAACATCCGCGTGAACGCGGTCTCGGCGGGGCCGATCAAGACACTGGCGGCGAGCGGGATCGGCGATTTCCGCTATATTCTCAAATGGAACGAGCTGAACTCGCCCATGCGCCGCAACGTCACGATCGAGGATGTCGGCGGCGCCGGGCTGTATCTGCTGTCCGACCTGGCGAGCGGAGTGACGGGCGAGATCCACCATGTCGATGCGGGGTACAACGTGATCGGCATGAAGGCGGAGGATGCCCCGGACATCGCGCTGGCGTGAGCTGACGGATGGTCGTGGTGCATCGCGCGTTCGGTTACCGTTTTATCATCTACAAGGACGATCACGACCCTCCGCACGTGCACGTCAGAGCAGGCGGAGAGTTGAAGGTCATGCTCTGCGATGCAGACGGCGACCCGAAGATCGTCAAAGTCACGGGAGAGGTGACGCGCCCCGATCAGCGGCGTATCGTGCGTGAAGTTCGCAAGCAGCAATCGCCGTTATTGACACGCTGGAAAGAGCTCCATGGCTGAGATGACCGACGCCGACTTTGCCGCCGCCGAGGAACGCGGCCGCGTTTCGCTGCTGACCACGCCGCACGCGAGGTCCGCCCGGTATGAGTCCGCTTCCGGCCGCGTTATCGTCGAGCTTACCAACGGCTGCACCTTCAGCTTCCCAGCCAGGATCGCGCAGGACTTGGAAGGCGCGACCGATGACGAACTCACGCAGATTGAGGTCGACCCATGTGGCGTCGGCTTGCATTGGGAGAAGCTCGACGTGGACTTCACGGTCGCCGGGCTGATGGCGGGCCGCTTCGGCAGCGCCCGCTACATGCGCGAGCGGTTCGGTCCGCATTGGGACGCCGTCGCCGCCGAATGAGTTGGAATTCGTTTGGACGCATATTCCGCTTCACCACTTGGGGCGAGAGCCATGGGCCGGCGATCGGGGTGGTGGTGGACGGGTGTCCACCAGGTATTGCCCTGTCGGAGGCGGATATCCAGCCTTGGCTGGACAAGCGGCGGCCGGGGGCTTCGCGCTTCACTACGCAGCGGCGCGAGCCCGATCTGGTGCGCATCCTGTCCGGAGTGTTCGAGGGGCGGACGACGGGGACCCCGATCTCGCTCATGATCGAGAACGTCGACCAGCGGTCGAAGGATTACTCCGAAGTCGCGCGCGCCTATCGGCCGGGCCACGCCGATTATGCCTATGATGCGAAATACGGGCTGCGCGATCACCGGGGCGGCGGGCGGTCGTCGGCGCGCGAGACGGCGGCGCGGGTCGCGGCGGGGGCGGTCGCGCGGCTGGTGATCCCGGGGGTACGCGTCCGAGCGTGGGTGGAGGCGATCGGCGGCGACGCGGTCGATGTGCGGGCGTTCGACGATCCGGAGATCGACCGGAACCCGTTCTTCTGCCCCGACGCGCGCGCCGCCGCGCGCTGGGAGGGGCTGGTCGACGCCGCGCGCAAGGCGGGCTCGTCGCTCGGCGCGGTGGTGGCGTGCGAGGCGACGGGCGTGCCCGCCGGTTGGGGCGCGCCGATCTATGCCAAGCTCGATGCGGAGCTGGCGGCGGCGTGCATGGGGGTGAACGCGGTCAAGGGCGTGGAGATCGGCGACGGCTTCGCGGCCGCCGCCGCCACGGGCGAAGCGAATGCCGACCCGATGCGGACCGGGGCGGACGGCCCGGCGTTCCTCGCCAACCATGCAGGCGGGATCGCGGGGGGGATCGCGACGGGGCAGCCAATCCGGTTGCGCGTCGCGTTCAAGCCCACGAGCTCGATCCTGACGCCGATCGACACGGTCACGCGCGAGGGCGAGAATACGGCGATCGCCACGAAGGGGCGGCACGACCCCTGCGTCGGTATCCGGGGGGCGCCGGTGATCGAGGCGATGGTCGCGCTGGTGCTCGCCGACCAAGCGCTGCTGCACCGGGCGCAGTGTGGCGGGGACACGGTAGGATGAGGGAACGACGGCGGAGCCAAGCCGTTGATCGCCCACGCACTTCCATATCGGAGCATCGATCATGAAACTTATTCTGACACTAGCGGCATCCACCCTGATAGCGACCGCGGCGATTGCCCAGACCGGCACCACCGGCGGCGTGAGCGGCGGCGGCATGGGCCCGGCCACGGGCGTCGGCGGCACCGTCGGTTCGCAATCCGGCACGGGCAGCAGCGGCACCATGACCGGCCAGAGCACGACGACCAGCCCCACTCTGTCCACCCCGAGCACGACCACCGACACGGGCGGCAGCACGACGCGCAGCCGCAGCCGGACGCGCGGAGCCAGGCGCGGGTTGACCACCAGCGGTTCGACCGGCAGCGGCTCGACCGGCAGCGGCTCGACGACCGGCGGCGATATGACCAGCGGCTCGATGGGCACCGGCTCGATGGGCACCGGGACGTCGGGCTCGGGCACCATGGGCGGGACCACAAGCTCGATGCCTGGATCGACGACGGGTGGAACCTCGACCGGCACTACGCCGCCGATGGGTACCACGCCGCGCTGACGTGAAGGGAGCGGGCCGGGGTGACCCCGGCCCGTTCGATCAGGCCATTTCGCTCAGTCCGCGAACGGATCGCGGACCAGGATCGTATCGGCGCGCTCGGGGCTGGTCGATACGAGCGCGACCGGGCAGCGGATCAGTTCCTCGATTCGTCGGATGTATTTAATCGCCTGAGCGGGGAGTTCGGCCCAGCTACGTGCACCGGCCGTCGTTTCGCGCCAGCCTTCCATCGTTTCGTAGATCGGCTGGACAGCGGCCTGGTCGGCGGCGTGGGCGGGAAGGTGGTCGAGTTCGGCCCCGCGCAGGGTGTAGCCGGTGCAGATGCGGACCTCGTCGAAGCCGTCGAGCACGTCGAGCTTGGTCAACGCGATGCCGGTGACGCCCGACACCGCCGCCGACTGGCGCACCAGCACCGCATCGAACCAGCCGCAGCGGCGCTTCCTGCCAGTCACCGTCCCGAACTCGCGGCCGGTGATGCCTAATCGTTCGCCTGTCGCATCCGCGAGTTCGGTCGGGAACGGGCCGGAGCCGACGCGCGTGGTATAGGCCTTGGCGATGCCGAGCACGAAGCCGACCCCCGACGGGCCGATCCCCGACCCTGCCGCCGCCGCGCCCGCGACGGTGTTGGACGAGGTGACGAAAGGGTAGGTGCCGTGGTCGATATCGAGCAGCACGCCCTGCGCGCCCTCGAACAGGATGCGGCGGCCGCGCGCTCGAGCCTCGTGAAGGTCGCGCCAGACTGGCTTGGCAAAGGCGAGCACGAAGTCGGCGATGCCGCGCAGGTCGGCCAGCAGCTGAGCCCGGTCGACGGGAGGTATGCCGAAGCCGGCGCGGAGCGCGTCGTGGTGCGCGAATAGGCGGTCGAGCTGCGGCTGGAGGTCGTCGAGATGGGCCAGATCGCAGACACGGATCGCGCGGCGGCCGACCTTGTCCTCGTAGGCCGGGCCGATGCCGCGCCGCGTAGTGCCGATCCTGCCCGCGCCGCTCGCGTCCTCGCGTAGGGCGTCGAGGTCGCGGTGGAAGGGCAGGATGAGCGGGCAGGTGTCGGCGACGCGAAGCGTTTCCGGCGAGACGGCGACGCCCTGCTCGCCCAAACGCGCGATCTCGTCCCGAAGCGCCCAGGGGTCGAGCACGACGCCGCCGCCGATCACCGACGGCGTACCGCGCACGACACCCGAGGGGAGCAGCGATAGCTTGTACGTCTTGTCGCCGACGACGAGCGTGTGGCCGGCGTTATGCCCGCCCTGGAAGCGCACCACCATGTCGGCGCGCTCGGCAAGCCAGTCGACGATCTTGCCCTTGCCCTCGTCGCCCCACTGCGCGCCGATCACCGCTACGTTGGCCACTTGCTACTCCATGCCGTTCGGGTGGGCGTTAGGGCGGGACGGCCGGGGGGTCCACGGGTTTGGGGCGGGCGTGGGCGGAAGTAGGTAACGCCGGGTAACGCCAACGGCGTGTCGGAGCGCGGGGGCGAAGGTAACGAAGGTAACGCGTATTCGCCGGAATGTGCGGTGGGGCGAGTGGGGAGCGCAACGCATGTTTGGGTTGCGCGAGCGCTGGTGGGAGCGGTTCGGCACCGTCGAGCTTGGATCAGAAGTCGATCGTGTAGGACACGTATTTTCGCGCATCGACCGACGATCCAGTCGCGAACTTCCGCAATCACTCGTCCAGCGCGCGTATTATGAAGTCGGTGGCGTCGACTGGCGATGTACACCCGGTATCGATGCAAAGCGTCGGCTGCGGCATGTCGCTCATGCATATGTTCATCGCCGTCCGATGCTCACGAAGCACATCCACGGATTGCAGCTTGCCGAACCGTGCGCGTTCTGACGAGACCAGGCGACGTTCCTGTTCCGTCTCGTTCAACGTAAGAGCAACGTAGACCACTTCACCACCGCAGCTGGTCACGGTTTCAGTAAGCTGATCAGCGAAGCCGGTGGTGACCGACGGCTCCGGTGCAAAGGTAAAAATCAGCGATTGCCCGATCCGAGCCGCCGTCGAGATCGTCTCAAGCCAGAACCGCTCACGAAGGCGAATGAAGTCATCGGACCCAAATGGAAAGACCGACGCCACCGCATCCACGATCAGGTGATTGTGGAAGAGTGGGAAGCCCGTCCTTTCGGCGACCAACCGCCCTACGGTAAGCTTACCGGCGGCAACCGGCCCATAAATGAACACAAGCCGCATACCAATCAATCAACCACCCCAAAAACTAGTTCTTGCCGCCGGATGTACGGCAAACTCTTTTCAACGTCACGATTTCCAAGTACGGGGCTCAAGTTATCGGTCAAGGCTCGGTGTGGATTGGCGGGCATCCGCGCCATCATCTCAGTGTCTCAGTCGCATCGTTTCGCCATACATGCGTCGCAAGCTGCGCCTCCGGGGTATCCCGCTCTTCCAGCGCGGCCACGGTTACCCATCCCTCCGCGCGTAATGCCCTGCCCTGCTCGGGCGGGGTGCCCAGCGGCAGGAACAGGCGGCGGCGTTCCGGGACGGGGCCGCCCAGCGCGTCGGCGTAGAGGGAGAAGCCGGTGGCGGGTTCCTCCGCGCCGTCCTCGTGGACGACCGTGTAGGTGCCGCCGCGGCCGACCTCGGCGCCCTGGGCGAAGAGCGAGAAGCCGAGCCAGGACTGGTATTCGAAGCCGTGGCGCTCGGTCGGGTCGAGCGTGAGCTGGGCCAGGCCCGCGACCCCGTCGGCGATCGCCTGGAGGCCGTCGAGGCGCGTCGCGAGCGCGCCGGTGCGGTCGAAGGCTCGTAAGGACGCGACCGCCACGTCGAACGGGCCGGCCGCTTCAATCAGGGGGAGGTAGGCGGGGGCGATCGCCGCGACGCCGCCGGCGTCCTTGGCGTCGAGGCGGTCGCGTAGGGGAGCGACCAGCGCCGCATCGACCGGCATGGCCCCGCGCGCGAGCGTCTCGACCAGGTCGGGGAGGGTGAAGTCGATCGATAGCCCGGTCGCGCCGGTCACGGCCAGCGCCTCGGCGGCGACGCCGACCAGCTCGCGCGCGGCGGCGACGGTGTCGAGGCCGATCAGCTCCGCGCCGATCTGGCGGCGTTCACGCGCGGGGCTAAGTTCGGGCGCGCGGAGGCGGAGGACGGGGCCGGCGTAGGACAGGCGGACGGGGCGCGGGTGATGGCCCATGCGCGTGGCGGCGATGCGGGCGACCTGGGCGGTGAGGTCGGGGCGGACCGCGAGCGTGCGTTGGGAAATGGGATCGACGAAGCGGACGGCGTCGCGCAGGCCCCCGGCCTTGAGGCGGGTGCCGAGCGCCTCGGCGAACTCGGCGAGCGGGGGGTCGACGCGTTCGTAGCCGTGGAGGCGCGCGACCTCTAGCACGCGGGCCTCCACGGCCGCGGCGGCGTCTGCGTGAGGGGGCAGGCGGTCGCGGAAGCCTTCGGGGAGGAGGGTCACTGCGGCACGACCCCTCTCCCCGGCCCTCTCCCCAGGGGGGAGAGGGAGTTTAATTCTTCTCCCCCCTCCTGCTCGCGAAGGAAGGGTTGGGCCAAGTGCGCTCGCTCTTCTTCTCCCTCTCCCCTTTGGGGAGAGGGTCGGGGAGAGGGGCTGCTTGATAAAGCCGCGATGATGCTCGTGAGTACGCCATCTTCGTTGCCCATGACATCGGCGTTGGTGAAGCGCATGACGCGGTAGCCGTCCCGCTCGAGCCGTACCGTTCGACGCACGTCATAGCTTTCGCTCCGGGCGTGAGTATCGCCGTCGATCTCGATAATCAGTTTGTGCGACCGCGCGACGAAGTCGGCGATGTAGGGGCGGCGTACCGATTGACGCACGACCTTGATCCCGTTCAGCCGCTTAGCGCGGAGGTGATACCAAAGCCGGGCCTCGGCGGGGGTCATCTGTTTGCGGAGCGCCTTGGCGAAATCTAGCAGGCGTTCTTCGACTTTCGGCACTGCCCCTCTCCCCGGCCCTCTCCCCAAAGGGGAGAGGGAGATCATGTTGTTCCCGTCATCGCTTTCCTGTCAGAAGGTCAAGCCCATGGCGGTGCGGACCCCACCGAGCGTCTTCACTCGCGCCAGCAAATCCGGGGTGACCGCCTCGTCGAGCGACAAAAGTACGATCGCCTCGCCGCCGGTGTCGCGGCGGCCGAGATGGAAGGTGCCGATGTTGACGCCGGCCTCGCCCAGCAGCGTGCCCAGGCGGCCGATGAAGCCGGGGCGGTCCTCGTTGACGACATAGAGCATGGGGCCCGCCAGATCGGCTTCGACCTTGATGCCGAACAGCTCGACCAGGCGCGGCTTGGAGTCGCCGAACAGCGTACCCGCGACCGAGCGTTCGCCGTCCGCGGTGCCCACCGTGACGCGGATGAGGGTGTGGTAGTCGCCCTCGCGCTCGTGGCGGACCTCGCGCACGTCCAGGCCGCGTTCGCGGGCGAGAAACGGCGCGTTGACCATGTTCACGATGTCGGAATGGACGCGCATGAAGCCGGACAGCACGGCCGAGGTGATGGGTTTCAGGTTGAGCTCGGCGGCCGCGCCCTCTGCCTCGACCGAGACGGAGCGGATCGCGCCGTGGGCGAGCTGGCCGACGAGCGAACCGAGCTTTTCGGCGAGCGCCATGTAGGGACGGAGCTTGGGGGCTTCCTCGGCCGACAGGCTGGGCATGTTGAGCGCGTTGGTGACGCCGCCGGTCAGGAGGAAATCGGCGAGCTGCTCGGCGACCTGGATTGCGACGTTGACCTGCGCCTCGGTCGTCGACGCGCCCAGATGCGGCGTCGAGACGAAGCCGGGGGTGCCGAACAGCGGGCTGTCGGTGGCGGGCTCGGTCTGGAACACGTCGAGCGCCGCGCCCGCGATGTGGCCGCTATCGAGCCCGGCCTTCAGCGCGGCCTCGTCGATCAGTCCGCCGCGCGCGCAGTTGATGATGCGGACGCCCTTCTTGGTGCGGGCAAGCGCGTCGGCGGAGAGGATGCCGCGCGTCTGGTCGGTGAGGGGCGTGTGGAGCGTGATGAAATCGGCGCGGGCGAGGAGGTCGTCGAGCGATACCTTTTCGACGCCCATCTCGACGGCGCGCTCGGGGGTGAGGAAGGGGTCGAAGGCGACTACCTTCATCTTGAGGCCACGCGCGCGGTCGGCGACGATCGAGCCGATATTGCCCGCGCCGATCAGCCCCAGCGTCTTGCTCGTGAGCTCGACGCCCATGAAGCGGTTCTTCTCCCATTTGCCGGCTTGCGTGGACAGGTCGGCCTCCGGCAGCTGGCGAGCGAGCGCGAACATGAGCGCGATCGCGTGCTCGGCGGTGGTGATCGAGTTGCCGAAAGGGGTGTTCATGACGACCACGCCCTTCGCGGAGGCCGCGGGGATGTCGACATTGTCGACGCCGATCCCTGCGCGGCCGACGACCTTGAGGTTGGTCGCATGGTCGAGGATGTCGCGGGTGACCTTGGTGGAGGAGCGGATGGCGAGGCCGTCGTAGCCGCCGATGATGGCCTTGAGTTCGTCGGGAGTTTTGCCGGTGATTTCGTCGACCTCGACGCCGCGTTCGCGGAAGATCGCGGCGGCGCGGGGGTCCATCTTGTCGGAGATGAGGACTTTGGGCATTTGATTTTCCTTTCTAGCCCTCTCCCGCTTTCGCGGGAGAGGGTGGCCGAGCGTAGCAAGGTCGGGTGAGGGCACTTCTCGGGAGAGGTCCGGCCCTCACCCTGGCGCTTCGCGCCTGTCCCTCTCCCGCGAAGGCGGGAGAGGGTTAAGTGCGCGCCGTCGCGTAGGCCCAGTCGAGCCAGGGGCCGAGCGCTTCGATGTCGGGGGTGTCGACGGTGGCGCCGCACCAGATGCGTAAGCCCGGCGGGGCGTCGCGGTAGCCGGCGATGTCGTAGGCGGCGTCTTCCGTCTCCAGAAGTGCAGCCATCCGTTTGATCAGTGCCTCGTCCGCGCCCTCCACCGTCAGGCAGACGCTGGTGCGCGAGCGAGTGGCAGGGTCGGGGGCAAGGTGGCCGAGCCAATCGCGCGCCTCGACGATGCGGTCCAGTGCGGCGGCGTTGGCGTCCGATCTCGCGATCAGCCCGCCCTGCCCCAGCGATTTGGCCCATTCGAGCGACCAGATCGCGTCCTCGACCGCGAGCATCGAGGGCGTGTTGATCGTCTCGCCCGCGAACACGCCTTCGGTCAGTTTGCCCTTGGACACGAGGCGGAAGACCTTGGGGAGCGGCCAGGGCGGCGTGTAGCTTTCGAGGCGTTCGACCGCGCGGGGGCCGAGGATCAGGACGCCGTGCGCGCCCTCGCCGCCCAGCACCTTCTGCCAGGAGAAGGTGGCGACGTCGATCTTGTCCCAGTCGATGTCGTAGGCGAACACGCCCGAGGTGGCGTCGGCGAAGCTCAGGCCCTCGCGGTCGGTGGGGATCCAATCGGCGTTCGGCACGCGGACGCCCGAGGTGGTGCCGTTCCAGGTGAAGAGCACGTCGTGGCTCCAATCGACCGCTTGCAGATCGGGTAGTTGGCCGTAGTCGGCGCGGATCACCACCGGATCGATCTTGAGCTGTTTGACCGCGTCGGTCACCCAGCCCTCGCCGAAGCTCTCCCAGGCGAGCGCGGTGACCGGGCGCGCGCCCAGCATTGTCCACATCGCCATTTCGTAGGCGCCGGTGTCCGACGCGGGGACGATGCCGATGCGGTGCGTGTCGGGGAGCTGGAGCGCCTCGCGCATCAGGTCGATGCTGTATTTGAGCCGCTGCTTGCCGAGCTTGGAGCGGTGCGAGCGGCCCAGGCTGGCGGTGGCGAGCTTGTCGGGGGACCAGCCGGGCGGCTTGACGCACGGGCCGGAAGAAAAGAACGGACGCGCGGGTTTCAGGCCCGGGCGGGTCGGGGTATTCGTCATGGTCTCTCCTCACAGAGAGCGCGCGCGGCGTTGGGACCGCGTGGCCCGGCCGGGGCGGTAGCGGTGGATGGGTGCGGGAGCAAGACAGGCCATTACGCCCGGTCGGACCGGGTGGAGGATAGGCGCGCTTCGCCTGCCGTTCGCCCTGAGCTTGTCGAAGGGTCGTTCTTCTTCCACCACGGCCGGCGAAGGGGAAGGACGTTGCTTCGACAAGCTCAGCACGAATGGAGGAGGGTGGCAGTCCTGCTTCCATTCGTCCTCCTCGCGGGATGCGGGCGTTCGGAGCGACCCTCGCCGCCGCGCGTCGATATCGTGCGGCCGCCCGCGCGGGAGGTCGCGCAGTGCCACGCGGACCTGCGCGCGGAGGGGGTCGCGTTCCGCGCGCTGCCCGACAAACCGACGGGCGCGGGGTGCGGGTTGTATGGGACGGTGCAGCTGCTGGACATCGGCGTGCCGGTCACGGGGATCACCGCCATGCGTTGCGGCAACGCGCGCGCGTTCGCGGGGTGGGTGCGCAACGCGGTCGCGCCCGCCGCGTATCAGGAGCTGGGATCGGAGCTGACGCGGGTGACGGGCATGGGCACCTATGCCTGCCGCGACGTCGTCGGCGCGGGCGGCGGGGCGCGACGGTCGGGGCACGCGACGGCCAACGCGGTCGATGTCGCGGGCTTCACGCTTCGCGACGGGCGACAGATCACCGTGGCGCGCGATTGGGCGTCGGATGATCCGGCGGTGCGCGGGTTCCTGCAGACGATCCGGCGGTCGGCCTGCCGGCGGTTCGGGACGGTGCTGAGCCCGGACTATAACGCGGCGCACCGCGACCACCTTCACCTGGAGGATGACGCCGCCGGGTTCTGCCGCTAACGCGCCGCCGATGACCGACATTTCAGTTTCCGGCCCAGTACCCGACCGCGTCTTCGCGCCCGCCCGCGAGGCGGCCGAGAGCGCCGCGACCAGCCTGTCGACGCCGCAGACCGACGATCCCGCCTACAGCCTCGCTTTCCAGGACCTCGACTTCCTGCTGCGCGAGGATCTGCGGCCGGTGCGGTTCCAGCTGGAGCTGCTCAAGACCTCGCTGATCATGGAGGAGGCGCATATCGGGTCGACCTTCGTCTTCTACGGCTCCGCGCGCATCCCCGAACCCGCCAAGGCGCAGGCGCTGCTGGCGATGGCGAGCGACGAAAAGTCCAAACGGATCGCCGAGAGCCTGGTCGCGAAGGCGCGCTGGTACGACGTCGCGCGCGAGCTGGCCGGGCTGGTCAGCAACTTCCCGCGCGACGGACAGGGGCAGCGGCACTTCGTTGTGTGCTCGGGCGGCGGGCCGTCGATCATGGAGGCGGCGAACCGCGGCGCGGCGGACGTCCACGCCGATTCGATCGGGCTCAACATCGTGTTGCCGCACGAGCAGGCCCCCAACCCGTACGTCACGCCGAGCCTGTCAACGCAGTTCCATTATTTCGCGCTCCGGAAGATGCACTTCCTGCTCAAGGCGCGCGCGCTGGCGGTGTTTCCCGGCGGGTTCGGGACGTTCGACGAGCTGTTCGAGCTGCTGACGCTGATCCAGACGGGGAAGATCGCGCCGATCCCCGTGCTGCTTTACGGCCGCGAGTTCTGGGACCGGGTGGTCGATTTCCAGGCGCTGGTCGATGAAGGCGTGGTGTCGGAGCGCGACCTGGGCATCTTCACTTATGCCGACACCGCCGCGGAAGGATGGGCGACGGTTCAGCGCTTCTACCGCGAACGGGCGGAGAAGGGGGCGGCCTAGGAAACCGGGCGCTCGGGACTTACTTCCCGACCTTCGCGCCCTTCTCGGCGGCGGCCGGGTCGATCGACGGCGCGCCCGTGGAGGGCGAGGCGGTGTTGGCGATGTCGGCCGTCGGGTTCGCCTGAGCGTTGGCGATCGCCTCGACCGCCTTGGGATCGGTCGCGCCCGTCTCGGTCGCGGCGGCGCCCGGAGGCGGGGCGGCGGGGAGGGGGAGGTTCGAGCCCTGGCTATTGAGATAGGCGAGGACGTTGGCGCGGTCCTCGCCGTTGCCGAGCCCCGCGAAGGTCATCTTGGTGCCGGGCGCGAACTTGCGGGGGCTGAGCAGCCACGCGTTCATCTTCTCCCAGTCCCAGTTGCCGCCGACGCCCTTCAGCGCATCGGAATAACCGTATCCGGACGAGGCCAGGCCCTTGCCCATGACGCCGTGCAGGTTGGGGCCGATGCCCGCCGCGCCGCCGGCGTTGATCGTGTGGCAGGCGGCGCATTTCTTGAACACGTCCGCGCCCTTGGCGGGGTCGGCGGATGCGAGCAAAGTGGCAATCGGCACCTGCGCGGCCGCGCCCTCCTCGCCACCCTCGGCGGCGACGCCCTCGATCACGTAGCCCATCTTTTCCGGGCGCTCGCCGGTGAACACCATGCTGCCGACGATCGCGAGGCCGAGCGCCGCGCCGCACGCCGCCAACGCCCAGCCGGCGATCGTGTTGGTCTTGATATCCATGTGTCTGACGTGAGCCCTAGAAGGTTACTTTACCGGCCTATCTAGAAAAACGCGTCCGCACCTGCAAGCCGCGCGTAGCCCGGTTGCAACATCGATCAAGGGGCATCGGCCGTGCGCCGGCGCTTGCCCGCCCTGTCCGCGCCGCCTAACCGCCACCTCCGATGGAGAGCTTTCCCGCCCCCGCCCGCCCGCTGGTCGCGCGGATGACCGCCGCCGCAGCCGCCGATCCCGCGCGGGCGGTCGCATTCCAGGGCGCGCCGGGGGCGAACAGCCATCTGGCGGCGTCGGAGGCGTTTCCGGGCGGCTTGGCCCTGCCCTGCTTCGACTTCGCCGACGCGATCGACGCGGTGCGGGACGGCCGCGCGAGCGTCGCGATGATCCCCATCGAGAACTCGCTCCACGGCCGCGTCGCCGACATCCACTTCCTGCTGCCCGAATCGGGCCTGAGCATCGTCGGCGAGCACTTCCTGCCGATCCGCTACGCGTTGATGGGCCGAGCGGGCGGTGCGATCCGGCAGGCCGTCAGCCACCCCCAGGCGCTCGGCCAATGCCGCCAATGGCTGCGCGATCGCGGGATCGAACCGGTGCCCTATCCCGACACGGCGGGCGCGGCCGCGCTGGTGGCGGAACGCGGCGAGCCCGGGCTCGCCGCGCTCGCGCCGCCGGGCGCGGCGGCGCTGTACGGGCTCGACCTGCTGGCGGGAGACATCGCCGACGCCGACCACAACACCACGCGGTTCGTCATGCTCGCCCGCGACGAAACCGCGCCGGAGGGCGACGGCCCGTGGATCACGACGCTGGTGTTCGAAGTACGGAACGTCCCCGCGGCGCTGTACAAGGCGATGGGGGGCTTTGCGACCAACGGCGTCAACATGTTCAAGCTGGAAAGCTACCAGCGCGGCGGCAGTTTCGCCGCGACCGAGTTCTACGCCGATGTGGAGGGACGGCCGGGCGATGCGGGATTGGGCCGCGCGTTGGAGGAACTGGGTTTTCATGCCAAGTGGGTGCGCATATTGGGGACATACGCGCGCGCACGGGAACGCGGCTGAGCGCGACGCGCATCCTGCGCCTCGCGGACGTTCAGCCCTCTCCTGCCCATTCGCTAAGCAATGTATGGGCGATGGCGTAGGGCGGGGGCGGAAGGAACGGGCCCTGCCCGCCCGCAAGCACCGCGCGGACCTCGTCGCGGTTCACCCAGATCGCCTCGGCGATCTCGTTGTGGTCGAGGGTAAGCGCGTCGTCGTCGGCGACCGCGACGCAGGCGATCATCAGCTGCGAGGGGAACGGCCAGGGCTGGCTGGCGACGTAGCGCACACCGCGGACGCGCACGCCGGCTTCCTCGTGGATCTCGCGTGCGACGGCTTCCTCGACCGACTCGCCCGGCTCGACGAAGCCCGCCAGCGCGGAGAAGCGACCTGCGGGCCACGATGCTTGGCGACCGAGCAGCGCGCGGCCGCCGTGTTCGGCGATCATGATGACGACGGGATCGGTGCGGGGGAAATGCTCGGCGGCGCAAGACCCGCAGCGGCGCACCCAGCCCGCGCGGACAACCACGCTCGGGGAGCCGCAATTGGCGCAGAAGCGGTGGCGGGCGTGCCAGTCGAGCACGGCGCGCGCCTGGGCATAGGTCGCCGCCTCGCCGGGCCGCATCTCGCCGAGGCTGCCTAACAGGCGCGGCGAGCGGAAGGGCGAGCCGCCGGGCTCGTTCGTGACCTGGGCGAAGCGGGGGCGGTCGTCCTCCAGCCCGAGCAGCACGAGCTCGGCATCCGGATCGGCGTCGGCGAGGCTCGTCCAGGCGAGGCGGCCTTCCGGCGTCACCTGCGGCTCGTAGCCCGGGCCCAGGACGAGCAGGCGCGCGCGCCGGTCGGAGAGCGCGGCGGCGAGCGCGGCGGGGTCGTTCCGCAGGCGATCGGCGCGATCGAGCGTACCGCCCGTGAAGCCGGGGGGGCTCACCCGAGGCTTTCGGAAGAAGGCATGCGCTTCCTAATCGTCATGCCGGACTTGTTCCGACATCCATCGTGGTGCGAACTCCCCGGCTCGGGAGCGCGTACGACGATGGACCCCGGAACAAGTCCGGGGTGACGGAAAATATAAGGCGAGTTCACCGTACCGTCACGAAATCGCGCGCCAGCGCGGTGGGGACGTCCTGGCGGAGCGGCCAGCGTTCGGCGGGGAAGTAGTTGACCATGATCGTGCCGCGCACGCGCTTGACCGGGTCGATATAGGCGATCGTTCCAGCCGCCCCGCCCCAGCCGTAGGTGCCCTTGCTCGGCCCGCCCGGCCGGTCGGCGAGGTAAACCGACCCGCCCGCGCCGTAGCCCATCGGCGTGCCCGCGCCCTGCGTTCCGCCGGTGCCGCCGCCGATGCCCTGGAACGTGACGCCCGTGGGCAGCAGGTTCGACATGGCGAGCCGGGCGGTCGCGGGCTTCATGACGCGCGCCCCGTCGAGCTCGCCGCCATTCTGAAGCATGTGGAGGAAGCGGTCGTAATCGCGCGCCGACGATACGAGCCCCGCGCCGCCGTAGGGGAAGCTCGGCGGCCGCAGGTATACCGATGTCCGCGCGGGATCGGCGACGACGCGGTTGGTTCCGCGCGGGTCGGGCTGGAACGGGTTCGCGCCGATGAAGGCGTAGTTGGTCGCGAACCGCCCGGCCTCGCCGGCGGGCACGGTGAAGTAAGTGGAGGTCATGCGGAGCGGCGTGAAGATGCGCCGCTGCAGGAACCGATCGAACGGCATCCCCGACGCGCGCTCGACCACCGCGCCCAGCACGTCGAGGCCGATCGAGTAACTCCAGCGCGTTCCCGGATCGGCGATGAGGGGCAGCGTCGCGACGCGGTCGGCGAACGCCTGGAGCGAGGTTGGGCGAACGCGGCGCGCCTGCTCCTCGATCAGCGCGTTGGCGGCACCCGGCAGGATGCCGAGCCGTTCGTACTCCTTCAGCAGCGGCCCTTTGGTGACGATGTTGTAGCCGAGCCCGGCGGTGTGCGTCAGCAGGTGGCGGACCGTGATCGGGCGCGCGGCGGGGCGGCTCGCCAGGCTGTTGGCGGGATCGGTCAGGACGCGCATGTTACGGAAGGCGGGCAGGATGTCGGAGACGGGCTGGTCGAGGCCGAGCTTACCCTCCTCCACCAGGATCATCGCGGCCATGGCGGTGACGGGCTTGGTCATCGAATAGATGCGCCACAGAGTGTCCGGGCCCGCGGCGACGGTCGAGTCGTCGGCGATGCGGCCGGCGGAGACGAAGATCGGGTCGACGTCGCCGATCCCGAACGCGGCGGCGATGCCGGGCATCTTGCGGTCGCGGACATAGGCGTCGAACAGCGCCTGGGTGGCGGGGAGCCGGTTCGGCGCGGCCAGCGTCGGAAGCGCCCGAGGTCGCGCCGCGCGTTGCGCCTGTCCGGCCCAAGCCCCCGTCGCGAGCAGCGCCGCCGCGGTCATCGCCATCGTCACTCGCTTCATCGTCCGCTCCTCAATGCTTCCGCCGCGCGCCGGAACACGGTCGGCAGCCCCGCCCCATCCAGCTCCGCAATCGGCCACCATTCGCCCGGCTCGTGCCCCGAGCCCTCGCCGACCGCAAGCGCCAGCTGCAACCGGAAATGCGTGAAGCCGTGCTCGACGGTCGCGGGGAGCAGCCGCCATCCGGTTCCGCCCGGCGCATCCGCGAGGCCGGGAGGCTCGTCCGTCCACGGCCCGGTGGGAAGCGCCCGCATCCCGCCGAGCAGCCCACGCGGCGGGCGGTGGTGGAGCAGCACGCGGCCACCATGCTCGAGCCAAAAGGCGGTGCCGTGGCGTTGCGGGCGATCCGGCTTGGGCTGCTTGACCGGGAAGCGGTCGGGTTCGCCGGTCGCGAAGGCATCGCACCAGGCCCGCACCGGGCATAACAGGCATCGCGGACGCCTTGGCGTGCAGATGGTCGCGCCCAGATCCATCATGCCTTGCGCGAAGTCGCCCGCGCGCTCGGTCGGAGTAAGTTCGTCGGCGGCGGCGCGGATCGCCGGGCGGGATCCGGGCAGCGGCGCGGCGATCGCGAACAAGCGCGATACGACGCGCTCGACATTGGCGTCGACGACCACCGCGCGCTCGCCGAACGCGATCGCCGCGACGGCGGCGGCAGTGTACGCGCCGAGTCCGGGCAGCGCGCGCAACTCGGCTTCGGTGCGAGGGAAGCCGCCCAGCGCCGCCACCGCCTTGGCCGCCGCATGCAAATTGCGGGCGCGGGCATAGTAGCCAAGGCCCGCCCAGGCAGCCATGACGTCGGCCTCCGTCGCCGTCGCCAGCGCCTTGGCGGTCGGCCAGCGCGTGGTCCAGGCGGTGAAGCGCGAGCGGACGGTGGCGACGGTGGTCTGCTGGAGCATCACCTCCGATACCCATACGCGGTACGGGTCGGGCGTCTCGCCCGGCTTGGCGCGCCACGGCAGGTCGCGGCGGTGCGCGTCGTACCAAGTCAGCAGCGCGGACGCGACGGATAGGCGCTTGGCGTCCACGGGCGCGCTATGGCATGGGAGCCGCAATGAGCAAACGCTCCCCCCCTCCCCCTCCCGAGCGACAGAACCGATCGCGGCAGGTGGCCGAGCTGCTGCCGCAGGTCGGCGGCGCGGCGTTCCGGCGGTTCGGCTTCGTGCAGAGCTCGGTCGTGAGCCGCTGGCCCGAGATCGTGGGCGAGCGGTATGCCGGGGTCAGCCAACCCGAGTCGCTGCGCTTCCCGCAGGGCAAGAAGCAGGACGGGACGCTGACGCTGACCGTGCGCGGCGCGCATGCAGTGATCATGCAGCATATCGTGCCGGAGATCACCGATCGGGTGAACCGGTTCTTCGGCTATCCGGCGGTGGCGCGCGTGCTGATCCGCCAGGGCGAGGTCGACAAGCCCGCGCCCCGCGCCGCGCCGCCGTCGATCCGCGCGGTCCCCGTCGAGCTCGGCGCGGGCCTGAAGGCCATCGCCGATCCCGAGCTGAAGGCGGTGCTCGAGTCGCTCGCCGCCGGCGTCGCCGCGTCGGGCGCGCTGCCCAGGATCAGCTGAGATGTTCCGTCCGTTCCTCGCCCTCGCGGCCCTGTGCCTCGTCGCCGCGGCCGCGCCCGCCCAAAGAAGGGCGACCGACTGGTCGGCGACCGCGCGGCCGCTCCCGACCGGCGGATACCTGGTCGGCGATCCGGCGGCGCGCGTGAAGCTGATCGAGTATGCCAGCTATACCTGCTCGCACTGCGCGGAGTTCGCGGTGGCGTCGAAGCCGGTGTTGAAGGGCGCGATGATCCGATCGGGATCGACCAGCCTGGAGCTTCGCCACCTGATCCGCGACGCGTTCGACCTGACGGCGGTGGTGGTGGCGCGCTGCGCGGGACCCGCCGGGTTTTCGCGGACCAGCGACGCGATATTCGCCGGGCAGAACGACTGGCTCCCGCGCGGGGCCGCATACGACCAGGCCAACACCGCGCGGCCGCAAGGCCAGCCGATGCAGGCGCGGTTGCGCGCGCTGGCGGACGGGTCGGGGCTCGCGGCGATCGGGCGTGCGAACGGCGTCACCGACGCGCGGCTCGCCGCCTGTTTCGCCGACCGCGCCGCGATCGACCGGATGATCGCGGCGAGCGAGGCGCGCCCAGCCGAAGTTCGCGCCACCCCGACCTTCTTCCTGGGCGGTCGCCAGACGCCCGCCGCCGACTGGGCGCAGCTGCAACCGCTGTTGCGCGCGGCCGGCGCGAAATGACCCGCCTTCAATGTACGCCAGGAGCCTTTCGATGAACCGCCTCGCCCTATGCTTCGCCCTGCCGCTTCTCGCGCTCACCGCCTGTTCGGGCGAGACGGGCGCGACCGCGGCCGGCAACGCTACGACCTTGGCGACCACGCCCGCTCCGGCAGGCGGCAATTGGACGGAGACGGTATCCCGGACGCCGGAGGGCGGGTACCGGATGGGCAACCCGGAGGCGCCGGTGAAGCTCGTCGAATACGGCGCGCGCACCTGCCCCACCTGCGGCGCATTCTCGCGCGACGCGGCCGTGCCGCTGGCGCGCGACTATGTCGCGAGCGGCAAGGTGAGCTTCGAGTTCCGCGACTTCCTCGTCCACGGCGCGCCCGACCTGGCGGCCGCGTTGCTCGGCCAGTGCGGCGGGACGGCGACGTTCTTCCCGGTGCTCGACCAAATGTACGCCGCCCAGCCCGCCACGCTCGACCGGCTGCAGCAGGGCGGCGCGGCGCTCGAGCAGCGACTCCAGGCGCTGCCGCCGCGCCAGCAGATCGCCGCGCTCGGCGATGCGATGGGGCTGGTCGATTTCGTCAAGCAGCGC